>DWZQ01000024.1 GCA_019117485.1 Candidatus Agathobaculum intestinipullorum | reverse complement strand
CGCGCCTTGTGCGCGCATTTCCGGCCGAATGCCGGAAGATTTTATTATTCGTCGAGCGTTTCGACCTGATCGAGCTCGAGCTCGACCGGGGTCTCGCGGCCGAACATGGAAACCGTGACGTTTACCTTGTTCTTGTCCGGCTCGACGGACGATACCACGCCGATGAAGCCGGCCAGCGCGCCGTCAATCACGCGCACGCTGTCGCCTGCGGCGTAGTTGACTTCGATCTCGCGCTTTTCCACGCCCATCGCGGCGATCTCGTCGTCGGTCAGCGGGATCGGGCGGGAGCCGCCAGACTTGTCCTGTCCAACAAAACCGGTGCAGCCGCGGGTATTGCGAACCAGATACCAGGTTTCGTCGGTCATGACCATCTTGACGAGCACATAGCCCGGGAAGAGCTTGCGCTCGACCTCGCGGCTTTTACCGTCCTTGACTTCCGTGACCGTTTCGGTCGGGATGTTGACGGCTTGGATCAGGTCATGCAGCTTGCGGTTTTCGACCGCTTTCTCGATCGAAGAGGCTACTTTGTTTTCGTAGCCGGAGTATGTGTGTACCACATACCATTTTGCAGCGTCTGACATTCAGTGCCTCCTTTTAGGCGGCGAAAGCGTTGAGCAGCGTCTGGACACCGAAACCGAATACGATATCAAGCACCCAGATGAAGATGCCAACCATGATCACGCATGCGATCACGACCAGCGTATTGTTCACCGTCTGCTGGCGGGTCGGCCACACGATCTTGCGGCACTCGCTCTTCAGCTCGCGGAACCACTTGCCGATACGCGCAAAGAAGCCGGGCTTTTTCGCCTTGGTTTCTTCAGCCATGAAGCAACTTCCTTTCTCTTACTTCGTCTCGCGGTGCAGCGTGTGCTTCCGGCAGAAACGGCAGTACTTGTTCATTTCCAGACGGTCCGGGTTGTTCTTCTTGTTCTTGTTCGTGTCATAGTTTCTTTGCTTGCACTCGGTGCAGGCCAGCGTAATTTTTACGCGCATAAATAACGGCACCTCCTTTTAAATTCCGTCCCTTCCCCTGCCCCTTTGGCCGGGCGCGGGACAATTTGCCTCCCTTTGCCAGTGTTCCGGGCCCAATTTCCGAGACACACGGAAAATAGGCCAAAAAAAAGAACCTGCATAGGTTCTTAAAGTATATCATGGGAATATTCGAGGGTCAAGTGTTTTTCAGAAAAATGTGCTGGTTTTTTTGCATTTTTGTGCTATACTTAAGGCAATACCGCACAATTATGTGGAATAATCTTTTCTGATTACACAAGATATAGGAGTAGGCATATGCTTATTTTGGGGATTGATTATGGGGACGTCCGCACCGGGCTTTCGGTTTCCGACCCGTCTGGCTTTCTGGCCGGTTCGCCGAGCGTCATTCACGAGTGGAATTACGACAAGCTGGTGGATAAACTGGTAGATTTTATCGGACAGAACAAAATCGAGGAGATCGTGCTCGGTTGGCCGAAAAATATGGACGGCACGGCGGGGCCGCGCGCGGAAAAGTGTGAAAAACTGGCCGAAACGCTGCGGGAACGCACCGGCCTGCCAGTCATACTATGGGACGAGCGGCGCACGACGGTTGCAGCGCATGACATCCTGCACCAGTCGGGCAAGAAGATGAAAAAGCACCGGCAGACGGTCGACGCAGTCGCCGCGAGCCTGATCTTGCAGGGCTATCTCGACCGCCGGCGGCATGAAATGGGATAACCGGATGCAAAATATCCACAGCCTGTGGAATATGTAAGGGGAAGGACATGCAAGTCCCTCCCCTTACACGCCGTCTGCTTATCCCAGCATATGGCCGACGCCGTCTGCCGCCTTGTGCATGGCGTGCTCGGTCTTGTTGGCCGCATGCTGCACGCTGCGCCGCACCGAGGGGTTCATCATCGCGCCTGCCGCCATCATCGACACGACTGCGCCCGCGACCGCACCGGTCGCAATGCCGGAAACAAATGGGGTAATCCGCATATTCTGTCCGCCGCCTTTCAAAAAATAGTGTGTGGATGCCGCCGCACATAGTATGCCCATGTAGGACATGGACTTGCACGGGGCAGGCAGAACAAATTATGGTCAGCCTCACATGCTTCATCCAAATACGGGAGCAAAATTGCCGTAATGCGCCGAAGCTGTCATTATACGGTATTGCCCCCGAAAAAAACAGAATTGTTTTGTGGTATCGGCTGTTTACAAATCGCGTGCTATACGATATAATAAACAAAACAATCCGCCTTTAAGCCGCGGCCCGTGAGCCGTCCAAGGCAGAAAACAGTGCATACGCCGTCAACCGGGAAATGGGGACAGGTGTAATTTGCGGTACGGCTTTCTGCTTTTGGCGCAGAAGGCTGTTTTTTTGCAAATTTTTCCGATGGGAGGTGGCAGGATGGCCGAACAAAAGGCCGTAATCATGGACGCGGACGGCGTGCGCCGCGCGCTGACCCGCATTACGTTTGAAATCATCGAAAAGAACAAGGGCGCGGAAAACCTGCTGCTGGCCGGCATCAAAACGCGCGGTGAGTTTCTGGCGGGACGTATCGCGAAAAAGCTGGGCGAGGTCGAGGGACGCACGCCCCCGGTCATCACGCTGGACGTGACCCCGTGGCGGGATGACAAGCCACGCGCCGAGGCCACGCCAAAGCCACCGCCCGATCCCCGCATCGAGGGCGCAACGGTCGTGCTGGTGGACGACGTGCTGTACACCGGGCGCACGGTGCGCGCCGCAATCGAGGCGGTTTCGCATCAGGGGCGCGCGGGACGCATCCAGCTGGCGGTGCTGATCGACCGGGGACACCGTGAGGTGCCCATCCGGCCGGACTATATCGGCAAAAACCTGCCCACCTCGCGCGGTGAGCGCGTCTGCGTGCGGCTGACCGAGGTAGACGGCACAGATAACGTGGTTATTTTGCGCAATGACGCATAGGCTGAACCGCACAAAGCGGAGAAAGGGAGAACTTCTATGTCGATTCAAACACTGGTAGAGAAGATCAAGGAAAAAGGCAACCCGACCGTCGCGGGTCTGGACGCACGGCTCGAGTACATCCCGCAGCATATTTCCGGCCGCAATATGATGCTGCACGGCGAAACGCTGCGCGCTGCGGCCGAGAGCATGGTCGCCTTTAACTGCGGCCTGATCGACGCACTGTGCGACATTGTGCCCGCGGTCAAGCCGCAGGCGGCATATTACGAACTGCTCGGCTCCTACGGCGCGATGGCGCTCAAGGAGACCATCGACTATGCGCATGCCAAGGGTATGTATGTCATCTGCGATATCAAGCGCAACGACATCGGTGCGACCGCAACGGCCTATGCCGAAGCCTATCTGGGCAAAACCCGCGTGGGCGACATCGAAATAGCGCCCTACGGCTGCGACAGCGCGACTGTAAACGGCTATCTCGGTACGGACGGCATCGAGCCGTTTTTGAAGGAGTGCCGCACGCGCGACAAGAGCCTGTTCGTGCTGGTGAAAACCTCCAACCCGTCCTCGGGCGAGCTGCAAAACCGCGACATGGAAGGCAAGCCGCTTTACGCGCGCATGGCTGAGATGGTCGCAAAGTGGGGCGACGGTCTGGACACCGCCTGCGGCTACAACCAGATCGGCGCAGTCGTCGGCGCCACCTATCCGGAGGAGCAGAAAATCGTGCGCGAACTGCTACCGAAGTCCTACTTCCTCGTGCCGGGCTACGGCGCGCAGGGCGCAACGGCAAAGGATATCGCTAACGCCTTCAACGACGACGGTCTCGGTGCAATCGTCAATTCCTCGCGCGGCATCATGTGCGCGTGGAAGAAAACCGGCCGGGGCGGCGAGGATTATAAGGAAGCCGCGCGCGCGGAAGCCATCCGCATGCGTGATGAGATTGTTGCGGCGATCAAGTGACTTATAGGGGGTATCCAATACCCCCAGCAGGATAATTCGCGCCATTAGGCGCGTATCAAATAGAAAATGGCGGCAAGCCGCCATTTTCATCAAAACCGGGAGCGTGTATCACGGTTTTGATACAAGGACGTAGCAAAGTTTCGCATGTCGGAATTTTGCGAAGATATGGACGCATCCGCGCTGCGGCGCGGTGCGTCCCCTCGATCGGAAGCGTGGTTCCGATCGAAGTAATAAGGAGCGTGGAGATACAAGAATGAAAAAAGCGTATTTACTGCTCGCGGACGGCACCCGTTTTGAGGGTTACGCCGTCGGCTACGAAGGGCAGAGCACCGGCGAGGTCGTGTTTAACACGGGCATGGCCGGCTATCAGGAGGTATTGACCGACCCGTCCTACTACGGGCAGATCGTTACCATGACCTATCCGCTGATCGGCAACTATGGCATCAATTTTGAGGATTACGAGTCCCGCAAAAGCTGGGTTTCGGGCTTTATCATGCGTGAGATTGCAGAGTACCCGTCCAACTGGCGCTGCCGTCTGACGCTTGACGAGTACCTGAAGGAACAGAAGGTCATCGGCCTTGCGGGTATCGACACCCGTGCGCTCACCCGCAAGCTGAGAAACGCGGGCGTGATGAACGGCGTGATCTACACCGAGGGCTTTGAACCGGACGAAGCGGCGATCGAGGCGATGCACGCCTATGCTGTTACGGACGCGGTGAAGACTGTTACCTGCGAGGAGAGCCGCGTTTACCCGCCCGAGGGCGAGCAGAAATACCGCATTGCGCTCTATGACTACGGTGTGAAGTACAACATTGAGCGCGAGCTGCAGCGCCGCGGCTGCGAGGTCGTCACCATCCCGGCGCTGACCCCGGCGGAGGACGTGATCGGTAAGTTCGACGGTGTGATGCTGTCCAACGGCCCCGGCGACCCGGCGGAGAACGTCGAGGTTGTGGAGATCCTGAAAAAGCTGCTCGAAAGCAATATTCCGATCTTCGGTATTTGCCTCGGCCACCAGCTTTTGAGCCTTGCCATCGGCGCTAAGACCACCAAGCTCAAATACGGCCACCGTGGCGTCAACCATCCGGTCAAGGATATCGACACCGACCGCACCTATATCACCAGCCAGAACCACGGCTATGCGGTCGTGGGCGACTCGGTGGACCCCAAGATCGCCCGCGTGCGTTATGTCAATCTGAACGACGGCACTGTCGAGGGTGTTGAACACATCGGCCGTCCGGTATTCACCGTGCAGTACCATCCCGAGGTCTGCCCCGGCCCGATGGACACGTCGTACCTGTTCGATAAATTTATGGACAACATTGCAAAATCCAAGGGAGGTGCCCAGTAATGCCGCTGCGCAAGGATATTCATAAGGTTATGGTGCTGGGCTCCGGTCCGATCGTCATCGGCCAGGCGGCCGAGTTTGACTACGCGGGCACGCAGGCCTGCCGCGCGCTGCGCGAGGAAGGTCTGGAGGTCGTGCTCGTAAACTCCAACCCCGCGACCATCATGACCGATAAGGCCATGGCCGATAAGGTCTATATCGAGCCGCTGACCGTCGAAGCGGTGCAGGAGATCATCAAGAAGGAGCGCCCGGACAGCCTGCTGCCCAACCTCGGCGGCCAGACTGGCCTGAACCTCGCCATGGAGCTGTGCGAGAGCGGCTTTCTTGACCAGATGGGTGTCAAGCTCCTCGGCGCGAAGCCCGAGACCATTGCCAAGGCCGAGGACCGCCAGATGTTCAAGGACACGATGGAAAAGATCGGCGAGCCATGCATCGCATCCAAGGTCGTCCACACGGTGGAGGACGCGGTCGAGTTTACCCGGGAAATCGGCCTGCCGGTCATCATCCGTCCGGCGTACACGCTCGGCGGCACAGGCGGCGGCATCGCCTACACGTGGGAGCAGCTGCGTGAGATCGCCGCGTCCGGCATTATGCACTCTCGTGTGGATGAAATTCTGGTCGAGAAGTGTATCACCGGCTGGAAGGAAATCGAGTACGAGGTCATGCGCGACGCCAAGGGCAACGCGATTACGATCTGTAACATGGAAAACGTCGACCCGGTTGGCGTACACACCGGCGACTCGGTTGTTGTTGCGCCGAGCCAGACGCTGTGCGACAAGGAATACCAGATGCTGCGCACCTCGGCGCTCAATATCATCACCGAGCTTGGCATCGAGGGCGGTTGCAACGTGCAGTTTGCGCTGCACCCGACTTCGTTCGAGTATGCCGTTATCGAGGTTAACCCCCGCGTATCGCGTTCGTCCGCGCTCGCTTCCAAGGCGACCGGCTACCCGATTGCCAAGGTGACCGCCAAGATTGCAATCGGCTACGGCCTCGACGAGATCACCAACGCCGTTACCAAAAAGACCAAGGCCTGCTTTGAGCCGACGATCGACTACTGCGTCGTCAAGTTCCCGCGCTGGCCGTTTGATAAGTTCGTTTACGCTGACAACACGCTCGGCACCCAGATGAAGGCGACCGGCGAAGTCATGGCGATTGACAACAGCTTTGAGGGCGCGCTGATGAAGGCTGTCCGCGGCTGCGAGATCAAGTTGGACAGCATGATCGCCCCGCGCGTCCAGCAGCAGTCGGATGCCGAAATCAAGAAGGGCGTCGCCCGCGTAGATGACCAGCGTCTGTTCCACATCTGCGAGGCGCTGCGCCGCGGCATTATGACCATCGAGGAGATTCACGAGATCACCACGATGGACACCTTCTTCCTGCACAAGTTCCAGAACATTATCGACATGGAGAAGGCGCTCGCCACCGCTGACGTGATCGACAGCGACCTGTATATCCGCGCGAAAAAGATGGGCTTCCTTGATAAAACGATCACCCAGCTGTCCGGCAAGGATATTTCCGCTGTCAAGCGTCTGCCGGTTTACAAGATGGTAGACACCTGCGCTGCCGAGTTCGAGGCCGAAACCCCGTATTACTATTCGACCTACGACGAGGAGACCGAGGTCAAGCCTGCATCCGGCAAAAAGAAGGTGCTCGTGCTCGGCTCCGGCCCGATTCGTATCGGTCAAGGCATCGAGTTCGACTACTGCTCGGTACACGCGGTTTGGGCGCTGCAAAAGCTCGGCTGCGAGACCGTCATCATCAATAACAACCCGGAAACCGTATCAACCGACTTCGACACGGCTGACCGTCTGTATTTCGAGCCGCTGACCCCCGAGGACGTGACCGGTGTGGTCGAGGCCGAAAAGCCGGACTTTGCCATCGTGCAGTTTGGCGGCCAGACTGCCATCAACCTTGCCGCGCACATTGAGAAGCTGGGCATCCCGATTTTGGGCACGCCCGCGTGGAGCATCGACGCGGCGGAGGACCGCGAGAAGTTCGACGTCATCCTTGAAAAGTGCGGTATTCCGCGCCCGGCGGGCCATACGGTGATGACCGAGGAGGAGGCCGTCGCTGCGGCCGACCAGCTGGGCTATCCGGTGCTCGTCCGCCCGTCTTATGTTCTGGGCGGCCAGGGTATGGAAATTGCGCACAAGGAAGAGGATGTGCGCGAGTTTATGAAGGTCATCACCCGCAACAAGGTCGAAAACCCGGTGTTGGTCGATAAATATATGATGGGACGCGAGATCGAGGTCGACGCCATCTGCGACGGCGACGATATCCTCATCCCGGGCATCATGGAGCACTTTGAGCGTGCGGGCGTCCACTCGGGCGACTCGATTTCGATTTATCCGTCGATCAACATTGAGCCTAAGCACAAGGAAACCATTATCCGCTACACCGAGGCGCTTGCTAAGAACCTTGCGGTTTTGGGTCTGGTCAACATCCAGTTCGTGCTGTATAACGATCAGGTTTACGTCATTGAGGTCAACCCGCGTTCGTCCCGTACCGTACCGTATATCTCCAAGGTGACAGGCGTGCCGATGGTCGATCTGGCAACCCGCTGCATGTTCGGTGAAAAGCTGCGCGACATGGGCTGCGGTACCGGCCTGCATCCGGAGAGCGACCACTACGCCGTCAAGGTGCCGGTGTTCTCGTTCCAGAAGCTGCGCGACCTCGATACCCAGCTTGGGCCGGAAATGAAGTCGACCGGTGAGGTGCTCGGCGTGTCCACTTCGTTCCGTGAAGCGCTGCTCAAGGGCCTGATCGGCGCGGGCTTCCAGATGAAGAAGAAGGGCGCGGTACTGATCTCTGTGCGCGACTCGGACAAGCAGGAAGCCATCCGCATCGGCGAGCGGTTTGAAGCGCTCGGTTTTGATATCTACGCAACGAGCGGCACGGCGAACGTTCTCAACCGCCACATGGTCGCAACCAACGCAATCCGCAATGTAGACGACCCCGCACCGAACATCATTGACCTGATTGAGTCGGGCAAGGTAGACTATGTTGTCGCAACCTCGGTCAAGGGACGCCACCCCGAGCTTGGCTCGGTACACATCCGCCGCACCGCGGTCGAGCGCGCAATCCCGTGTCTGACCTCGATCGACACCGCCTCGGCGTTGCTGCGCTGCCTCGAGGGTGATGTGAAAATCGAAAACTGTGAAATGGTGGATATCAATACGATTTGATTTCATTTGCACCGTACAGATACAAAAAAACCCCCTGCTTCCAGCATGGAAAGCAGGGGGTTTTTTCTGTTTAAAGTGCGTTTATTTCTTGAGTGTGCCGGTGGCAAGGCCAGACAGGTAGGCGTTGATAAAGCCGTCGAGATCGCCGTCCATAACCGCGCCAATGTTGGCGTTTTCAAAGCCGGTGCGCGTGTCCTTGGCCAGCGTGTAGGGCATAAAGACGTAGGAGCGGATCTGGCTGCCCCATTCGATCTTCTTCTGGTCGCCCTTGATGTCCGAGATCTTTTCAAGATGCTCGCGTTCCTTGATCTCGACCAGTTTCGACCGCAGCATACGCAAGCAGTTGTCCTTGTTCTGGAACTGGCTGCGCTCGGTCTGACAGGAGACCACGATACCGGTCGCCTTGTGGATTAAGCGCACGGCGGACGAGGTCTTGTTGATGTGCTGACCGCCCGCACCGCTCGACCGGAACACCTGCATCTCGTAGTCGTCCGGCTTGATTTCAAAATCCGCCGAGTCGTCCGGGATATCCGGGATGACCTCGACCGCGGAGAACGAGGTGTGGCGGCGGCCGGATGCATCAAACGGCGAAATGCGCACCAGACGGTGTACGCCCGACTCGCCCTTGAGGAAGCCGTAGGCGTTCTCGCCCTCAATGATGATATCCGCGCTCTTCAGGCCGGCTTCTTCGCCGTCCTGATAGTCCATGATCTTGTAGGTGAAGCCGTGGCGCTCGGCCCAGCGGGTGTACATGCGGTACAGCATTTCGCACCAATCCTGTGCCTCGGTGCCGCCCGCGCCCGCATGGAAGGACACCAGCGCGTTGTTGCGGTCGTACTCGCCGGTAAGCAGGGTGGACAGCTTCTGCTCGGCCACGCCCTCTTCCAGCTCCTTATAGCCGTTTTCCAGCTCCTCGAGCATGGATTCGTCGTTTTCCTCAATCGCCATCTCGCAGATGGTCAGCAGGTCGTCGCACAGGCTGCTCAGGCGGTTATATGCTTCGATTTTGCCTTTCAGCGCGCCCATGCGCGAGACGATCTTCTGGCTTTCCTCCGGATTATCCCAAAAGCCGGGCTGGGACGACTTGATCTCAAGCTCTTCCACTTCGCGCTTTGCGCGCTCAAGTCCGAGCGACTCGTACAGCTCCTCGAGCTGGGGTTTTAAGTTGTTCAGTTTGACCTTGTATTCCTCGAACTGCAGCATGAAAATGCTCCTTCACGAATTTTTCAGTACTATATAGTATACCGTTTCTGCGCAGAAATGTAAAGATTTTTCTAAGTTTGTCTTGACAAACCCTTTGTCCGTCCGATATAGTAGACGCAATAAGAGGGAGTAGCTCACGCCCTGTGGGGCGTGGTTGGCGTCGTCAATCCCGGCCTGCCCAGCAGGCCCGGCCCACCGGAAGCAGCGAGACTTTTATTGCGTCAGGCGCAATAAAAGTCTCTTTTTTTGCGCCCGGATATGCTATCCTATGAAAAACAGGGGGTTATTCATTATGCTGTCATTTGTTATGCTCGTGGCCGGCTTCGCGCTGCTCGTGTGGGGTGCGGATAAGTTTGTCGCCGGTGCATCCGCCTTTGCGCGGCGGCTGGGCGTATCGCCTTTGCTCGTCGGCCTGACCATTGTTGCCTTCGGCACGTCTGCGCCTGAGCTCGCCGTCAGCCTGACGGCGGCCTTGCAGGGTGCCAATGAGATTGCGGTCGGCAATGTGCTCGGCTCCAATGTGTTCAATCTGCTGGTGGTAGCGGGATTGTCGGCCGTGCTGTGCCCGCTCATCATGGACCGTACGCTGCTGCGGCGTGACTGGCCGCTGTCGGTGTTCGCGGCTGTGTTGCTGCTTCTGTTCCTTGCGCCCGACCTGACGATCTCGCGCGTAGAGGGTCTGATCCTGCTGGCGGTCTTTATTGTCGTGTTGGTGGTGCAGATCCGCGCGGCCATGCAGGGGCGCGGTGCAGCGGATAGCGAGGAGGAGGAAATCCCCATGTCCCCGCTGCTGATCGGTGTGAATATCGTGCTTGGTCTTGCGTGCATTATCATCGGCGGACAGCTGGCAGTAAACGGCGCGACCGGCATCGCGCGCATGTTCGGACTTTCGGAAACGCTCATCGGCCTGACGATCGTTGCCATCGGCACTAGCCTGCCCGAACTGGTCACTTCGCTGGTGGCCGCGCACAAGGGGCAGAATGAGATCGCGATGGGCAATGTCATCGGCTCTAACCTGTTCAACATCCTGCTGATTTTGGGTGTTTCGGCTTCGATTACCCCCATCCCGGTACAGGCGGTCTCGGTGATCGACTGCATTGTGCTGATTGCAGCGAGCGTGATCTTTTACCTGCCCGCGATGCGCGGCAAGCTGGGCCGTGCGCCCGGCGCGGTGATGGCGTTGTGCTATGTCGCCTATACGGCTTATCTCATTATCCGGTAAAACAAAAAGGACGCAGCGTATCGCTGCGTCCTTTTTTATTCACTTGTCTGGGGAGTTGGTGGATTGCGGGTCATGCGCTTCGTCCGTCTCTGTCGTGACTGCTGGCGGCACGGGTGGTTGCTGCCGCTGTGCCTGTTCCTTCTTTTTGCGGTGCGTAACTACGACAGCCAGCACGCAGCCTGCGGCGGCCATCAGCAGGAACACAGGCCACAGTGTCACCACCAGCAGGATGATGCCGCGCACCGTAGCCGTCAGCCCATCCAGACCGCTCTGTGCGGCGCGGCTGACCTGTGCGCCAAAGCCGGTGCCCTCGGAGACAGCGGTCAGCGTCTGCACCTCGTTTAGCGTGACATGCAGGCTCGAAAAGCCGACCAGATCGTCATAATGGCGCATCTCGCCCGTCAGCGTGTCGATCTCGTATTCACAATCGGCCAGCGCGTTCTCCAGTTCGATGATATCCTCCATCTTCCCGGCCTGATCGAGCAGCGCAAGCAGGCGTTCATGCTTGGTGCGCAGCGTCGCCAGACGGGTCTCGATATCGGTATACGCCATGGTCACATCTTCGCTCCAGCGGTTAGACGAAACAACATGGCAGGACTCGCCGAGCTGGGTAAACATCGTCTCAAATTGTTCCTGCGGCACGCGCAGCGTGTAGTTCGCCGTGCGGCTGCCCTTTTCGCCATAGCTGCCGCTGGACTCGATGTAGCCGCCCGCTTCAGCCGTCATGCGCTCGATCGCCGCGCAGGCGGTGTCGTACTCCTGTGTTTCCAGTGCCAGGTCGGCGGACAGGATGAGTTTGGCGTTTTCGCGTACTGCTGAAAAATCCGCCGCCACATCGGATTCCGCCGTATCCATTGCGACTGCCTCCTCGGTCGGCTGTGCCGCGCCGTTTGCTGCACTGGTACTGTCGCCCATCGTACCGCCCGAAGCGCCGCACGCGGTCAGCAGCAGCAACAGCAGCGCCAGACAAATACAAAGCCCTCCTCGTTTCATCACAGGACACCCCTTTCTGGTTTGGATATCCTGTTAGACGGGAGGGCTTTGGTTCAGTTCCCAGTTGTTTCCGTTTTGTAAACCGCACTTATGCGGCGGCTGCGTTATACTTCCTTCTGATAGATGGTTTCCTCAAACGAGCCGATCGCGCCGCATACATCGCATACATCCGGGCGCTTGTCGTAAATCGCGCCGCAGAACGTGCAGCGATATCCCTGCGCCTTGACCATGCGCTTCTGCTCGGGCTGCTCGATCGGTGCGGATGTGCCCTTGTTGTTGAGTGCGGCCAGCGCAGCAAAAAAGCGCATTTCGTGGTCTTTCTCGATCTTGGCGATGTTTTCAAACAGCGTTGCAACGTCCTCAAAGCCTTCCTCGCGGGCGATCTTGGCGAAGTCCGGGTACATGCTGCTCCATTCGCCGTATTCGCCCTTGATTGCGGTTTGCAGGTTTTCCGCGCTCGAGCCAATGCCGACTACCTTTTCGTACAGCAGGCGGCCGTGCGCGCCTTCGTTCTGCGCCAGATCGGTAAACAGGTTGGCGACGTCAAGGTTGCCCTCCGTGCGCGCCTTTTCTGCGAAGAATAGGTATTTGTTGCGGGCCATCGACTCACCGCTGAATGCAGCCAACAGGTTCTGTTCGGTACGGGTTCCTTTCAAACTCATGGTAATTCCTCCTAATGCTGATATATATTACCTAATAATAATCTATATCATTTTTATGAAGTTATTATACTACCATTTTGGTATTATTACGAATAATGTAACATAACTGTAACATCAGAGAAATATTTCCATTTAAGAGGAAGCACTACCGCCTTTTCTGCCACCCCGCCAGCAGTTCCTTAATCCCAACAAACAGCAGGAACACACCAAACGCGCGGCGCAGCCAGCCTGTGTCGATCTGCGCGGCAAACAGCGCAGTCAGAACGGATGCAGGCAGACCGGCCAGCACGCACCAACGCACTGCGCTCCACTCGATCAGGCCGCTTTTGGCATGGCCGGCCAGCGCGGCGGGCGCGCAGGAGAGGAAATACAGCAGGTTGATGCCTGCCGCCTGATATTGTCCAATGCCTGCGCATAGCGTCAGGTAGAGCATGAGCAGGGAACCGCCGCCCACGCCGCAGCCGGACAAGATACCGGTAGCCAGTCCGACCGCAACGGCCAGCAGCGCGCTCACAGCAGCAGGACGGCGCGCACGCCGCCATACACCAGCAGCAATCCGAATATACGCCGCAGCCAAACCGTTTTGACCCGGCTGAGCACGCGTCCCGCAATCCAGCCGCCGAGCGCCCCACCGGGCAGGTATGGCCACGCCGTCGCCAAATCCAACCCCCCGTGTATCCAGTAAACCACAGCGGAAAGTGCGCTCAGCGGCAGGATGACCGCAACCGAGGTTGCAAATGCGCGGCGCTCGTCCACATTGCACCAACCGCACAGCAGCGGAACAAGGAACAGCCCGCCGCCTGCACCGAAAAAGCCGTTGGCCGCGCCTGCAAGCGCGCCGGTCACAGCAAATTTTGCGTTTTCTTTCATAAAAACAGCCCTCCGGCAGCAGTTTGCGCCGAAGGGCTTCGGTTTATGCGGCGCAGGGCGCTTACATCTGATGGTCGAGCGTTACGACCGGGTTATACCGCGTGTCGATCGCCTTGAGCCGGTCATAAATCTGCATCAGCAGCTCGCGCTTGGCACTTTCGCCGTAGCTGTACGGCACAACCACGTCGAAAATCAGGTTGATCTGACGCGCGCCGTCGACCACACGGAAATCATGCATGGACAGACCCTCGTCAATGTCGCGCAGCACGCCGTCCACCTGTGCGCGCAATGCGGTCACATGCTCATTGTTGACGTCGATCGGGTCCATATGGATGACCAGATACACGCCGGTGCGCTGCCAAACGCGCTTTTCCGCCTCGTCAATTACCTCATGCACGGCTACAAAGTCAGAGTCGCTCGGCACCTCGGCGTGGAGTGAGGCCAGCGAACGCCCTGCGCCGTAGTTATGCACAATCAGGTCGTGCACGCCGACGATGTACTCGCTTTCGCGCACGATCTCGGCAATGTTCTGCGCAACCTCCGGGTCGGCAGCTTCGCCCAGCAAAGGGGCCACCGTATCGCGCACAATGCCGACGCCCGCCCACAGGATAAACAGCGCAACCAGTACGCCGACATAGCCGTCCACCGGCAGCGTGGTGAAACGGCCCGCGATCATGCCCAGCACGACGACCAGCGTCGTAATCACGTCGTTGCGGCTGTCCTGACCGGCGGCGAGCAGCACGGGCGACTCAATGCGCCGCCCGATGGAGGAGTTGAATGCGCCCATCCACAGCTTAACCAGCATGGACACCGCAAGGATGGCCAGCAGCACGCCGGAAAATGCAACCGGCTCGGGATGGATGATGCGGTCTGCCGAGGTTTTGAGGAATTCGAAGCCAACCAGCACAATGATAAACGCGACGATCAGCCCGGCGATGTACTCGGTGCGGCCATAGCCGAACGGGTGCTTGGCGTCGGGCGCCTTGCCCGCCACCTTGAAGCCGACAATGGAAATCAGGCAGGAAAGCCCGTCGGACAGGTTGTTGAATGCGTCCGCCGCGATCGAGATCGAGCCGGTCAGAAAGCCGATGGTCAGCTTGAGCAGGAACAGGAACACGTTGCACGCCAGCCCAACCGCACCGGACAGCACACCGTATTGTTCGCGCACACGCGCATCCTTTGTTTTGTCCGCGTCGCGGATGAAAAGCCGGATCAAGGCTTTGGTCATAACAATCCCCTCGAATACAATATGTTATAAATACCGACTAATATTGCAATTTGCAATATCATAATCGCCGGGATGCCCCACATGAAGCTGCGGTGCAGTGTTTTGTGGCGGATGAGCAGCATGGTCAGGTAGACGCCCGGCCCGCCGCCGACCAGCGCCCAGAAAAACAGCGTGCGCTCAGGCACGCGCCGCCAGTCCCGCCGGGCGGCCTGTTTGTCATAGATGCACACGGCCGCGCCGATCACGCTGACCGCGGCAAAGTAGTATAATACGTTTAGCACGTCCGGTATGCCCCCCTGCCAGAAAATTTGCCGTCCGTCCATGCCAAGCCGCGCTGCCGGACGGATGCCGACGGTATCCCCAAAGTATAGCATACCTGCCAAAATAGTACAATCCCCCGCACAAAAAAAGAATGGCGGAGGAATGTGGTATCGTAGGTTACAATCTGCCGCGCAGAAAGTTTTAAGACAAAAAAGAATGGCGGCAAGCCGCCATTCTTGCAATTGGAACCACGTTTTCGGTCGTTCGCAGATTATCTGTGCAAAAACCGTCCGATCAGCTTGCGCCAGCCCGGCTCGGGCGGTGCGGGATGTTCGGCCTGCGTGCGCGCCTGATTGACCGCCTGCTGCATCAGCAGATCCTGTGCGCAGATCGGGTCGGATACAGGCGGTTTTTTGCAGTAAGTGCCGTCCGGCTGCAACACGCGTGCCTTAACGGTATCGTGCTGCATCGCATAAAGGATATCCATCAGCCGGGCGCGTACCTCGGGGCTGTCGATCGGGCAGGCGATCTCGACACGGCGCTCGGTGTTGCGTGTCATCATGTCGGCCGAGGAAATGTAGACCTTCTGCTCGGCGCCGCGGCCAAACACGAAGATGCGCGAGTGCTCAAGGAAACGGCCGACGATGCTTGTGACCGTGATGTTTTCGGTGTGCCCCTCGATGCCGGGCAGCAGGCAGCAGATGCCGCGCACGATCATCTCGATGCGCACGCCCGCGCAGGACGCGTCACGCAGCTTTTTGATGATGTCGATATCGGTCAGCGAGTTGAACTTAAGCAGCATGTAACCCTCGGTACCGCGGGCGATCTGTTCGTCCATGCGTGCGAGGATGTTGTTTTTCAGGCTGTTCGGCGCGACCAGCAGGCGGTCGTACCGCCCTTCGAGGTTGGCCATCGCCATGTTGTTGAAGAACGCGCCCGCGTCCGCGCCGATCGACTCGTCCGAGGTGATGAGCGACACATCGGTGTACTGCGTGGCGGTCTTTTCGTTATAGTTGCCCGTGCCGACCTGCGTGATGTGGCGCACGACGCCGCGCTCCTGCCGGGTGATCAGGCAGATTTTGGAGTGTACCTTATAATCCTCGAAGCCGTAAATGATTTTGCAACCGGCTTCCTCCATGCGCTCCGACCAGTCGATGTTGTTCTGTTCGTCGAAGCGGGCGCGCAGCTCGATGAGCGCGGTTACGTCCTTGCCGTTTTCAGCGGCGGCGCACAGGTATTCGACCAGCTTGGCCTTGCGCGCAAGGCGATAAATGGTGATGCGGATAGACAGCACATGCGGGTCGCTGGCCGCCTCGCGGATCATCTGCAAAAACGGCTCCATCGACTCATACGGGTAGGAAAGCAGGACATCGCGCTTGAGCGCGGTTTTGAGCAGGCTCTGCCCTGCGGGCAGCATGGCGGGCTGCTGGGGTGTGAACGGCGGGTCGGACAGCGCCGCGCGCTGCTTTTCCGGCAGCTTTTCGCCGAGTGAGAACACATACCCCATCTTGAGCGGCGCCTGCCGCGACAGAAAGATCTGCGCGTCGGATACGTCGAAACGCTTGCGGAAATACTCGGTGAAATGGTCGCTGATCGGGCGGTTCAGTTCGACACGCACGACCGCCATGCGGCGGCGGCGGCGCAGCAGTTTTTCCATCTTGGTGCGGAAGTCGCCCTCTTCTGCGCCGAAAGTCTCGTCGTCCGGGTTGATATCCGCGTTGCGCGTGACGCAGAACACGGTTTTTTCCAACACGTCGTACATTTCGAACACATGGCCGACGTATTCCAGCAGGATTTCCTCAATCGGCACATAGCGCACCGCGTCCCCCGGCAGGAATACCAGCGCGGGCAGCGAGGCGGGCACAGGCAGCAGGCCGAGGCGCTCGTTCTTCTTGTGGCCGAGCAGCGCGGCGATGTGCAGCACCTTGCCCTCGAGATGCGGGAATGGGTGGTGCGCATCCACGATCTGCGGGCTGAGCACGGGTGCGACCACATTTTTAAAATATTGCTTGATGTATTTCTGCTCGTCTGACTCCAGCTCGCCGATGGACAGCCGTTGCAGCCCTTCGTTAAGCAGACGGGCGCGCACGTCTGCGTAGGCGGCGTCGCGCCGCTCATACAGCGGGGCAACCGCAGCGTAAATACGCCGTAGCTGTTCTTTAGCCGTCAGCCCGGACTTGTTATCGACGTGGTCTTTATCCACCGCCGCCATGTCGCACAGGCTGCCTACGCGGATCATGAAAAATTCGTCCAGATTGCTGGTGAAGATCGACAGGAACTTGCCGCGCTCCAAAAGCGGCACATTTTCGTCCTCTGCCTCAGCCAGCACGCGCGCGTTGAATTGCAGCCACGACAGCTCGCGGTTTTGTGTATAACCCTGTTCCCAGATTGCCTGTGTCATACCGGTTATCCCCCTGTTTGCCCCGGCTTTTGTCAAATGGCCGTAGGCGCGGTCAGTATACTATTATTATACTGCAATTTTGGGCCGGGACAATGCGTTTTTTGTAAAAAGCATGTAAAGCCAGTGAAATTTTTGCACACGCCACGGTCTTGCGCCACTATGCGCGGTCTGTTATACTGGGCATAAGATTAGAAGAAGGAGCGTATGGCATGAGGAACATCTGGCACGACATTGACCCGCGCTGCATCACTCCGGAGCGCTTTACCGCAGTGATCGAGATACCGGCAGGCAGCAAAAAGAAGTATGAACTCGATAAGCACACCGGCTTGCTGCGGCTTGACCGTATCCTGTATACATCGACGCATTACCCCGCCAACTACGGTTTTATCCCACGTACTTATGCAGACGACGGCGACCCGCTGGACGTGCTGGTGCTGTGTTCCGAGGCGCTTGACCCGCTGGTTGAGGTTGACTGCTATCCGATCGGCGTAATGCGCATGATGGACGAGGACGAGATCGACGACAAGGTTATCGCTATCCCGTGCGAGGACCCAACATGGAATTTCTACACTGATATCAGTCAGCTGCCGCCGCATTACGGCGATGAAATCACGCATTTTTTTGAGGTCTATAAAGGGCTTGAGCATAAGCAGACTACGACCTCGGATACACTCGACCGTGCGCAGGCGGTTGCGGCGGTCGCGGATTGCATGCGGCGCTATGAGGTGCATTTCTGCGGCATGCGGCCGGATAAGGGAAAGGGCTAAGGCTACCGGAAAGAACAAAAGGACGTGCATTGGCACGTCCTTTTGCTTTGCCTTTACAGCCTTTCCAGCAGCTGTTTGAGCCACGCCTCGTTCATCGCGGGCGTATCACGCAAGGGGAAGTCAATTCCCATGCGGTCATATTTTTCAATACACAGCTTGTGGAAAGGTAAAAATTCGATCTTTTGCAGGTTCGTATAACGCTCGGCGTGCGCCTTGACCAGACGCAGGTGCTCGATGCCGTCGGTCAGGCCGGGCACGACGACATGCCGCACCCAGAGCGGCACGCCCTTCATCGCGGTGAGCTGCAAAAAACGCTCGACCTGTGACAGTTCGGCACGGCAGTAGCGGCGGTAGTCGCCCGCAGTGAGGAATTTCAGGTCGCACAGCACCAGATCGGTATGTTGTAGTACGCGCTCGGCGGCAGCGGCAGTGCAGCCGGTACCCGAGGTGTCCAGCGCGGTATGCACACCGTGTTCATGCAGCTTGCGGAAAAATTCCTCGACAAATGCGGCTTGCAGCAGCGGTTCGCCGCCCGAAACGGTGACGCCGCCGCCGTTTTTCCAGTAGGGCTGGAAGCGCAGCACGCGGCGCACCAGATCGTCTACGTCGGTTTCTTCGCCGCCCGCCGCGTCCCAAGTGTCCGGGTTGTGACAGTAGATGCAACGCAGGGGGCAGCCTTGCAGGAAAACGACGCAGCGCACGCCCGGCCCGTCGACCGCGCCGAGGGACTGAATGGAGTGGACACGTCCGGTCATTTTTGTCACAACCTTTCATACAAATGCTGCGGTTTCCACCGCGAGGGATGTGCTTTCCCAAGCAGGGGGAACGTCGCCTGCGCGGCGGGCGGACAAGAGGGGGACAACCTGCGGTTTTCCCCCTCTTGTCAATCATCCCCTTTCCCTCGCTCATCAGACGGCGCACGGGGCGCTTTGCGCCCCTATTTCCCATAGAGACCGAAAGAAATACGAGGGGCCGAAGCGGAGGGAGTTCCGCGCAGACGGTTTTGCCTCTTACCCCCAGACAGGCTGGTGCATCCTATCTGGGGAGGGTGCAGCAGCGCAAAGGCATCCGGAAAAATCGTTGCGCGAAACCGGACAGCCTGCACACGGTTACAGCCGGGCGCCCCCGCCTCCCAGCCCCGGCGCAAAAGGCAACAGACGCGACGTTGTCGCATCGCAAATTTTTCCACAGCATGTGGAGAAAATTTGGATGCGGTCGCGGGCAGCCGGTCACGTCACTTGGCGGGGGTGATTCACAAGAGGGGGCGAAGCGTCCCCTCTTGTGCGCCTGCGGCGCGCAGCCGCACGTCTCCCGCCGCCCGCGCAGGCGGCGAACTCCCCTGCTGCTGCACAACCACAGATACGGCTTAAATCGCCTCGTGGAACGTGCGCGAAATAACCTCGCGCTGCTGCTCACGGCTGAGCTTATAGAAATTGACCGCGTAGCCCGATACACGGATGGTCAGGTTGGGGTACTGTTCGGGGTGCTCGTAGGCGGCAAGCAGCGTTTCGCGGTTCATCACATTGACATTCAGGTGGTGCGCGTTCTGTGCAAAGTAGCCGCCCATAATGGCGACAAGGTTGTCGACGCGTTCCTCGTCGCTCTTGCCGAGCGCGCCCGGTGTGATTGAGAAGGTGTTCGAAATGCCGTCGCGGCAGTAGTCATAGCTGAGCTTGGCGACCGAGTTGAGCGAGGCCAGCGCGCCCGACTTGTCACGTCCCGACATCGGGTTGGCACCCGGTGCGAGCGGTTCACCGTGCCGACGTCCGTCCGGCGTGTTGCCGGTCTTTTTGCCGTACATAACGTTCGAGGTGATCGTCAGGATAGACAGGGTATGGATTGCGCCGCGGTAGAGCGGGAACTGGGTCAGCGCCTGATAGAACTTCTCCACCTGCTCGCAGGCGATGCTGTCCACACGGTCGTCGTCATTGCCGAACTTCGGGAAGTCGCCCTCGATTTCGAAATCAACAATGATGCCGTTCTCCGGGTTGCGGATGGGGTGCACCTTGGCGTACTTGATCGCGGAGAGCGAGTCCGCCATGCAACTCATGCCCGCGATGCCGAACGCCATCAGGCGGCGCACGTCGGTGTCGTGCAGGGCCATCTGGCTCTTCTCGTAGGCGTATTTGTCGTGCATATAGTGGATGGTGTTCATCGCGGAAACATAGGTCTTGGCCAGCCACGGACGATAGAAGTCCATGCGGCGGCAGACCTCGTCGTAATCGAGCGTGTCGCCCTGCATGACCGGCATTTCCGGGCCGACCTGCTCGAATTTGTTCTCGTCGCGGCCGCCGTTGATCGCCATGAGCATCAGCTTTGCGATGTTGGCGCGCGCACCGAAGAACTGCATATCCTTGCCAACCCGCATGGCGGAAACACAGCAGGCGATGGCGTAATCGTCCCCGAAGTGCGCGCGCATCACGTCGTCGTTCTCGTACTGGAGGGCATCCGTGTCGATCGATACCTTGGCGATGAAACGCTTCCAGTTTTCCGGCAGGTTTTCGCTCCACAGCACGGTCAGGTTCGGCTCGGCCGCGGGGTTTAAGTTATATAGCGTGTGCAGCATGCGGAAGCTGTTTTTCGTCACCAGCGGACGGCCATCCTCGCCCATACCGCCGACCGCTTCCGTAATCCACATCGGGTCGCCGCCGAACAGTTCGTTATATTCCGGCGTGCGCAGATGGCGCGCCATGCGCAGGTGCAGCACGAAATCGTCCATGATCTCCTGCGCTTCGGATTCGGTCAGTAAGCCCGCGGCAAGGTCGCGCTCGAAATAGATGTCAAGGAAGGTGGAGGTGCGGCCAAGGCTCATCGCCGCGCCGTTCTGCTCACGGATGCCTGCAAGGTAGCCGAAGTACAGCCACTGCACGGCTTCTTTGGCGTTCTCCGCCGGGCGGGAAATATCAAAGCCGTAATCCGCGGCCATTTTGAGCATATCGCGCAGCGCGAGGATCTGGTCGGAAAGCTCCTCTGCCGTGCGGATCTCCTGCTCGGTCGTCGGCACATCGCCCAGCGCGTCCTTGTCACGCTGTTTTTCCGCAATCAGGCGGTCGATACCGTAGAGCGCGACGCGGCGGTAGTCGCCAATGATACGGCCACGGCCGTAGGCGTCCGGCAGGCCGGTCAGCAGGCCAACGTGACGCGCTTCGCGCACATCCTTGGTGTAGGCCGAGAATACCCCGTCGTTATGCGTCTTGTGGTACTTGAATTGCTGTTCGATCTTGGGGGAAACCTCATAGCCGTAGGCCTTGCAGGCTTCGCGCACCATGCGCATGCCGCCGAACGGGTTGCACGCGCGCTTGAGCGGTTCGTCGGTTTGCAGGCCGACGATCACCTCGTTTTCCTTGTCAAGGTAGCCCGCGCCGAACGCTGTGATTGTGATAACCGTCTCGGTGTCGACGTTGCGCACGCCGCCCTTTTCGCGCTCCTCGGCCAGCAGCGCGTCAAATTTTTCGCGCATGGCCTTGGTGCGGGCGGTTGCGGGCGCGAGGAACGTCCCGTCGCCCTCATAGGGCTTGTAGTTTTTCTGGATAAAGTCGCGGACGTTGATCTCATCCTGCCATACGCCGCCTGTAAAGCCTTTCCATGCGTTCATAGGTATTCCCCTTTTCTCATTGATGTATCCCATGCCGCAAGGATACGTCCGCCTATCAAAAAAGGGCAGCATCGCGTATTCCTGCGACACTGCCCAGACGGACGGCATTTTGGTAAAATCCCCTGTTCCCCGGTGGTTTGCGTTCCACCTTGTCCCGTCAGTCGCAGGGGATCGTTATTCTTTTGATGTTTTAAGAATACCATACCTGTGCGCTGCATGCAAGTGCTGAAACACACAAAGTTTTGACATTTCCTGCGCACGCCCCTGAAAAGAATGTGCAAAACAGGTATTTTTGCCCGTTGCGTAAAATCCATGGAAAACTACTTCACAAGGCAGGAAAAAAGAGGTATGATAAGGGTAAATCAAGATCAAGGAGGTCGAGATAATGAAAATCGGTATGCTGACGAGCGGCGGCGACTGCCAGGGCCTGAACTCCGCACTGCGCGGCGTAGCCAAAACGTTGTATAACGAACTGGGCAGCAAGGTGACCATCTACGGCATCCGGGACGGCTACCGTGGCCTGATCGAGGGCGATTACCATGTGATGAGCCCCAAGGATTTTTCGGATATCCTGACGCTGGGCGGCACCATCCTCGGCACTTCGCGCCAGCCGTTCAAAGAGATGAAAAAGGCGGCTGAGGACAGCGAGGAAACCAAGCTCGAGAAGATGCTCAAAACGGTCAATGAGGAAGGCTTTGACTGCCTTGTCATCCTCGGCGGCAACGGCACGCACAAGACCGCGAACCTCTTGAGCGAAAACGGCGTCAACGTCGTGACCCTGCCCAAGACGATCGACAATGATCTGTGGGGCACGGAAGTGACCTTCGGCTTCCAGTCCGCGATCGACATTGCCGCAACGGTCATCGACTCCATCCACTCGACCGCATTCTCCCATTCGCGCGTGTTTATCGTTGAGGTGATGGGGCACAAGGCCGGTTGGCTGACGCTGTACGCGGGCATTGCGTCCGGCGCGGACATCATTGTCATCCCCGAAATCCCGTACTCGGCCAAGGCCATCGCCAAAGCCATCCAGAAGCGCGAGCAGAACGGCAAGCGGTTTTCCATCCTTGCGGTCGCGGAAGGCGCGATCAGTCAGGAAGAGGCCAAGATGAGCAAGAAGGAATTCAAGGCCGCGCGCGAAAACATGCCCTATCCGTCCATCTCCTACCGCATTGCGGACGAGCTGAAGGAGCTGACCGGACAGGAGATCCGCGTCACCATTCCGGGCCATTACCAGCGCGGCGGCGCGCCCTGCCCTGCCGACCGTCTGCTGACCAGCCGCCTTGGCGTTGCTGCGGCGCAGCTGATCCGCGAGAAGAAGTATGGCTATATGGTCGCGGTGCAGAACGACTGCATCGTGCCGGTACCGCTCAAGGATGTAGCGGGCAAACTCAAAACCGTGCCGCCCGACGGCGAAGTCGTGCGCGCGGCGCGCGCCCTCGGCCTGTCGATGGGCGACTAAAATAAGGGGTCAAATCGGCCGGGCGGTCACAGCACCTGCGTCAGCAGGTATGCGGCCAGCCCGGCCGCGCCTATATGGTTTTCGGTGCAGAATTTTTTTTGGAAAACAAAAAAGCACCCTTTCCGATGGAAAGGGTGCTTTCGTTTTCAGTTTGGGGACAACTTACTTGTTGTCAACCTCAGCCATGTGCTCGATGAGCATCAGCAGCTTGTTGGAGTAGCCCCACTCGTTGTCGTACCAGGAAACAACCTTGACGAAGGTGTCGGTCAGCTGGATGCCGGCCTTCTTGTCAAAGATGGAGGTGCGGTCGTCGCCCAGGAAGTCGGAGGAAACAACGTCCTCGTCGGTGTAGCCCAGAACGCCCTTCAGGCCGCCCTCGGACAGCGGGGTCTCGGAAGCCTTCTTCATCGCAGCGCAGATGTCGTCGTAAGAAGCCGGCTTTGCGAGGTTGCAGGTCAGGTCAACAACGGAAACGTCCAGGGTCGGAACACGCATGGACATACCGGTCAGCTTGCCGTTCAGCTTCGGGTAAACCTTGCCTACTGCCTTAGCAGCGCCAGTGGAGGACGGGATGATGTTGCCGGAAGCCGCACGGCCGCCGCGCCAGTCCTTCTTGGAGGGGCCGTCAACGGTCTTCTGGGTGCCGGTGGTGGAGTGAACGGTGGTCATCAGACCCTCGGTGATGCCGAACGCCTCGTCCAGAACCTTAGCAATCGGAGCCAGGCAGTTGGTGGTGCAGGAAGCGTTGGAAACAAAAGTCATATCCTTGGTGTAGGTGTCCTGGTTAACGCCCATAACGAACATCGGGGTGTCGTCCTTGGACGGAGCGGACATGATGACCTTCTTCGCGCCGCCGTCGATGTGAGCCTGCGCCTTCTCCTTGGTCAGGAACACGCCGGTAGACTCGACAACGTAATCAACGCCGTCCGCGCCCCACGGGATGTTCTTCGGGTCCATCTCGGCATGGAACAGAACCTTCTTGCCGTCGACGGTGATGGAGTTGTCATCATACTCGATGGTGCCGTCATAGCGGCCGTGCATGGTGTCATACTTGAGCATGTATGCCATGTAGTCCGGCGTCATGAACGGGTCGTTTACCGCTACGAACTCGATGTTCGGGTTCTTCAGACCAGCGCGGAAAACCATGCGGCCGATACGGCCAAAACCATTGATACCTACTTTGATAGCCATTTACAGTGTCCTCCTAAAAATTTTTTCATGAGTCTCTGTCGATGGTTTTATTATACACTATACAGGGCGCTGACCGCAAGGTGTAAATTTTGTGAATTTTTTGTCATAGCACTTTGGTTTTTTGTACATATTTCTTTGCAATGCCTTGGAGGGTGGTGGTATAATAAGCATATCCCACAAAATATAGTATTCCAGCCGCATTGCGGCCTGCTTGCCGCGAAAAGAGAAATCAACATCCAATTCGGAGGATAAAGATGTCGGACCGCTTTTTTTCCCAGCTCGACGGGGACGCCCTGCGCGAGCTGCTTGCCCGCACCGGCCTGCGCGACGCGGCGGTTGTGCAGGTTTCTTCCACGCTGCATATCGAAAACGGCAATGAAGCCGCCGCGCGGCTGACCGGCCTGCATCCGCTTGAGCGCATCGACCAGCTGCTCAGCGCGCAGGCGGCCGCGGCGCTGCGCGCCTGCATCAGTGAACGCACGTCGCGCACGGTCTGCGAGGAGTTAGACGGTGTCTGGTACCGTCTCGAGCTGATTCCGCACCGCGAGGGTGCGCTGCTGGCCTTTGTGCGCGATGACCGCGCCGCCTACGACGGCACGCTGCGCGTGCTGCATGCGCGGAGCACACAATATCTGGGTGCGTTGATGGCCGGGGCCGCGCAGGTCGACGACCCGGCGCTTGCCGCGCAGCTGCGCCGGGATTGCCTGCGCCTGCACCGTCTGCTGACCCACTCGGATTTCCTGCACGACCCGCCGCTGACCGAACAGCTGCGGCTGCGCTATTGCGATCTGACCGAACTGTGCCGCGGCGCGGCGGATGAGGCGGTGCGCCGCCTGCCGTCCGGGAACGCCACGGTGTCGGTGCAGGCGCCGGCGCTGTGTGAAGCGCTCGTCGAGCCGAATCTGGTGCGCACCGCGCTATATAACCTGCTGACCAATGCGCTGCGCGCGACACACGCGTCCGGTGAAATATCGGTCACGTTGACGGACGACGGCGCGTTCTATACCATCACGGTAGCCGACCGTGGGCCGGGGCTTGACCCGGCGCTGTTCGACGCGTTGCTGCATGGCTGGCAGCGGCTCAGCCCGCTGGAAGATTATATGGCGCTGGTCCGGCAGGGCGTGACGCCGGGCTTCGGCCTGCCGCTTGTCCAGCATATCGCGCAGCTGCACGGCGGCAGCCTGCTGCTCTCGCCGCGTGAGGGCGGCGGCAGCGAGCTGCATCTGAGCCTTGCCCACCTGCCCGACACGCTCGCGGATAACAATCTGCGCGCGCCGATGATTCTTGAGGATGGGTTTTCGCTTGAGGACGTCGAATTTTCGATTTTGTAAATAGAAAACAGCAAAAAAACCGGCCGGGGTGTCGCTGTGAGACACCCCGGCCGGTTTTGCTTATCTATGTGCAACATTGTACAGGACCTGCGCCAGTTCCGCACGGGTGACAGGTTCCTGCGGGCCGAATGAGCCGTCCACGTTGCCATGCAACAGGTCGTCCGCCAGACAAAGGGTGATGCTGTCCCGCGCCCATGCGCTCACCGCGTCGTAGTCGGTGAACGACCGCAGTTCTTTATCGGCGTCGTCCCACCTGCCGACGGGCGCGGTTTCGCCGCTGCGCAGCAGCCGGTCATACCATGCAAGCAGAACAGCCAGTTCCTCGCGCGTGACCGCACCGTCGGCCGCGCCGGGCAGCAAACGGACCGCCTGCGCCGCGTCGGTTACCGGCAGGGCCTGTCCCTGCCCCCGCCGTTTGGCGCCGCGGCAGATCGCGTCGGCTGCCTGCCGCCGGGTGACTGGGTCGTCCGGCGCGAATGCGCCTTGACTTGCCGTGTCCATCAAACCGTTTTCGAGCACATATTCCACCGCCGGGTGGTACCAGACCGACGCACGTACGTCTGCGGGGACGTCTGCGGCCAGCGCCGTGGTCGTTACGGACAGCACGGCCGCGCCGGTCAGGAAATACGAAAGCACTTGCTTGAATGTCATCTTTCGGGTCCTCCTGTGAGAGATGATACAAAATTCAGCCTATCATACCATATCCAGTGGCGTTTTGCCCGAAAGTGTAACATAACCGTAATATGTGGGGTAGCTTTATCCCAGTATGCCGAGGTGCTCAAGCAGGATTTTCAGCCCCATCAGCATGAGCACCACACCGCCGAACAGTTCGGCGCGCGCCTTGTACTTCGCGCCGAATACGTTGCCCACCTTGACGCCCACGCAGGACAGCACAAAGGTCGTCACGCCGATCAGGCAGACGGCGGGGATGATGTCCACCTGCAAAAACGCAAAGGTCACGCCGATGGCCAGCGCGTCGATGCTGGTTGCGACCGCCAGCGGCAGCATGGTGGTAAACGAGAACGAGTCGCTCAGGTTCTCCCCGTCGGTTTCGCGCGATTCGCGCACCATATTGCCGCCGATCAGCGCGAGCAGCACGAACGCGATCCAGTGGTCGACGCTGGTGATCAGCGACTGAAAACGCACACCCAGCACAAAGCCCAAAAGCGGCATCAGCGCCTGAAACCCGCCGAAATACGCACCGGTGATCAGCGCGTGGCGCGGGCGCAGCGTGCGCACCGACAGCCCCTTGCAGATCGAAACCGCAAACGCGTCCATCGACAGCCCAACGCCGATGATAAACAGCTCCAGAATACCCATTTTCTTGTCCTCCTTGTCGTTGGCAGCGCCGGACAGGCACAAAAAAAGAGACCTATCCGCCGTAAAACAGATAAGTCTCGTCATTTCATGCAGAACCAGAGGAATCCGCTCCCCAGTATGTTGGCCCTGCCGCGCAGGCTGGAACAGGCCCGCGCCGACTACTCCCTTATTACCGCTTATGATACCATATGCATGGCGCAAAGTCAATATCGCCGCACAGTGGGGCTTTTCTCGACGAAAAAACGTGCTATAATAGGGTATCAGCAAAACCGCGCCGACAGGTTTTACCGGCGCAGGCAGGAGGGCAAATGAAAAAGGTAACGATTTACACGGACGGCGCATGCTCGGGCAACCCAGGGCCGGGCGGCTGGGGCGCAATTTTGCAGTATGGCGCGCACGAAAAGGAACTGTCCGGCGGCGAGCCGTCGACCACCAACAACCGCATGGAGCTGCTGGGCGTGATCACTGCGCTGGAACGGCTGACCGAGCCGTGCATGGTCGACCTGTATTCGGACAGCAAGTATGTCGTCGACGGCATCACCAAGGGCTGGGCCAAAAGCTGGCGCGCCAAGGGCTGGGTCAAAAGCGATAAAAAACCGGCCAAAAACCCGGAATTATGGGGACGGCTGCTCGATTTGCTGGACAAGCATCAGGTGAAGTTCCACTGGGTCAAAGGCCATGCGGACAACCCGTTCAACAACCGCTGCGACGAGCTTGCGGTCGCGGCGTACCAGCAGTATAAATAAGGAGGGCAATATGGGACAGCTGCGCCGCGTGCGCACCGGCACGCTGGTTTTTTACTACCTGTTTACATTGGGCGCGGCGGCTTACCGGCTGCTGCATGAGCCGGGGGCGTATAACGCGCTGCTTGCGGTCGCGGCGTTTGCCCTGCCGGTCGTGCCGCCTGTGCTGTGGCGCGTGTGCCGGTTGCGGTCGGTTTTGCTGGCCGAGTTGGTGTTCGACTGGTTTGTATTCGCGGCGGTGCCGTTTGCCAGCCTGTTCGGCGCGTATGACCTGATTCCGTATTGGGATAAGATATTGCATTTTCTGTCCGGCTTTCTGTTCGCCGTGCTCGGCACAGCCGTGTACTTCGCCAAAAAGCCCGGCCATGCGCTCGACCCGGCGGATGCGTTCAACGCCGCGCTGTACACATGGATGTTTGCCATGATGAGCGCCGTGCTGTGGGAGATCTGGGAATACCTTGTGTCCTTTTCGGGTGCCGACCCACAGCAGGTCGCGGTGACCGGCGTGGGCGATACAATGGGCGATATCATCGTCTGCACGGTTGGCGGGTTGCTGACTGCGCTGTCCTGCTGGAAATACCTGCGGCGCGGCGGAAAGGGGCATACCGGGCTGATGATGCGTCTGTTTGAGGCGGTTTACCGCGAAAATATCCGCAACCGCCCTTGAAGTGCATCGCTGCGGAAACCGACCGCCCTCTGACGGACTTTGCCGGCAGGCGCATTTTTTGTAAAAAGGGCGTGAAAAAAGGGTATACAGCGCGCCGGAAAAATGTTATCCTTTTATACAAGATAGTTTGGGATGAAACGGATAAGGAAGAATGGGAAGAATGGCGAGCATGGAATTATTGAAAGAGAGAATCCGCAAAGACGGCGTGATCAAAGAGGGCAACGTCCTCAAGGTGGATAATTTCCTCAACCATCAAATGGACATTGAACTGTTCAACGCAATCGGCAAGGAGTTCAAGCGGCGTTTTGAGGATGTGCAGGTGGACAAGATCCTGACGATCGAAGCATCGGGCATCGGCATTGCGGCAATTGCGGCGCAGTATTTCGGCGTGCCGGTCGTGTTCGCCAAAAAGGCGCAGTCGATCAACCTCGACGGCACGATGCTGTCCGCGCCGGTCGAATCGTTTACCCATAAGCGCCGGTATGAGGTCATTGTCGCCAGCCGGTTTTTGCAGCCGGGAGAAAGCGTGCTGATTATCGACGATTTCCTCGCAAACGGCTGCGCGGCCATGGGCCTGTGCCAGATTGTGCAGGCGGCGCACGCCAAGATTGCGGGCATCGGTATCGTGATTGAAAAGGGCTTCCAGTGCGGCGGCAAGCTGCTGCGTGAGCAGGGCTTGCGGGTGGAGTCGCTGGCGATCGTCGACGGCATGGACGCCGCAACCCAGACGGTGCGTTTCCGGGAGTGAGGGCCGCACGGCCCCATTCCCGTTTTTATTCGCAACACAAAATACAGGGGAGGACAAAATGAAGAAAGAAACAAAGGCTTCGGGTGCGGCCAAGGAAAAGGAATTTTTCGGGCCGTATGATTTCCATGCCAAGCTGCCGCTCGCGCAGGCGATTCCGCTCGGGCTGCAACATGTGCTGGCGATGTTCGTGGGCAACCTAACGCCTATCCTGATTATCACAAGCGCGTGCGCCGCGATGAGCGACGCCGACCAGTTCGCGGCCATTCAGGTATCGCTGCTTCAGAACGCGATGCTGATTGCGGGCGTGGTAACGCTCATCCAGCTTTTCGCCATCGGCCCGGTCGGCGGCAAGGTGCCGATCATCATGGGCACCAGTTCGGGCTTTATCGGCGTGTTCCAGAGCGTGGCCAATGTCATGGGCGGCGGTATTCTCGCCTATGGCGCGATCATGGGCGCGTCGATCATCGGCGGCCTGTTTGAGGGCGTTTTGGGCTTTTTCCTCAAGCCATTGCGCCGGTTTTTCCCGGCGGTCGTCACCGGCACGGTCGTGCTGTCCATCGGCCTGTCGCTGATCAGCGTGGGCGTTGCCTCGTTTGGCGGCGGTTCGGGCGCGCAGGACTACGGCTCGGTCGAAAACCTGCTGATTGCGTTGACCGTGCTGATCGTGATCTTGATTTTCAAGCACTGCACCAAGGGCGTTTTGAGCTATTCCTGCATCCTGCTCGGCATTGTATTTGGTTACATCCTGTGCGCGGTGCTGCCGCTGTTCCTGTCGCCGACGGGCGTGGGTGCGGATGGCGTGGAGTACACCAAGGCATGGGTACTCAACTGGGACAAGGTGGCGCAGGCAAGCTGGTTTGCCATCCCGGAAATCCTGCCGGTCAAGCCCGTGTTTGACATGCGTGCGATTGCGCCTGTTATGATTATGTTCATCGTCACCGCGGTCGAGACCGTGGGCGATATTTCGGGTGTCATGGAAGGCGGCATGGGCCGCGAGGCGACCGATAAGGAGCTGTCCGGCGGCATCATCTGCGACGGCCTCGGCTCGTCGTTTGCGGCGGTCTTCGGCGTGCTGCCCAACACCTCGTTCAGCCAGAACGTCGGCCTTGTCACGATGACCAAGGTCGTCAACCGCTTTGCGCTCGCGTGCGGCGCAGTGTTCCTCATCCTGTGCGGCCTGTTCCCCAAGCTCGCGGCAATCGTGTCGATCATGCCGCAGAGCGTGCTCGGCGGCGCGGCGGTCATCATGTTCTCGTCGATCGTGATGAGCGGCATCCAGCTGATTACCCGTGAGCCGCTGACGGCGCGCAGCATGACCATCGTGTCCGTGGCGCTCGGCCTCGGCTACGGCCTCGGCGCAAATGCGACCGTACTGGCCGGTCTGCCGCAGGCGGTGCAGCTGGTATTCGGCGGCTCGGGTATCGTGCCCGCAGCATTCGTTGCAATCATCCTGAACGTGCTGCTGCCCAAGGAAAAGGCAGTGGAAAACTGAAAACGGTATAACAAAAGCTCCTCTGCGTGATGCAGGGGAGCTTTTTGTTGTCAGTTTAGCGCGCCATAGCGGTATACGCCGCGCAGCCGGACAAGATAATAGATGGAAACCGCAATGCCGAGTATCTCAGCCACAGGCACGGCCAGCCACACGCCGGTTTCCCCCAGCAGCAGGGGCAGGAGCAGCAGCATACCGACCAGAAATACCAGCGTGCGGGCGAAGGAGATGATCGCGGACACGCGGCCATCGGAAAAGGCGGTGAACAGCGAGGAGGCGAAAATGCTCACGCCCATGAACAGGAAGGAGATCGCGTAGAGCGGGAAGCCCTCAATCGTAATGGCGAACACATGGCTGCCGGCATCGGTGAACAGCGCAAGGCATGGCCGGATGACCGCAAGCGAAAGTCCGGTGCAGCACACCGAGCACAGGATGACAAAGCCGATGCAGTAGCGGAACAACTGCCGCAGCTGCGGCGCATCCTGCGCGCCATATTTGAAGCTGAACACGGGCGCGACCCCCATGGAAAAGCCAAAAAACACCGCGGTAAACACAAATTGAAAGTACAGCACGATCGTGATGGACGCCACGCCATCCTCGCCCCAGTAGTGCAGGAAAATCAGGTTGAACAGATAGGTCGTGATGGCGTTTGCGATGTTGGTAACCATTTCGGATGAGCCGTTGGCGCAGGCGAACAGCAGCATGCGCCAGTCTGTGCGCGGGCGCACGAAAAACAGCGTGCCGCGCCGGTTCAGGGAGAAAAAGACCAGCCCCACCACGGCGGGCACGAGGTAGCACAGTCCGGTGGCGATTGCCGCGCCTGCGATGCCCCAGTGCAGACGCGCGATGAACACATAGTCGAGTACGATGTTGGTCAGACCGCCGCCCACGGTTGCCACAAGGCCAAGTCCGGGCCGTCCCGCTGTGATAAACAGCGTCTGGAATGCGGTTTGCAGGAAAAAGGCGGGCGCAAACAACAGCAGGATGCGCGCATAGGTGCGGCACAATGCAAACTGCGCTTCGCTCGCGCCGAGCGCATGGATAATGGGGTCGAGCGTGAAAACGCCCGCCAGCAGGAACACCAGACTGATGCCAACCGACACCACAAGTAGAAAAGAGAAGTTGTGCCGCGCGGTCGCCTCGTCGCCCTCGCCCAGCTGCCGCGCGATGACCGCGCTGCCGCCCGAAGCGAGCATGATACCCAGCGCCATCTCCAGACAGTTGAGCGGGAATGTCATGTTGACCGCACTCAACGCAAGCGTGCCGACATAACGCGAGATAAACATCCCGTCCACGATGGTATACATAGAGAGGAAAACCATCATAATGATATTGGGCAGCGCAAAGCGCATCAGGGAAGACAGGGTAAACTGCCGCGCCAGTGCGTTATTCTCCTGCATGACCGCGCACCTCCTCCTCCAACCGTTCCGCAAAGGCAAGGTTGCACTCGATAAAAATATCGGTCAGCGGCTGCCCGAGCGAGCGCAGCGCACGCGATTCCATCTCATACAGCTCGTGCAGGCAGCTGTCGGCGTAGGCACGGCCGGATTCCGTCAGGCAGACGATCTTCTGCTTGCTGCCGGGCAGCGGCTCAAAGCTGATGTGGCCCAGCCGCTCCAATTCCTTGATAACCGTGTTCACCGTTTGTTTGGGAATCAGCCACTCGTCCGCAATTTGTTTTTGCGTGCATTTGCGCGACTGCCCCAGTGCATAAAGCGTCATCATGGTGTTGTAGCTCATGCCATGCCGCTTGGCCCAAGTGCGGTATAACTCGGTCATTTTGCAGATGCAGGTGTTGAGCTGCTCCATTTTGGCGCGCAGTTCCATAAACACTTCCCTCCAATAGTCCGAATTCGGATTATAGTATAGTACGGTTTCGGACTGAAGTCAAGCGGAGGAAATGGAAAAGCGGATTCTGTGGAAAAATAGCGGAAACTGCTTTGGAAAAACCGCTTTCTATGATATAATGACTGCAAAGAGAGCGGAAACAACGGCGTGGGCAAAACGGGCAGGCGTGGCCCAAAGCCACGGCCGGACATTGGAAAACAAGGACGGAAGGATGGGAAAGGTGCTTTCGATCAATCAATATGTGCGGGCGCAGAGCCTGGACGAAGCATACACACTTTGCCAGAAGAAAAATAATGTCGTGATAGGCGGCATGCTGTGGCTCAAAATACAGAAACGGCCTGCCGGCACGGCGATCGACCTGTGCGATTTGGGGCTGGACAGCATCGCAGAGACCGAAACCGAGTACCGCATCGGCGCGATGGTGCCGCTGCGCGCGCTCGAAATGCATGAGGGGCTGGCCGCGCTCACGGACGGCGCGATGGAGCAGACGGTCAAGCACATCGTCGGCGTGCAGTTCCGCAATTGTGCAACGCTCGGCGGCAGCCTGTGGGGGCGGTTCGGTTTTTCCGATGTGCTGACGCTGTTTCTGGCGCTCGATGCGCGGGTCGTACTGCACCATGCGGGCGAAATGCCGCTTGCAGATTTCGCCCAGCTGCCGCGCACGACGCGCGACATCCTCACCGAAGTGATCGTGCCCAAGGCGGCGGGACGTGTTGTGTACCTGTCGCAGCGCAATATTTCCACCGACTTCCCCGTGCTCACGGCTGCGCTGGCCGGACGGGACGGGAACTATACCTGCGTCATCGGCGCGCGGCCGATGCCCGCTGCCGTTTTCACGGACGATAAGGGCATCCTGAGGCAGGGCATCACAGAGGATAGCGCGCGCGCTTTTGCCGAAGATATCGCATCCCGCGCGGTGTTTGGCAGCAATACGCGCGCGAGCGCGGACTACCGGCGCGAAATCTGCAAGGTGCTGGTGCGCCGCGCGGCGCTCGCACTGGCAAAGGAGGGGTAAGGCATGGAGATCAAACTGACGCTTAACGGCAAGCCGGTGTCGGCGCCCATCGACGCGGACACGCTGCTGATCGACTTTGTGCGCGACCACGGCTGCTATTCGGTCAAGCGCGGCTGCGAGACCGCCAACTGCGGCCTGTGCACCGTGCTCATGGACGGCACGCCCGTGCTGTCGTGCAGTGTGCTCGCCGCCCGCGCGGCGGGGCACCATATCCAGACGCTCGAAGGCTTGCAGGAAGAAGCCGCCGATTTTGTCGGCTTCATCGCCGACCAAGGTGCGGAACAGTGCGGTTTTTGCAACCCCGGTTTTGTGATGAACACCGTGGCGCTGCTGCGCGAAAACCCCGACCCGACCGACGATGAGATCCGCGCCTACCTCGCGGGCAACCTGTGCCGCTGCTCGGGCTATGAGGGGCAGCTGCGCGGCATCCGCGCCTATCTGGACAGTCGAAAGGGGGATGCGTGATGGCCGAAAACAAGTTCCGGGTGATAAACCAGCCCGTCCGCAAAAAGGACGCGATGCAGCTCTTGCTGGGCAAGCCCGCCTATGTCGACGACGTGACCCCGCATGACTGCCTGATCGTCAAGGTGCTGCGCTCCCCGCACGCCCACGCGCTGATTGAGGAGATCAACACCGATATTGCGTGCAAGGTGCCGGGTATTGTCGCGGTTTACACTTGGAAGGACGTGCCGCAGAAGCGCTTTACAATGGCCGGGCAGACCTTCCCCGAGCCGTCGCCCTATGACCGGCTGATTCTCGACCAGCGCGTGCGCTTTGTCGGCGACGCGGTTGCCATTGTCGCGGGCGAGACCGAAAAAGCGGTCGACAAGGCGTTAAAGCTCATCAAAGTAAAATATCAGGTGCTCGAGCCGGTTTTGGACTTCCACACGGCTAAGGATAACCCGATTCTGGTACACCCTGAGGAGAACTGGCGGTCGCTCTGCCCGGTCGGGGCGGATAATAAGCGCAACCTGTGCGCGAGCGAGTGCGGCAGCCACGGCGACGTGGACGCGGTGCTGGCGGACTGCGACGAGGTCGTTGCGCACACCTACCGCGTGCCCGCGGTCAATCAGGCGATGATGGAGACCTTCCGCACCTACACCGAGATCGACCACTATGGCCGTCTGCACATCATTTCCTCAACGCAGATCGTGTTCCATGTGCGCCGCATTCTCGCCAACGCCTTGGATATCCCCAAAAGCAAGATCCATGTCGAAAAGCCGCGCATCGGCGGCGGCTTCGGCGCAAAGCAGACCGTCGTAGCCGAGGTATATCCGGCGCTGGTCACATGGAAAACCGGCAGAGCCGCTAAAATGATCTACACCCGCGAGGAAAGCCAGATCGCGGCTTCGCCGCGGCACGAGATGGAGGTCACGGTGCGCGTCGGCGCAAACCGCGACGGTACCATCCGCGCGATGGATGTATATACGCTGTCCAACACCGGCGCGTTCGGTGAGCACGGGCCGACGACGGTTGGCCTGTCCGGCCATAAGTCCATCCCGCTGTACACCGGCAACCTTGAGGCGCACCGCTTCGCTTACGATGTGGTGTATACCAACTACCAGTCCTCGGGCGCGTACCGCGGCTACGGCGCGACACAGGGCATTTTCGCGGTCGAGTGCGCGGTCACCGAACTGGCAGACCGCCTTGGCATCGACCCGGTCGCCATCCGTGAACAGAACATGGTGCGCGAGGGACAGATCATGCACGCCTATTATAACGAACCGGCGAGCGCCTGCGCGCTCGACCGCTGCATGGCGCGCTGCAAGGAGCTGTTCGGATGGGACGAAAAATATCCCGTGCGTGACATGGGGAACGGCAAGGTGCGCACGGCAGGCGTTGCGATGGCTATGCAAGGCTCGGGCATTTCGGGCGTGGACGTTGGCTCGGCGACCATCAAGCTGAGCGACGAGGGCTTCTATAACCTGTCAATCGGCGCGGCTGACATGGGTACGGGCTGCGACACCATCCTTGCGCAGATGGCAGCCGAGTGTCTGGACTGCCCGGTGGACGATATCGCGGTGTTCGGTGCGGATTCGGATGCTTCGCCCTACGACTCCGGTTCCTACGCGTCCTCGACGACCTATGTCACCGGCAAGGCGGTCGAAAAGGCTTGCGAACAGCTCAAGGAAAATATCTGCACCATTGCAGCCGGTATGCTGGATTGCGACGTTTCCGAGGTGGAATTTGCCGGAAAGTCGGTTAAAAAGCTGGACGGCACGGGCGAAGTTTCGCTCTTTGACATTGCAACCAAGTCGATGTGCGGCAACGGCGTTGCCGTGCAGGCGACCGCGTCACACACCTCGCCGGTGTCGCCGCCGCCGTTCATGGTCGGCATGGTCGAAATCGAATTGGACAAGGAGACCGGGCAGGTCGATTTGTTGGATTACGTTGCAGTCGTCGACTGCGGCACGCCGGTCAACCCCAGCCTTGCCCGCGTGCAGACCGAGGGCGGCCTCGTGCAGGGCATCGGCATGGCGCTATTCGAGAATATCCAGTATACCGAAAAGGGCGCGCTGGTGGAAAATTCCTTCATGCAGTACAAAATCCCGACGCGGCTTGACATGGGCAAGCTGCGGGTCGAGTTTGAGTCCAGCTATGAGCCGACCGGCCCGTTCGGGGCTAAATCCATCGGTGAGATCGTCATCAACACCCCGGCGCCGGCCATCGCGCACGCGGTTTGGCATGCGACCGGCGTATGGCACCGCGAGCTGCCAATCACGCCGGAAAAGGTGCTGTGGGGCATGCAGAAGGGGCAGGTATGAAACATATTCTCTATCTTGCGTCGGGCAGCAGCCGGCGTTTCAGGGTTAACAAGCTGCTGTATGAACTGGATGGCAAGCCGCTGTACCAGCACGGGCTGGACATGCTGACCGCGCTCGTCTCGGGGCGTGACGACTGCACGCTGACCGTCGTGTCGCGCTATGCAGCCGTGCGCGAGGGGGCAAAGGCGCTCGGCGTGCGCGCGGTCGATAGCCCGGACAGCGCACAGGGGTTATCTTATACCATCCGGGCGGGGCTGGATGCCGTGCGGGTGATGCCGCGTGATTTTGTCGTGTTTGTCGCGGCCGACCAGCCGTATTTGACAGCGGAAACCGTTACGCGTCTGCTGGATGCAGCTGCGCCCGGCGTGCGTATCGCCCGTGCATGTTTTGGCGAGCGGCGCGGCAATCCATGTTTGTTTGCAGCGGCGCTTGTGCCCGACCTGCGCGCCTTGCAGGGCGACGAAGGCGGCAGGGAGCTTCTGTGCGGCGCGGATTGCGCGTGCGTGCAGGCTGCGCAGGAGCGCGAACTGTGTGATGTGGATACTGCGCAGGATTTACAGGCGTAATATGGGTAAAAAGGGGGAGGCGCTTCCATGCGGAAGCGCCTCCCCTTTCACTATTCCCATACACGAATATAGACAGACAGGATGCCGCGGCTCAGTCGAGCACGCGCAGCTTCAAATGCCCTTTACGGCTTTTTTTGATTTCATAAAGCACCTCGTCTGCGATCTTGTACAGCTCGTTGAACGTGCGCGGCTTGCGACCGAACACGCCACCAGCTGATAGCGATGAACCGGCTTCTGGCCAACGCTTTTGCATCATTTGACAATAGGTGTCGCTCATTTGCAGCAATTTGTGCTGGATGGCCAGTAGGTCTTTACAGTCTGACACAAATACGGCAAATTCGTCGCCGCCCAACCGGCATATAATATCGGTCGAGCGGAAGCGACTGGTCAGCTGCTCGGCTACAAAGCAAAGGGCTTCGTCGCCCTGCTGATGGCCATATAGATCATTGATGCGTTTGAAATTGTCCAGATCAAGCATGAAGAATAAGTAACAGCAAGTGTGCTGGATGGCCTTGGAAATTTGGGCCTGCGCCCCTTTTCGGTTGTACACCCCGGTCAGCGGGTCGCTGACGGCCTCCAATGCGAGGCTGGCCTGCGTATCGACCTGTTGGGATATATCGTACAACACGCTTATGATAACCTCACGCCCCTCGGCTGTGACGGTCTTGCGGCCGATGCTGTGTACCCATAGGTCGCTGTTGTCTTGCTTTTTCAGACGGAAGTCCAGCTCGTACTGTTCATCGCGCGCAATGGTTGATTTGACCTCCTCCGCGACGAGCGCGCGGTCCTCGGGATGGATGCTGTTGAGCACCATACCTTGGATATCAGCCTCGTACTCCTCAAGGCTTTGATAGCCCATCATTTCGAGCAGCCGGTCATTGGCCAAATAAAGTGGGAAGCCGGCTTCCCGGTAGCCGCCGATAATGCCGCCCGGCATGGCCTGTTCGAACAGTTGGAGCAACTCCTGACGGTTCTGACGGCTCAGTTGTTCCACGCCGCGCGAAACATATTGCAGCGGGAAAAACTCACCCTCCTCCTGATACTTGCTCGCTTCTGAAATGTGGATTGTATCCAGCCAGAAGTGCGTGCCGGTTCGGTGTAACCCAGCTGTTACGCGGGTATGGTAGCGCACCTGTGCGCCATCCGGCAGATCAACGATCATTTCGACGCTGCATACAATATGCCAGCAGTTGTTTCCCTGTGGTTTTTGGTGAAAATCAGCAATGGTATAGCCGATCGGGTCAGGCAGCTGCTCCAGTTCAGTTTTGAGCATTTCTGCAAAGGCAGTTTTTCCTACGGCTACCGTGCCCTCCCCTGTACCGACGCTGTAAAAATCATCAGGTAACATCGCAAGGGTTGCCTCAGCATCGCGTTGGGTCAGGTAGTAATGAAAAAAATCATTGATTGCGGCATAAACCGGAGCATCCTTCCATCTGTTGATGTCCCCTGTTCCAGAATTCATGCCTCGTCCTCCTTTTCCCTATGGCTATGAGCCGGGTTTGCCTCCGTCATCCCATTCTGGCATTGCACCGGCTCCCCATCCCGGTCTACCAGATGGTATAAGTCCCGCAATTCCATCGGTCGGTAGTAGAAATAGCCTTGGATCAGGTCGCATCCTGTATTGAGGATAATCTCATTCTGTGAAGCATGTTCGACGCCTTCCATGCAGACGGTTTTGCCGAACTGATGGCAAGCGAACACAATACTGCGGATAAAATTCATTTTTGCCTCGGACTCCGTCACCTCATGCACAAGCGACTGGTCGAGTTTGATGATGCTCATGGGGTATTGCAGCAGCATACGCAGCGAGGAATAGCCGCTGCCGAAATCGTCCAGCGCGATGGAAAGCCCCAGCTTCTGGCATTCCTGCACAAAAAGGGTCAGCTCTTCCGGCTGCTCGTCGATCGCGCTTTCGGTCAGTTCGGCTACCAGCCCACTGCCGTCCAACTGGTATTTTTGCAATGTTTCCTTCATAAAGGGCAAAAACAGCGGGTCGGAAAGCTGGTGCAGGCTGACGTTAAACGTCAGATAAAACCGTGGGTTTTGCTTGCGCAGATGGGCGCAGGCGCATACCGCCTGTTCAAAGACCCAGCGGCCAACCTGCTGGATCAGCCTATCCTTTTCCAGCAGCGGGATAAACTGCGCGGGCGATACGTCATGCCCTTCAAACTGCCAGCGCAGCAGTACCTCGCCGCCGATTGCCCTGCCTTCGCTGGCGCGCACCACAGGCTGGATGACGATGCGGAAATGCTCCATGCCATGCATCACGTCCTCGCTCAGGCTGAGCGCCATGTTGGACATACGCCGGACGCGCTGCATATTACGGAAGGACAGATCCACATAGGCCAATTGTTGTTCCTGCCGCGCAACACGAACCAAGGAAATCAGGTTATTGACAAGATCTTCGGATGTCATATCGCCGTTTGGATATTCGATCGCAGCAAACGAGCAGACGTTTTGCACGATAATCTCCATGTCTGCATAGCAGTTTTGGGCTAGTTGAAGGATTCGGTTTACAAACGGCTTGATTTCACCGGAAAAGTGCGGTTGCCGCACAACGGCCATCAAGCGCATGCCTTCAAGACGGTAAAAGGACATCTGGCTCGACAGGTTTTCCACCAATGCGTTGGCCATACGCCGGAGCAGGCGGTCGCCGTATGTCCGGCCGCGCGTATTGTTGACCTCCGTGATGCCGTTGAGGCTGAAACCGATTACGAGGCCTTTGCTGCCGTTTTTGCGCAAATCTTCCAGCTGTTGGAATGCCCCCTGTTCACGCAGGAAGCCGGTAACCGGGTCGACGACAAAACATGCATCCTGATGCGTGACGCGTCCGGAGAAAAAGCGCGGCTCGCTCTTGTCTGCGTTCCATTTGAGGATACCATAGCATCGAATCCACTGGTTGTTGCCGTTTACATCACGCACCCGATAGCGCAGGTCGTGGATTGTGCGTTTTTCCGACAGCATGCTGTTAATATCGTCCCAATACAGCTTCCGGTATTCCGGCGTACTGATGCAGTCGGCCCATTTGGTAAGCAGACCTGGCACCAGATTATCGGAAAAGCCGAAATCATCCCGCATATTGTCCGAAATATAGAACAGGTCGCTTTGCAGGTCGCCAAAGTAGAAATAGCTCGAGCGGTTATCTTGCGATACCGATTGGAACAGCGCTTCCGCATCACAGAAGGAACTATCCAGAAAGGTTTGGAATGCCGTCTTTTCGCCTTCTGGCTCAGTGGGCATCCATGTGCCGGATGCATAGTAGCTGGCCGTGCGGCGCTCTACCCCTGGGCGGCCGCTGTTTTGCTGATAGTAGGCGCGCTTATCCTCGTACATGCGTTGGTCGGCTTCTTTCATCAGGCTCTCCAAGTTGACCGGACACTTATCCGACCATGCGTAACCTACCGCCATATGGTATTCATCGGAAGTGATCTGATCGCGCAGCCGCTGCAAGGTTTGCAGGAAGGGCGCTTCTGCGCAGTTCAGGCAGAGTGTGACAAATTCATCCCCACCCGTGCGGTAAACCAGAGCGGTCTCCACGGAGCCCCGCAGCAGATCGCAGCAGTGCTGAAGCATGCGGTCGCCCGCCTCGTGCCCATACTCATCGTTGATGCGCTTCAGGCCGGTTACATCGCAATAGATCACGCCGATCGAGTCCACCGTCAGCTCGCCGAACAAGTCGGTCAGTGCATGGCGGTTGTAAGCGCCGGTCAGCTGATCGCGGTAGCTCAGGTTGCTCAGATGCCGCAGCATATCGCGGCGGCGCAGCAGCGTAGCGGCGAAATAGCCAATGACGTTTAAGAAAGATTCAATGATCGGCATCATCTGTTCGTCCGGATTATCCACGCCGATAAAACCGATCACGCACCCGTCGACCTGAATTGGCCCGGCAGCCAGACAATGGATATCCTGCGGCTTCAAGATGGCATACGAATCAGGGTGTGTTGTGCGGATCTCTTCAAGATCTCGGATAACGGTCACGCCATCCTCGACAAAAATGGACATCCACCACTCAATGGTGGATGTCGGCACATCTTGCAGTGCATCAATTTGCGGTTCCACATCGGATGCGCACCATTCATAGGTGTTATCCACCGTATCCTCGTCTGCCAGCTCAAAAATGTATGACCGGTCGCAATCAAATGTTTTACCAATGTAGGATAACATCCGGCGCAGGGATTCTTCCAAATCCGTTGTAGAGAAAATATGTTGCAGGCATTCGTTGAGCACGGTTTCGCTACGGGCATAATAGTACTGATCCTTTGCAGCGCCTTCTGTGTCGGCATTGATAGCAATCTCCAGCCGGTAATTCTGCCCATCCTCGTGTATCAACGTATCCTTGAGCAGCATCCGCCGGTTGAGTACGGGGTTTTTATGTACCCACGAAACAAACTCCCCGGCGCGCAGCCTACGGTTGGTGCAAAACAGGCAGGGGCTGTCCTTACCCTGCAAAATTTTGTAGCACATGCCGCCGGCATATTCCTCGTGGCTGTGGTAGCCCAGCTGCTCGCGCAAACACCGGTTCATGTACACCAGTTCGTAGGTGTCAATATTAGAGGAATACACCATTTCATCCATATTCTCGAAAAATTCCCAGATTCTGCGCATAGGCTGCCTTCTCCTTAGCGGTTCGTCGTGTTGCACAACCAGAGTCAATATACAACATTATAACATGTGGCAATCTTCCAATTCAAGACAATTCCGGCAATTCCTTTAACGCAATTCTAACACAAAAAAAGTAGGGCAAAGAAAAGAATACTTTTTTGGTGGCTATTACATACTTTCCGGTGTATTTACAGAAATATATGCACAGTCTTGTATGTTTTCCTCTTGAAAAAATTTTTATTTTCTGCGTTGCGGTGCATATGTTTTGTCTGCGTGTGGACTTTTGCGGATGGCGGGAATAACGGCAGGACATGACAAAGGGCTTGCTACCTGTGTCACACAGGCAGCAAGCCCTTTCATAAAACCCTGTCGCATCGCTCATACCAGCCCGCACATGACGGCTGCCAGCGCCGCTTCGGTTGTTCGGCTACCGAGAGAAACCGCCCCCAGCGCTTCCGCGCGGCGGCCTACCGCATAGCGGTGCAGATCAACGCTGCCTGCCGGGCACTGGCTGGTCACATACAGGCGTGTACCGCTTTCCATGAGGCTGCGCACCGCGTCTTCGAGTCGGGCGGGCAGACCGCCTGCGCCGAACGTCTCAAGGATTACCTTGGGGTAGCCGCACAGCGCGGTAAAAAAGGTCGGGTCGAGGTCGGGCGTCAGCTTGACGAGCAGCACATGCGGGTCGACCGCATCCGGCGCGGTGGATTCCGGCGGCGCCGCAGGCACATCCCAGCGCACCTTGCCGTCCGTGCCGACCGACCCAAGCGGCGGCGCGCCCGCAGAGACGAAAGCGTCCATCGCGTGCGAGTCGAACTTGCACACGCGGTCGCCCGCGATGATCCGGCCGTACAGTACGGCGCAAACGCCCGCACGCCCATCGGCCGCAACGCGGCATGCGTCGAGCAGATTGCGCGGCGCATCCGAGCCGGAGGCACCCATGGGCAGCATCGAGCCGGTCAGCACGACCGGCTTTGGAATATCCGCCAGCAGGTAATGCAGTAGTGCCGCGGTGTAGGATAAGGTATCCGTGCCGTGCGCGATGACAAAACCGTCATAGCGTCCGGCCGCCTGTCGAACCGCCTGCGCGATGGCCAGCCGGTCGGCGGCGGTCAGGTCGGTCGAGTCAAGCTGCATCAGGTCGCGCACGTCGATTTCGCACAAATCGCGCAGCTGCGGCACAAAGTCCAACAGCGCCGCGCCGCCCAGCGCGGGAGACAGGCCATTTTCCGTCTCACGGCAGGCGATCGTGCCGCCGGTGGCGAGCAGCAGCAGTTTTTTCATGAGCCGTACCTCCTTGCGCGCACGCACCGTATCATGCATCAATCCTTATAGAATGCGCCGAAGCCCTTGTAAGCCATATACAGGTCGAGCTTGGAAATGACTTCGAACGGCGCATGCATGGACAGCACGGGCACGCCCGCGTCGACCGTGTCGATATTGCGGTTGGCCAGATACATCGCAACCGTGCCGCCGCCGCCCTGATCGACCTTGCCCAGCTGGCCGGTCTGCCAGACGATCTCCGCCTTGTCGAAAATGCAGCGGATACGCGCCATCAGCTCGGCGGTTGCGTCCGACGTGCCGGACTTGCCGCGCGAGCCGGTGTACTTGACTAGTGCAAAGCCGCAGTTGAGCTTGGCGTCGTTGCGCTTTTCGGAAACGTCGGGGAAGTTGGGATCGAACGCGTTGCACACGTCGGCTGACAGGCAGACCGAGTTTTCATAACACTCGTCCTGCAATGCGCCCTGCGCGCGACACAAATCGGCCATGAAGGTGTCAAACGCGCGCGACTGCATGCCGGTCACGCCCTCCGAGCCGATCTCTTCCTTATCGACCAGCAGGCAGACGCAGGTGTGCGCGGGCGTGACCTTGAGGTCGAGCAGCGCGGTCGCCGCAGGATAGGAGCAGACGCGGTCGTCGTGGCCGTATGCGCCGACCATCGAGCGGTCAAAACCGATGTCGCAGGCGTTGAACGCGGGCACGCAGCACAGCTCGGCCGACAGGAAATCAGCCTCTACCATGCCATATTCCCGGTTCAGGTGCTCCATCACGGCCAGCTTGATCTTTTCGCTGCACTTTTCGTCGACCGTTTCGCTCGGCGCCGAGCCGACCAGGATGTTCAGCCCCTCGCCCTTGATGACCTCAGTCGCCTTTTTGGTCATCTGTTCGGTCGCAAGGTGGGGCAGCAGGTCGGTGATGACAAACTTGGGGTCGTCCGGCTTGTTGCCGACGCGCACCTCCACCGTTTTCATCTGCCCGTTATGGCATACGCAGACCACGCCGCGCAGTTCGAGCGGAATCGCCGTCCATTGGTATTTCTTGATGCCACCGTAGTAGTGCGTTTTGAAGAACGCCATGCCGCCTTCCTCGTAGAGCGGCACGGTGCGGATATCGACGCGCGGCGCGTCGAGGTGGGCGGCGGTCAGGCGCACGCCCTCGGCAATGTCCTTTTTGCCGATGACGGCCAGCATAACGCCCTTGCCGCGGTTGACCTGATAGATTTTGTCGCCCGTCTTGAGGATATCGTCGCGTTTCCACGCGCGGAAGCCCTTTTCTTCGGCCATGCGGACGATCTCCTTTACCGCGTCGCGCTCGGTCTTGGCTTCGTCCAGAAAGGCCTTGTAGCCCTCGGCGTATTCCTGCATGCCGCGCTTGTCGCTGCCGGTTAGACGGTCAAAGCCGGGCTTTTTGTCATAAAACAGCTGTTCGGAAGTCATAACTGTGTCTCCTTTTGTAAACAAGTAAAAATTGCGTCAGCCTGATGCCGCAGCAGATCAAGGCCGCCGTTGTTTTCCACAATATAGCTGCACTGCGCGCGGTAGAAGTCCGCGTCCGGCTGTGCATGGATGCGGGCGCGGGCGGCTTGCTCATCCAGCCCGTCGCGCGCCATGATGCGCGCTATGCGCACATCGGGGTCGGCCAGCACGCCGATGACGCACTCACACAGGTCGTCCGCCCCGACCTCGAACAGGGTCGGCGCGTCGTACAGCACAAACGGGCAGTCCCCCTGCGCGCGCATTTCGTCCAAGGACGCTGCGCGGATATAGGGCAGCGTGATTGCATTCAGCTTTTGGAGCTTGTCCGGGTCGGCAAACACGATGGACGCAAGCTTTTTCCGGTCGAGTGCGCCGGTTTCGTCCAGCACACCGCCGAACGCTGTGTCCAGCTGGTGCAGCATTTCGCGGTTTTCCGCACACAGGCGGCGGTAGACCGCGTCTGAGTCCACCCAGCCCGCGCCTTTTTCGCGCAGCAGCGCGGCAAACGTGCCTTTGCCCGTGCCGCTGCCGCCGGTTAGTCCGATGATTTTCATTTTTCCACCTTCTCCTGTGAGTTATGCGGTCAGGTAAGCTCGATCACATGAAACCCTGCGGCTTTTTTGATACGGTTGGCGACCGCCAGCCCCAGTCCCTCATCCGACGGGCATTGCGCCCAGATCTGCTGCACGTCCGTATCGTCGAACGCGCGCAGCCGGTCGAACACCTCGCGCGCCTGCGCGGCGAGGTCGTTCTGCGAACCAAAGCACTCGACCGTGCAGGTGGGGAAGTTATTCTTATATTCGTCGAAACAAAGCACACCGGTGGGGCCGTCGATATGCGCTGCGATATATTCTGCTGTGCGTTGTGGGTCGCCACGTACGACCGTCACCGGCGCCTTGGGTGCGTAATGGCGGTATTTCATGCCGGGCGCGGACACCTTGACCTCGTCGCCGATCTTCTCGTAAAGCGCGCGGTCGACCTCGACTTCACCCAGCACGGTTTCGAGCTGCTCGAGCGTGATGCCGCCCGGACGCAGCAGCCTCGGCTTGTCGAGCGCGAGCGTGACGACCGTGGACTCCACGCCCACGCCGCACGGCCCGCCGTCCAAAATGGCGGCGATTTTGCCGTCCATGTCGCGCAGCACATGCTCCGCCGTTGTGGTGGACGGGCGGCCGGATGTGTTGGCCGATGGCGCGGCCAGCGGCACGCCTGCCGCGCGGATCAGGTCGCGCGCCAGCGGGTGCGACGGCAGGCGGATGCCAACCGTATCCAGCCCGCACGAGACCTCAACCGGGATGCAGTCCCCTTTGGGCACGATCATGGTCAGCGGCCCCGGCCAGAACGCTTCGGCCAGCAGCTTTGCCTGCGGCGGCACCGCCGGACACAGGTCGTAGATTTGGTCAAAGTCCGCGATGTGTACGATCAGCGGGTTATCCTGCGGGCGACCCTTCGCACGGAAGATTTTCGCCACTGCTTCCCCATTCAAGGCGTTGGCAGCCAGACCATAGACCGTTTCTGTGGGCATACCGACCACTTCGCCATGCAAAATCAGGTCAGCAGCGGCCTGTACCGCGTTTTTATCTTGCTGTGGGGATAGCACGATTGTTTTCATGTCTGTTTCACTTCCAAGTGGGATGTATTATACAAAAAAGATAGGTGTTAGCGCCGTCAGTGCCACAGGTGCGTCGATTACGCCGGTGTAGATGCCGATGGCGACCAATGCGGCGCCAATCGCCAGCGCGATCAGCCGCTTGGTGATTTTGAGCGCAAACAGAATCAAATTGATCGCAACCAATGCGATACCAATCGCCATCCACGGCATCGACTGCGCAAGGTTCATCAGTTCGTTCATGGGGGAATCTCCTTTCGAGGGGTTATGCTTCGCCCTGCGCCTTCAGCTTTTCGGCGGTGTCCGCTGCAATCAGCGCGTCGAGTACCTCGTCCATGTCGCCGTTTAAGAACTGGTCGAGCTTGTAGAGCGTCAGCTTGATGCGGTGGTCGGACACACGGTTTTCCGGGAAGTTGTAGGTGCGGATGCGTTCGGAGCGGTCGCCGGTGCCAACCTGACTTTTGCGGTCGGCTGCGATGGCGGCCTGCTGCTTTTCGACCTCGGCTTCATACAGGCGGCTGCGCAGCACGCGCAGCGCTTTGTCCTTGTTCTTGTGCTGGCTTCGCTCGTCCTGACATTCGACGACCGTGCCGGTCGGGATATGCGTGATGCGGATAGCTGAGGATGTTTTATTGATATGCTGGCCGCCCGCGCCCGATGAACGGAACGTATCAATCCGCAGGTCGTTCGGGTCGAGGTAGAAATCCACTTCCTCCGCTTCGGGCAGCACCGCGACCGTGGTGGTCGAGGTGTGGACGCGGCCTTGGCTCTCGGTCGCAGGCACGCGCTGCACACGGTGTACGCCGCTCTCGAACTTGAGCCGCGAATACACTTGCTCGCCCGCCACGCGGAACACGATTTCTTTATAGCCACCCAGCTCGGTCTCGGACGCACTCATTACTTCGGTCTGCCAGCCGCGCTTATCGGCATACATCGTATACATGCGGTACAGGTCGGCCGCAAACAGCGCGCTTTCCTCACCGCCTGCGCCGCCGCGGATTTCCACGAAAATATTTTTGCCGTCGTTCGGGTCTTTGGGCAGCAGCAGGATTTTCAGTTCATCCTCGAGCCGCGCCGCTTCGGCCTTGGCCTCATGCAGCTCCTGCTGCGCCAGCTCTTTCATGTCCGGGTCGGAGAGCAGCTCGGTCGCGTCCGCGATAGTCTGTTGCGCCTGCTCGTAGGCGCGGTAGGCCGTGACGATCGGCTCGAGTTCGTTCCGCTCCTTGAGCAGCTTTGCCGCGCGGTCGGGGTCGTCATACAGCCCCGGCTCGGACAGACGGGCTTCCAGCTCGTCCATGCGCTGGCACAGCCCCTTTACTTTTTCAAACATGCGTTTCTCCTTCCCCTTAGACCGTCCACCGGCCGGTCAGCATCAGCCCGAGGATCGAGCAGTATTCGCGGCAGCGCACCGCCACCCACTGTCCCGGATACGGGGTAGGCGCGGGTACGCCCAGCCCTTCCTCATAGCCCGCGCGTTGCAGCAGCATTTTGGCGCGCGCGAGGTGGTAGTCGCTGGTGACCACCGCCGCAGTGTAATCCCCATGGGTGCGCCCTTCCGCCGTTTCAATCAGCACACGCGCGTTGGTGAGGTTTTGAATCGTGTTGGTTGACTGATCCTCACGCAGCAGGCGCGCGGGGTCAACCCCTTTTTGTTCGGTCAGATAGGCATACATCGAATCCGCTTCGGTGCACGGCTCGTTGCCGCCCTGCCCCCCGCACAGAACCGCCTTACTGTCCGGGTTGGCTGCCAGTAGTTCCGCTGCGGTATCGCACCGCGCGGCCAGCGCGGCGGACGGCTGCCCATCCGGGTTGACGAGTGCGCCGAGCACGAGATAGTAGTCCGCATGCGTGTCGGCATTGTCCGTCCGCATGCCCGCCTGAATGACAAAAATCTGAATCAAAGCGAACGATATGACGAACAGCGCGAACAGTACGCGTCCGACGACTGCCAGCACACGGCAGGCGAGGTGTTGGTCACGCAGGCGCAGCACCAGCCACATCCCCGCGCAGCCGGCGGCGAGGGCGAGGAAAAACGCCGCGCCAAAGCGTGACGGCGCCCACGGCAGTTGGATGATGCCGCCCACGGTGAACAACGCGGCGAGCGCCAGCCAGAATTTGCGTTCGGTCATTGCTGTAATTCCTCCAGTTCGGCCGCAACGGCTTCCCATTCGTCCATCTTGGCGGCAAGCGACTCGTCGCAGGCTTCCTTTTCGGTCATCAGCTCCAAAAGCCGCGCCGAGTCGGACGAGGCCTCGACCATCTGCTGTTCCAGATCAGCCGACTGCTGTTCCAGCTGCGAGATTTCGCGTTCCAGCGTGTTCAGCTGCTTTTGCAGGTTTTTGGTGCCGCCCGTGCGCTTGGGTTTTTCCGGCGGGCGCGGTACGTCGTCCAGCGTCGGGACATCCGGTTTTTTGCGCTTTGGGGCGGGCGCCGGCGCCGGATTTTCCGGTTGGATACCCTTTTCGCGGTAGGCCAGAAAATCCGAATAGGAGCCGATAAAGTCGATCAGCTTGCCGTCCTCAAGGTAGAGCACGCGGGTCGCGAACCGCTCGACGAAGTAGCGGTCGTGCGAGACGAACAGCAGCGTGCCGTCGAACGCCTCGACCGCTTCCTCAATCCACTCGCGGCTGGCGAGGTCGAGGTGGTTGGTCGGCTCGTCGAGGATGAGGAAATTGAGCGGGTCATACATCAGCTCGCACAACCGCAGGCGGCTTTTTTCACCGCCGGACAGCATTTCCACGGTTTTCATCTGCGTTTCGCCCGTAAACTGGAACGAGCCGAGCCGGTTGCGAGCGACCTGCATGGACACGTTTTTGTCGTAAATGAGCGTGTCGATCAGGTTGCGGTGCGGGTTGGCAAAATGCACCTGCTGGGGCAGGTAGGCGGGTTTTAACCCGACGCCCTTGCGCACCGTGCCGTTATCCGGCGTTTCCTCGCCGAGCAGGATTTTGAGTAGTGTTGTCTTGCCCGCGCCGTTCGCGCCGAGCAGCGCGACGCGTTCACGGTTGCGGATGTTGAAGCTAACATCATGTAATATTTCGCGGCCATCATAACTCTTTGTAATATCCTTGACCTTTAATACTTCCTCGGTTTCGTAGTTGGGGTCGCCAAAGGTGACGGTCATGCGCTTTTCGGTTTTTGGGCGGTCGGTGACCTTCATGCGCGCGATGCGCTTTTCAATAGAGGCCGCGCGCTTGGCAAGGTGTTCGGTGCCATGCTCGTGCATTGCGCGAGCGGTCGCCTCAAGACGCTTTTTCTCCGCCAGTTCGTGCTCGTGGTGCTTGAGCTGTTCCTCGCGGCGGCGCTCGCGCTCAACCGCGTAGTAGGAGTAGTTGCCGTTATAGAATTCACAGGTGCAGTCGTGTATCTCAATCACGCGGTCGCAGCACTGGTCGATAAACCAACGGTCATGCGAGATGATCAGCACGGTGCCGCGGTAGTTTTCCAAATATTCGCCCAGCCAGTCCACCGCCTGCATGTCAAGGTGGTTGGTCGGCTCGTCGAGCAGCAGGATATCGGTCTGCTCCAAAATGATACGCGCAAGGTTGATGCGCGTCATTTCGCCGCCCGAAAGCAGCGCAAAACGCTGTGCGCGCATGTCAGCCGGGATTTCCAGACCGTTGCACACGCGGTCGATCTCATAGTCGCGGTTGTACCCGCCGAGGATTTCCAGCCGGGTTTCCAGCTGGGCGTACCGCTTGAGCAGGGAAGCGTCGTCCGGGCGGCGGGCCATCTCGTCGGTCAGGGCATCCATCGCAGCCGTGACCTCGTCCGACTCGCGGAAGGCAAGGCGCAGCACGTCCTCGACGGTCGCCTCGGGTGGAAAATCGGGCATCTGGTCGATCACACCCGCGGTGCGGTTCTGCCCAAAGGACACATGCCCACTGTCGTAGGGCAGGCGGCCGGTCAGGATGTTTAAGAGCGTGGTTTTGCCCGCGCCGTTTGCACCGAGGATAGCGACCTTCTCGCCGGGCTGCACGTCAAAGGAAATATCCTGTAAAATCAGCTTGTCGCCGTAATATTTGGTCAGGTTTTGTACGGAAATGTCAGCCACGTTCGCGGCTCCTTTCGATCAATTGGTAATCAGAAATATTATAACACGTTTTCTTCCTGCCGCAAACCCCAAAACGCCACTGTCCCCTCCCCCGCGCCGTCAGGCGCGCATAAAATAGAAAAGAACCGCTGAAAAGCGGTTCTTTTCATAAAAAGCCCGGATTTGCCGGGCTTTTTATACCAGTGCAGAGAAAAGTTTCGATTGGCGGAACTTTTCTCGCTTTGAACGCATCCGCGGCGCAGCTGCGGTGCGTCCCTCTCGATCGAACCTGTACGGTTCGATCGAAGTTGCGTTAGTATCGCATCATCGGGATATGGTGCGGTTCAGATTCGCCCGCAGGCAGCAGCATGGCTGTGATATCCGGGCGCGCGGTTTCAATGAAGTTCACCCCGCTGTGAATCAACCCGGCCAGCGTGCGTTCATTGTTCGTCGGCAAGCTCATGGTGAACAACCCCGCCTGCTTGCAAGCGCCGATCAATCGCGGCGTCAAGTCCCCGGCTGCGGCGCGGATGCCAAACAGGCCGGTCGTCTGCGCGGCGCGCACCAGCGCGTCGATGTTGTCGGGCAGCGCGGGCAACTCACCCATGATGTGCAGATCCGGATTGGCCACAGCAATGCGCGCGGCCTCGACCAGCCCAAGACCGACAAAAATGGTCTCATCCAGATAGTTGGCATGGCGTAGCGTCATGCGCAGCTGCGGCAGCAGGGTCTGGTTATGTACCGTAATGGCGATCTTGGCCTGGCAGGTGCGCGCAAGCTCAATGGCCTGTCCGGCCGGGATTAGCTGCGGCGCTATCTGATGCAACTCGTTGTAACTGAAATCCGAAATGTTCATTTGTGTGCCGTCCGGCGCGACGCAGTATCCGTCCGATGAGAGCACGGCGATGCCGTCCGCCGTCATATCGACCGACAGACAACAGCCCTTTGCGCCCTCCTCATTGCCGGCGAGGATGGATTCCAGCCCGTCGCGTTCGGTGTCCATACAGCCGACCGAGGACAGGACAAAGATCTCCTTATTGGTATAATACAATCCTGCTTCCCCACTTTCTGATTACAGGGTTTCCGGCTGCTCGTACTCCACGCCCATCGTATCGACGGTGACGGTTTTCATTTTCTGTTCCTCACGGGGACGGTCGTGCCAGTCGCGCGGGGTGTTGACAATGCCGTCGACCACGTCCATGCCTTCAATGACCATGCCGAACGAGGCATATTCACCGTCGAGGTGGGGCGAGTCCTCGGTCATGATGAAGAACTGGCTGCCCGCGGAATCGGGCACCATCGTGCGCGCCATCGAAAGCACGCCGCGGGTGTGGTTCAGGTCGTTCTGGAAGCCGTTGGACGTAAATTCGCCGCGAATTTCATAGCCCGGGCCGCCCATGCCGGTGCCCTCCGGGTCGCCGCCCTGAATCATAAATCCGGGGATAACGCGGTGGAAAATCGTTCCATTATAAAAGCCTTTTTGGATCAGCGAAATGAAATTGCGCACCGTATTGGGCGCGACCTCGGGATAAAGCTCGGCGCGGATGATGCCGCCCTGCTCCATTTCAATCGTAACGATCGGGTTGCTCATGATTCTTCACTCCATCATTGCATTTTGCAAACGTATCTAAGTGTATTGTAACAAATTTCCCATGATACGGCAAGCACTGTTTTTGCAATGCCTGCCGGACGGTGCGGCAAACCGGCATGGGGTCAAATAATCCACTTTGTACACAGGTCTTTCCACAGGATATGTGTGGATAACCTTGTGTACAAAGTGGATAACTTTCAGTAATTGACCCCGCAAAATGCCCGCATGCCGTGGGAAAACGGCTTACGCTTTGTAATATCCCCTGTGGAAAGCATAGTGGACGGATAAACAGCCTGTGGATGCGGCAAACTGAAAACGGATATTTTTGCACAGGAGGGACTGCCATGTCCGAGGAAATGCCAATGATTCCCGCGCCGGAGGAGAGCAGCATCGCAGAAACCGGCTCGATTACGGCCAAAAGCACGCGCGGCACCGTGCATTGCATCACGATCGTCGGCCAGATCGAGGGGCATATGGAGCTGCCGGAACAGAATAAAACCACCAAGTATGAACACCTGATCCCGCAGATCGCCGCGGTCGAGCAGGCCGAAGAGATCGACGGCATGCTTGTGCTGCTCAACACGGTCGGCGGCGATGTGGAAGCCGGCCTTGCCATCGCCGAGCTGATTGCGGGGATGACCAAGCCGACCGTTTCGCTCGTGCTGGGGGGCGGCCATTCGATCGGCGTGCCGCTTGCCGTCGCGGCCAAAAAGAGTTTTATCGCGGCCTCGGCGGCTATGACCATCCATCCGGTGCGCATGAACGGCACGATCATCGCCGTGCCGCAGGCATTTGAGTACCTCGCGCGCATTCAGGAACGCATTGTGGACTTTATCACTGGTCACTCGCGGATTACAGCGGAGCGGCTGCAACAGCTGATGCGCGAGACCGGCCAGCTGACCGCCGACGTCGGCACGGTGATCTCGGGGCGGCAGGCGGTCGACCTCGGCCTGATCGATGCGGTGGGCACACTGTCTGACGCGCTTGAGGCGCTTTATGAGATGATTGCCGAACGGCGGCAGCAGGCGGCAGGGCAAGGCTGACGGCCACGTCCGTCTGGGACAACAACAAAGGCCCCGTCACCCGACGAGGCCTTTTACTTCCAAAATTCCATATAGGCTCTTTTCCCGGCAGATTGTATCCGCCGTATTGTAGATTCCTGTCCGTTTCCAGATGCACTTAGATCATCCATATGATATTTTACGTCATAGCTATTGCCATTTGTAAAGGGGTACGGATTTTCTTTTTGCCCTGTTCCAACGTACAGGTTTGTGAAGCTATCCGATTGTTTACACTGGTTCTCTTTTCCGGATTGCCAAACGGTATGTGCCAAAGTGACTTGACTGCCCAAATTTATGGAAATCCAAAATGATGGGTTTGCCAATTTCCTTTGGAAAGCCAATTCCGTTTGTGATAACAAAGGGCTTGTGAAATTTCATTTTTACATGCACGAATCAGTTTTCCTTGGAAGAATCAGGGAGTTTGGAGGAAAAAATCCCGACAAGGATTGCTTTCTTCGTCTTGTAAAATATGCAATTCCACCTTTCCTTTGATTTTTCCGGGGGAACCAAAACCATCCGGATGTTCATGCCGGTGCTGTTTTAGCCTGTTTTTTTAGCCTTTACCGGCGTATCAATGTTTTCCCTTTATGGGAATTTCCTTCATCCTACGTTCACGGGAGTCGCCCGACTGCGGTTCTTGTGGTACTATCCATATGCAATGGTTACCTTTCTTACATTCGGGAACTCTATATGAAGTTGTGATGCGTCTCTTGCTCGGCGGGTGGTCGTTCGATTCTATCCTGCATGGCCCGGATCACTTTCAGCAAGTTTTGATATCATCTCTGTCTTGTGCTCTGATCCGCTTTTGCGGCATCATACTCATCAGTATGCCCATCGGCCATTGGATGCGCACTATTTTTGGCTTTGTTTGGCAGGTATCGTTACGGATGCAGTTTCATTCGCCGACGCATCGTTTCATGGTTCTTTCATGTCCGAACCTTACTTTCCTGCTGCCTCGATCCGCTTGCATCGTCAGTATGATCTACGGATGGTTATTCGCGAGGATAGCTTCCTCAAAGGTGCCGTTCCTTACTTCTCTCAGAAGCCGATCGCGCTTTTCAGGCGGTTCGTGATCTTGCTTTGGAACTCGCTCTTTTTTATAGCTATCACCTTAATCGTTTCGGTTACAGCGCCGCGGCGAGTCCCGCGAACCAGTAGGATGCTTCTTCTATTACCATTGGACTCACCCCTTTCGACGGTTTGATTTGGCCTTTCGCCAATCCCTGACAGATCAGAATGGGTTTTCGCCGTTTTGCAAGGCCCTTGCCTTACGTTCTTTGGTGTTTGCCCTTATCTTTTCTGTGAACCTATAATATCATCAATATTGCACAAGGTCAAGTGTTATTTTACGATTTTTGATGGGTAAATTGCATGAAAGAAATAGCCTTCTTTCGGCGTTTTCCCATCTTTTCAAGCCATATGGAATTTGATACAATAATATTGTTGGGTGCGTTTTACACCCGGCGCACACGATGGGGAAAACGCTGTCTTTCGGGGGTCGGTTCGACCCCCTTTTTTCAAAAGGAGGGGACTATATGGATAACTTCGGATTTTACCTGCCCACCCGGATCTTTTTCGGCCCCGGCGCGGTGCAGAAGCTCGCGCGCGCCCGCCTGCCGGAAGGGCGCGGCCTGATCGTCACGGGCGGCACCTCGACCACCCGCTTAGGTTACGTCGCCAAGGTGCAGGATGCGCTGGCCGAGGCTGGGCATGAAACCATCGTTTTCAACAAGGTGCAGCCCAACCCGACCATTGAAGGCGTGCGCGAATGCGCCGCGCTGTGCCGTGCGGAGGGCATTGCGTTTGTTGTCGGTCTGGGCGGAGGCTCGTCGATCGACACCGCCAAGGCAGTCGCGATCATGGCAACCAACGACGGCGACTGGTGGGATTACGTCCACGGCGGCACGGGCGGCGGCAAGCGCATAGTAAACGACGGCCTGCCGATCGTTGCCATCCCGACAACGGCGGGCACGGGCACCGAGGCTGACCCGTTCACTGTCATCACCAACGGCGAGGAAAAGATCGGCGGGGGCGGCGAAAAGTGCTTCCCAACCATCTCAGTCGTCGACCCGGACTTTATGATGACCGTGCCGCCCCACCTGACCGCTTATCAGGGCTTTGATGCGTTCTTCCACGCGGCTGAGGGGTACTTGGCCACCTGCGCCACGCCCATCAGTGAGATATTCTCCCTGAAGGCCATCGAGCTGATTGGCCGCTCGCTCGCGACCGCCGTACACGACGGCGGCAACCGGCAGGCGCGCGCCGATGTCGCGCTGGCGAACACGCTGGCCGGTTTTGTCGAAACGCTGTCCAGCTGCACGGGCGAGCACGCCATCGAACATGCGCTGAGCGCTTTCCACCCGGCGCTGCCGCACGGCGCGGGGTTGATTATGATTTCCAAGGCGTATTGGAGCCGCTTTTTCGAGTCTGCGGGCGACAGGTTGGTTGCAATCGCGCGTGCGCTCGGCAAGCAGGACGCGGCAAAGCCGGAGGATTTCATTGCGGCCCTCACCAGCCTGCAAAAGCGCTGCAACGTACATGATCTGCGCTTGTCGGGCTACGGCGTGCAGCAGGGCGATTTCGGCAAATACGCCGACAACGCGATGGGCACAATGGGTGCGCTGTTCCGCGTTGACCCGCGGCCGCTGTCGCGCGAGGATATCGTCGGCATTTTGGCGGAAAGCTATAAGTGATTGGCCTGCGCCCTGTCCGGTTTTCTGATACATCTTTTCCAAACAACCCAAAACGCCCCCGGTGTATTCACCGGGGGCGTTTATCATGGGAAGTATGTGGTTGAATGTTATTCTGCGGTGTCGGGTGCGGCGGTTTCGGCTGCCTGCGCCGCCGGGCGCAGCGTCAGCTTGTCGCCGTCCGCATCGAGCGTAACATGGTCGCCGGCCTTGATCTCGCCCGCGAGCGATTGCTCGGCCACCAGATCTTCGACCTCGCCCGTTACCGCGCGGCGCAGCGGGCGCGCACCGTAGACCGGGTCGAAGCCTGCCTTCGCAAGGTGGCGCTTGGCTTCGTCCGTCCAGTCCATCGTGATGCCCAGATCCTGCATGCGCGCAGCCACCTGCCGCAGCATGCCGTCCGCAATCTGCGCGATCTCGTCCTCGCTCAGGCGGTCAAAGACGATGATGTCGTCAATACGGTTGAGGAATTCCGGGCGCACGGCGTTTTTCAGCTCGGCCAGTACGTCCTCCTTAATCTGCTCGAAGGTGCGCTCCGGGGTTGCTGCCTCGCCGTCGGCAAAGCCGAGCGATTTGCGGCCATTGCCGGTAATCTTCTGTGCGCCGATGTTGGAGGTCATGATGATGATGGTGTTGCGGAAATCCACATGGCGGCCCTGCCCGTCAGTCAGCACGCCATCCTCAAGGATTTGCAGCAGGATGTTGAACACATCCGGGTGTGCCTTTTCGATCTCGTCGAACAGCACGACCGAATACGGGTGGCGGCGCACCTTTTCGGACAGCTGGCCGCCCTCGTCGTAGCCGACATAGCCCGGAGGCGAACCGATCATGCGGGAAACCGCGTGCTTTTCCATGTATTCCGACATGTCAATGCGGATCATGGCGCTCTCGTCACCGAACATGGCTTCGGCCAGTGCCTTGGAAAGCTCGGTCTTGCCTACGCCGGTCGGGCCGAGGAACAGGAACGAACCGATCGGGCGCTTGGGGTCGCGCAGGCCGACACGGCCGCGGCGAATCGCCTTGGAAACCGCGGTCACTGCGGCGTTCTGGCCGATCACGCGCTGGTGCAGCGTGTCCTCGAGGTGCAGCAGGCGCTGTCCCTCGTCCTCGGTCATCTGGGCGACCGGGATGCCCGTCCAGCCCGCGATGACGGCTGCAATATCGTCCGGCGTAACCGCGTCATGCGCTGTGGTCTGCTGGTCAGCCCACTTCTTCTTGCGCGCTTCGAGCGCGTCGCGCTTGGACTTCTCCTCGTCGCGCAGTTTGGCGGCATTTTCGTAGTCCTGCCCCTTGACGGCTTCCTCCTTACGCGCTGCGATGGCGGCGATTTCGTCCTCCATCTGCTTGAGGTCGGGCGGCGCGGTCAGCGTGGACAGGCGCACGCGCGAGCATGCCTCGTCGATCACGTCGATCGCTTTATCCGGCAGGAAGCGACCGGTCACATAGCGCACGGACAGCTTGACTGCGGCCTCGATGGCCTCATCCGGAATTTTGATGCGGTGGTGCGCTTCGTAACGGTCGCGCAGCCCCTTGAGGATCTCGACCGCGTCCTCCGGGCTGGGTTCCTCGATCTGCACGGGCTGGAAGCGGCGCTCGAGCGCGGCGTCCTTTTCGATGTTCTTGCGGTATTCGTCCAGCGTGGTCGCGCCGATGACCTGCACCTCGCCGCGGCTGAGCGCGGGCTTTAAGATGTTGGCCGCGTCGGCCGCGCCCTCGGCGGCACCCGCGCCCATCAGCATGTGCATCTCATCGACGAACAGGATGGTGTCCTTGTTCGCGGTCAGCTCCTCGATGACCTTCTTGATGCGCTCCTCGAACTCGCCGCGGTAC
>DWZQ01000023.1 GCA_019117485.1 Candidatus Agathobaculum intestinipullorum | reverse complement strand
TGGAGACCGAACTCGACGCGCGCCGCGCGGTAGATGATGTCGTTGCGCATGGTGTCAACGCACTGTGCGTGTTCCTTGGCAACTTTGGTCCGGAAACACCCGAGACCATGATCGCGGATTGGTTTGATGGTCCGATCATGTACACGTCCGCTGCCGAGGGTGATGGCGATCTGCACGACGGTCGTGGAGACGCATACTGTGGTATGCTAAACGCGTCCTATAACCTTGGATTGCGTGGCAAGCGTGTGTACATTCCGGATTACCCGTGTGCGACGGCGGAAGAGGCCGCAGAGCAGATTCGCGCGTTTGCACCGGTTGCAACTGCACTGATCGGCATGAAGGGGCTAAAGATCTTTGCGTTTGGTCCGCGTCCGAACGATTTCCTCGCTTGCAATGCACCGATCAAGGCGCTGTACGATCTGGGGGTTGCTGTCGAGGAGCATTCCGAGCTGGATCTGCTGGTTGCATATAATCAGCACAAGGATGATCCGCGTATTCCTGCCAAGATGGAAGAGATGGCAGCGGAAGCTGGCAATGGTGAAAGCAAGTTCAGTGGCATTTTGCCCCGTCTGGCACAGTACGAGCTGACGCTCGAGGACTGGATGCGCGATCATCTCGGCACCAGCAAGTATGCAGCTTTTGCCAATAAGTGCTGGCCGGCGTTCCAGACTGAGTTTGGTTTTGTACCCTGCTATGTCAATGCCCGTCTGACGGGGCGTGGCATTCCGGTTTCCTGCGAAGTGGATATTTACGGCGCACTGAGCGAGTATATCGGTCTGTGTGTTTCGGGTGCGCCGGTTACGCTTTTGGATATCAATAATTCCGTTCCGGCCTCCATGTATGAGAAGTCGATTGCAGGCAAGACCAATTATCGTCATCGTGAAACCTTTATGGGCTTCCATTGCGGCAATACTTGCCCGAGCCTGCTGCGCAATCCGCATATGGGGTATCAGCTGATTATGAAGCGCGATCTAGAGCCCGATCTGGCTGAGCCGGATATCACGCGCGGCACGATGGAAGGCGACATCAAGGCGGGTGACATCACTTTCTTCCGTCTGCAGTCTACCGCTTCTACGCAGCTGCGCGCCTATGTGGCACAGGGCGAGGTGCTTGATGTGCCGACGGAGTCCTTCGGTTCGATCGGTGTATTTGCAATCCCGGAAATGGATCGCTTTTACCGCCATGTATTGATCGAGAAGCAGTATCCGCATCACGGTGCAGTGGCCTTTGGTCATTATGGTAAGGCGCTGTTTGAGGTGTTCCGTTACTTGGGCGTTGCGGATATTGCGTATAACCAGCCGGTATCGCTGCCGTATCCAACGGAAAATCCGTTCCACTGATTATATATTGTTCTCCTCTTTTCTTCATTTCTTATAGATCTGGCGCCGCCCGCATAACACGGGCGGCGCCGAATCGTTTTCCTTAGCTTTATCGCTGAACACATCCACGGAAACCGATGAATTACCGAACAAAAGACTTGCATTGCAAAGCCCTCGGCAGAGCCGAGGGCTTTGTTTTTGTAGAGAGAGGATGACCATCATGTTCATGTGAGCTTGAAGCCGATGAAACAACATCCATCATAGTATCCGTCCGAATTGCATAACTTACCGAGAAGGAGGTTTGACTGTGAATGATATTGACCGTGAGATTGGACTGATTCTTTTGAAACGATTGTGGCAGCAAAATTTGATCTCAGAGGATCTCTATCACTCCGCCAGCTGCTCTCGATTTTTTGACAGAAAACATTTTACCCGTTATGCTGAAGATAAACCCTTACAAAACCGGCAGGAGGATCAGCGGTATGATGACCATTAGAAAGTTGCGAGAGCAGATGCGGATGGGCAAGTCTATCTATGACCTTCCTCTGCGGGTTACATATTACGCCCGTGTATCCACGGAAAAAGTGGAGCAGCAAGGAAGTCTGGAAAATCAGGTTCAGTATTATACGGAATTCATTCAGAAAAACCCCAACTGGACGTTTGTGCAAGGCTATGTGGACGAAGGTATCTCTGGAACAAGCACCTACAAGCGGGAGAGTTTTTTGCGTATGATTGACGATGCCCACAGGGGCCTGTTTGACTTCATCATCACCAAAGAAATTTCCCGTTTTTCCAGAAGCACACTGGACAGCATCCAGTATACGCAGGAGCTGCTGGATGCCAATGTGGGGGTTCTTTTTCAGAACGACAACATCAATACTCTGGATACTGACAGCGAGTTCCGTTTGGTGGTTATGGCAGGCGTGGCCCAAGATGAGGTGCGCAAGTTGTCTGAGCGCCTGAAATTTGGGTTCCGGCAATCCATCAAGAACGGCCATGTGCTGGGCAACAACCGCCTGTGGGGTTATGACAAGAAGGACTGCAAGTTGACCATTATCCCGGAGCAGGCCGAGGCGGTGAAACTTGTTTTTGAACTTTACGCCACCGGGAACTATGGCATCCGCAAGATCGCCCAGGAGCTGACCCGGCGGGGACACACCAGCCTTCTGGGAAATGAGTTCAATCAACTGACCATAAGGCACATTCTGACCAATCCCAAGTACAAGGGGTGGTATTGTGGAAACAAGACCCAGACGCTTGACTACCGCACCAAGAAAAAAGTATTTTTAGAGGAAAGCGAATGGATTATGTATCCAGACCCCAATATCCCGGCCATCGTCTCGGAGGAATTGTGGGATCGGGCCAATGCCGTATTCAAGCAGCGGAGCAGAGCGGTGCGTGCAAAGTCAACCAGTTATCAGAACCGGTATGCGTACAGCGGAAAAATCGTCTGCGGCATCCACGGCACCAGCTTCCACCGGCAGTCCTTCAAAACCTTGCAGGGAGAGACAGAGTTCTGGCGATGCAAAATGTATCGTCAGGGGGGGAAGAATGCGTGTCACCTGCCGGCGATTCGCAGCAATGAGGTAGATCTGGTTTTGGCAGACCTTTTTCACAAGGTAGTCACAGAAAAAGCACAGATCATCCGGCTGGTGCTGGATAGCATCGGGGAGACCGGCAGCAGAGAGGATCACGCTGCACAGATCGGACGCATCGAGGTACAGATCAACCAGATAGAGGAAAAGAAAGATAAGCTGCTGGAACTGAGTATGGCGGATGCCATTACCCTTTCAGAGTTTAAGGAGCGCAATGACCGGTTTAACCGTCAGCTCGCCGCCTTGGAGGAACAGAGCGTAGCCTTGCGACAGCAGGAGCAAGTCCAAAAAGGAACGGGGGTAAATCTCAAAGTTCTGGAAAAAGCGCTTCGGGAGGAACTGGATTTTACAAACGGGGTTCACTCCGAAGTTGTGGCAACGATCCTGGATCACATTGTTGTATTGGAACAAAGCAACGACCAGCAAATCTATTTAGAGGTCTATCTGAGACTGGGGCAGCAGGCTTCAGTCCATTTTCAACGGGGCGGATTAGTCCTTTGCAATAGTCCTTCTTGACGATGTGCGCCACCAGCCGCAGGTTGTGCTCGATGAGCTTGGCGCGCGCCTGTTCGTCGCCGTCCTGCTGCATACGCCGCAGCAGTTCGGCCTCCTCGTCCGGGGTAAGCGGCTTGGGGAACGAGCCATCCGCCCCCTGCACGCGCAGCACCAGAAAAAAACACGCGCCGCCAAGCGCCAACAGGGCAGGCAACAGCATAAAAATGCACCTCACTTTTGTATTGGATACCGTTACCCTATGCGCGGCGGCGGCTGTCCTATGCCGCTGGAAAAAAGGGGTTGTATTTTGCCGCCTTATCCAGTATAATAAACAAGTATCAATGGCAAAATTGCACGAGGAGGTGTAAGTGATGGATGGAAACATGTGGACCGCACAGGACTATCTGGCGGCGGTCGGGCAGTTAGCCCCGCTTGTCATTCTGATCGTGCTGTTCTATTTCCTGATGATCCGCCCGCAGCGCAAGCGCGATAAGGCGGAGCGCGATATGCGTAACTCGATCGCCGTCGGCGATGAGATCTCCACGATCGGCGGGTTCATCGGACGCGTGGTCAATATCAAGGACGATGTGCTGATTATCGAGTCGTCGAGTGACCGTACCAAGCTGAAGATCTACCGTTGGGCGATCCGCGGTAAGGAGGCGCCGGCAACCGAGGGGATCGAGACCCCCAAGGAAGCCGATCAGGACGCAAAGTAATAAACCGGTTTCTTGCCGAATAGGATAGAGAGAAATCATTCGGCGGGAGGATGCATCGTGATGAGAAAAACCAATGAAGGGCCGTCGCCCGTCGCAGTCCTGCTGCCGGCGGCCGCGGCCGGAGTGGGCACAACGCTGCTGCTGATGTTAGTCGGCGCAATATTGGTGCACCGCGGGGTGCTGCCTGAACAGGCCATCGCGCCGTGCGCGCTGGTATTCCTCGCGCTGGGTTGCGCGGCGGCCGCGTTGCTTTCCGCAAAACGCGCCCCGGGCGGTAAATTCCTGTGGGCGATGGGTGCGGGCGCACTGGTTTTTCTGGTGCTGTTGCTGGTGGGCGTGTTTGCGCTGACCCAGCCGGTGGATGTGGTGCGTGTGGCGACCAGCCTGCTGTGCGCGCTGGTGGCTTCGGTGCTCGGTGGTTTCGCGGGCGCCAATATGCGTAACAAAAAACGATACCGTCATCTGAAAAAGTAGGAGGAATTATCCATGAAGCATGTATCTACGCTGACCTCTGCAACCCTCAAGCAGACTGCGGCACACGGCGGCTGCGGCGAGTGCCAGACTTCCTGCCAGTCCGCGTGCAAGACCTCTTGCACCGTGGCAAACCAGAAGTGCGAGCACGCGAAGTAAGCGCGGGTTTCACGAAGTCAAATGCAAGGCGTGCCGGAAGCGGCGCGCCTTGTTTGTTGCATATCGGAGGAATAACAGAAAAATGATTCATCGTTATCAGAAAAACGGCCTGAATTTCGTGCTGGACGTCAATTCGGGTGCGGTGCATGTGCTCGACGACGTGTGCTACGCAGTGTCCGGGCTGGTGGACGAGTCGATGGGCGAAACCTGTCCGCAGGGCGTGGTCGACGCGCTGGCGCAGTATAGCGCGGATGAGGTGCGCGAGGCCTACGGCGAGCTGTACGAGCTGAAAAAGGCAGGGCAGTTGTTCGCGGAGGACGACTACATCGACGTGAGCAAATACATCCCCGTCGGCGCGCCGGTCAAGGCGCTGTGCCTGCATGTTGCGCACGACTGCAACCTGCGCTGCAAGTACTGCTTTGCGTCCACGGGCGACTTTGGGCAGGGCCGCAAGATCATGCCGCCTGAGATCGCGAAAAAGGCCATCGACTTTGTCATCGCGCGCTCGGGCAAGCGCCGCAATATCGAGGTCGACTTCTTCGGCGGCGAGCCGCTCATGGCGTGGGATACGGTCGTGCAGACGGTCGACTACGCGCGCAGCATCGAAAAGCAGCACGGCAAGCAGTTCCGCTTTACCATCACCACCAACGGCCTGCTGCTGGATGCGGACAAGCGCGCCTACATCAATGAGAATATGGACAACGTTGTGCTGTCGCTCGACGGCCGCCCGGCGGTCAACGACGAGTTCCGCAAAACCGTGTCGGGCGCGGGCAGCTATGACGTGATCGTGCCAAACTTCAAGGCCTTGGTCGATGCGCGCGACCCTGCAAAGGACTACTACGCGCGCGGCACATTCACCTCGCACAACCTCGACTTTGCCGACGACGTGGTGCATATCGCGGATGCGGGCTTCGACCGCCTTTCGGTTGAGCCGGTCACCGCCGACCCCGGCTGCGGCTACGACCTGACCGAAGCCGACCTGCCCAAAATCGAGGCCGAGTACGACCGCCTGACCGAGATCATGCTCGAGCGCCGCAAGGCGGGCAAGCCGTTCACCTTCTTCCACTTCATGGTCGACCTTGAGCAGGGGCCGTGCGTGGTCAAGCGCCTGCGCGGCTGCGGCGCGGGCTACGAATATGTGGCGGTCACGCCGGACGGCGACATCTACCCCTGCCACCAGTTCGTCGGCAAGGAGGAGTTCAAGCAGGGCAGCGTGCTCGACCAGTCGCTTGATATGGACATCGCCACCAAGTTTGCGGGCATGAACATCTACACCCGCCCGAAGTGCCAGAAATGCTGGGCAAAATTCTACTGTTCGGGTGGCTGTTCGGCGGCAAATTACAACATGAACCACGACATGAACGACTCCTACGACCTCGGTTGTGAGATGGAGCGCAAGCGTCTGGAATGTGCGATTTACCTAAAGGCGATGGAGAAGATGGGTGAAAATTAGTCATTGCGCCAAAAAATATCAAGAAAACGTAAAACGCATTGCGGAAGGTGCGCGCCCTGCCGTATAATGACTACTGTATTTGCAAACGCCCCTTTGCTAAAGGAGATGAAGATATGCCGCAGAATGTTCTGGTGTCCGTGCTGGGCGAGGGTGAATATCTCCCCCGGCTCGTCCGTGCCATTCTGGAAAAAGAGGTCATCCCGGCGCGCAACCTGTTCCTGTCGGGCAAGAACGCGGCTGCCTGTCAGGCGGCTGAGGGATACGACGCGCGTATTTGCGATGACGACCTCTCCGCGGTGATGAAAAGTGAGATCGTGCTGGTGACGGCCTCCAAGCGGGAGATGCCGACCCAGCTGGCGCAGATTTCGAGCAGCTCGCAAAAGCGGCTGGTCGTGACCGTGTGCGACAGCGATAAAGTTGACCTCGCCTATGTGGCCGAGCGCATCGCATCCGCGACCGAGCTGATCGCCGCTGTGCTGCACCGCGACGAGCAGGGCCGGCTGTATGCCACCTACGAGATCAGCCAGAAGGCGCGCCTGTTTCTGCATCAGCCGTGCCGCGATCTGGTAAATGCCATGTGCGACGCGATCAACGAGGCGGGCTGAGGCGCGCCGTCCATCCGTGCCGGTGATCCGGCATGGTCTTGCGTTCTAATGGGCGCGGGCCGGGAATATGTTGTTTGTAGCAGTTTCCATAAGGGGGAGACCGATGAACAGACAACGTATTCTCGGCTTTTTTGACGATCTGGCGCGTTCGCCCGCGTTCCTGTTCCTGTGCGCGGTGTTTTTGTGCGGCGCGGTGGCGGGTGGGCTGACCGGCCTGCGCGCCGCAGAAGGGGACGGGGCGGTCGAGCTGGCCGCCATGTTGGACGCGCTGCCCGCGCAGGCGATCAAAAGCGTGCTGTGCGCGCTGCTGTGGGTCATGCTTGCGCCGCTGTGTGCGCTGCTGCGGCCCGCGCCGCTGTTCCTGTCGGCGGCAGCCGCGGCGCGCGGCTTTGTGCTTGCGCTGACGCTGGCCGTCGGGCTGGGGCAGCAGAATGGCATGCTGCTCACGTTCGGGGCGGCGGCGCTGCCCGCTGCGCTCAGCGTGCCCGCGCTGCTGGCCGCCTGCGCGATGGTCTGGCAGAGCGGCGAAGCCGCCGGGCGCTATTCGCTGCGCGTGTGCCGCGTGCCGTTTGTCATCTGCCTGTTGCTCGCAGCGGCGGGTGCGCTGCTGCGCGTTGCATTTGCCGCGCTGTGGCAGGCCTGACCGGCGCGGTTGCATTTTGCGTGCCGGTGTGGTACGATGGGAACGCCCGGTGCGCCGGACAAAGAGAAAAACAGCGGAACGCCCGCCGTCGGGCGGTATCCGCAAGGGGAGGGGAAGAGGACGGATAACCTGATTTTTTGCCTGAATGCAACCGTCCCGATTTTTGCGATCATCCTGCTGGGCCGCGTGCTGCGCGCCCGGCACTTTTTTGCGCCGCAGACGCTTGCCGACCTTGACCGGCTTTCGTTCAAGGTGCTGCTGCCCGTGCTGCTGTTCCGCGATATTGCGGCCGGACGCATCACCGAGCAGTTTGACCTGAAATTTTTCCTGTTCTGCGCGGGCGTGACGACCGTGTACTTTTTCGCCATCTGGTTGGGCGCGGCCAAACTTCTGCCGGATAAAAGCATGGTCGGCGCGTTCACACAGGGCGCGTTCCGCGGCTCGCAGGCCATTTTGGGCGTGGCGTTCGTGCAGAACCTGTACGGCGACGCGGGGCTTGTGCCGCTGATGATTGTGGCGAGCGTGCCGCTGTACAACATTTACTCGGTGCTGGTGCTGACCGTCACCGCGCCGGACGCGAAAACCGCGCAGCACCACGGCATTGTCTCGCGCACATTGGGCGGTATCATCAGCAACCCGATCATTTTGGGTATTCTGGCCGGTTTGCCGTTTTCGCTGTTGCAGGTGGATTTCCCGCCTATGCTGGCCAAAGGGCTGGACATGCTCTCGGCCTGCGCGACCCCGGTTGCCCTGATTAGCATCGGCGCGGGGTTTGAGGGCGCGAAAGCGATCAAAAAGCTCGCCCCGACCTGTGCCGCGACGTTCATCAAGCTCATTTTGCTGCCGGTTATCTTCCTGCCCATCGCGGCGTGGATGGGCTTTCGCGATCAGGCGATGGTTGCGCTGGTCATCCTGTGCGGCGCGCCGAGCACGGTGTCCGGCTATGTGATGGCGAAAAACATGGGCGGCGACCATGTGCTGGCGGCATCCATCGTTGTGCTGAGCACGGCGCTGAGCGCGGTGACGTTGACAGCGACCCTATTTATCCTGCGCACCACAGGTTTGATTTGACATTATCCCTCCATACTGGTATTGTAAAAACAGCAATGCCAGTTTGGAGGGATTTTTTCATGCCGGATTTTACCTTTGCCGATCTCATGCAGTTTTTCGACCGTCGCCTGCGTGAGCTTGCGCTCTGTCAGGCGTTTGTGCGGCAGGTACTGGACGCCTGCCCGGGCACGCACATCCGCGTGCAGAAAACGCAGGTGACGCTGGAAAACCGGCACGGCTTTGCGTTCGTGTCGCTGCCGCGCCGCAAGGTGAAAGAGCCGACCATCGTCGTGACCTTCGGCCTGTCGCACCGCGTTTCCTCGCCGCGCATCTGGCAGGCGGTCGAGCCGTACCCCAACCGCTGGACGCACCATGTACTGGTGTCGGATGAAAGCCAGCTCGACGACGAGCTGCTGGATTGGGTAAAGCAAGCCGCGGCCTTCGCGGCGGCTAAGTAAGGGGGGACGTAGCATGCTGACCTATCATCTTGACCCACACGGCAGCACACCGCTCTACGAGCAGCTTTACCGCGCGGTGCGCGCGGATATCATGTCGGGGGCGCTCGCGGGCGGCGAGCGCCTGCCCAGCAAGCGCAAGCTGGCCGCCAACCTGCATGTCAGCCAGATCACGATCGAAACGGCTTATGGCCAGCTGCTGGCCGAGGGATACCTCGCGTCCGAGCCGCGGCGCGGCTACTTCGTGCAGCCGCAGCTGGCCGTGCCAAGCCCAATAGCGCCTGTGCCTACGCCGTCGGCACAGGCCGCTCCCGCGCCGGACGATGGTTGCCGGTATGACTTCCGCACCAATATTGTCGATAACGGCTGCTTTCCCTTTTCGACGTGGGCGCGGCTCAGCCGCAGCGTGCTGAGCGAATACTCCGACCGTCTGCTGCGCGCGACCGACCCCTGCGGCGCGGTCGAACTGCGTGAGCAGATTGCACGCTACCTGCGGGACTGCCGGGGGCTGGGGGTGTCGCCCGACAACATCCTGGTCGGCGCGGGGTCGGAATACCTGATGCAGCTGGTCATCCAGCTTTTGGGGCGCGACCGTGTGTACGGGTTGGAGAATCCGGGCTACCGCAAGCTGTACCAGATTTTTCAGGCGAATGGGGCGGTGGTGCGTCCGCTGCCGCTCGACAAGCGCGGCCTGCGCGCAGATGCGCTGGCGGAGAGCGACGCTTCGGTTGTCTACCTGACGCCCTCGCACCACTTTCCGCTTGGCACGGTCATGCCCGCCGCGCGGCGGCTGGAGATCTTGCGCTGGGCGTCCGCTGCGCCCGACCGCTATATCATCGAGGATGACTACGACAGTGAGTTCCGCTATGCCTCGCGCCCAATCCCGGCGCTGGGCGAGCTTGACCGTGCCGGGCGGGTGGTGTATGCCAACACCTTCGCCAAAAGCCTTGCGCCCGGCTTGCGCATCGGCTATCTGGTGTTGCCCGATGCGCTGATGGCGCGCTATCGTGCGCGGTTCTCGCTTTACTCGTCGACGGTGCCCAGCTTCGACCAGCACACGCTTGCGGCCTTCCTGCGGACGGGCGGCTTTGAGCGGCATATCAGCCGCAGCCGCAAGGTGTATCAGGCACGGCGCGACGCGCTGCTGGCTGCGCTTGCGCGTGAGCTGGCCGGTTTGCCGCACGAGGTATCGCGCGCCGAGGCCGGACTGCATTTGCTGCTGCACATGCGCAACGGGATGCGCGAGCGCGAGCTGATCGAGCGGGCAGCCGCGGCGGGCGTGCGGGTGTATGGCCTGTCGGCATACTACACGCCGCCGGTCACACCGCCCAAAGCGACGCTCGTGCTGGGCTATGCCGGGTTGACCGAGGAGCAGATCGCTGCGGCCTGTGCGCTGCTGCGGCAGGCGTGGGATGTGTCGCCGTCAGGAACAGGGGAGCGCACGACAAAACTGCTTTAATTCAAAACGACAGTAAACGTGCGGTTTCGTTGATAATTTCCATTTATAACAACAAAATGCGAAATAATGACCGTGCGGTCGATAGAAAGCGCACGGTGTACAAGCCGTCCTGCGCGCGGTTTTGCACCGTGGAGTGGGGAAAGCTACTTTCCTTTTCTGAAAGGGAGAGGATGCTTTTTGAATAAATAAAATTAAAACTTGACTTTAATAAAATTAAAGCATATACTAAAGATACCAAAAGGGGGTGGGCGCATGGCGATTGAAGTCGTACCCAGCTGGATGGCACAGCTTGAGGAGGAGGACGTGGCTTTTATCAAGCGGTTCGTGCTGGCGTCCGGCTCGCTCAAACAGGTTGCGGGGGAATACGGCGTGACCTACCCAACGGTGCGCTTGCGGCTCGACCGGCTGATCCAGAAAATCGAGTTGGGCGAGCGGGAGGACGAAGACCCATACGTCGCGCTTATCAAGCGCATGGCTGTGAATGATAAGCTGGACTTCGACACGGCGAAAATACTCATCCACGAATATAAAAAGCGCCGCGCGGACGGCGCGGCAGGCGGTTAGGGAGGGGCTGGATATGGACACGACGGCAATGGTGGTAACGGCGGTCAATTTGGGGCTGACGCTGGCGCTTTTGGTGGGCGTGCTCGCATTGCAGGTGTTCCTGTCGCGGCGTAAGGCGTGGTGGCCGGGGCTGGTGCTGCCCGCATGCACGCTGCCGGGCGTGCTGCTGATACTGCCCAATGTGCTGCTCAACGCGCTGGGGCAGGCGGAAAACATGGTGCAGGTGCTGTTGGCGGTGCTCAGCTCGGCGCTCTTGCTGCTGCCGACGCTGGCGCTGACGGCCATCTATCTGTTCTGCCGCCGCCGGTACAGACAGAAAAAGCAGATTGACAAAATGAATATCCAAGACCTGTAACGAAGGAAGGGGAGAGGACGATGTTTTTAGCATTTCGTATGTTGCTGCTGCTGTTGCTTCTGGTGGTGGTAATTGTGCTGCAAGTGTATCTGTCGCGGCGCAAGGCATGGTGGCCGGGACTGGTGCTGCCCGTGCTGGAGGTGGCCTATTCGGTTTTTGCGATCATTTCGGCCATTGTGGGGTACTATGCGGTATACGGCGAGGGCGTTGAGGTGACAGCGTCGTTCATTGGCGACCTGTTCCTTGCGTTTTTCCAGTGCAATATCCTGACGCTTGTGCTGCTGGCTATTTATTTCTTCTGCCGCCGCAAGGGCAGACAAAAGCGCCAGCTTGACAAAATGAATATCCAAGACCTGTAAGCAAAACAAAACCGCCGTTTCGGACAGACGCATCCAAAACGGCGGGTCTTTTTTTATAACTCGGCCAGCCCTCTGCGGTACGCAGGGGACAGATAGCTGCCGATGGCGGCAACCATTTCTTTCGCGGCGACGAACTTATCCGCCAACGACACAATCCACGCCAGACGCGTCCGTGGCATGGCCGCCAGCGGGAACATATGGCGGGCAATCGCTTCGTACTCAGCCGCGCTCAAACCAAAAGTGCGCGCGGCACGGCCAGCGGCGATGTGCCCATGGACAAAGGCATGCATCCGCACGATGCGCTGCCAGCCGGAATAGCGGCTGAGAAAGCGCCGGAAGCGGTCGCTGTGCCAATCGTAGCCGAAAAAGTCATGCAGCAGCGCTGCACGGACCACCGAAGCGGTTTCGTCCCCGGACAGACGCATCCGGCGGGCGATGGCATAAGCCATTGCCGCAACGGCAATCGAATGGTCGTATACCGAATTGCCGGGGCCGTGGTGCTGGAATGCGCGCAATTGCTGAAAGCGCGGATGCGCCACGATCTGCTCGGCTATCTGTTCGATTTCGCTACCCATGGGACTCACCCCTTTCATTTATCGTATCTTTATTATAGCGCGCAGCCTGCACAAAAACAATGGGAAAATTGTTACAGAATTGTGACATTTTACGGGAGTGGCGCAAACAGCCGCTGCGTCACCCGGCGGTGCAGCAGCACGGCGAGCACGAATCCGGCCGTTTCCGCCAGCGGGAAGGACAGCCACACCGCGTTCAGGCTAACCTGCGCGAGCAGCACCGCTGCGGGCAGCACAACGATCAGCTGCCGCACAAGCGCGACCCAGAGCGATTCGCCCCCGCGCCCCAGCCCCTGCATGCAGCCAGACAGGATGACCGACGCGCCCGCAAAGCAGAACGACAGCGCGATCGTGCGGATACCGGGCACGCCGATGGCAAGCATCGCGTCCGATGCGTCGAACAGACGCAAAAGTGGCACGGGCAGCGCTTCGAACAGCACGGTGCCCGCCGCCATGATGCCCACGGCAAGATAGAGCGCATAACGTGTGATGCGTTCGATGCGGCGGCGGTTTTGCGCGCCGAAGTTGTAGCCGATCATCGGGATGAGCGCGTTATTCAGGCCGTATACCGGCATGAAGAGGAAGTTTTGCAGCTTGTAATATACACCGTAAAAGCTGACGGCAGTCTGCGAAAAGGGCATCAAAATGCGGTTAAGGCCGACGGTCAGCACGCTCATGAGCGACTGCTGCACGGCGGCAGGCAGGCCGATGCGGATGATCCCGCCGAGGATTTCCGCGTCCGGCCGGAAGCCGCGCACACGCAGATGGACATCATGGTTGAATTTGATGTTGATGAAAAAACCGATCGCCATGGCGGTGATCTGGGAAATGACGGTCGCGAGCGCGGCGCCCGTCGTGCCGAGGGCGGGGAAGCCCGCAAGGCCGAAGATCAAAAGCGGGTCGAGCACGCAGTTGAGCACCGCGCCGATGAGTTGCGTAATCATGTGGTAGACCGTGTTGCCGGTCGCCTGCATCAGGCGTTCGGCCACGAACAGCAGGAACACCCCGCAGGACGCGACGGTGACAACCGTAACGTAGCTGGTACCCATGTCGACCACGGCGGGCACGTCGGTGAACGCTGCGATAAACGCGCGTCCGAACAGCAGGCCGAGCACCGCGAACACCAGCCAGAAGCACACGGACAGGAATACGCCGTTGACCGCCACCGCGTCGGCTTCCGCCTGTTTTTTCTGGCCGAGCCGCCGCGAGAGCAGCGCGTTTACACCCACGCCCGCGCCAGTCGCCACCGCGATCATCAGCAGCTGCACCGGGAACGCGAGCGAGACGGCGGTCAGCGCGTCCTCGCTGATGCGCGCAACAAACGCGCTGTCGACGATGTTATACAGCGCCTGCACCAGCATGGACAGCATGATCGGGAAGGACATCGTCACGATCAGCTTGCCCTCGGGCATGGTGCCCATTTTATTTTCAGTCGCCATGGAATCACTCCAATCCTATCTCTTATCATAGCAGAAAACCGGCGGACAGAAAAGGCTTGCCGACAAATCGGCAAGCCTTGGATGCGGAAAATGTTCGCGCGGCAGCGCGTATTGTTCAGCCGCTCTGTGAGCGGCATCAAAACCGGGGACATGTGCCTCGGTTTTGATACAGGAGGCGATGTTGTGTGCCGTATTGGCGCGCAAACATCGCCAGATGCTTTGTCCGCGCGGCAGCGCGGCAAAGCAGGATCGTTTGCAGCCGTGGCTGCAAACGACTACCGGTCAATTATCATCTGCCGGTAGGGGAGGTTTTCAAACCCCAGTGTGCGGTAGAGCGCCGCTGCGCGGGGGTTTTCGTCGGTCACTTCCAGCCGGAAGCGCGCCGCGTCCGGATAGGCCGCGCGCACCGCGGCGATCAGCTGCTGCCCTACGCCTTGACCGCGCAAAGCATCCTCGACCATCAATTCCTCCAGCCAGACGCACAGCCCGCCCGCCTCGTTTGACCAAGTGACGGCGCACAGGCAGTAGGCATGCGGCACGTCGCGTTCATCCGCCGCGACAAAGCAGCGGGCATAGGGCGTGTCGCCCATCAGCAGGTCAAAGGTACGCTCGGCGTTTTTCGGGTCGATCGGGTGCGCGACCGCAGGCAGCGTATAAAATTCGTTTACCAACCGGCAAAAGTGCGCCCTGTCCCACGGCAGGATCTCACGGATTTCCATATCAGATCTGTGCCAGCGCCTGATCGACGTCCGCGATGATGTCCTCGACGTTCTCAAGGCCGACCGACAGGCGCACCAGACCCGGCTCGATGCCCGCGGCGACGAGCTGCTCGTCGGTCAGCTGGCGGTGGGTTTCAGAAGCGGGATGCAGCACGCAGGTGCGGATGTCCGCGACGTGTACCTCGTTGCAGGCCAGCTTTACGCTGTCCATGAATTTCATCGCCGGGGTGCGGCCGCCCTTGATGTCGATGCTCATCACGCCCGAGGTGCCGAGCGGCAGGTACTTCTGCGCGCGCTCGTAGTGCTCGTTGCCGGGCAGCGCAGGGTAGCGCACAGAGGCGATCTTGTCCGACTTTTCCAGGTGCTTTGCAACGGTCAGCGCGTTCTCGCAGTACTGCTTCATGCGCACGGGCAGGGTTTCCAAACCGAGGTTTAGCAGGAATGCCGAGTGCGCGGCCGGATAGCAGCCGAAGTCGCGCATCAGCTGCATGCGTGCCTTGATGATATAGGCCAGATTGCCGAAGTCGCGGGTGTAAACCACGCCGTGATAGCTTTTGTCCGGCTCGGTGAAGTCCGGGAACTTGCCCGAGGCCGCCCAGTCGAACTTGCCGCTGTCGACGATGACGCCGCCGCCCTGTACCGCGTGGCCGTCCATATATTTGGTGGTCGAGTGGATGACGATATCCGCGCCCCACTCGAACGGGCGGCACAGGATGGGCGTGGCGAAGGTGTTGTCCACGATCAGCGGCACGCCGTTCTTGTGCGCGATGCCCGCCCACTTCTCGATGTCGAGCACGGTCAGCGCGGGGTTGGCGAGCGTTTCACCGAACACAGCCTTGGTGTTGTGCTTGAAGAGCTTCTGGATTTCGGCCTCGTCCGCTTCCGCGTCCGCCCAGATGCACTCGATACCGAGCTTTTTGAGCGTTACGCCGAACAGGTTGATCGTGCCGCCGTAGATGGTGGAAGCGGCGATGAAGCTGTCGCCCGCCGAGCACAGGTTCAGAATAGCCAGCAGGCTGGCCGCCTGACCGGACGAGGTCAGCATCGCGCCTGCGCCGCCCTCAAGCGCGGCGATCTTCTTCTCGACCGCGTCGCAGGTCGGGTTGGCAAAGCGCGAATACATGAATTCGGTCGGCATATCGAACAGGCCGGCGATGTGCGCGGTCGAATCGAAACGGTAGGTGGTCGACTGGACGATCGGTATGACGCCCGGGCCGCCGTTTTCGGGCTTGTAGCCTTCGTGCAGGCATTTGGTCTCAATTTTCATATGCATAAACTCCTTTACGGGGGATTTTTGACACAAGGTTATTGTATCACGCGCACAAAAGCCGGTCAAGCATGCGCATCCCATACTCGACTTTGTGCACCGGGTTTGGTATAATAGGGGCATATCAAACCCAGAGGAGGAATCTGGCTATGACCGATGAAAAAATTGCGCGCATCAACGCGCTTGCCAAAAAAGCCAAGGCTGAGGGGCTGACCGATGCAGAAAAGGCCGAGCAGCAGGCGCTGCGCGCCGAATATGTTGCGGGCTTCCGCCGGAGCCTGAAGGCGCAGCTGGACAACACCGTGGTGATCAACCCGGACGGCAGCTCATATAAGCTGCATCAGAAAGAGGAAGACAAGTGATCGACCTGCCCGCCCATGCCGCGCGCGCCATCGCGCGGCTGGAGGACGCGGGATATGAGACGTGGGCGGTCGGCGGCTGCGTGCGCGACAGCCTGCGCGGCGCCCAGCCGCACGACTGGGATTTGTGCACGGCGGCTACGCCGGAGCAGATGCAGGCGGTGTTCGCGGACGGACGGGTGCTCGAAACCGGGCTGAAACACGGCACGCTGACGCTGCTGACCGACGACGGCCCGCTTGAGATTACCTCGTTCCGTATGGACTGCGGCTACACCGATGGGCGGCACCCGGACGGCGTGCGGTTTGTCACTGACGTGATGGCCGACCTTTCCCGGCGGGATTTCACGGTCGGCGCGATGGCGTGGCACCCCGACCGCGGGCTGTGCGACCCGTTCCGCGGGCTGGACGATTTGCAGGACGGCGTGCTGCGCGCGGTCGGCGATGCGGACGCACGCTTTACCGAGGACGCGCTGCGCATCCTGCGCGGGGTGCGGTTTGCCGCGCGGCTCGGCTTTACGGTGGAGGCCGAGACTGCCGCCGCCATGCGGCGGCAGGTCGGGCGGCTGGCAAATGTTTCGGCGGAGCGCGTGCGCGAGGAATTGACCGGCCTGCTTTGCGGCCGGTTTGCGCAGCGGGCGCTGCTGGAATATGCGGATATCGTCACCGCGGCGCTGCCTGAACTGGCGCCTATGGTCGGTTGCGTGCAGCAGCACCCCTACCACCGGTACGAAGTATGGGAGCACAGTGTGCGTGCGCTCGGACAGGTGCCTGCCGATCCCGGCCTGCGCTGGGCGATGCTGCTGCACGACAGCGGCAAGCCGGCCTGCAAAACTGTGGATGAAAACGGCGTCGGCCATTTTTACGGCCACCCAAAGGTCAGCCGCGAAATCGCGGCGGGGCTGACGCGCCGCCTACGCTTTTCAAACGAACAGACGGCGCGCATTCTGCTGCTGGTCGAGCAGCACGACCGCCCGCTGGGCGATAACGACAAGCTGGTGCGCCGCCGTCTGGCACAGATCGGCGAAGCCCGCTTCCGCGACCTGCTGGCGGTCAAAAAGGGCGATGCGGTCGGGCAGGATACCCACCCGGAGGACATCGGGCTGCTGCTGGAGACCGAGCGGCGGCTCGCTGCCGTGCTCGCGCAGGATGCATGCCTGTCGCTGCGGCAGTTGGCGGTAAATGGCGACGATATGCAGGCGCTCGGGCTTTCCGGCCCTGCGGTTGGGGAAATGCTGCGCGCGCTGCTGGACGCGGTGCTCGACGGCGAACTGGACAACGCGCGCGCGGCGCTGTTGGCGCACGCCCGCGCCCGGATGGAGGGAGCTTATGACGAATAAAGAACAGTTTCTCGACCTTTTTCATCAGAACGTCCACCGGCCGGGCGCGGAAAAGCTGCTTGCGTGGATGGAGACGACCGACTTCTTCACCGCGCCTGCGTCGACGCGCTTCCATGCGGCTTACGAGGGCGGCCTGCTCGACCATTCCCTCAACGTTTACACCGTGCTGACCACCAAGCACTACGACCCGGCGACTGACGATCTGGAAAGCATGACGATCGTGTCCCTGCTGCACGACCTGTGCAAGGCCGGTTTTTATAAAATTGAGATGCGCAACCGCAAAAACGACCGTGGCGAGTGGGAAAAGGTGCCGGTCTACGCGGTGGACGACCAGTTCCCCTATGGCCACGGTGAGAAATCGGTCTACCTGATCGAGCGGTTTATGCGGCTCAAGACCGAGGAGGCCATGGCCGTGCGCTGGCACATGGGCGGTTTTGACGACTCGGTACGCGGCGGCAGCTTTGCGCTCGCGCACGCGTTCGAGAAATATCCACTGGCGGTCAAGCTGCACCTGTCCGACCTTGAGGCGACCTATCTGCACGAAAACAGGAGTGAATGAGCATGAAAACCAAGGAATACACGCTGCATACCGACCGTGAGGGCATGTATAACATAACCTCCAGCCTGCGTGAGGCCATCCGCGAGAGCGGCGTGCAAAGCGGGCTGGCTGTCGTCCACTGCCCGCATACGACTGCGGGCATTACGATCAACGAAAACGCCGACCCGGATGTGCAGCACGATCTGCTGCTCGGCCTTGCCGCGGCGTTCCCTGACCGCCCGCAGTTCCGCCACGCTGAGGGCAACTCGGCGGCACACCTGAAATCCAGCTGTGTCGGCGCAAGCTGCACTGTGCTGGTCGAGGACGGCCGCCCGTTGCTGGGCACATGGCAGGGGGTGTACTTCTGCGAGTTCGACGGCCCGCGCACGCGGAAATATCAGATCAAAGTGATAGCGGACACCGGCACGGCGCTGTAATCCGCCATGTATAAAAAGCACCGCACCATTGTTGCAGCAATGGTGCGGTGTTGTTTTAGAGTTTCAGCCCTTCCACCCAGCGTTTCAGCTCGTCTTTGTCCAGCCTGCCGTTGAGCAGCCGCCCGTCGATAAACTTTGCGCCGGGCGCGTTGGCCTGCAATCCGACCGCAGACTTGCCAAGGCCGCTGCCGCCCGACGTGGCAAACAGCACGATGGTCTTGCCGGAAAAGTCATACCGCTCTAAAAAGGTGTTGATGATGGTGGGGGCTACATACCACCAGATCGGGAAGCCCAAAAAGATCACATCGTGACCGGCAACGGGGGCATCCCCGTCGGCCAGCGCCGGGCGCGAGGTGGCATCCTGCATTTCGATGCTGCTGCGCGAGCGCTTGTCCATCCAGTTGAGGTCGGCGCTGGTATAGGGTACGGCAGGTTTGATCTCATACAGGTCACCGTCGATGGCTGCGGCCAATGTTTTGGCTGCCTTGGCGGTGATGCCGCTGGCAGAGAAATAGGCTACTAAGATACGGTTCATGCGAACGCCTCCTTTTCCTTTATTGTACGCCTGCGGGATGGAAATGTAAAATGCTTCGTTGCTATCGCGCGCCATGCCGGCGGGGCATTGCGCGGCGGTGTGGCGTGTTTTCCAGTCGATGGCAGGGGGGACACCCTCACTAAAAGGCTGTTGCCGCATGTCGGGCAGAGGGAGACGCAAATAAGCGGGCAGGCCGCGCCGTCACAGGGACGGTGCGGCCTGTATCTTTCCGCTGTCATGTGCGGCTTTTACGACAGCTTTTCGATCTCATACAGCTGGTTCAGCACCAGCCACAGCTGCGGGAAATACCGCATGATATTCCAGATGCTCACGCCGCGCAGCTGGTATTCACCCGCCAGCAGCAGCTTGGCCTGCACCGAGCGTGCGTCCTCAAACCAGACCTCGTGCTCGGCGCGGTCGCGCCAGTAGTTGTAATGCGGCGATTGTGCCTGTGTGTCAAACCGGATGGGCGCGCCCGCCTGTACGGCCTGCTCGGTGGCTTGCACGTTGCCGAGACTGCGCGCGCGGCTTTGCTCTTTTATGTAAGGGAGGGTCCAGTCGTAACCACGATGTTGTTAGTAGTGGGTATCAGGAATGAGGGGATAAATCGTCAAGGAGAGGTCGCTGCCGGATGGACTATAAACACCGGTAGTTTTATTGTATACGATTTTGGAGATGATGGAGCGGAGCATGGCGTTTTTATCCTCGGCAGAGGGGGTTTGCGCGTAGGTTTCGATGACAGACTGCACGCGCGGGATGAGGGCTTGCCGGGTTTGATTGTCTCGGAGCAGCTGATCGAGCAGGGCGCGGGTCTGGTCGGCGGCGGCGGCAAGCGCGTCGCGCCGGGAGGACAGGATGGCCTGCCGTTCCTTGAACAGCTCGGGCGTGTAGACACCGGTTTCGACCAGTTCAAAAGCGCGGGCGCGCTGTTCCTCAATGGCGGCGATTTCGGCATTGAGCTTTTGGAGGGAAGCTTCAAGCGTGGCCTGATCGCCGGAGGGCTGGGCGGCGGCTTTGGACGGCGCCTGATAGTCCACAAGCCAGTGGCGCAGGGAGAGGAGGAGCGCTTCCTCCACCTCATCAATGCGGGAGGACACCATGCCGCAATAATGATGACAAAACACATAGCGCGTGCCTGCCTGTGGGCGCGCCTGCATTTTGTGGCCGCAGCTGCCGCAGATGAGCAGGCCGGAAAGGGGGTTTTGCAGCTGCTTGGACTTGGGAACGGGCGCGAACGAGCGCGCATGCAGCTTGGCCTGCGCGGCGTTCCACACATCCTGTGAAATGAGCGGCTCGTGCCGCCCCTGAAAAACCTGATAATCCTTATTGCGCGGGTAGGTGAGGGATACCTGCCCATTTTTTACGATCTTAACCTCGCCGCGCCTCCCCCATGTGATGAAACCGGCATAGACTGGGTTTTGCAGAATATCCTTGATGATGCCGACGTTGAACAGCTTGCCGGTGGCAGAACGGTAGCCCAGCTCGTTGAGCCGGTGGCACAGGCGGATGGTGCCCATTTTGGGGTTATCGACAAAAAGCTGGAAGATGGTTTGCACGGTTTTTGCATCCGCATTGGGGACAAGGGAAAAGCCCTTTTCGCGGTGCAGCTTTTGCGAATCATACCCAAAGGGGGCTTTGCCGCCCAGCCAGCGGCCATCCCGCGCGGCGGCGAGACGGCCAGCTTGCAGGCGGCGGTTGATCATCTTATATTCGCGACGGGACATAAAGAGGTCAAACTCCAGATGTTCCTCATCATAGTAATTATTGGGGTCGAAGATCTTAGCGGGGGTGACGATATAGGTGCCGGAGAACTTGAACGCCCGGGTGACAATGCCCTGGTCGATGCTGTCGCCACGGGCAAGGCGCTCAATCTCCATGACGAGGACGCCGTGCCAGCGCCTCGCCTCGACCTCGGAAAGAAGCTGCTGCATTTGCGGGCGGTCGGCGATGGTATCGCCGGAGACGATCTCCTCATAGATTTTACCGATGGGATAGCCGCGTTGCTCGGCAAGGGACAGGAGCGTTTTGCGGTGGGTGACAAGCACGTCGGCCTCACCGCGGGCTTCGGCTTCCAGATCGGCGCGGGATTTGCGGAGGTAGATGCAGTATTGGGTGGACATGGAGTTAAAACCTCCTGCGAAAAGTTATTACAATTGTCATTACTTGTTTTTTATTATCCACGGGAGAGATAATGAAAATACTCGAAAAGCAGTAGTAGCTGCTTTCTAATCGGTTTTTAGAGTGCGCAAGTGATCAGTAGTTAATCAATATATCCCGCCCCTGCATTGGTAGTGCAGGAGCGGGATTTTTTTACTGCTTTTCCAACTTCACCGTAGTTGTCACACCCATTGCAGACGCTTCATAACTTATTTGCCCATTTTCATAGGTAAACGTCTTTGTGGCGTCGCTGGATGCAAGAAGGGCGGTGCTGGTTTGCTCGGTATCGTTGGCAGAATCCCAAGTGTACGGTTCGTCTGCCGTGGTCGGAGCTTCAAACGTACCGGCCCAATACAGTGCCTTCGTGTCTGGCATCACCCAGTTGATTGTGATTGTGTCCTCTGTGATCGTGGCGACGTGGTAGGTGTCTTCGGATTCGCTATTGACCTGCACCCATTCGCCGGTCAGATCCGGCGGCTGAGGGGGCTCTTCGGTCTGCTGCGTCGTGGTTTCAGACGCGGAAGGGGATGTAGCGCTGCTGCACGCAGTTAGCGAGGACGCTGCCAGTGCAGCAAAGAACAATGCCAATAACCGTTTTTTCATCTTTCAACGCTCCCTGCGGATTGACAAATTGTGCCAATCCTTTATAATAATTTTGTAGGGCTTCCGCAAGAGCCTTCACCCGTCTTAGTGTGCCAGCACTGGGGCGGGCTTTTTTATTGGTTAATTATGTATTCGGTGAGACGCTGAAAGGGGAGGTTTAATGCGATGAATGATTCTTTGCCCATAATAGGAGCATAAACAAACCAATAATTGCGGTGAAAATGCCAACTGGAATACTGGTAGAAAAATATTGAATACCTCCAGCGATAGCTGATATGGCAACAATCAAGAACCATAAGCGGCCGGAAACTGGTTTGCTTGGCTGAGAGGTAGCGCGGGCAGAAGATTTTTTCTTACTGCCAGAAATCTTTTTCGAATAGGATATGCCGGTTCCCGGAAGGGAGGCTCTTGCCTTAACACCGCTTTTACTATTCATGGAAACACCGCCATACTTGTTTCCAATGCTGATACCGGTACTCTTTTTACCGAAATTCAGCCGCACACCGGGTGCGATTTTAACGCTTTTCCTGAATCGAAATCCCATGATACACCTCCATATTATTTGTGAAACTGCCAAGGAAGAAACTTGAATATGCAATCCGCTGCGTCGGCGGAACTGGGAAAACAACTGTGACTAAGGCTGATTGATGGCTGCGGCCAGCTCGCGCACCCAACGTGGGGCACCATCGAAGCAGGCAATAACGCCGTTTCGGTATTCTGCAACGGCGACAAAGCCGTTATCATTGTCAAAAAACGTGGCTTCATCACAATATGGGAGCACGGCGGCTAATGCCTGTTGCCGCCCTGCAAAACGGCGCTGCACATCATCAGCGGGAATGTCGTGCCCTCCTTTGCGGACACGGTTGGCAATACGGGCAAGGCTTTCCGCGGCGGTATCCAGCCCTACATAGTACATGCGGACAAGATAACCCAGATCCCGCGCTTTGCGCGCGGTATGCGCGGTAAGTGAGCCGGATAAGGTTGTCTCTTGTGTGAAGCATACACCGCGTGCAAGGCATTGCCGGATGCGTTCGACCGCAAGCCGCCCGGCAAGGATGTTGTTGCCGCCGTTGGCAGCAGCAAGTTTGTCGACGTCGATGATGACGCCAAGATCGCTCATTTCTTGTCGCAGTACACCGGTTAGGCTTGATTTCCCTGCTCCATTGATGCCGGCAATAATCGTATAAGTTTTCACGGTTACACCTGCCTCTACCTATGCCTGATGTTCCATATCGGAAACGTCAGGCATTTTTTTGTACGTCTGTTTCGCCATATACATAGTTTGTCGGATATATTCCTGCCCCTGATCGTTCAGACTGCGGTAGTCCTCGACGAGCTGGTACTCATCGGGAGCAAGGCTTGCCGGTTGGGTGGGGAGACATTGCTTAAACTGAACAGTCTTCTTTTCCTGTTCGTCATTTTCTCCCTGCAAAATTTCGGGGACTGTTGTTCCATATAAATTGCATAATGCGGATAAGATGGAAACTTCTATGCGGTTTATTCCGCGTTCATAGTTACTGATTGCCTGATAGGTCATGCCAAGGCGATCAGCAACTTCTTTTTGCGTAAATCCGGCTTTGTTGCGGGCTTCGCGGATGCGCTCTGCAATGATATGAGTGTCCAAAACATTAACCCCCTGTTGAACTTATTATAATATCCATTGAGAAAATGTCAATGATTTATTGAGCATTTTTACAAATGACTCTTGACACTCAATAATTCATTGATTATAATGCAAACGTAAACTCAATGATTCATTTAGTCGGAGAGGAGATAATAGGATGAAACAGAAGTATGAAATCAATGAAAGATTAAGAAAGTTTATCGTTGATAACGACAAAAAACCGTCTGCGATTGCTGACAAGGCTGGAATTTCAAGGGACATTTTTTCGAGAATTATTAACTCCAAGAGAGTTATCTTTGCCAATGAACTGCCGTCAATCGCGGATGCGGCCGGAATAAGTATTGAGGATTTGCTAGGAACAGAAAAAAAGGCGGTATAACAATGAATGCGGCTTAAGAGTTCGGAAAATTTTGAGCAGCAGATGCTAATTTCTATACATGCATCTTGGTGGAAAGGAGATTTACATGAAAAAGGATAGGTTATCAGAATTGGCGGTTGGCTTGTCTGGACTTTCTTATTCTGAGTGGAAACAACTTAAAATGATAGTTGATGCCACGTTCAGGAAAAAGAAAAGCGAAATGGAGCAAAAAATCCAGATCGCTTCTCTTGATGAATTACAGCAGGTTAGTCAGTCACTATTTGGATAAAGATGGGATTGATTCGGTAGTCCTTGCCCTTGTAGTAAAGATTGACATAGTCGAGGCCATAAAGACTATGTTCAGTGTCTTTATTTCGAGTGACTGGTGCGTATACTGGAGCGCCTTCTTCCCACCAAAGGTAGGGGGTCTTCTTGCTGTCGCTAATGACACAATCTGGATCATCGTTCAGGCAGACCCATTCTCCAATTAGACACGCATATACCTTTTTCATTCTGGTCACCTCCTTTCAGTTTCCAGTATATCACAGCAAGCTAAGGCGAACAAGAAGCCGGAAAAGAAAGACTAGTAGAGGATGAAGAGGTTTAATTCATCCCCTTGTGGCGGTGCGGCACAGGTGGAGCTGGATGCGAAAATGGGGCAGATTTTCAGTGTGGGCGGCACTGTTTTACTGCTTGAAGATTTGGCTAAAGCTCGTGCAGCGGTAGAAGCTATTTTAGAAGTTGTTTGCAGCAATATTTCGCGGTATGCCGCATCGCCGCAAGGGGATGAGTGGAAAGGAGAAGGGTGAGACGGATGAAACCGATCAAGGAGCTGGAGGCGCTGGCGCCGGAGCAGATCGATATGGATGACCCGGAAATTCCGGAGACGCTGAAGATCCGTGCGCGGAACGCGATGCAGAAGGCGCGGCAGGCGCATTATGAACTTTCCGAAGCGGAACGGCTGGAGCGCATGACTTATGAGCGCGAGGCGCAGGAAGGACCGGACGGGCAAGGGACATGCCGGTGACGGCATAGGATGATGGAAAGGGGGCGGTGCGGATGGCCATTGTAAAAACGTACCAATGCGGGCATGTGACGGTACATATCGACGACGAATGCTATCGGGATGCATCGCCGGAGGAAATTCAAAGACGGGTGCAGCACATGCTCGACGTTGCGGGCGAGGTGCTGTACGGAATTCAGATGAGGGAGCTTGAGGAACGTGAAAATTGTACTTAGAGCCGCGGCGTACTGCTGCGGCGGGGTGATGGGCGCGGCGGCCGCCGCGTGGGACGGCGGCCTATGCAGCGGGACGATGTTCGTGATGCTGCTGATCGGCTGCGGGTGCGGGCTGTTTGTGGCGCTGCACGAGCTGGCGGTCGTCCGCGCCTTTGAGGAAGCAGAAAAAAAGGCCGTCCAGCGCAGCGCGCGGAAGGCCGCATTTTTCCGGGAGGTGGACAAGCTGTGAAGCATCAAAGCAGCAGGCAGGCGCGGGATCGCATCCGCACGACACAGGAGTTTGCGACGCGGATTGCGGCGCATATGCGGCCGCAGGTGCGGGCAAGCGCCAAAGTGATAAGCGTGCGGCCGCAGGCGGGGCAGGTGAAGGCATGAAGCGGTTCAGCGGGCTTGAGGTGCGGCCTTACTGCCAGACGGCGGACATGCCATTGACGCGCATCGACCGGGTGCGGGTGGTGGCATATAAGACCGTTTTCGGCGAGGTGGAATACGCCCT
>DWZQ01000022.1 GCA_019117485.1 Candidatus Agathobaculum intestinipullorum | reverse complement strand
CTTCAAGACCTACTCCAAATCCTACAAGAACAAAAAGAGGTTGGAGAATGACCGTGAGAATTGGGTCATCTTCAAGGACGTCCACGAGCCGATCATCGAACGGTCCGTATTTGAGCAGGTGCAGCAGAAGCGGGGAAAAATCCGCAAGCGTCGCACCAACGAAGGCGAGCACAACATGTTCTCTGGTCTGCTGGTCTGTGCCGACTGCGGCAGTAATCTTCACTTCCACTTCAATCAGGGAAACCCGGAGATCAAGTATTTCAACTGCTCCAACTATAAGGGCAACCGTGGGAGCTGTACTTCCACCCACTATGTCCGAGTGGATTTTCTGGAACAGGTTGTGCTTGGCGAGATACGGCGCCTGACGAAGTTCGCCAGCCTCTATGAGGACGAATTTCTGAAAGCGGTGATCGGGCACTCCCAGCAAGCGGCGGAGACCGACCGCAAGCTGAAGGAGAAGGAATTGAAAGCCCTGCTTGCCCGTGACGAGGAACTGGATGGGCTGTTTGAACGCATCTATGAGGACAATGTTTCCGGCAAACTCTCCGATGACTGTTTTGCGAAAATGTCCAGACGGTATGAGGACGAGCAAAAGGAACTGGCGGAGAAAATCAAAAAGCTCCGCTCCGAAATTGAGAAGCAGAGCAGTCAGGCCATGACCACGGATATGTTTATCTCTTTGGTACGAAAGTACACCCGCGCACGCAAGCTCACACCCCGGATGCTCAACGAGTTGGTTGAGAAAATCGAGGTTTACCATGCGGAGAAAATTGATGGTGTGTGGGAGCAGCGGCTTCGCATCCATTATAACTGCGTGGGAGAAATCACAATCCCTAAAATGCTGCCCCTGCCCATCCCTGATGTGACCGTCAATACCCGGAAGGGGGTGTTCGTCAACTACACCCCAGCAGAAATCGCCGGATGAAAACAACAAAAAAAGACGAGTGTTCTTACAGCTTTTCAAATGCTATAAGAACACTCGTCATGGTGCGGATGGGGGGACTTGAACCCCCACGTCCTTGCGAACACTAGCACCTGAAGCTAGCGCGTCTGCCATTCCGCCACATCCGCATATTTGGTTTTTCGTTTGAAGGTGGTGCGAGTGACGGGACTTGAACCCGTACGTCGATTGACACACGCCCCTCAAACGTGCCTGTCTACCAGTTCCAGCACACTCGCATTCTCTTTCGTATCGAGTCGCCTCACTGTCAGCGACAATTAGTATTATATATATGGAGGGGCGTTTTGTCAACACGTTTTTTCAAAAAAACCAAATTTTTTTCAAGGCCCAAAAAACTGCTTTCAACTGTTGCGTGCGGCACGCCATGCGATCAGCTGTGCGGCGATGGAAACTGCGATCTCAGCTGGGGTCTGTGCGCCGATGTCCAGCCCGATCGGTGTAGTGATGCGCTGCCGCACGATATCGGAAAAACCATCCTGCTGCAGAGCGGCGAAGAGGGCTTCCCGCTTGCGGCGGCTGCCCATCAGTCCGATATAGGACGCGTCGGTCGACAACGCAAAGCGGACGGCATCCGCGTCGCTTTCGTGGCCGCGTGTCATGACACAGAACGCATCATCGGTATCTGGATGCAGCGCGCCGGTCAGTGTAGCGGATAGATCATATAGCGGTGCAACCAGTGTATGTTCAGCGTGTGGGAAACGCGCGGGTGAGCAAAATTCTGTTCGGTCATCCACGACGATATGGCGGAAGTCCAACCGATGCAGCAGCGCGCACAACTCATGCGACACATGTCCGCCACCGATGACGAACACCCGTCCTGCGTCCGCAAGCGGCACGCACAGCGCGTTCTTGTCGCCCAGCGACAAAAGGGTTGGGCAGGTGGGCAACGTGCTATCCTGCGCGATATAGGGCGCAGAGCCGTCGAGCGGCAGATATAGCCAAGTCGGTTGGTTGGTGTGCAAGGCGGTCAGCGATTTGTGAAGTAGGGTAGGATCGGTTAGCGGGGTAAATAGCACTTCGGCTGTTCCACCGCACACCATGCCAAGACTGCCAGCTTTGCGGTTATCCAGATCAAAGCGTGTTAGATGGCCGCAGGTGGGCTGTGCGGCTGCAATTTCCAGACAGCGATGTTCGAGCAGACCTCCGCCAATGGTACCGTACAACAAGCCTTGCGTTCCTGCCAGCATCATCGCGCCTGCCTTGCGTGGCGTGGAGCCAGTCGCACGGGCAACTGTGATCAGCATTGTCGGCCGTCCGGCTTCGAGTTCTTGCAGCGCGGTAGTCAGCAGTAATTCAAACATAGAGTCCTCCTTTATCGGGTTAGCAGCAGTACGTTCTCGGGCGCAATGCCCAGCGCATCGGGCAAGGGAGTGGGCTTGCGGTCTTTGGGCAAGCGCCACCACAGTGGTGGCGTGGATGTGTCCTGTCCCGCGTAGCGGAACAGAAGGATCCATTCAAACGGTTCTTCCAGTTCGCCTACCCATTGTACATTGGCACGGTTAGCAGCGGCGCGGGCGTGAAAATAGTGCGCGCGCAGGCCGATGGCGCATAGATTATCTGGTACAGGCTGCGCGGCGGTAAATCGAAGCCCCCACGCGGGAGCTTCGACTATGTGCTCATCCACTTTGCGCGCAGGCGTGATATTCTTGCAGCCGGTCAGGTGTGCGACAGCCTCATGGCGCGGGTCGGCAAAGACTGCCTTGGTTGCGCCGTCGCGCACGATGCGGCCATTCTCCATCACACACAGCTGGCTGCACAGATGATAGGCTTCATCGCGGCTGTGGGTGACCAATATGGCCTGCCGCCCGTAGGAGTGCAGCAAGGCAAGGAACTGTGGTTGCAGTTGGTCGCGCAGATGGCTGTCAAGCGCGGAAAACGGCTCGTCGAGCAGCAGCAGGCGCGGCTCGTTGACCAGCATGCGGGCAAGCGCGACACGTTGTGCCTGTCCGCCGGAGAGCTGCGCTGGGCGCAGTTTTTCCAGCCCTTCAAGCTGCATCATCTCGATCATCGCGCGCAGGCGGCGCTGGCGCACGGCGGAATCATGCTCCCGGTGCAGGCCGGTCAAGATGTTGCGCTCGACCGTTAGGTGTGGAAACAGGGCGTATTGCTGGAACAGATAGCCCACGCGCCGCTGCTGCGGCTTGCGATTGATGCCGCGTGCCGAGTCGAACAGTGTTTCTCCGTCGAGTATGATGCAGCCTTCGTCCGGTGTTTCCACGCCCGCGATACACTTAAGTGTCAGGCTCTTGCCGCAGCCGGATGCGCCCAGCAGGCCGGTGACCGCGTCCTCTGCGTCAAAGGCGGTCTCAAGCACAAAACTGCCAAGTCGTTTGCGGATGTCCACATGTAGGCTCATATATGTTGTCCCCCTTTCTGGCGGCGTTCCAGCAGGTTGACGGTAAGCAGTACGGCTGCGGAAATCGCGAGATTGACCAGCACCCAGAGGAAGGCGTGCGTATCGTCGCCTGTACGCCAGAGCTGGTAAACTGTGGTCGAGATGGTCGCCGTCTTGCCCGGCGTGTAGCCGATGAGCATGCTGGTCGCACCGTACTCGCCCAGTGCGCGCGCAAACGCGAGTACCACGCCCGCAATGATACCTTGACGGCAGGCGGGCATACGGATGCGCCAAAAGATATAGGTATTCGACAGCCCAAGTGTTTGCCCCGCTTGTGCCAGTGTTTCGTCAAATGTCTCGAATGCGCCGCGCGCGGTGCGGTAGAGCAGGGGGAAGGCGACGACTGCCGCCGTGATTACGCCGCCGTACCACGTCATCACGAATTTGACGCCGATCCGCCCCAGCGCAATGCCCAGCGGACGGCGAGAGCCAAATAAGAGCAGCAGGAAATAGCCCACGACTGTCGGCGGCAGCACGAGCGGCAGCGTTAGTACTACATCGAGCACACCCTTGACAAGCCGCGGCAGGCGCACGGCATAATACGCTGCGGCAATACCGGCAAAGAATACGATAACGCTACTCAGCGCCGCGATACGAAGCGAATTGAAAAGCGGATACCAGTCCAAGGGAAAAAATCACTCCTTTTGCAAACAGGGCAGGGCATATGCCCTGTTGGTGGCGTTTGTAATCAGGTAACCGGGGAAAAACCAACCGATGTGAAAACAGACATCGCCTTATCAGTCGAAAGGTAGTCAAGGAAAGCTTGCGCTGCCTCCGGATGTGCCGAGGTGTTCAGCACCGCAGCCGGATAGATGACCTGTCCACACATATCGGCGGTCGCCTCGTCCACGACGGTCAGGCCAGCGCTGAAAGCGTCGGTTGCGTAGATGATGCCCGCGTCTACGCTGCCCTCACGCACCTGTGTGGTGACCTCCTTGACGTTCGAGCCGTAGGTGATGCACCCTGCGTCTGCGAGCGCCGTTTCCTCCAGCCCGTAGAAGGTCAGGATCTTCTGTGTATATTGGCCGACCGGTACATCGCTGTTACCCATCGCGAGGAGGATGTCGCCTGCCTGCAAATGCTGTGCGAGCGTATCAAAGCTGTCGATGCCCTTGGGGTTGCCTTCCGGCACAGCGAGCGTGACCTTGTTTTCCAACAGGTCAAGGCGTGTGCCGCGCTGGACAAAGTCCAGTGTCTCGGTGTTGACTGCGGTGTCCGCCAGTGCGTCCAGCTGATCCATCTGCTTTTGCGCGGCAGAGATGAACACATCGCAGTCTGCGCCCTCTTGGATTTGGGTCTTGAGCGTGCCGGAGGAATCGAAGTTGAAAGTCAGCGTTACGTCGGGCGCGACTTTCTTGTAATCCTCCGCAATTTGCTCGAGCGTTTCGGTCAGGCTGGCTGCCGCGAACACGGTTACTTCGGTTGTTCCGCCGGTGTCCGCGCCGGTCGATGCGCTGTCCGCATCAGGGGTGCTCCCGTCCGCGGTGCCGCCTGCTCCGCCGCCTGACGAGCAGGCGGACAGGTTGCATGCCATACACATGGCAAGCAGCGCTGCAAGTAGTTTTTTCATGGTATTTCTCCTTTGCCCCGTCTTTCAGGGGCATTTATTTTCAACCCGCCGGATTTACGGCGCGATTGAATCAAAACTCAGCGGGCACAGTCCATCGGCTCACCGCGCAGCAGCGCGTGCGCGTGCGGAAGCTGGTCTAGAAATACGTCCATGCACTCCATGCAGGCTTTGGGGCTGCCGGGCAGGTTGATGATGAGCGTCCGCCCGCGGATGACGGACACCGCGCGCGTCAGCATGGCGCGCGGCGTGATGCGTAGACTGGCGGCGCGCATGGCTTCTGCAATGCCGGGTGCAAGCCGCTCGGCGGCGTCCAGTGTCGCTTCGGGCGTCAGGTCGCGCGGGGCAAATCCCGTGCCGCCTGTGGTCAAAATGAGGTCTGGCTGGCGCTGGTCGGCAAGTCGGATGAGTTCTTTGGTCAGTCCTTCACGTCCGTCCGGCAGGATTCGCCGCTCGATGACGGTATAGCCCGCCTGTTGCAGCCGCTCCGCGACGGCCGGGCCGCTCTCGTCCTGTCGCTCGCCTGCGGCACAGCGGTCAGACAGGGTGATCACCGCCGCCTGCAAGGGTAACGGCGTTTCGCGCGGGATGATCGTCATCTCGTCGCCGGCCGCAATGCGTCCGCCCTCGAGCACGCGGGCGAAAATGCCCTCGCGCGGCATGATGCAGTCGCCCATCTTGTGAAAAATCGCACAGTGGTGGTGACAGGCTTTGCCGATCTGTGTTACTTCAAGCAGCACATCACCGCAGCGCAGCAGCGTGCCGACTGGCAGCGTGCGGAAGTCGATACCCTCGACCACCAGATTTTCCCCGAATGCGCCGGGTTCGACCGCCGCGCCGCGTGCGTTGAACGCCGCGATCTCGTCGGCAGAAAGCAGGCTGACCTGCCGGTGCCAATCGCCCGCGTGCGCATCGCCGTCCAGCCCGTAACCAGCGATGAACCGTGCAGCACCTTGGTTTTCTTTTTGGACGCCGCGCACCGCGCTGGTGCATACGGCGAGTACCTTTCCCATATTATCCTCCGATTTGGTTCATGGATTTGTGTTCGGTAATGTTTTCCCGCTGCGCAAAGCAGTGTGCGGCAGGCTTTTGTAAAATGGCCGCGCGGATTGCGTCCCGCAGTGTTGTATCGTCCGCACCGCCGCGCAGCAGCGGGCGCAGTTCCACACCCTGGTCGTAGCATAGGCAGGGTTTGAGTAACCCCGTGCTGGTCAGCCGCATGCGGTTACAGCGGGCGCAAAAGCCGTGGCTGACCGCGTCAATCAGGCCGATGCAGCCTTGCATCCCGGGCGCATGGAAATACCGCGCGGGGCCGTTGCCGCGCGGCTCGTGAACCGATTTCAAATCGGGCCAGCGCGTGCGCAGGCGGGTGAGCGCGGCATCCGCGTCGACGGTTTGCGCATTTTCCCCTGTGCCAAGCGGCATCCGCTCGATGAACCGCACGTCAATCGGCAGCGCCTGTGCCAGCTCGGCCAGCGGGATGAGTTGGTCGGCGGTTTCCGGCAGCAGCACGGCGTTGACTTTGGTAGGCAAGCGCGTGGCGCACTGACGCACGGCGTGCAGCACCTCATCGGCTGTGTGCGCGCGGCGGGTAAGGCTCTGGTACTGCGCGTTGTTCAACGTGTCCAGACTGATGTTGACCCCGTCCAGCGCGGCGTTGCTCAATTCATCCAGCAGAGGCACCAGAAGCAGGCCGTTGGTGGTCAGTGTGACCTGCCGGACGCCCGGCAGCGCCTTCAGTGCACGGATAAAATCCGTGCAGCCGCGCCGCACAAGTGGTTCGCCGCCCGTGATCTTGAAGCGGTCGATGCCGAGTGAAACTGCCGCTGCGGCAACGCGCAGCAGCTCCTCGTAGCACAGCAGATCGTCGTGCGCGGTTGGCGGCACACCGTCCTCCGGCATACAGTAGCGGCAGCGCAGGTTGCACCGATCCGTAATGGACAGGCGCAGGTAGTTGATTTCGCGTCCGAAAGAATCCAGCATCTTCGTTATACACCCTTGCCGAATCCGCAGTTAGGGAAGTGGCAGACTTCACAGTTCAGGCACAGTCCGCCGTGCCCAAGTCCGGCAAGCCAATCTGCCGTGACCGGTACGTCGGCCAATAGGCGTGGCAGCACAAGGTCAAAAATCGTGCGCTTTGCGTACATCACACAGCCGGGCAAGCCGCAGACCGGTCGACCGTCCGGCAGATAGGACACGAGGAACATCGCACCGGGCAGCACCGGTGCGCCGTAGCTGACGACTTCCGCGCCTGCCTGCCGGATGGCAAGCGGGGTGCGGTCGTCTGGATCGACACTCATGCCACCGGTGCAGAAAATCATCTGCACGCCGTCGTCTGCCATTTTGGTGATTGCATCGGTGATTTCATCTGGATCGTCGCCACAGATCGCGTGCGCGGCCATTTCACAGCTGTATTCGGCAAGCTTGCGCTCCAAAACAGGCGTGAACGCATCCTCAATCAGCCCCTTGGCGACCTCGCTGCCGGTTGTTACCACGCCGAACGTGCGCGGACGGAAGGGGAGTAGCTGCAAAAGTGGTTTATCGCCCGCCGTGCGGCGTGCCTCTTCCATCTTTGCCTTTTCGATCACGAGCGGGATGACGCGTGTGCCGCACAGTTTGTCGCCTTTTTTTACCGGGAAACCGCCAGCGCGCGTTGCAATCATCATGTCGCCCAGTGTGTTGACGGCGCGCAGGCGCGCTACGTCGACCAGCAGCAGGCCGTTCTCGTCCGCGATTAGTTCGATTTTGCCCTCCTTGGGAGCGGTTGCGTGCATATGCGCGCCCTGACACATGTCACGCAGGATTTCGGCTGCTTCATTTTCGTGCAGCATCGTTTCGTCATTTTCCCAGATGTAAATATGTTCCTTTCCAACGCTTAGCAACACCGGGATGTCCTCCGGCTGGATGATATGCCCTTTGCGGAACACAGCGTCTTTGGTCACTCCCGGGATGATCTGGGTGATATCATGGCACAGAACCTGTCCGACGGCGTCCTGCGTGCGTATTAGTTTCATGATAAGCCTCCAACAGCAAAATACGGATTGCAGATGCAATCCTTGATATGATAAAATTGTAGCATACTTGGGCGGAGGCAGGCAACCGCCAACCGGCAAAGCCGGTCGGGCAAAGTCGCCAAAGTTTTTCGTTATATTTATAGATGTTAAACGAAAGTGTACATAAATTAAACATTTTACAGAACAATACGGTTTTATGTGAATGATAAATGTGATGGGAGGTGCCGCGGATGGAGCAACCGGTGCGGGTGCGGGCAAGCTTGCGCATCGTGCGCGAGGATAAGCTGTTCGGCCCGGGCGTAGCGCAATTACTGGAGGGCGTCGAGCAACTTGGATCGCTCAGGCGCAGCGCCGCGCGTATGGAGATGAGCTACAACAAGGCGTGGAGCGTCGTACATGGCTGCGAGGAGCAGCTCGGCTTTGCGCTGTTGGAACGGCGCATTGGCGGCGCAGGCGGCGGTGGTGCGGTGCTGACCGCACGCGGCAAAGAGATGCTGACGCGCTACCGTGCTTTTGAGCGCGAAGCGCATCGGACGCTGGATGAGATGGCAGCGCGCCATTTTGCGGGATTTCTGGAATAGGGGAGAGGATTATGGGCATAGAGGATAATCGGCCATGGGTGCTGATGCGGGGCGCGGGAGACCTTGCAACCGGCGTGATCGTGCGGCTGCACCGCTGCGGTTTTCGTGTGGTGGTGACAGAATGTGAAAATCCGTCGGCCATCCGACGGTGCGCAGCACTGTGCGAGGCCGTTTGGCAGGGACAGGCGACGGTCGAGGGTGTGACCTGTCGCCGCATTGCGGATATAGCGGAAGCAGCGTGTGTAGCGCAAGCGGGAGAGGTACCGCTGATCGTGGATGCGCGTGCGGACTGCGTGTCCATGTTGCGCTCAGCAGCGGTTGTGGATGCGATTCTTGCCAAACGTAATCTGGGCACACACCGGGGGATGGCACCGATTACGGTGGGTCTTGGGCCGGGATTTACCGCGGGCGAGGATGTGGACGCGGTGGTCGAAACCATGCGCGGGCATCATTTGGGGCGCGTGATCTTGCAGGGTGCGGCGATTCCGAACACCGGCGTGCCGGGTGTCATTGCGGGGTATGCGGCCGAGCGGGTCATTCATGCACCTGCGGCGGGTGAAATGACCTTTGTGCAGGATGCGGCTGGGCAGACAGTCGATATTGGCGTATTGGTACACAAGGGGCAGATGATTGCGCGAGTTGGGGACGTGCCGGTATTCGCTACGATCGACGGCGTGCTGCGCGGCCTGATTCGAGAAGGGTATCCAGTTACCGAGGGGTTAAAGATCGCCGACATTGACCCACGGACGGAACAGGCGGCTTTTTGCGATACCGTGTCGGACAAGGCGCGCGCCATCGGCGGCGGTGTGGTTGAGGCGCTGCTGTATCTTGCGGGGCAAAAAGGACTCCGGCTGCTTGGTTGATAGGTTATCCGTGATGGTGCGCTATTGTGCGGGCGTTTTCTGAAAAAACAAAAACGGGAAAGGGGCTTGTCCCTTTCCCGTTTTTTTCATGCTTAAAATTACTTTTCAGGTTTAATGTTTTTACCAAACAAGTCGATCGAGTCTGAAACCTGCTGCAACACCGTTAGCAGCGAACCGGACTGCGCCGGATACCGCTTGCTCAGTTCGTTGGGGGAAATCGAGCACGGATGCAGCGTCTCGCTTGTCAGTCCGAACCCTTCTTCGCCCCGTGCCGCCGTGCGGATACGCAACTCGTGCTCCTTCATGCGCGCGTCGCACAGATATTCAAACTGCTCGCGCGAGGTGCGGAACACCGCTTCCACACCGGCAGGGTCCGCCATATACAGATAACGGTATACTTTATAAATCGCCAGCGCAAGATAAGATTCCACCTCGCGCGGCAGCTGGGTGCTGCCGGTTTGCTCTGCCAATTCGAGTAATAGCGAGGCGGCTGCAATCACCTGTTTTTTCTCCCAGTTGGCCGACGGTTCGCCGTCCATGCGCGCGGCAGGCACAGCTGAACCGTCCCGTGCCATTGAGCGGCCGAGCAGGTAATCGCAGGACACCCCGTAGTAGTCCGCTGCGCGCACAACAAACGGCAATCCAGGCTCGCGCAGCCCATTTTCATAGTGGCTAAGCAGCGCTTGCGACACGCCGAGATCCCCCGCCGCCGTTCGTTGACTTATTTTCTTTTCCCGTCGCAGCAAAGCGAGCGTGCGAGAAAAATCACTGGCCATATCCTTGTAACCCCGCCATAAAACGTCATAAAACTATGTATATTATACAGCTTGTAATTTCACTTGTAAAGAACGAAAAAGTTGCATTTCCCTGTATTTTCCCTTTCTTTTGACTGGCAAGAACCCTTTCACAGTATTTGGTTGCAAAAAATGTGCTTGATAACTATATATGGTGGTCGTCGCGGGACGATACCGAAATGCTCGCGTCAGCGGGCGCGGCGGGTTTTCGCTTGACGGCGTGGGATGCGGTCGATATAATAAAATCAGACAAAATTGGTGGGTGCGGCGGTCATTCCGGCCGCACCATGTTTATGCAAAGGAGAACGATCCATGACCATTGCAGAAATTCTGAAAATGCGGCAGGAGGCCAGCGGCCTGAATAAATTGATGCATATGAACGTTGTCACGCTGGACAAGGACGGCGGCGCGACGGTTGAACTTGACCTGACCGAGGAACTGCTCAATCCGTTGGGTTTGGCCCACGGCGGCACGATCTTTACGCTGTGTGATATCGCTGCCGGCTCTGCTGCGGCGTCGCACGGGCTGGTTGCCGTCACGCTGGACAGCAATATTCATTATTACCGTCCCGGCCGTTTGGGAAAAAAGCTGACTGCCGTGGCTTATGAACGCAAGCGCGGCAGCAAGACAGCCATCTATATTGTTGAGGTGCATGACGAGGATCGCCGTCACATCGCGGATGCGATTTTCACCATGTTCTATACCGGACAAACCTTTGAGGACATGAAACATTGAGCGGTGTTTCGCCTGCAATCGTCGCGCCGTTGCTCGCGTGGTACGATCAAGGACACCGCGATTTGCCGTGGCGCGCATTTCCCACGCCCTACCGTGTATGGGTGAGTGAAATCATGTTGCAGCAGACCCGAGTTGAGGCAGTGCGCGGCTACTTTGCCCGCTGGATGGACGCGCTGCCCGACGTGCGTGCGCTCGCTGCGGCGGATGAGGGAGTCTACCTCAAACTGTGGGAAGGGCTGGGCTATTACAGCCGCGTGCGTAACCTGCACCGTGCAGCGGTCGAAATCTGCGAAAAATATGGCGGCGAACTGCCTGCTGACTATGATGCCCTGCGCGCGCTTCCCGGTATCGGGGACTATACCGCAGGAGCTGTTGCTTCGATCGCGTTCGGTTTACCTGTCCCCGCGGTAGACGGCAATGTGCTGCGCGTTGCCGCCAGGCTGGACAACAATATGACCCCGATCACTGACACAGCGTTTAAAAAACGCACACGGGAGCAGTTTGCGGCGTTGATGCCGTCAGACCGTCCGGGCGACCTCAACCAATCGCTGATGGAGTTGGGGGCAATGGTCTGTCTGCCGAATGGCGTGCCGTTTTGTGGTGACTGCCCAGTGCAGCATCTTTGTTTGGGTTATCACCATGGAAATGCCGCTATGCTGCCGCTGCGCGCTGCCAAAAAGGCACGTCGTATTGAGAACCGGACTGTGCTGCTATTACGATATGGTGCGCTCGTCGGTCTGACGCGGCGGCCGCCAACCGGCCTGCTTGCCCGACTGTGGGAATTGCCTGCATTGGACGGACACCTGTCGCCGGATGAAACGCGTGCCGCGCTTGTGGCCCGCGGCTGGCAAGTAGGTAAACTGCTGTCGTTGCGTCCGGCCAAGCATATTTTCACCCATGTCGAGTGGCATATGCAGGGCTATTACGTTGAACTGGAAAATCAGCCGGAGGAGCTGACCTTTGTCAGCCCCTCCGCGCTGCGGGCGGACTATGCGCTGCCCAGCGCGTTCCGCGCATTTCTGTCCGTTATCGAGGAGGAAACATGAACCTGCAAACCGTCGTACATACCATTCCGCCGCTATATGACTGCCATTCGCGTGTGTTGCTGCTTGGCTCGATTCCCAGCCCTAAGTCGCGTGAGATCGGTTTCTTTTACGGCCACCCGCAGAACCGCTTTTGGCGTGTACTGGCGGCAGTGCTGGGAGAGGAAGTGCCGCAGACCATTGAGGACAAGCGCGCGATGTGCCTGAAGCATCACGTTGCTTTGTGGGACACGATTGCCCGCTGCGACATTGCAGGCGCGTCCGATACCAGCATCCGTAATGCAGAGCCAAATGATATAGGGAAATTGGTGCGCGAAAGTGAGATCACCCGTATTTTCGCCACCGGCGGCAAGTCGGCCGAGCTATATCGCAAGTTGATCGAACCGACATTACATATACCGATCACCCAGTTGCCCTCGACCAGCCCGGCGAATGCTGCGTGGTCGCTCGAGCGGTTGATCGAAGCTTACCGCGTTATACTATGAAAGAAGGCGAATCCCCAACGAGCAAAGAACTATTCCCCAATGCTGCATTGAAAAAGCTGATTTGGCCGCTCGTACTTGAACAGGTGTTATCCATCACGGTCGGCCTTGCCGATACAATCATGGTATCCTCTGTGGGTGAAGCGGCTGTGTCCGGCGTGTCGCTGGTCGACATGCTCAATGTGCTTATTATTAACATTTTTGCCGCGCTGGCGACAGGCGGTGCGGTTGTCGTCGCGCAACTGCTGGGCGCACGGCAGAATCGCCGCGCGTGCAGCGCGGCGCGGCAGTTGTATTTCGTTGTAACCTGTATTTCGGTGGCGCTCAGTATTCTGGTTATGCTGGTGCGTGTGCCGCTGCTGCGGCTGCTGTTCGGCTCGATCGAGCAGGACGTGATGGAAAGCGCGTTGACCTATCTGACGGTGAGTGTGTTCTCTTATCCTGTGCTTGCCATCTACAACGCGGGCGCGGCACTGTTTCGCGCGCAGGGCAATTCGCGTGTGTCCATGTGGATTGCAGGGCTGATCAATATCGTAAACCTCATCGGCAATTCACTGCTGATTTTTGTTCTAAAATGGGGTGTTGCGGGCGCGGCGCTGTCGTCGGTGATTTCGCGCGGCGTGGCGGCGGTTGTTATCACGGTGCTGCTCACCCATCCCGAGCATATCGTCTGCCTGCGACGCGACGGCCACTTCCGTCCAGATGGTGCGCTCATCCGCCGTATTTTGCAGATTGGCGTGCCGAATGGGCTGGAAAACAGCCTGTTTCAGCTGGGGCGCATTTTGGTTGTCAGCATGATCGCGTTGTTTGGCACAACGCAAATTGCGGCCAACGCGGTTGCCAACAACTTGGATGCTGTCGCCTGCATTCCGGGGCAGGCCATGAATCTTGCAATCATCACGGTTGTTGGTCAGTGTATCGGCGCAGGTGATTTGGAACAGGCACGGCGTATGGCAAAGAAGCTGCTTAAAATTACTTACTTGATTTTGTCGTGCTGTTGTCTTGCTACTATCCTGGCAACACCCTTGGTGCTGAAAATTTATAGCCTGTCGCCCGAAGCGCTTTCTCTCGGTCGCACATTGATCTATATCCACAACTTTAGCGCTATGCTGATCTGGCCGCTGTCGTTCACCATGCCAAATGTGCTGCGCGCATCCAACGATGTGCGCTACCCGATGGCCTGTTCAATCGCATCGATGATGCTCTTGCGGCTCGCAAGCGGTTACGTATTGGCTGTGGTGTTCCATCTGGGTGCGATTGGCATTTGGATTGCGATGGTCGCGGATTGGCTGTGCCGTGGTGTGCTGTTCACTGCGCGCTTTGTCAGTGGTAAATGGCTGGCGTTTGCGCCCGGTTTCCAAATGGTCGCGCAGGGGGAAAAACGATAGTGCATCGCGTGCAACCCTTGCGATAAATAGCGACAGATCAGGAGTGACAAACAATAGATTGAATTGGTGTTGTGGGGGGATGTCCGGCAAAAATTGCCGGGAAAGAAAAGTAAAATAAAAATCGAAAAAAGTATTGACAGGTGAGAAAACGTATGATATTATATACAAGTCGCTGGGGCGAATGAGACTGCTGAAACGCTGGTGTAGCTCAGTTGGTAGAGCAGCTGATTTGTAATCAGCAGGTCGGGGGTTCAAGTCCGTCCACCAGCTCCACCTGTTTTATACAGGCCTCAAAATTGCATATGGGAGGTTTCCCGAGTGGCCAAAGGGAACAGACTGTAAATCTGTCGTCTATGACTTCGGTGGTTCGAATCCACCACCTCCCACCAGTTGCGAAAAGCACTCCGAATGGAGTGCTTTTCTTCTTTTGTGTGCCTGTTATGTTGTAAAATGTTCTGATTTATCATTTTTGCCTTTGTCCTTACAAGGCGTCGTAAAGCGCCAAAAAACGCGGCAAAATGGGTCATTTTTGGGTCATGGATTTTGCGCCGGAGTAAGCCAGTTTACTGGCCGCACGGCGCTGATCGTCCACGTTTATGTGAGTATATATTTCTGTAACACCGATTGACTGATGACCCAAAATGGTCTGCACAGCGCGCAGCTCTGCACCGCCACGTACCAGATAGGTGGCGTAGGTGTGCCGCAGCTTGTG
>DWZQ01000021.1 GCA_019117485.1 Candidatus Agathobaculum intestinipullorum | reverse complement strand
TGCAGCAGCGGGATGCGACTACAACACCGCAGGGGATTTTCGTCCCTTTCGTCCGCTGAACAACTCCCCGTCTCAGCGGCACTTAACGCATTGCAGTCTACTCTGCTTTTTCCGTTTTCTATTGTATCATGCTTTTACGCCTTGTCAAGCCCGAACACGCGACGGATTGTGCGGCACACGCCGTCCTCGTCGTTAGACGGGCAGATATATTTGGCCGCTTTTTTCAGATCCTCGTGTCCGTTCGCCATCGCATACGACTCCCCGGCCGCCTGCAATAACTCAAGGTCATTCATGTAATCGCCGAACGCCATGCACTCGTCTGGCGAGATATGCAGGCTCTTACACAGTGCGCCAAACGCCAGCCCCTTACTGATACCGGGACGCGTCAGATCCATCCAGTCCTCGCCCGAAACCACCAGCTGCGACGTCTCCGCAAACGCGTGGAACGCCGGTAGCAGCACTTCTTCTGCACGGTCTTTGCAATATACCGCCACTTTACACACCGGCTCGTTGCGGCAGAACTCCAGCAGATCAGTCACCAGCGTGCGCCGCACGCTGTACTGCGCCGCATTCTCCAAAAAGGCCGGATTATCCGCTGTCTCATAAAAGCCGCCATGCCGCGCAGATACAATTGCTTCCACGCCCGGCAACGCGCGCACCAGTTCAATCGAACGGCATACTTCGTCGGCCGGCATAGCCTCAAACGAGAGCATACGCGAACCGTCACAAACCACCGAGCCGTTTTCGCAAATGTAAACCAACTCGTCCGCAATTTCACCGAACTGCTCATAGAGCGTATAATACTGCCGCCCGGACGCGGGTGCAAAGCGCACGCCCCGCTCCCGCAGCGTGTGGATAAGCGAAAACAGACCCTCCGGCAGCCGTTTTTGGCTGTCCAGCAGCGTGCCGTCCATATCGGCGGCAATCAGTTTGATTGACATGCGTCCATTCCTTCCCTTTCTCCTCTTTTGGCCTGCTTACAACAGGCATCCTACCTGATAAATCACCAACGCCGCGAGATAGGCCAACGCCGTCTGGAACACGGCAGCACCGAACGCCCAGCGCCAACCGCCCATCTCCCGCTTGATGGTTGCAAAAGCGGACATACAAGGCATGTACAACAATGTAAACACCAAAAACGAATAAGCCGACAGCGGCGTAAACACCGAGCCGAGCAATCCGGTCAGCACTGCGCTGTCCCCACCCGCGCCGTACAGCACGTTCATCGTGGAAACCACCGCTTCCTTGGCGACCAAGCCAGTAAGCAGCGCAACCGACTCCTGCCACTGGCCAAAGCCAAGCGGCGCGAACACCGGTGCGATAAACGTGCCGATCACACCGAGGATGCTCTCACCTGCGTTCTTTGCAACGCCGAGAGACGGCGTAAAGTTTTGCAACAGCCAGATCACAACGCTCATCAGAAAGATCAGCGTACCGGCGCGTGTGATGAAGTCCTTAGCCTTCTGCCACATGTTAAGCACCGTGCCCTTAAAAGACGGCATGCGATAGGTCGGTAATTCCAGCACAAAGCCCGAAGAAACCTCTTTGAAAATCGTCTTTTTCAGGATAAATCCGGCCAAAATTCCCATCAATATGCCCAGCACATACAGGCTGATGACAACCAAACCCTGATGTCTGCCAAAGATCGCCCCCGCCACCAACGCATACACCGGCAACTTGGCGCCGCAGGACATAAAGGGTGTCAGCATAATGGTCATACGGCGGTCTGCGTCGTTTTCCATGGTTCGCGCCGCCATGACCGCAGGCGTCGTGCAGCCAAAACCCATCAGCATCGGCACGAACGACTTACCCGAAAGGCCAATCCGACGCAGCAGCGTGTCCATGATAAACGCCACGCGCGCGAGATACCCAGTATCCTCGAGCACAGAGAGGAAGAAAAACAAAATCACAATCTGCGGCAGGAAGCTCAACACGCCACCCACACCACCGATCGCACCGTCACAAATCAGACCAATCAGCCACTCCGCCGTACCGACAGCGGTCAACCCACTGCGGATTGCAGGCGAAATCACACTTTGGATGAGATACTCCATACCGTCACCCAGCAGTGTGCCAAGCGGCCCGAATGTACACCAGAACATCAGGAACATGAAGAATGCGAAAATTGGCAGTGCCCAAACCCGGTGCAATACTATCTTGTCGATACGCTCGGTCAGCGTTTCCTGCCGCACTTTGGGACGGCGATAGGATGCGTGCACGATCTCCTCGATGTAATCATAGAGCGCGTCGGCCAGCACCATTTCCTTATCCGTCAGGTTTGCATGGCTCTGCATGCCAGCTGCAATCGAATTGATTTCGTCGCGCATAGCCTGCGGCATCTGGATGCGATCCATCTGCCCCCACATCGCAGAGTCGCCCTCCAAGAGCTTTGCCGCGTAAAATGGTAAGCTGCACCGGCGCAACGGCAACGGCTGCAACTGCTCGGCTGCACGGCGGATGGCCGCGCCTACACCATGTAAGTATGCAGGCTGCTTTGCCGGCGCACGCATGCCGTGCGCCAATTCATCCAGCAGATCATGCATATTTTCGCCTTTTTTGGCCGAGATCGGTACAACCGGAACGCCAAGCCGCTCGGACAGCGCCTTGCAGTCGATTACAATCCCCTGCGCACGGACATCATCCATAAACCCAAGCGCGACTACCATCGGCAGGCCCATAGCAATCAGCTGCAACGTCAGGTACAGGTTGCGCTCAATGTTCGCCGCGTCGACGATATTCAGGATGCCGTCAAGCTCGTCCGACAGTACGAACTCGCGCGCGATAATCTCCTCCTGTGTGTAAGGCGAGAGAGAATAAATACCGGGCAGATCGACAATGTCAATACCCACGCCGTCGTGGCAGATGTGGCCGGTCTTGCGGTCGACCGTTACACCCGGCCAGTTGCCGACATGCTGGTTGGAGCCGGTCAGCCGGTTGAACAGCGTGGTCTTGCCACTGTTCGGATTGCCGATGATGGCAACGGTTTTTTTGCTGCTCATGCGCCTTCCTCCAGCACAATCTTTTTCGCTTCTTCGCGGCGCAGCGACAGGCTATACCCCCGCAGACGCACCGCAACCGGATCGCCAAACGGCGCAATACGCTCCATCGTCACGATCACGCCCTTGGTGATACCCATATCCAGAAAATGCCGTTTGAGTGCGCCGTCAGCCGTAATCGACTCGACGATACCGCTCTGCCCCGGCTTTAAATTATTAAGTGTTTTCATATTTTGCCCCCATGCATTGCCAATTGGCTACATGCACTTTTATTATAAAATGGCAGTTAGCAAATGTCAACAAAGCGGCTGTCGCGTTGTCGGCCAAAATCGACAAAAAAAGTGCGCCCAATAGGCGCACTTTTTTATCAGCGGAGCGCGTGAGCCTCCTGCTCGCGGAACATCAGGCCAAACACCGCCAGCAACGGCACGCAGGTCAGCAACAATGCCCGCTCCCCCCACGCGTCGGTGCATAGCGCGCCAAGTGCTGCCCCCGCGATAAACCACAGGATAATAGCATAATAATGCCGCGCCTTGCGCGCAGCCTTACGGTCGCCTGTCTGCCGCCAAAGCACCAGCTGCTCCGTACCGGAGCGCAGGTTGCCTGTGCACATGGTGGTTGCAAACGCGCTGCCTCGCACCTTGCGGAAGGTCTCCACCTGCATCGCGCAGACAAATGAAATGGCAATGTTGACCGCCGTGTTGTATTCCTGCGGTGCAAACGATACTGCCGCCAAGATGCAAACTTCTGCCAAAACGATGGTTTGCCGCCAGTGCAGTGTACCGTCCGGACGGTGCTCCCGCTTGCCGCGCCGCTTGACCAGCTCGGCTGCAACCACGCCCAGCGCAAACGCCAGAATGGGCAGCAGATAGGTCAGCGCGCGCAACCACTCCCGCTCGGCCAACTTCAAGCCAAACAGTACGATATTGCCGGTTTGCGCATTGGCGAACACCCCGCCACGACAGAGATATGTATACGCGTCAAAAAAGCCGCCCGCCAGCGCGAGCAGGCCACCCAGCAAGAGCGATTCCGACATCTGGCCGTTTTTTTCTTCCATAATTTCACCTTCATTTTTCGTTCCGCTCCCCAGTATAGCAAAAAAAGCCGTCCGTTTCAACAACGGACGGCTTTTGCTTATTTATCCCCCGCAATGCGCATGCGGTTGATGGCCTTTTTCAGCTTAACCTGCGCCACGTCGTGCTCGTGCTCGCTCTCCTTCTGCTGAAGGATGGCACGGGCGCGCTCGGCGGCCTCGCGGGCACGGTTAATGTCGATCTCGTCTGCCCATTCGCAGGTGCGGGCGAGCACGACTGTCTGCTCACGCGACACGTCGACAAAACCACCGGCGATCGCGGCCACACGGGACTGCCCATTTTGGATGATGTTCAGCCCACCGATGCCAAGCGCCGCGGTATACGGCACATGATTCGGCAGGATACCGACATCGCCCTGCGTGGTGCGGATGACGATCTGGTCGACCTCGTCATCAAAGAAGCAGCGGTCGACCGTCAGCACCTTGAGATGGAAGGTAGCCATATTATGCCCCCTTCTTCGCCTTCTCCACGACCTCGTCGATGGTGCCGGCAAACAGGAACGCCGACTCGGGCAGATCGTCGTGCTTACCGTCGAGAATCTCGCGGAAGCCGCGGATGGTCTCAGCGATCGGCACATACTTGCCCTGATAGCCCGTGAACTGCTCCGCAACGTGGAACGGCTGCGACAGGAAGTTCTGGATCTTACGGGCGCGGGCGACGGTCAGCTTATCCTCGTCGGAAAGCTCGTCCATACCGAGGATGGCAATGATATCCTGCAAATCCTTGTACTTCTGCAGAATGGACTGCACCGCGCGCGCGACCTCGTAGTGGTCGATGCCGACGATGTCCGCGGTAAGGATACGCGAGGACGAGTCGAGCGGGTCGACTGCAGGATAAATACCCATCGAGGCAATATCACGCGACAGAACGACCTTTGCGTCCAAATGCGAGAACGTGGTCGCCGGGGCGGGGTCGGTCAGGTCGTCCGCCGGTACGTAAACCGCCTGTACGGACGTGATCGAACCCTTCTTGGTCGAGGTAATGCGCTCCTGCAAAGCGCCCATCTCGGTGGCCAGCGTCGGCTGGTAACCTACCGCGGACGGCATACGGCCGAGCAGCGCGGATACCTCAGAACCGGCCTGCGTGAAGCGGAAGATGTTGTCGATAAACAACAGCACGTCCTGACCCTCGACATCGCGGAAGTATTCCGCCATGGTAAGGCCACTGAGCGCCACGCGCATACGCGCTCCAGGCGGCTCATTCATCTGGCCGTAGACCAGCGCGGTCTTATTGATAACGCCGGACTCCTGCATTTCGTTATACAGGTCGTTGCCCTCACGGGTACGTTCGCCAACGCCGGTGAATACCGAAATACCACCGTGCTGCTTGGCGATGTTGTTGATCAGCTCCATGATGATAACCGTCTTGCCGACGCCCGCACCGCCGAACAGGCCGATCTTGCCGCCCTTGGCATACGGCGCGATCAGGTCGACGACCTTGATGCCGGTCTCGAGGATCTCAGTCGTGGATTCCTGCTCCTCATACGAAGGCGCAGGACGGTGGATCGGCCAACGCTCCTCGCTCTCTACCGCCGGCTGGTTATCCACCGGCTGGCCGAGCAGGTTAAAGATACGGCCGAGGGTATTATTGCCGACCGGCACCGTGATCGGGCCGCCGGTATCGACTGCCTTCATACCACGCACAAGGCCGTCGGTGGATTCCATGGCGATGCAGCGCACGGTGTCCTGACCGATGTGCTGCGCGACCTCGACGGTGACGACGCGGCCGTCTTTCTCGATCGTGATCGCATTCAGCAGTTTGGGCAGTGCGTCGGCAGCAAATTTAATGTCCAGCACCGGTCCAATGATCTGGACAACGATGCCAATATTCTGCTCACTCATTGGCAAAACTCCTAATTCGTATCGTCCTATGCGCCGACCTCGCCGGAGCCCGCGACGATCTCGGTGATCTCCTGCGTGATGGCGGCCTGACGCGCACGGTTATAGGACAGATTCAGATTTTCGATCATCTCGCTGGCGTTATCGGACGCCGCTTCCATCGCCATACGGCGCGCGGACTGCTCGGAACAGTAGCTTTCGACCACTGCACCGTACAGCACGCCGTACAGATATTCCGGGATGATGGCGTCGAACACGGCCTCGGGCGAGGGATCGTATTCGGTCAGCACACGCGCGCCAGCCGATTTTTCCGGCTTTGCGTCGCGCTCAAAGCTCGCAGGCAGCAGCTGGATGCACTTCGGCTCCTGCTGCAAGGGCGAAACGAACTGGGTGTAGCAAAGGAACACCTCGTCCACCTTTCCCTCACGGAACAAGCCGAGCATCCGGCTGACGATGCTATGCGTGTCGCTGATCTTCATGGTTTCGGCAATGCCCGGATAATCCGCCGTGACCGGCCAGTCGCGCTTGGCATAATACTCCTGCGCTTTTTTGCCGATCGTGACGACCTGCGCCTGCTTGCCTGCCATCTTCTCCGCTGCCAGCTTGAACAGGTTGGCGTTGTAACCGCCGGCCAGCCCGCGGTCGCCCGCGATGACGATGAACAGGCTGTTCTTCACCTCGCGTCGGCGGGTATATACCGAGTCGCTGTCGCGCGTCTCGGCGGCCAGACGGGTGATGGTTTCATACATCGTGTTGAAATAGGGCCGCGCGGCCAGCGCGCGCTCCTTGGCGCGGCGCATTTTGGACGAGGCCACCAGTTCCATTGCCTTGGTGATCTGCATGGTGGACTGCACCGACTTAATGCGGCGCTTAATGTCCTTCATGTTTCCGGAAGCCATAGTTCAGTCCCCCTCCCCGCGTTAATGCTCGGAAAGGAACTTTGCCTTGAATTCCTCGATCGCCTTTGTCAGCTTTTCCTTGATGTCGTCGTCCATTTGCTTGGTGGCGCGGATCGTCTCCGGGATATCGCCGTAAACACCGTCGATAAACGCGAACAGCTCCTTCTCAAACTCGCCGATCTTATCCGCCGGGATATCGAGCAGCTGGCCCGAAATAACAGCGAAAATGATGATAACCTGCTTCTCGACCGGGATCGGGCTGTTCTGCGGCTGCTTGAGAACTTCGACGATGCGCTCGCCCTGCGCCAGACGCTTCTTAGTATCCGCGTCAAGGTCAGAGCCGAACTGCGAGAATGCCTGCAATTCGCGGTACTGCGAATATGCCAGCTTCAAGGTACCGGCGACCTTCTTCATCGCCTTGATCTGCGCATTACCACCGACACGGGATACCGAAATACCCGGGTTAACCGCCGGTCGGATACCCGAGTTAAACAGCTCGGTCTCGAGGAAGATCTGGCCGTCCGTAATCGAAATGACGTTGGTCGGGATATAAGCCGAAACGTCGCCCGCCTGCGTCTCGATGATCGGCAGTGCGGTCAGCGAACCGCCGTCCTGAATGTTTGCGGCGCGCTCGAGCAGACGGGAATGCAGATAGAATACGTCGCCCGGATATGCCTCACGTCCTGGCGGACGGTGGAGCAGCAAGGAAAGGGCGCGGTAAGCAACCGCGTGCTTGGACAGGTCATCATAGATAACCAGAACGTCCTTACCCTTGTGCATGAAATACTCGCCGATCGAGCAGCCCGCATACGGCGCGATATATTGCAGCGGCGCAGACTCGGATGCGGTCGCAGCGACAATGCAGGTGTAATCCATTGCACCGTTTTTGGACAACGTCTCGGCTACCTGCGCAACCGTCGAGCGCTTCTGGCCGATGGCCACATAGATACAGATAACGCCCGTGCCCTTCTGGTTGATAATCGTGTCCAGACAGATGGCGGTCTTGCCGGTCTGGCGGTCGCCGATGATCAACTCACGCTGGCCGCGGCCGATCGGAATCATGGAGTCGATCGCCTTGATGCCGGTCTGCAACGGGACGTTAACCGGCGAACGTTCGATGATGCCCGGCGCCGGGCTTTCGATCGGACGCGCCTCAGTGGTATGGATCGGGCCCTTGCCGTCGATCGGCTTGCCCAGCGCGTCCACCACGCGGCCGAGCATAGCCTCGCCCACCGGCACCTCGACGATGCGGTTTGTGCGTTTTACCGTGTCGCCTTCACGAATATCCTGATCTGAACCCAGGATTACGGCGCCAACCAGATCCTCTTCAAGGTTCTGCGCCATGCCGTATACGCCGCCCGGAAATTCGAGCAGCTCGCCGGACATGCAGTTTTCCAGACCGTGAACGTGCGCGATACCGTCGCCAACGGTGACGACCGTACCAACGTCGGTCAGCTTGATCTGGCTCTGATAGTGCGTGATCTGCTCTTTGATAATATTGCTAATCTCTTCGGGGCGTAATTCCATAAAGTCACCTACTTCCTTACGCGATAGTATTGGTCAGCCGCGACGCGATTTCATTGAGCCGCGTGCGCAGGCTGGTGTCGAACTGCTCGTTGCCGAGCTTTACGACAATGCCGCCGAGGATGCTTTCATCCACCGACGTTTCGAGCACCACCTGTTTGCCGGTAACGGCGCTCATCTTTGCTTTCAGCTTTTCCGTCAGTGCTGCGCCCATCGGCTTTGCCGTGATCGCGCGCACCTCCACGATGCCGTTGTCAAAATAATACTGCTCCTTATAGGCCTGCCGCATTTCGTGGATTAGGCCGATACGCCTTTTATCCGTAATCAGCAACAGGAAATTGAGCAGATAGATTTCGATGCGACCTTCAAACGCGGTGCGCAGCACCTTATGCTTGTCCTCCGCCGCGATCGACGGCGTCAAAAGCATTTTGAGAAAATCCGGCTCGTGTGCAAACACCTTACAGACCGCGGTCAACTCATCGAGGAACTGCTTCTGCTTGTCCCCCTCGGCCGCGACCTCATACAGGCTGAGCGCGTAACGCTCGCTTACAATATCAGCCACCCGCGCTCACCCTACCTTGTCAATGAACTCTTCGATGAAGCGGTCGTGATCGGCCTGCTTAACGTCACGCTCGACGACCTTGGAGGCGATCATGACAGACAGGCTTGCAACCTCGTCCTTCAGCTCATTCATGGCCTTCTTGCGCTCCTGCTCGATCGTGCTCTCTGCCTTCTTCATCATGGCAGCGGCCTGCTGCGAGGATTCCTTTAGGATTTCCTCACTGCGCACGGTCGCACGGCGGGTAGCAGAACCGACGATCTCGGCAGCCTCCTCCTTGGCCTTGGACAGGCGCGTGGTGTACTCAACGCGCAGGTTTTCAGCCTCGGACTGTGCCTGTTCGGCGTTGGCATACATCGTCTGCACCTCTTCCTCCCGAGCGGCCAGCATTTTGCGCACCGGCCCGAACAGGAACTTTTTGATGATCAAAAAGGTGATGAGCGTGTTGCACATCGTCACGAAGATGTTCCATCCGTTGATATACACAAAGGACTCAAATCCCACTGTTTTACCTCCTTCCCAAACGGAAGTGTGCTCCGTTCATGCTGTAAAGCCGATCCTATAATCAGAACTGGCCAACGAACGGGTTAGCAAACAGCAGGATTAGTGCGACGACCAATGCGTAAATACCGGTCGACTCAGCCATTGCGATACCAAGGATCATCGTACGGGTGATATCGCCCTGCGCTTCGGGCTGACGGCCGATAGCCGCACACGCCTGACCAGCGGTATAACCTTCGCCGATACCAGGGCCAAGACCTGCGATCATTGCCATACCAGCGCCGAGGGCGGACATGCCTGCTACAAATGCTTTGGGATCCATACTTTTTTCCTCCTGAAATTGTTTGTGTTAAAATGAACTAAATTGTTGTACTGCGCCGTGTTCAGCTGCTGCCGCGCGCGTCGCCGACATAGGCCATCGTCAGCATGCTGAAGATGAACGCCTGCATACAGGCGGTGAAGCAGTCAAAATACAGCGACAATACGCCGGGAATACCGATTTGAAGCAGCGGTACGGGCAAAAAGCCCAGCACTGCATTCGACAGCACTTCCAGTGCACCCATCATCAGCGTAGAGATGACCAAACCGCCCGCCATGTTGCCGAAGTGACGGAACGACATGGAAACCGGGGTCGCCACCTCGCTGAGCACATTAAGCGGCGCCATGACGAATACCGGCTCCAGAAAACCCTTGAGATAACCGCCGATGCCGCCGTATTTGATCTTGTTGAACGTGATCAGGAAAAACGTGATCAACGCCCATCCCATCGTAGTGTTCAGATCGGCCGTAACCGGACGCATCCAGAACAATGTTGCCAACGAACCGAACAACGAACTCATCAGCAGCGTAGCGATATAGGGCGAAAAGGCCCGGCATCCCTGTCCCATGGTGTTATCGACCAGATTGTCGATCATAATGACAGCCTTTTCCGCCAGCGCCTGTTTCCCTTTGGGGATTTTCTCCATGCGCCGGGTCAGGAAAATGCACAGGAACAGGATGAACGCCATTACGATCCACGCATTGCGCATGGTTTCCGTAATGGGCAGGTTGGGGTTGCCAAAAAGATATCCCAATATTTCCGGGCCATTGATTTCTACATTCACCGTCTAACCTCCTTTCCTCTGAACTATATTGCACCAGAGTAAGATTACCTTGGGAAAGAAGAGGGGCAAAACCGCTGCCAGCGGATGGATAAACGGCACTTTGATCGCCGCGAACACCATGATCCCGGTCAGCACATAGCGGAACAGATAGCCTGCCCGCACCCGTCGAACCGCCTGAGCAGGCGGAAACAACGCCGCGCGCGCCGCACTTACAGCAAGCATGCGGAACAGCAAGAGCGCATATCCCGCACCCAGCAACAAGCTAATACCCGCACGCAACGGGTCACAGCCAGCTATCACAAATGCGCCAAACGCGATCAACGTCAGCGGTGCGAAACCGCGCAGCATGCGCGCGGTTTCCTCGCGCACAATTTGCATCCCCGTCAAGGCAGTTTCTCCTTTCCTTCGCTTTCTCTGGCTTTTCGCTCGGTAAACCGCAGGAAGTCCCGCAGTGCGCAGGCTGCGACAGCTATCCCGAGCAGGATACCAGCCAATACCACGCCGTTGCCCCAGCCGAACCGGTTGCGCAGCCAAACCGCGCCGAAACAGCAGAGCACCGGCGGGGTGACGACCGTCATCCCTACCTGACTGAAATAAATCAGGTATCGCAGCGTACTCCAATGATGCCTGTTTTGACTCAACCGCATTCCCCCATTGGTAACCAATTTGATATTTCGAGCACAGCCCGCCGAAATGGCAGACCGCTTATCCCACATATCAGTCTTTATTATACCTAACCTGACGAAAAAGTGAAACAGTTTTTATAGAAGATTTCTAAATATTTTTCCTGCGACTGTCATTCTCCATACATTCCGCACAAACCCACCGGATAATCTTGTCTATTCCGACTATTTTTGTGGGGAAAGGTTTCCTCTTATATTCCCTGCTACTTGCCAAGACACAACAAAAAGCGCCCGGCAAAAGCCGGGCGCTCGGATACCTGAGTTACAGCAAGTTTTGACTTGCTGCACCGCATTTCGCCAACCAGTGGTCTGGACGAAAAGCAGTTAACGGGCCGCTAAGTACCGAACTTACAGGAAACGCTTCATGCCTTCGGTTGCGGCAGACGGCTCCTCGCTCAGGGAAACCGTAAAGTTTACGCTATGCTGCGCGGAGAAAGCATCAAGCATGTTGAGGAAATCCTCTGCCTTCGCAACGTCCTTGATACCGGTAATCTTGTACAGGCCGTCGATAAATACACGCGTGATGTCATAGTTGCCGGCATGGATGCCGCACAGGAACCCGAGCAGGCTCGCGTAATCCTTGAGCGGATAGTCGGTCGCATTGATCAGGCGCGCATCATGCGAAATATCGAAAGTCAGCTTATTGCCGCGCGAAATGCAAACCACGCTTCCCTTTTCTTCTTTTACCGCGGTGTTGACCTGGTCGATCAATTCCTTGGTCTTACCAGAACCCGTACCGCCAATAATGAGTTTTACCATAGTTTTATATCCTCCCAACCTTTGAGGTTGTTCTTAGTGTACCATAGTTTGCCCGAAACCTCAAGCATCATTTATAAACTTTCCGTCATTTTGTCCATATCAGGCCGCCCCACCACTGGCCAGCCCGCCCAAAAAAGCGCGCAGTAAACCGGAAATCCCCAGTGCGCCGACAGACTCCGCCGCAGTCACCGGCAGGGTGAGCAGCGTCTCGCCGCCACTCAGCACGGTCAATTCGCCGATCTGCTGCCCCGCCTCGATAGGCGCCGTCAAGCTTTCCGGTAATGAAAGCTGCGTTTCCAACGTACCTGCCTGCGCCTTTTCAATCACGATCGACTCCGTATCCTGCACCACCGGCTGCACAGTTGACGTTGTACCGAGCGTAACCGGTACCGGCTCGAGCAGCCCCGCAGGCGGCTCATACACAGTAAAGTTGGCAAAGCCATAATTGAGTAACGCTGACGCATCCGCCATGCGAGTCTCCTTGGTCGGCGCCGCCATCACGACTGCGACGAGGCTTAGGCCATCCCGCTCGGCGCTGGCCGAAATGCAATACCCCGCCTCCGAGATGTAGCCGGTTTTGAGCCCGGTCAGTCCAGGATAGCTTTTGAGCATCTTATTTGTATTTGCCAGCGAGAACTTACCACCGCGGATGCTGTCCATCCAGATGCCGGTATATTCAAGGATCTTGGGATGCCGCAGCAGCTCGCAGGAGATAAGCGCAATATCGTGCGCCGAGGTCATGGTCTTTTGTCCCATACCGTCCAGCCCGTTGGCGTTGATAAACTGCGTGCTGGTGCAACCCAGTTCCAACGCGCGCGCATTCATCCGCTCAACGAACGCCGCTTCCGTTCCCGCCAGATGCTCTGCCACGGCAACTGCGCAATCATTTGCTGAGCCGACCGCGATTGCCTTGAGCATCTCATCCAGCGACAGCTGCTCACCCGGCTCCAGCCAGACCTGCGTGCCGCCCATCGAACAGGCATATTCACTGCCTGTGATCATGGTGTCCAGCGTCACCTCACCGCGCTCCAGTGCTTCCATAGTCAGCAGCATGGTCATGATCTTGGTCACGGATGCAGGCTGTAGCGGCTCATCCGCATTGACTGAATACAGCTCCTGCCCATTTGCCGCATATAATGCAGCCGATTTCGCGTTCAATGCACCCATTTCGGGCAGTGCTGCCGCCTGCACGAGCAGCAATCCACCCAGCGCCGCAGCGCAGATCATTTTTTTCACAGCCATCCACCCTTTCGCAATATCCTATGCCCGGCACCGGAAAAGCATGCCTGCCCCATTGACAGCACCCCTTGTGTTGCATTAAGATAAAAGATAACTTGCAATTTATCATCCATCGGAGGCGTTTGATTTGCTTGAAAACATACAGATTTTGGTATCCCAACTATTGGTCATGTTCCTGCTCATGGCGGTGGGCTACATCTGTTTCCGGCTGAAATATCTGGACAATCAGGGTACAGCGCAGCTGTCGCTCATACTGACGCGTATCGTCGCGTCATGCGTCATTATCGATTCATTCCAGCGCAAATTTGAGCCGGAGCTTGGGTACGCGCTGGTCATGTCTGCCCTATGCGCGTTCATCGCGATGGGGCTCTCCATTGTAGTTGGGCAAATTCTATTCCGCCCCAATGGCCCGCATGCCAATTTTGCTGATCGGCGTATGTGTCTGGTATTCACGAACTGTGGTTTTATGGGCCTGCCGTTGCTCGACGCGTTGTATGGCTCTTACGGTATCTTCCTCGGCTCGTCGTTTATTGTAGTCAACAACCTGCTGCTGTGGAGTTATGGAGTAGCGCAGCTGTCGCGTGACGTACCGCGTGCGCAGCGTATCCGCAATGTACTTATCAATCCCGGTACGGTATCCATCGTGATCGGCCTGTTCTTTTTCCTGACGCCGTTCCAATTGCCGACCGTCGCCGCTTCCGCGGTGTCCTACATGGCCTCGCTCAACACCCCTGTCGCCATGCTGGTGATCGGCGCATTCCTTGCCCAGTGTGACCTGCGCTCCTGCTTCCGTGACAGTCAGGTTTATTTCCTTTCCTCGCTGCGCCTGCTTATCATGCCGCTGCTAACGATGGCCATTTTTCTCCTTCTCCCGCTTGAGCACACATTGCGCAACTCCATGCTTGTGTGTGCGGCTGCGCCGGTCGCACTGATATGTTCGCTATTCGGACAGACCTACCACACGGACTATCTGTTCTCCACGCGCGTCGTCGCAGTTTCGACTATTTTTTCCGCTATCACTATCCCGGGCATTATCGCGCTGAGCACCCTGCTCGGCGGCTGACATCCACAAACCAAAAGGCTGCAAGCCGAAATGGCTTGCAGCCTTTTGCTTATGCAATCTCGATCAGAACCGGGCAATGATCCGAGCCAAACACGTCACTCAAGATACGCGCGTCCTTAACACGGTCGACAAACCGATCCGACACGAGGAAATAGTCGATACGCCACCCCGCGTTCTTCTCACGCGCCTTGAAACGATAACTCCACCACGAATACGCGCCCGTGAGGTCAGGATAAAAATGACGGAAGGTATCGGTAAAGCCCGCGTCCAGCAACGCTGTCATTTTCTCACGTTCCTCATCGGTGAATCCCGCATTGCGGCGGTTGGTCTTGGGGTTTTTCAAATCGATCTCCTGATGGGCGACATTCATATCGCCGCACACGATAACCGGTTTTTCTGCGTCCAGCTTTTGCAGATATGCGCGGAAATCATCGTCCCATCGCATACGGTAGTCCAGACGCTTGAGTTCATCCTGCGAGTTAGGTGTATAAACCGTGACAAGGTAAAAATCCCCGAAGTCCGCCGTGATCACGCGCCCCTCGTGGTCGTGCTCGTCAATACCAAGGCCATAGGTTACCCCCTGCGGCTCTGTTTTGGCAAACAGCGCCACACCTGAGTAGCCCTTCTTTTCGGCCGAGTTCCAGTATTCGTGATAACCCTCGATTTCAGGCGCCTGCTCCGGCTGTAACTTCGTTTCCTGCAGGCACAGCATATCCGGCTCTTCAGCCGCGACAAAGTCAAAAAAGCCCTTGCCCACGCAAGCGCGCAAGCCGTTAACGTTCCATGAGATCAGCTTCATTGTTGCTCCTTTTATACGGTAATTTCAACAGTATTTCCATCCGGGTCAAGCACACAGCTCTCGTAATAGCCGTCTCCTGTCACACGAGGGCCGCTAACAACAGAATACCCGTCCGCCCGCAGACGCGCAGTCAGCCCATCTACCTGCTCACGCGAGCCGGTAGAAAACGCCAGATGCGCCCAACCGACGCGCATACCCTCCGCTGTCTCCGCCAACTCCGGCCGGGTCATCAGCTCAAGCCGCGCGCCGTCCGCAAATGACAAAAAGTAGGTTTGCAGGCCGGTTTTCGGGTTGTGATACAATGCACCAGCAATGCCGTCAAAATAGGTCTCGTAAAACGCGCGGGCGCGCGCCAGATCCCTGGTATATAGCGAAACATGCTCAATTTTCATCGTGCGTTCTCCTTATCCTTGTAGGATGCCGCTTTCGTCTATGCGGCGCACAGCTTCTTCCATCCGTTCTGGCGGCACGACCAGCGCAAATCGCACATAACCCTCGCCCTGCTGGCCGAACGAGCTGCCCGGCACACAAATGACGCCGGTCTTTTCCATCAGTTCCAGCACGAAGTCGACAGAAGAGGCAAATCGAGCCGGAATCTTGGCCCACACGAACATCGTACCCTGCGCGTCCGGCACGTCCCAGCCGATACGGCGTAGGCCGCCGCACAGTGCGTCGCGCCGCGCCATGTAGCCTTCCCGGTTGCGCCGCACGATATCCTGCGGCCCGGTCAGCGCTGCAACAGCGCCCGCCTGAATGGGATAGAACATGCCGTAGTCGATCTGCGAACGGAACGCACGGAAACGCGCGAGCACATCACGGTTGCCCAGCGCAAACGAAACACGCATACCAGTTAAGTTATATGTTTTACTCAGTGAGTTAAACTCGATGCCAACCTCCTTCGCGCCCGGAATGGACAAGAACGATAATCCCTCTTCCCCATTGAGCAGCAGGTCGGAATAGGCGTTATCATGAATGACGATCAGGTCATGCTTGCGCGCGTAGGCGACCAGTTTTTCGTAAAACGCACGGTCAGCCACTGCGGTGGTCGGATTGTTCGGATAAGACACTACGATCGCCTTGGCACGATCGGCCACATCGTCCGGAATATCGGCAAAGTCGAGCTGCCAGTTGTTTTCCGCTTTAAGCGGGTACAGGCCGATTGTCGCACCGGTCATCATCGGGCCGAACGAGAAAATGGGATAGCCCGGGTCTGGCGCGAGGATCAGGTCGTCCGCGCCGGCAAACGCGAATGCAACGTGCGCGATGCCCTCCTGCGAACCACAGACCGCCATGATCTCATCTTCCGCGAGCGTCACCCCGTAGCGGCGCTGATACCAATCCTGCACAGCCGCGAGCAGCGCTGGTGTTTCGGTCAACGAATACTTGTACTGTTCCGGTTCAAGCGCCGCGCGGCTGACTGCTTCCATCACATGCGCATCCGGCTGGAAATCCGGCGTGCCGATCGACAGGTTGATAACGTCCGCACCACCTGCGATCAACGCGCGCTTACGCTCATCGAGCCGATTGAAAATATTGCTTTCTGCGGTCTGCCCCGCCTTGATAAACTGCATATTGATTATCTCCCCAACAAAAATTCCACCACCGTCCGATTAAAACGGGACGGCTGCTTGGCCGCGACGAAATGGTCACCGTCGCGGAAGGTTTCCACGCGGCAGTATGGGATACGCGCGGCCATTTCACGCGTCTGGCTGGTGCGCACGATGTCGTGCTCACCAACGATGATCAGTGTCGGCATGGTCAACCGCGCCAGATCGTTCATAGACACCCCATACGGATGCACCATCAGACCGAACACATCGCGCCTGCGCGCCGCCCGCGGGCTAACCTTACCCAGCACGCGCAGCGCACCATATGCCGCGTAAACCGGCAGCTGGAAATGTGGCTTCATGCCCGCGAACATCTCAACGTTTGCACCGTTCAGAATGAGCTTGTCCACATAGTCCGGGAACAGCATCGCAAACTTGATCGCCAAGTTGCCCCCATCGGAAAAACCGAGAATATGTGCCTTTTGGATACCGAGCGTATCCAGCACGGTTTTCAGATCGTGCGCCATCAAATCAAATGACAGCCCCTGCTTACCGCTTTCGGATGCGCCATGCCCGCGGCTGTCCACCGCAATCACACGGAAAAAACGGGTAAACTCAGGAATCTGCGCTTTCCAGTACGAGCTATCCTCCCCGTTGCCATGCAGCAGCACAAGCGGCTTGCCTCGTCCTGCATCATAATATGCAATTTGCGCGTCGCCACAGTCAGCAAACGCCGGCTGAAAACAAAACATATCTATTCCAAACCTTTCTTGCATTACTCAACAAATGCTTTCGGCATCTGTGTTATGCGGGCTGTCTCCTCCACATCATACCCCTCGCCAAGCAGGCGTTGCACCACATTATCCATCGGCTCTCCCACCTCGATAATATGCCAGTCCGGATCGTACAGACGCACAACACGCTGCTGCCATTCATGCATCTTAAGCGGGTGTACTAACTCAATATCAAGGAAATCGTGCAATTTTTCAACAAACGCATCAAAATCATCCGTCTCGAAGTACAGTTCCATATTGTTTGATTGATGCAGGATCGTACACTTCGGGATATCGACCAACTCATCAAAATCCGCCTGCAAGGAAAAGCCGCCCGAAAGCGTTACATTGCGCCCTAAATCGAGCACAACCTCCTGATCGAACAAGTCATGGTAAAATTGCTTGGAGACTTCCATATCACGCACCGCCAACACGGGCATTTTATATTGTAGCACGCTATTCCTCCCCTCCCTATCTGCATGTTACCGCAGTGTTTCACATGCTTTTATTTTTATTGTACCACAACTGCACAGGACGGTAAAGGAAACACGTTTTGCTTCGTGCTGTCAAATCCAACAAAAAAGCATGCTTCACACGCATCTGGATTCAGCAATTCCTTTATGACACAAAGAAGCGCCGTCATGGAAGTCGGAAACTTCCATGACGGCACCCCTATATAGACCTTATACCAAAATAGATATCCAGCCCATATCACACCCGGGCCGCTCATCCTGATCAATTACCCTTCCGCACCGCTCAGCAGCCGGTGCAATGCCGACAATTCCATCGGACGGTAATAATAAAACCCTTGGATCATATCGCAGCCGGTGTCGCGGATAATAGTATTCTGATCCTCCCGCTCAACACCCTCCATGCATACCTTTTTACCAAACTGATGGCATGCATACACAATACTGCCGATAAAATGCATTTTCTCGTCCGACTCCGTAATCTCCTGCAACAGCGAGCGATCCAGCTTGATGATGCTGGACGGATATTGCAGCAGCATCCGAAGCGACGAATAGCCGCTACCGAAATCATCCAACGCGATCCGCATACCCAGATTGCTACAATGCGCAACCAACTGTTCCAGCTTTTCCGGCTGCTCGTCCAGACAGCTTTCTGTCAATTCTGCAACCAGATGCGAACCGGGCAGATGGTATTTCTCCAACGTTTGCTGCATAAAGCCCAGTAATTCAGTATCGGATAGCTGATGCAGGCTGATATTAAACGTGAGATAAAAATCCGGATTGTAGGTCAGCATCTGCAAGCAGTTGCGCACTGCCTGCTCAAAAACCCATCGTCCTGCAATATGGATCATCCCGTTTTTCTCCAAAACCGGAATGAACAGTCCGGGCGAAATATCCTTTCCTTCAAACTGCCAGCGCAGCAGCACTTCCCCGCCAATGACCTTGCCCGTCTGTGCCGCCACAACAGGCTGCACCACAACACGGAAATTCTCCATGTTGTGCATCACATCTTCGCCCAGCGCCAGCGCCATGTTGGACATCTTTTTGATCCGCTTGAGGTTATCCACAGAATACTCCATAAACGGTTGGTCAGCGTCCTGCTTCGCAATACGAATCAGTGCAATGAGGTTTTCCACCACATCCTCCGGCGTCATATCCTCACAAGGATATTCCAAAACGCCAAAGGAACAGGCATTGCGAACCGAAATGCCCATTGCTTCATAGCCTTCTTCAACAATCTCCCGAATCTGTTGCACAACATCTTCCTTCGGTTCCATGCACATGGCATTGACAACCGCCATACAGCGCATACCTTCCAGACGATGGAAGCTCATCTTCCACGAGAGCATTTCCGTCAGCTTATCGGCAATATTTTTCAGCAGACGGTCCGCGTAGGCCCGCCCCTTGGTGCTGTTAATCTCGGTGATGCTGTTGAGGCTGAAGCCAACCACCACTGTTTTCTCACCTTTATGTTGCAAATCGTTCAGTTGACCGAACGCCGCATACTCATGTGGAAAATTCGTCACCGGGTCAACAACAAAATTATTATCCTGATGTAAAATACGGCCAGAGAAAAACAGCGGCTTAGTCCTGTCCTCTGTCCATTTCATAATGCCATAGCAGTGAACCCACTTATTATTCCCGTTGACATCACGCACCTGATAGCGCAGGTCGTGCGACTCGCGCTTTTCACGCAACATGGCGGAAATATCCTGCCAAAAGATATCCTGAAATTCCGGCGTGCTGATCCGCTGTGACCACAACCGGAACAATCCGTTGACGACATTGCTCTGGAACCCGAAGTCATCCCGCATATTATCCGAGATGTAAAACATGTCTTTTTGCATATCGCCAAAATAAAAGTAACTGGAAGAGTTCTGCTGCGACATAGATTGGAATACGAATTCCATATCATAATAGGTATTTTCCAAAAATTTCTGAAATTCGCTTTTTTCCTCTACCGCTTCTAAATGCTCTGGTTGAGACATATGATTTCGCCCGTCCTCCTTCGTTATACGCTGCCACGCGTAAAAGTCACGTTTATTTTCGTACATATTGCTATCTGCCTGCTCGATCAGCTTCTTCAAGTGCAGCGGCTGACGATCTGACCACACCGAGCCAATTGCAATGTGATAATCATCTTGACGGACTAGCTTTTGCAACAGCTGCACCTGTTTTCGAAAATCCTTCTGAGGGCAGTTTGGATATAGAATGACAAATTCATCGCCGCCGATGCGATAGATCAGATCGGTTTCCAGATTCTCACTGATCAGCTGGTAGCAATGCTGGATCATCCGATCCCCTTCCATGTGCCCCAACACATCATTGACGCGTTTAAGCCCTGTAATATCGCAATAAATAACGCCTACCATATGCATTGGCGTCTGTTCACAATATTCTACCAGCGCGTTGCGGTTGTATGCGCCTGTAAGCTGATCGTGAAAGCTCATTTCCCGCAAACGGCCAATCATGGCGCGCCGCTTGAGCAGTGACGCGACAAAATAACCGATAACCTCCAACAACGGCTGGAGCAACCCCATCATATCTTTGTTCGGCTCATCCACCCCGACATAGCCTATAATCTTTCCATCGCTCCGGATTGGTCCGGCTGCAAAGGAAGATATCTGCAAAGATTTCATAAAAGCGTATTCCGCAGGGCTGGTGGAACTGATTTCATCGGCGGACCGCACAACAGCTACACGGTCTTCTTCCAGCATTGGTAGAAAGCATGCCACACTGTCCGTCGACACATTCTGAAGCATGTGTTTTTGCGGTTCTACGCCTTTGGCACACCATTCATAGGTATTATCCATCCATTGTGCATTGCGCAGTTCGAAAATATAGACGCGGTCACACAACAGGGTATTCCCAATATAGGCCAACATCCTCATCAGGGCCTCCTCTGGGCTGGTTGTAGCAAATACCTGCTGCAAACATCCGTTGAGAATTTCCCCGCTGCGTGCTGTAAAAACCGTCGTCTGCTTTTCTTCCGCTTCATCCCAATCCATCGCAATCTCAACGCGGTACTGCGTTCCATCCGATTCGATCAGGCAATCCTTGATCAAAGAACTGCGCTCAAGTAAGGGGTTTTTATAAACCCGCGTGATGTATTCTCCTGTCCGCAATTCCTGATTGTTACAAAAAGGGCAGGGTTCCTTCTTTCCATACAATACATGGTAACACTTTTCACCGCAATACCCTTCATTCGATTGATAGCCCAGCGACTGTCGCAAGCTGGCATTCATATAGACCAGTGCGTTAGTCTCTACCTCCGATACATATACCCGTTCTCCCAGTTCCTCAAAGAACTCCCAGACCGCTCCCATACGCAACCATCCCTTTTCCCTTGTGGCCTCTATCTCATTCCAAAGCAGTGCTTTCGATATGCTCTGCCAAAGCATTAACTCCCCGTCTGCCCCAAATCTAACAGGCGGTAGTATTCCTCGTAAACCTGCTCAAACGCGCCGGCCGTATGCAAACCTTCCTGCAAAATCGATTGATAAATTTTCTGTTGGTTTTTCTCTAATACACCAAGCACATATGGACATAATTTACCGGCCTGCCCCATATCTCGAAGAATCTGCATTACTTCCTCCAGCGGAAACGACGGCTTATAGCTCCGCTGCTCCGATAACGCACTGACGATATCACCCACCGCGACGATGCGCTGTGGCAATGTCAAGTCATCTGCGCCCAACCCGCGTGGATATCCCGATCCGTCCAGCCTCTCGTGATGGCGCACGGCGATCTGTAAGATTTCATCACTGACATACCCCTTTAAGATATCTTCAGTGAGCATCACATGGGATTTCATAATCTCCCACAGACGGCCATCCAGCTTGCCCGGCGCCTCTAAAATCAGCACGGGAATCGCAATTTTTCCGAGATCGTGCAAAATTGCGCCAATATGAACATTATACCGGTCGTGTTGATCCAAGCCACAATATTCCGCTAGCATATCACTTGCATGTACCATAATGGTGCAGTGCAGCGCTGTGTAGTGGCTTCGGAAGTCCATTGCACATACCAACGTCCGCAAAAGTGCCTGACATTCTAAATCGGACAACGGCATCTGCATCAGCCGTGCTTTCACATACTCGTGGCATGCCTCCGTATTGTCAGGCACCGCTGCCTGTAATACCGCATCAGGCATTGCATGCAAACCAAACATTTCAAGCTGCTGTCGGTAAAACGCAAGGATTTCCTGTTTGGTACACTTAGGAAACTTCACGCGATGCAGGTCCGTCGCATCTACACATCGCAGATATTTAACCGCCTGTTTGATCTGGCCGCAAAACGGCGCTTGCTCCACCACGCTTTCACTTGCATGATGATATCGGACAATCGGTGTATAATGGGAAAATGGGAAAAAAGTTTTCAAGAACACAAAGCCATACAAGGCATGCGTATCTCGCGGGTCATTTTCCATTAACTCTAAGCTCCATGTATCCGTCCTGCGAAAACTCCCGATATCATGAAAAAGAACCGTCCATATGATCTGGCAGATATCTTGTTGTGAAAACCTCCCATCCTGATCCAATAAGGCCATCACACCATAAGCAACCCGTTCGCCATGCCCCACCAACAAATCATTGACACGGTTTAACGACCGGGTGAGGATTTCAAATAATTCTCCACCAGGTAACGCTAACATATTGCTTTTCCTCTTTCATGTCCGTGACTTTTCTGCATTTTAAAATAGGGCGGCAAGGCCTTTGCTATGTCCCTTGCCGCCGCCATTACATTACATGTAGCCGGTCTTTTGCCCTGTTTTCTTGCCGTTACTGTGGGTCGTTATGCATTGCCATGTCTACCAGTTCTTCCTTTGATGCGACTGGCGACGGGTTGAGCATCTGTTCCCAAATCCGGTTAACTTCTTCCATGCAATTGAAGTAGATCGTCGACAACTGCGCCGAAGGAATACCCAGCGCTTCCGCATTTTCCGTGATCTTCTTCCAGTCGGCCTTTTCATAGCTGATGACAAGTTCAAGCAGCATGCCGCCCGACCCCTCACGGTTGAGCAACGCATTCTTCAATTCGTCCACCATCGGGATATCCGCAATGATCTCCGCCATCGGTGCATCGATCAGATATTCAAGCGTGGAGAACATGCCAAGCAGGTATGCCTCGGAACGAGTCAACACTGGGTGCTTAACATACTTCTGCAGCTCGCTTGCAAAGCTTGCACGCATGAAAGAAATCTTGATGAACTCTTCCGAATCCTGCAGATGCGAATCATCGGTATCGCCCGCACTGAGCAGGTATACCCAGCGCTTAAGTTGGCTTAAACCCAGCGTAACAATTGCCTGCTGGATGGACGTTGTCTGCGTCCGCCGCGCAAAGTACGCGGAGTTTGCAATCTTGAGCAAGCTGTACGACAGCGTAACATCCGTCGAAACAATCTGCTCGATCTCGTGGATATCGGGTTCCTCACGCGTTACTGCAACCACAAGGCGGAAGAAATTGCTACGCAAGTAGCTACTCTGATGCACCTTGTTCGCCAGCTGGCCGGCAATATACTGCCCCTGCATGCCATGCACGCCCAGGCTGATTGCGACATCGCGCTGCTGCTGAGAATCTACGCCGGTTGCAATCACCTTTTTATGCATGCTATGCGCCACACGCATAATGTTCTCCGCTGCACTGGCACTCATCTGCGACAAATCAATTTTGATATAGGATAAGTACTCCATCAGCGCCAGATAGCGCGGCATAAACTGAAAATCATTGGCCGCGATCTCATAACCTTCCTTGACATACTGCTGCACCAGATGCATCGCAAACGGATGGATGATAACGCTGTCATCGATCTGGATAACCAGATCCTTATTTTTAAACAAATGCGGCGTTCTTTTCGCTAACAGGGAGCTGGTAAACGTCATAAACGTTCTGGAATCACGGAGCGCCTTTTCCGAATTCTGCATCAGAAAATTATAGATTGTTTCTGCTGCCGAAACATCGTTGCCGCTCTCTCCACCATAGGCTTCACTGCCGGAATATTTGATCTCGTAACCAAGGATATGGTTATCCGCATCCTTGATTGCCTGTCTTACGATATATCTACTTCTTTCCATGATTGCCGCCCCCCCCCCGTGTTTAGTTCGCTCCGTTTCCCTGACGTGCCAGCAGGCCATCCATCACATCTACCAGATGGCCAATCTCCGGTTTGGACAGCTGTTCATCGGCACCAAGCTGCTTACCCTTGATGCGCATTTCCTCCGTAACCAACGAAGAGAAGATAATAACCGGAATTTTCTTAAGTACCTTATCGGACTTGATCAGCTTGGTCAAACGATGCCCATCCATGCTTGGCATCTCGATATCCGTGATGACCATAGCCGCCTTCTGCGGCAGCACTTCGGGATAGCTGGCCAGCGGATGGAGGTAATCCCACAGCTCCTGCCCGTTCGCAAACATCGTCAGGTTGGTAAAGCCTGCTTTTTGCAAGGCTTCCTGAATCATACGAGAAAGCAGGATGGAGTCCTCAGCAACCAGAACAGGGCAGTCGTGGCTGATACGGTTGCCCATCTTTTCAATTTCCCGCATCTGGATGGTAGTCTCCGGCGCGATCTCCGCGACGATCTTCTCAAAATCCAGCACGGTAACAAGCTGGTCGTCGCACTGCGCGATGCCGGTTGCCACACCTTCTTCCCCGCCGGAAATCGTCTTATCCGGCTTCTGGATAGCTGTCCACGAGATACGGCTGATGCCGACTACCGTGTGTACACGGAAGGCTATGTACATCTTGTTAAAATTCGTGACGATAAACAGCTGCTTCGGATCCGGCTCGGACTTCTTACCCGTCAGATAGAACGGCAGGTCGACCACGGTCAGCACCGTGTCGCGCGGCTTGAAAATACCCTCGACAGCCGGGTGCGCGTGCGGCATCGACTTTACCGGCGCGCTCATCATAATTTCTCTGACCTTTGCCACATTGATGCCATACAGGTTATCGTCGATGGTAAACTGCATGATCTCGATCTCATTGGTACCCGATTCGAGCAAGATCTTTCCGCGTTCGTTATCTTGCATGATATTCACTCCTTCTTCACTCGCTATCACAAAAAGCGTTCCGCTTTGCCATATATCTTAATGCAGCCTTCTCCAGTGGCGACGTCGAACAGCAATGTACGCGCGGTAGAGCCGCCCACGTCCTCCTTCAGCAGGCGAATACGTTCCTGCTGCAGCACATGATGCACGCTTTCGATATTGCGCTGGCCGATGTTGCCCAGGCTGCCGTTCCCTGCTACATCAAACATTTTCGCACCGCCCGCAATCTTTGCGACAATGCGTGCGCGCTTTGCGCCCATCTGCTCCATTTTGCTTAAAGTCAGCCGGATGCCGGTATCTGCATATTTCAGCGGCGACGTCCGGTTCGTCTCCATGTTAAGCGGCAGCATGATATGAACCAAAGCACCCAAACGGATGAAGGGATCATACAGGCAAACACCGATGCAGGAGCCCAATGCATAGGTAATCAGTACCCCTTCCCCTTTTGCCATTTTCATATCTGCAATGCCAATCGTCAGTTTGTTCATTCCAATATCCCCAATCTGTGTAACAGATAATTCAGGGATCGCATATCCGGCGCAAGCAATAGCCTGCACGGCACTTCCTTGTGCTCCACCAAGAAGCTGCCGCCGATCAGCATGATATAATCCGACTGGCTACCATAAGCCGCCATCGGCACCGTAATGATCGCACCCTGCATATCAATGGAGATCTGCGGCACAGACGGCGTGATCCGCACGCCGGACAAACCGGAAAGCGCATTGATGAACGAAGAAATCAGGATATTGCCAATTTCAATAATTGCCGAATTTTCGATCTCGGTCAATTCATCGTAATCGTTGATCTTTTTGCCCATCATCTTGCCCAGTAGCAGATTGATCGCATCAAGCTGGAACAACGCCAGCATCAGACCGTTGATCTCGCCGCGCAGATCAGAAATAATACCTGCGGAAATCGTTTCAAAGCCGCCCAGCTTTTCCACCGCTGCATTAAACTCCAGAATCTGCACCTCAGGCAGCGGAATACGCACTTCCATGCCCAGCATGCTGGACAGCGCGGTAGCCGCGTTGCCCGTGCCGATACTGCCAATTTCACGCAGTGCGTCGATCTGTAAGGAGTTCATGTCCTCATATTTTCGCAAATCCAAAGATTACACTTCCTTTATCCATTCCGCAGACCATTGATGGTCGATTCGATTTCGTCCTGTGTCTGAACCATCTTCAGCGCATACGAATACGAACGCTGCGCCTCGATCACCTTGGCAAACTCCGTACCGACATCCGCGTTGGAAGCCTCCAGCATCCCGTGAATCACCGTGCCGGTACCCTCCATCACCGCGCCGTTCTTTGCCACCGGTGCAAAGCGGTTGCTGCCCAGATGCAACATGCCGTCGGTATTGGCGAAATCAAACACACCCACCGGATAGTCAGCTTCGCTGTCCTCACCCAGCGGAATCGGCTGCCCCGCCTGATTGAGTACATAGTAGCCATCCGGATCGCACAGGTAAAACACCGTGCCATCCTGCTGCTGCACGCTGCCCCAGTGGAAATTGCCCGACCGGGTGTAGCTTACCTCGCCAGTCTCGGGATTGCGCAGGGCAAAAAATCCGTCGCCGCTGATTGCGTAATTCTGCCCTTCATTTTTTTGCATCAGAGCGCCTTGGGCAAAATCGGTCGTGGTCTGGATCATGCGGCTGCCCGAACCGCGCGGCAACTGGACGTCATCCGGCCCAGTCCAATTGCGGTACAGCAAGTCGGAAAAGTTGGCCTGTTCCGCCTTAAAGCCCGCTGTGTTGACGTTTGCCAGATTGTTCGCCGTTACATTCATTCGCTGCTGCTGCTGTGATGCCGCTACCGCGGCAGCATAAAAGGATTGGTTCACTGGGGTGTACTCCTTTCCACCGGTTTATACACGGCCGATCTCGGTCGCGGTTTTGCTCATCAGCTGATCGTACATTTTGCTCAACTGCGATGCGCTTTGCAACGCCCGCTGGCAGGTGATCAGTTCAGTCATCTGCTGCACCAGATCCGTGTTGGCGCGTTCGATCATTTCATGATGAACCACGGTATTGTCCGACAGCTGCGGCTGCCCGGCCGCCGTGAACATGCCCTCATCCGCCTTCTGCAAATCCTGCGCCGGGTCAGCAAAGGTGAAAAGGCCAAGCTGGCCAAGCATCTGACCGTCTTCGGTATAGATAGTGCCATCCGTCGATGCGGTGATCTTATCCGTACCCAGATAAATCGCCTGACCATTACGTCCCAGCACACGCCCCTGCCCAGCTAAGGACAGGTAGCCTTGATCGTCCAACATAAACGAACCGTTTCGGGTGTAAAGACGCCCGCCCTCGGCCTGTATGGCAAAGTAGCCATCGCCCTCCAGACCGAAATCCAGCGGCAGGCCAGTCGACTGAAGCGCGCCCTGCGAATGGTCGGTATAAACCTCATCGAGCGCCGTGATATAGCTGGTGGTCGTGCCAAGCTCCTGCGGCTGCTTTTCCTTGTTGCCGATCCGGCTGCGCATCACTTCGTCAAACGTTGTGTCCGCATACCGGTCGGCCTTGTAGCCGGTAGTCGCCGTGTTGCTCATGTTGTTGCCAACCACATCCAGATTTCTGGTCTGTGTCAGCATAGCGGAACTCAAATCATAAAACCCTTTAAACATATTGCACTCCCCTCAGCCTTATGTACCACAAATGTATTTCTGCATGGAGATCCGCAGCTTGCGGATGGCATTGGAATGAATCTGCGAAACCCGCGGCTCACTCACGCCGAGCACCTGCGCGATCTCCTTCATCTGGTAGGCTTTCTGATAATATAATGACAACACCAACTGCTCGTTTTCACGCAGCTCGCTGATGCTGGTTTTCAGCACCTCATACATTTCTTTCTTCTGGAAATGTTCCTCCGGCTGGGCATCGGCATCGGTTTGCGGCAAATGCTTCGCCGGCAGGTCGGAATCCCGTTCATCCAGCAGCATATCGAGCGACATCACATTACACAGCGCCGTTTTCGCCAGCTCTTCCTGATAACGCGTTTCCGTCAGCCCCAAACTGGCCGCGATTTCCTTATCGGTTGGCGAGCGGCCCAACTTGGTAAATAACTCGTTGGTCGCTGTATCAATCTCGCGCATGCGCTTGCGTACCGAACGCGGCAGCCAATCCTGTCTGCGTGCCAGATCAATGATCATGCCGCGCAGCCGTTTGGAGACAAAGGTCTCAAACTTGACGTTCTGGCTCAGGTCAAATTTATCCAGCGCGCCCATAAGCAGGATGATGCCCTCATTTATCATATCATCAACTTGCGCAAAACTCAAATAAACTCCGCGTAATTTTAACGCAATATTTTTTACAAGATAGACATAGCGCATCACCAGCACTTTTTTCAGTTCCGGATCGCCTGTCTGTTTGTATTCTTCGAGGAGCGCCTCATTGGGCATCTCCTCCCATTCTTTTTGCGATGCCAAGGCGTTCCCCCCTCATATAAGCCTTACGACAGTGTGATATTGCCCAGCGCCTGGATCTGTACGCTTGTGATCACCTCGTTAAACGAAAGTACGATCAGTTCCGGATAGAATTGATCCAGCAACCGGCTGAGATAAATACGGATGATATGGCTGGTCAGCAAAATTGGCTTTTGCGACAGCTCGGAAAATTTCTTCAGATGTTCGTTAAGCTGACCCAACAGACGCTGCATCAGTTCAGGCCCCAGCGCCAGATACACGCCTTGGTCGTTCTTGGTCAGGCTTGCAACGATCTTCTTCTCTACCTCGGCGTCCAGCGTAATCACGCTCAGGCGGCCGTCCTCGCAGAAGCGGTGTGTGATCGTGCGCTTCAGCTGCGCACGCACGCTTTCCGTAATCAGATCAACGTCACGCGTGATCGCCAGCGCATCCACCGTGGTTTCGACGATCGTGCCCATATCCTTGATCGGAATGCCCTCTTTGAGCAGGTTACACAGGATTTTCTCCAGCATGGCATACGACACCACATTGGGGAATGCTTCCTCTACCAGCTGCGGTGCAGTGCGCTTGAGGTTTTCGACCAGTTGGATGGTCTCCGCACGGTTGAGCAATTCATAGGTATGCTTTTTCACCGTTTCGGACAGGTGCGTGAGCATAACCGAAAGCGGGTCGATGACAGTATAACCATAGATTTCCGCCATTTCCTTGTTCTCCGGCAGAATCCAACGGGACGGGATACCGTATGCCGGTTCGATCGTCTCAATACCTTCGATCTCTCCAGCGGGATTGGCTGGTTCAAGCGCCAAATAATAGTCGAGCAGGATCTCGCCGCGCGCGACCTCTTCGCCCTTGATCTTGATCACATACTGGTTTGTGCCCAGCATAGACGCGTCGCGCAAACGAATCGAAGGCACGACAAAGCCCATCTCCTGCGCATACTGTCGACGGAAAATAACGATACGGCTGATCAGCTTGCCGCCACGGGACTCGTCCACCAACGGAATCAGGCTGTAACCAAATTCCATTTCGATTGGCTCTACGTTAATCAGAGAATAGATGTTGTTAACATCCTTGTAGTATTCCATTTCGGTCTGCTGCGCTTCGGCCTGCTTTTTGGCCTGCTCCTGTGCGGCCGGCAGGGCTTCCTTTTCACGCTGCAATGCCAGCATGTTCGCTGTAACTCGACGGCTGGTGAAAAACAGCGCCGCGGCAATCAAAATCAGCTGGATATGCGGGGTGCCCGGCAGAATCGCAAACACACCTAGAATCACTGCGGCAATCATCAACGACTGCGGCTGCGCCAAGAACTGCTTGATAACATCCTTGTTCAGGCTGTCCTCGGATACCGCACGGGTAACAATCATGCCCGTTGCCGTTGAAATCATCAGTGCCGGTAGCTGGGAAACCAGACCGTCACCGATGGTGGCAATCGAGTAAACGCTGAGCACCTCACTCAGCTCCATACCCGACTGCACAATGCCAATGATTGAACCTGCGATAAAGTTGATCGACGTGATAATGATCGACATAATCGCGTCGCCCTTGACGATCTTGGTAGCACCGTCCATGGCGCCGTAGAAATCCGCTTCACGCTGAATCTTATAGCGGCGCTGCTTAGCCTCCTGCTCATCTATCAGACCAGAGGACAGGTCGGCGTCGATCGCCATTTGTTTGCCGGGCATCGAATCGAGCGTAAAGCGGGCAGCAACCTCGGCCACGCGCTCGGCGCCCTTGGTGATAACGATGAACTGCATCAAAACGATGATCAGGAAGATGATAACACCAATGACCACGTTGCCCTGAATAACAAATTCACCGAACACCTGAATGACCTGACCTGCCTGTCCGCCCTCAGAGAGGATCAGACGGGTGGACGATACATTCAAACCCAAGCGGAACAGCGTTGTAATCAACAACAGGGATGGGAAAATCGAAAACTCCAGCGGCTCATGGATATTCATGGTGATCAACAAAATGATCAGCGCCAGAGAGATGTTGATGATAAAGAATACGTCCAGCAGGAACGGCGGCAGTGGGATCAGTAGGAACAACACGATGACCACGACAAAAACCGATATCACGTTGTCAAAAAGTCGTTTCATAACTCCACCATTTCTATCACCGTTTTAGATCTATTTCGGAAGGCTACGGTGATTGAGCTTGTAAATATAAACCAGAACCTCCGCGACCGGGCCATACTGGTCGGGTGGGATCATCTGCCCCACCTCCGCGCTGGCATACAGCGCGCGAGCCAACGGCCTGTTTTCGATCACGGTCACGCCGCTTTCCTCCGCAACTGCAACAATGCGGAGCGCCAACGCGTCCTGTCCCTTTGCCACAACCACCGGCGCGGCATCCTTGCCCGGCTTGTACCTCAATGCGACGGCATAATGCGTCGGGTTACGGATGACAACATCCGCGCCCGGCACCGCCTGCATCATACGGGACTGCGCGATCTTGCGCTGCGCTTCCTTGATCTTACCCTTGATTTTCGGGTCGCCTTCTGTCTGCTTGTATTCTTCCTTAACCTCTTCCTTGGACATCCTGAGCTGACGCTCAAAATTCCAACGTTGATACAGGAAATCGAAAAAAGCAAGCACCAGAAAAGCAACGCCGACCTCAAGGATCAGCTGAAAAGCCAAATCGCGCATTGATACCAACGCCACAGCCAAATCAGAATCCATATAGCGGGAAAACGTCAGCAACGATCCGGTGACAAACCGGTAAATCAGGAACAGCAAGATCGAGATCTTGAGCACGCCCTTAAGCGCTTCTACGATGCTTTTCAAAGAAAACAGGCGTTTGATACCCTCGAGTGGGTTCATCCGGCTGAATTTCGGCCGCAGGGCCTCAAATGTGACCAACAGCCTCGTCTGTGCAAAGGTCGCCACGACGGCTGCAAGCACCGTCGCCAGCAACGGGATTGCAACCGACTGCGCCAACGCCATCGTCGTACGGGCCATCATCTCCGTCCCGATGGCGCTCGCGCCGCCGGTTGGCACGCTGCCAACCAGACTGATGCAATACTTCACCACGCTTGCCATGGCGTCTACCATAAGAGAAAGGCCAAACCGCAGCGCAACATAGCTGGCAAACAGCGTTGCCACCGCCACGGCGTCCTGACTCATCATGACATTACCTTTTTTTCGTTCGTCACGCCGTTTTTTTGGTGTGGCTTTTTCTGTTTTTTCGCCTGCGCCACCCGGCATGGTACATTCCCCCCTTTATAACGCCTTTTATCAGGCTCCGGCTATCACCTTCATCGACTGCTCAATCGCAACCAACATCTGCTTTTCCATACCCAGTACAAACTCACCCATCAAAGGCAGGAGCAGCAGCACCATAGCCATGCCCAAAATAATCTTTAATTCAAAATTGATCGCAAATACATTGATCTGCGGGATGACCTTCATCAAAATACCCATTCCCAGTTGGCCAAGCAATTCCGCCGCCAAAATCGGCATACACAGTTTAAGCGCCAGCACAACACAGGATGCAAACATCTCCAGCACATAGGTTGCAGCCGCTGTACCGAGCGAAACTGTCCCGAACGGGATAATCTCCCCTGAACCAAGCAGGATGCGCAACAGCGTGATATGTCCACCCGCCGTGAAGAAAATGAGCACCATCATGATATTGAGCATCGTACCCGTCATCGACGTATTGGTGCCCATAGTTGGGTCATACGTTTCCGACATGTTCATGCCCATCTGGGCGTCAATCATCTGGCCCGCCTGCAAAACCACATAAAAAAAGAAGTGAACCAGTACTGCGACAAGATAACCCAACGCCAGTTCAAGCAATGCGCGAACCGCAAACTCTATCACCGTGGTCGGCACCGCAGGCTGCACAGGGTCGGTCAAAGAAAAAACCGCCACCGCCAGCACCATGGTCATGCCCGCTTTGATCAAAGCCGGGATATCGGTACGCCCGCCTAACAGCGGGTTAAACACCACAAATCCCGTCATACGCATCAGGATATACAGGAACAGCGTCAGCTCTGCTTCATCGATCATCCTGCTCGCTGTCCCCTCCTCGTCAACTTATCATCTGGGTAAATATCATTCGTGTAAAATCCTGCATACTCGACAGCATCCAACTGCCGGCCAGCAGGAAAAAGGCCACAATGAGCAGCAGTTTCGGGATGAACGCCAGCGTCTGCTCATGGATCTGCGTCGCTGCCTGGAAAATCGCCACCAGCACGCCAACCGCCATACTAAGCACCAGCATCGGCCCGCTGATCTTAAGTGCGACCCAGATCCCTTCCCGCAGGATATCAATAATCTGATTTTGATCCAAGGCTCAACCTCCCTATCTGCTACCGGAATCCCTGGGCCAGCGTTGAAAACAGAAGCTGCCAGCCATCCACCGTAATAAACAGTAAAAGCTTAAACGGCATGGAAATCATTGCCGGCGGCAGCATGATCATGCCCATACTCATCAGAGTGGACGAAACCACGATATCGATCAGCATGAAAGGGATATACAGGAAGAAACCAATCTGAAACGCCGCTTTGAGTTCGCTTGTCATATAAGACGGAATCACCACACGCAGCGGCAGCTCCATGGCCGCCTCATCAGTGGCCGGTTCGTCTACGCCCGCAAGGTCACAAAACAGCGTCAATGCAGAAGACTCAGTATTGCGCAGCATGAAATTCTTGAGCGGCACCTGCGCCCGATCCAACGCTTCTTCCTGCGTGATCTCCTGCCGGGTATACGGCTCATATGCTTCCTGCTGAATCTGCGTCAGCACTGGATTCATAATGAACAACGTCAAAAAAAGCGCAATGCCAATCAGCACCATATTGGGTGGATTCTGCTGCGTGCCCAGCGCAGTACGCAAAAAGGAAAGCGAGATGATGATACGCGAAAAGGACGTCATCATCACAAGCATAGAAGGCAGCAGCGTAATGACTGTGGTCAGGAACAATATCTCCAGCGTTTGCACGCTGTCGCCATTTACATTGATCAGGCCTTCCGCCATTACTCGTCCCCTCCCTGCTGCTTGTCATGCTTTTTGCCACGCAGGGCATCCGAAAGAATATCTGCAAAGCGGGGAGGCGCAGCCTTCTCGCCGACCTGTCTGGGCTGCCGCCAGATCCGCGACTCCTCTTCAGAAAGCTCGGTAACGAGCGTAATCTGCCCGTCTGCCACGCCAAGCACAAGCCATCGCACGCCAACACGCACGATCACCAGCGATTTATTCTGCCCCAGTACCAGCCGGTCATAGACCCGGATGTTGTTGCCTGCCGCGCCGACCCCTGCCCCGCTTCCCATAGCCACGCGCCGCGTAACCCAGTATGCCAAATAGAGGATAACAACGACACTCAGCAGCATGCCGAGCAGTGGAAGCACATCTCCCATCGCTTACGGTGCGCCGACAATCGAGCTGACGGTCTTGATGATACGGTCCGGCTTGAAGGGCTTGACGATAAAGTCCTTTGCGCCCGACTTGATCGCTTCAATAACCATGGCTTCCTGACCCATAGCAGAACACATAACAACCGACGCATTCGGGTCTGCCTTGCGGATCGCCTTGAGTGCTTCCAGACCATCCATATTCGGCATGGTGATGTCCATGATGACCAAGTCCGGCTGCAACTCCGCATACTTGTTCACGGCTTCCGCACCGTCGCTCGCTTCGTAAGTATCGGTGTAGCCGTTTTCGTTCAGCGTATTCTTGACCATCATTCGCATAAACGCCGCATCATCTACCAATAAAATCTTAGCCATTGTTTTACCATCCTTTTCAATTTCAAAATATTATCAAATTATATTGTTTACTGGATTAAAGGTCTTCCAACGCAAGCGGTTCTACGATCTCCGCAATACGCAGGCCGAAGTTGTCATCCACGACAACGATATCACCCTTGGCAATGCACTTGCCATTTACATACAGATCCGCCCGGTCTCCTGCCAGACGGTCAAGCACGACAAGCGAGCCCTTGGTGTAGTTGAGGATATCCTTTACGCGACGGCGGGTACGGCCGATCTCGACTGCCACATCCACCGGCACCGACATCAACAGGTCGAGGTTGCCCTCCTGTTCTTCGTTCAGGCTTGCTGCCCTTTCCTCAAACTTGGGCATCGACGGCTTGCTGGTTTTAATTGTCTTGGGTTCCGCAGGCGCAGGTGCCGGTGCTTGCTGCGGCGGCATATAGTACATCGGCGGGTACGGCATCTGCATACCATACGGCGGATACGGCATACCGGCATAAGCCTGCTGCATGTCTTGCGTCATAGGCGGCATGCCTTGCATCGGCGGCATACCCTGCTGCATCTGCGGTGCCTGTTGCGGTACGGCGGGTTGCGCGGCTGGTACCGGTTGTGTAGCTGCCGGCTGCGGTGCAGGCTGCTGCACCGGCGGCGAAGCCGGCTGTTCAGCCGCCATGTTTTGCGCCATCAGTTTTTCGATCTCTTCCTGACTAAGGGCCGCCCCGCTATCCTTGGCCGGCTCCGGTGTCATCACCGGCTGGGGTGCCGCAGCCTGTTCAGACGCAAAGTTCTGCGCCATCAGCTTTTCGATCTCATCCTGGCTGAGGGCCGCGCCACTATCCTTAGCCGATTCCGGCTCCGGTGCCGGAGCTGCCTCCTGCTGGTCATCCCCAAGGCCTACATCTGCACCGCCGATGCCGAAGCCTTGCAACAGGTCGCGTGCCAGATCGGTACTCAGCGCACTCATAAATTCGCTTTCTACTGCGTCTTCAATGCCAAACTTGAACCGGACAACGACCAAAGTACCGTTGGCTGGGAAATACTCATCGACAAATTCCTGTAAGCTTGCGATCTCAAACGCCTGCGGCGTCGAGATATTGACCATACGGCTGAGGAAATCCGACATCGCGGTCGAAGCCGCGCCCATCATCTGGTTCATAACTTCGCAGATCGCGCTCATGTTGAGCTCATTAATCTCGAAATCCTCGTCCTTGGTCGTGGTTCCCATCAGGATATCTACGATTGCACGGACATCGCTCCGCTTGAGCAGCATAATATTGCTGCCGCTCAAGCCAGCCACATAATCAATCTTAACACCAATAGCCGGCTGCAGGTCCCCCAGCGTGAAATCCTTGGCAGAAACAACGCTGACCGTTGGCGTGGTGATGTCCACGCGCCGCGCAAGCATGTTGGAAACTGCGGTTGCAGAGGAACCCAGACTGATATTAAAGATTTCTCCAATCGCATCCATTGCCATTGGGCTAAATATACTCGATCCCATTCTTACTGCCTCTCTCCTTCATCCTGCGTATTTTCCATTTCGGACAGCACATATGTTTTATCTATCCGAACCGCCTTGTTTTTCTGAAATACACCCAATTTGCCATCGAACCAGCGCTTTCCTCCAATGTTCAAGAAAATATTGGAGTCTTTTGGCTGATCCAGAAAGATCACATCACCGACATGCAGATGATAGATATCTTCCAGCCGCAAGGTTGTATGTTGAAATTCCGCTGTGATTTCCAAGTCGGATACGCGCAGGAAATCCATGATTTCTTCGCTATCGCGCTGGCTTGCCTGGCGGACACTGGCCGTTTCCCGATTCATCAGACCAAATACGTCGCTCAGCATCGTCCCCGGGAGCACGATACTGAACCTCCCCCGGCTTACCGGTGTCCGGATTGTGATGCCTACGATCACGACCGCTTCTTCCAGCCCGATGAGCTGCACCAAAGTTGGGTTTACCTCAACCCTCTGGTATTTAAAATTGATATCAATATAATTCTTCCATGCATTGGACAGGCTATCGACCATACTGGTCATAAAATCCTTATACAGCCGCAATTCAATATCCGTATACTGATAATCCGAATTAATTTCGCTCTCTACGTCGCCGTCTCCGCCCAGCATCCGATCCATCATGCTCAGCATGATGCCGGTTGTCACGTGGAACAAGATCGGCTCTTTCTCCACTGCATCATCGAATGAATCCTCTGCCAATGTAAGAACGTCCCGTTCTGACAACGCATTGGAAAATTCGAAATACCTCTGTTCCTCCACCGAATCTACTTCTAACTCACAGGACATATGCAACATGGCGTTCAGCCGGGAGGATAATATCCGAACATAGCTCTCAAATACGCTGCTGATCATCTTCAGACGGTCACGCGTAAATTTTTTCGGGCTATAGAAATCGTACTTGGGGTACCGTTTTTCTTCGGATTTATCTTTCTCGGCCGTCCCCATGTCCATGTCACCGTTCCGTGCGGCGGCAAGCAGGGCATCGATTTGGCTTTGTGATAAAACTTCAGACATTATAACAAATCCTTCTACTTAATGAACTCTACTCGGCTCCGCCCTCACGGATCGTGAAGTATTTCTCCACGCTATTCTCCGCACTGTCCGGATTCAATCCGGTGATCAAAATTTCCACCCGGCGGTTTTTCGCCCGTTCCTCATCGGTATCGAACCCGGCGATCGGACGCCACTGGCCATAACCTACGCTAACCAGCTTATCCGGATCGATCACGTTCTTTTCCTGTAGGTATACCGTCACCGTCGCCGCGCGATTAGACGCGAGGAAACGGTCAACCGTCGGATTGTTCGCCTTGTTGGGGTCGCCCTGCGAGGTGTGGCCCATCACACGCAGTTCATCAATCAGATCATTTTGCGGTGTGATCGCCTGTGCTACCTGATCAAGCATTTGCTTGCCTGCGTCAAGGAGTTCCCAACTATCTCCCGTAAAGAATACTGCGTCCTGAAAGGTAATGAAAACATAATCCGCGCCCTGTGTAATGGACATCTGCTGCTCCAGATTATTCTTATCACTGTAATCATTGAGCGCCATGGCGATCTGATCCAACGCCGCTGAAACATCTTCCTGCGTGGCTTCTTCTGTATCGCTCTGGTCATCCTCCAGACCAGTTCCCTTTCCAGGTGTTCCCATGGTTTCTGATGTCGTATCACGCTTGAAACTCTGCACAATCATCGCCCATTTGGTTTCATTGATGGTCGACATACTATACAGCAGAACGAAGAAGCAGAGGAGCAGCGTAACCATATCGCCGTATGTATCCATCCAGCTGGCGCCGCCGCCACCTTTTTTTACCCGTTTCATGTCCTACCTCTTTTCCATCATTCCTCGTTTTGCGCAGCCTTACCACGCTTACCGCCCTTGCCGCCTTTTTCATTGGTAGCCGTCTGTTCCAGATAGCCCTCCAACTTTTCACGGATAAACTTGGGGTTTTCACCTGACTGGATGGACATCACGCCATCTACAATAATCTGCAAGCACAGGCATTCTTCCTCGTCTCGCGTGCGCAGGTTATTGGCAATCGGGTTGAAGATCAAGTGCGCCAGAATACAGCCGTAGAACGTAGTAATCAGCGCAACGCCCATATCCTTACCGATTGAGGAACTGCCACTCGATACATCCATACCGCTGAGCATGTTGATCAAGCCAATCAACGTACCGATCATACCGAATGCAGGCGCCGCAGACGAGGCTTTTTCGTACATCGAAGCAACGTCGTCATGGCGGGTGCTCAATTGATCAATGTCGCTCTGCAACATCTCGCGCACCTTATCGGCATCGTTACCATCTACAATAAGCATGATGCTCTTCTGGAAAAACGGATTATTTTCCATCTGGTTTGCGCGCTCTTCCAGCGCCAGCAGGCCGTTTTTGCGGGCGATCTGCGCCAGTTCAACCACTTCGTCAATGATCGCCTTGGGATCAAACCGCTTCTGATTCAGAATAATACCCAAATGCTTGGGGAACTTGATCAGCGCCCGGGGTGGATTACCCGCGATCATGGTCGCCAACGTACCGCCGATAACGATCAGGACACTGGATGCATCAACAAAACGAATGAGCTGCGTGAAATTCAGGTTAATCAGCGAACCGTCGATGACAATACCATAAATGATCATGCCCAGGCCAAAGAGAATGCCAATAATAAATGTTAGATTTATTTTCATGTTATTCTCGCTTCCTGTCTGTTAATTTGCTACGTCTATGTTTAGTCCCCGCGCTTGTCGGAGATCGTGATTTCACGGTAAATATCCCGCACACGGGCGGTATAATTTTCGATTTGGCGGACAACCGCCTCCGGTGTTTCCCTTACGATATAATAGTCATGATTCATCATAATAATCTTAGTTTCGGGAATCATTTCAATTGTTTCAATCTGCATGTGGTTGAGCAGAAAAACTTCCCTGTTCAGTTTTGTTAACCGAATCATGTTATATCACCTTTCCCATTCCCTTTTGGTTCAAGCCACCGGGGACGCATGGCGTCCCCGGCCGCCTGCTCTCTATCTGCCTATTGATTCACCTACGCCGTTATCAGCGCTTCATGCTGACCAGATCGGACAGCATCTCATCGGTGACCGTGATGATCTTGGTGTTGGCCTGAAAACCACGCTGCGTGGTGATGAGGTCAGCAAACTCGGTCGCGATGTCGGTCTTGGAAGATTCCAGACCGCCGGACAGGATCTCTGTCGTGCCCGCACCTGTAATGCCCTGATATGCCGCATCATCTACATCATCCAAATTATTTAACCCACCAGTGATGACACCGCCACAGGTGCCAACTACGACCTCACCAGCATTGTTACCCGCCTTGTAATAGCCATCGCTTTCCTTAGTCAGGCCGTTCGGGTTTACCACGCTGCCAATCGGGATGATGCCTACCGTCACCGCAATATTCCCCTGCGTAACCGCCGTGATTACACCGTTCTGATCAACACTCAGGTTTACGCTTTGCAGGTCGACACGCTTTTCTACATCTACATCCACACCAGCAACATCATCCGGATACTCCAGCGCATTGGTACCATCATCTGAAACCTGCGGATAAAGTGCGCCGCCCTCTTTCAGGTCAGTATTTTGGGGGTCGCTCGCCGGCGACATCACCGGAATCCGGATCGGACGCAGGCAAGTATCCCAAACAACATTATCGCCATCCATGCGAATTGTACCGTTTTCATTGCCCTGCGGCATGAAGCCGTAGACGCAATAACCGTTACCGTTATTGTCAACCAAATAACCGTCCGAATCAAGGAAGAAATTGCCGACACGCTTAAGCGTCAGGTCATTGGGATCTGATACATAACCAATCGTCTCATCCGGCTTCGGGCCAACCATAAAGTAGCCGTTGCCATCAAGATACAGATGCGAGTTGATGCCAGTCGGCGCGTAAGTACCGCCGGTCATGTTCAGGTCGATCGAAGCCACCTGAGAACCGTAACCAATCTGCGAAGCGTTCGTACCGCCATACTGCGTGCCGCCCTCAGTACTATTTCTGATCGAGGTGTACATGGACTCACTAAACGATGTAACACCCGGCTTAAAACCATATGTATTGGCATTTGCGATGTTATTGCCAATAACATTCATCTTCTGCATATGGGTCTGCAAACCCGCAATTGCAGCGTACATTGAACCTGTCATAAGTTAAATTTGCTCCTTCTAATCCGCACGGTACTGTCAGAGCCGGTCAAACGGACCGCACTCCAAAGCACCCTAAAAAGGACCTGCCTTCTTACTTTAAAAGAACAGCACCGTCAATATTGGTAAACACGTTATCCTGCATTTCCTCTTGTGAGATCGCGGTGATCACACGGTTTTGCGGCACGTTAACGATAAAGGCACGGCTTGCGTCAAAGACCAGGATGTTTTTCGCACCCTTTTCCTGTGCTTTTTCCACTGAATTTGCCAGCTGCGTCATCAGGTCGTCGGTCATTTCGATCCCACGCTCCTCCGCGCGCTGCTGTGCATGCTTGGAAAACTCTACCGACGGTGTAGCATGCTGGCCTGCGCCAAGCTGCTCCATGCGCTGCCGCAGTAAGTCACCGAAAGTACTTGTAGAGGTCTGCGCTGTCTGTTGTAATGGTTGGCCTATCGAACTGTTTCCACTAATTCGGTCAATCATTTTCTATCGCCATCTTTCTTTCCCAGATTCACTCCGAACCCAAAGGATCCGGCATCGGTTTATCTGGGTCAACCCCATAATCAGGATCCGGGTTATCCGGGTCAGACACATCCGTGTCTCCCTCTTCTTCATCTGGCAGTTCGCCAACCGCCATGATCGAGCTGAGCTTATAACTCTTGCCGTTGACAAAGATGACTTGCTCGCCATCATAGGTACCTGTACCGGTCACCACACCAACAATCTCTTTCAGTCCCTGCCCGCTGCTATACTCACCGATGGTCACCGTCTTGCCAACCAGAGAGGCGGCATAGGTCATAGTGGTAGCATCGGTCATCGTAGCCATGGCCTGAATGGTGGACATCTGCATCAACTGGTTCATCATATCGCTCGTCGAAGCAGGATTGTCAATATCCTGATTCTGGAACTGTGCGATCATCAGCTGCAGAAAATCTTGCATCGTCAGCGTCAGGTTATCCGCGCTGCTATCAGTCAGATAACCGATATTACTATCGTCCGCCGTTTTCGAGGACGATTGAGTGCTATTGGTATAAGTATTTTGGTTGGACGACCTCGCAATCGTCGGCATAAATAAATCGCTCATCCGCTTTCACTCCTTTCCTCAAAGTGATTCCAGCTGGGTCAAGCCCAAGCGAAGCTGCCCCAAAAAGCTATCCTGCTCAGCCTTGCTTTGCTGCGGGTGCTGTTGCTGTTGCTGTTCCTGCTGCTGTTCCTGCTGGTTGTGGCCGTCGTACTGCGGCTGCTGTTCCTGCTGCTGCACCTGAACCTGTACGATCTGACCGCTGCGATCCTCCAGTAATGCACACAGATTACCCGCATGCTGCGCCAGCAGCGAAGTCGTCTTAGTGCTTTCTGCATAGATCACCAAACCGAGTTTGCCCTCATGCTGCACCATCTCGATCGTGATGCGGCCAAGGTTCTCCGGCTCCAGCTGAACTTCCACCTTATCGCCTGCAGTTTTCAGGTTAGCCTCAATGGTATCTGCCAGCTGTTTCTCCATGTCTGGCGCTTCGGTGTTGATCTTGGGCGTTGTTTCACCGACCTTGACCGGAACGGTTTCCACTTCGCCAAACAGCGGCTGTTCCTGCTGCGCCACCGATACGGACGGTTCTTCCGTCTTTTTCGCACCGGCGGTATCCATCGCGGTGTTTTCTTCACCGGTGGATTGCTGCTGCGGATTCTGCTGCGTCTGTGCTTCCTGTACGACCTGCGGCTGCACGTTATCCTGCTGGAGGGCGGCCGTCGGCTCAGCCGACTGTTCCTGCCCCGGCACAACCTGCTGTGCGGTCTGTACGGTAGCACCGGCCACTTCCGTCTGCGGGACAGCGGCTTCCGGCGTCTGGACCGTTGCCACCAGTTCCTGCGCGGATGCCTGCGGTACTGCTGCCTCAGCCATCGGAACGGCTGCCACAGTTTCGACAACCACTGGTTGCGCCTCGATATTCTCCTGCGGTACATACTGCTGGAAAATCATCGCCGCCAGTAACTGACGCACCTCATCGGATACCTCGCTTGCGCCGGTATCAGCCGCCTCTCCGGGCTGCTGCACCGGTTCTTCCTGCGTAGCTTCAGAGTTTGTCGGCTGCTGCTTGGAAGGCTCCTGCTGCGTAGACGAAGCAACGTCCTGCTTCTGGTTCATCATATCCTGAAACGAACTGTCCGAATCCTTGCCGGAAGACGCCCCGGATACCTGACCCTGCTGCATCACCATCTGCGCCATCATGTTGATCTGCTCCATGTTCACGTTTCCACCTCCTTTCCCTATTAGAATGGGCAGGCGCGGCGTGCAAAAGCACAAACGCCCGCGGTTTCTCTTAGTGGATCGCCGCGCCTGCCATCACACGGGCGTTGGATACAAATTCATCAATAAACTGTTCTTCGCTCTTCTGAACGGCCTTCTGATATAGCTGATACTTTTTCTCTTTCAGCTTCTCAATGGTCGCCTTATCGGTCTTGGCATGGATAACTTCCTTGCGCTTGCTCTCTTCTGCGCGCTTACGCGCACGGAGCTCGTCATTCGCTTTTTCGATTTCCTTCTCCTGCACCCGGAGCATCAGGTCATAACCGACGGCATCTGCAATCGTCATACCCTGCTGTTTCCGGTCCCGGTACTCTGCGTTGACCTCGTCAAACTGTTGCTGCAATGTCTGCACAACCGCTTCCTGCTCACGCACACGGGCAATCGCCGCAGCGTGCTCGATGCGCAAGGAGTCCAGAAGCTGTTCCCGATAATGCAGCACAGTTTCCATGGAAAAACGGAATTTCTTCATCGGAACCATCCCCTTTGCCTTGATTTATACTTCTTTGCGTTATTGTAAGATAGCTTCCAGTTCCTTGAGACTTTCTTCGTAGCTGAACGCCTCATCGATGCCCTGCATCAGGAAGCCATTGATCTGGTCGATTTTAGAGACCGCATAATCCAAACGGGGATTGGTGCCTGATTTATATGCACCGATCGCCAACAGGTCTTCATTCTTTTCGTAGACACTCAGGATATCACGCAGCTTTCCGGCCAGCGCCCGATGCTTGGGCGACACGATCTCAACCATCAGACGGGAAATACTCGCTGAAACGTCGATCGCCGGGAAGTGGTTTGCGTTGGCCAGCTTACGCGATAACACGATATGTCCGTCCAGAATACCACGCACGGTATCCGCAATTGGTTCGTTGGTATCGTCGCCCTCAACCAGTACGGTATATACACCAGTGATTGAGCCGTGCTCAAAATTGCCGCTGCGCTCAAGCAGTTTCGGCAACTCAGCGTAAATGGAAGGCGTATAGCCGCGCGCTACCGGAGGCTCACCGACCGCAAGACCGATCTCGCGCTGCGCCATGGCAAAACGTGTCAGTGAATCCATCATCAGCAGCACGTCCTTACCCTGATCGCGGAAATACTCTGCAATGGCAGTCGCCACCGAAGGGCACTTCATGCGCAGCATGGCGGGCTGGTCGGATGTTGCTACGACCAAGATTGACCGCCGCATGCCCTCCTCGCCTAAATCCTTCTGGACAAATTCCAAAACCTCACGTCCACGCTCGCCTACAAGCGCAATGACGTTAATGTCTGTTTTTACGTTTTTCGCAATCATGCCCATCAGCGTGGATTTACCAACACCGGAACCGGCGAAAATGCCGATACGCTGTCCCTTACCAATGGTCAGCGTCGAGTCGATCGCCCGCACGCCAAAGTCGACGCGCTCACGGATCGGCGGACGGCTAAGCGGGTTGATATAGGGGCTGTCGACAAAGTAGCTATCCCCTTCCGGAAAAGGGGCTAGCCCGTCTATCGGCTTACCCATCGCGTTGATGATGCGCCCGCGCAGGAAGTCGCCTACCTGCAACCGCAGCCGTCGTCCGGTATTGCGGACAAAACTGCCGGGCGCCAGACCATTCATATTCTGATACGGCATGAGCAGCATCCGGTCGCTTTTGAAGCCAACCACCTCGGCTAAGATCTGGCTGTTGGACTCTGCGGAATAAATGCGGCAGATATCCCCAATAGCGCCCCGGCCGCCCGATGCTTCTATCGACATACCGACGATATTCTCAATCTTGCCGGTGCGGCTCAGCGTATCCGTATCCTTGATCTGTTGAATGACTTGCTCAAACATGCTGTTCTCCCCAGATGGGCCTTAGGAATAATTCTCGTGGATGACTGACCGGATATTCTCAAGCTGGGTCGACGCGCTCGCGTCAATGATCTCATCCGGCATTTCGACAATGCAGGTGCCTGGCTCGGCATCCTTCATCGGTACGATCTTAATATGGTCGGACAGGCTGGATAGCGCCGCGGCCAGCGAGGGGTCGCTCTGCGCCACACCCTTCACGTCGCAGTCGGCTACATAAATCTGCACCCACTGGCGACGCTTGAGTTTTTCCGTTGCCGTGATGATCATGCGTTTGATGATCTCCTCACTGCTTTTCAGGCTGACGTGGATGACCTTTTCCGCAACCGCGACCGCCACATCCAGCACCTCGGCGCTGAGCTTGTCGATCTCCGCATCGCGGGTCTGGTTGGCCTGCGAAAGGAAGCGCTGCACCGCGTCCACCGCATCCTGTGCGGCTTTGCGCATTGCAGCCGAAGCCTCCTGCTGCCCTTTCTGATGCCCTTCGGCATACCCTTGATTGTATCCATCCTCGCTTGCACGTTGATAGATCCGTGAAACCTCAGTCTCCGCCGCCTGCTTGGCTTGTTCTATGATATGCTCGGCCTGCGCTTTGGCATTCTGGATCAGGCGGTCGGCCTCGGCCTGCGCCAAGGACATCTCCTGCTCAAAGCTACGGGTCGGTTCAGCCCTTTTCTCCCTTTGCTCTTCCGCCTGCACCGGTTGGACGGGTTCGTCCGGCTCCTCATGGTGTACCGTTTCCGTCCCGTCCCCCGGGATGCTCTCCTTCAGGCGTATCATTTCCTCCAGCTGGCTGATGAGCTGCTCCTCGTTAGGCAGTTCATAATCCTCCGCCTTCGGCTTCATGAAATACTTCAGGATACTAGGCAATTATCTCATCCTTTCCGCCCTTCAGGATGATGATCTCATTGCGCTCCTCCAAGTCACGAATAATACCAACAATACGCTGCTGCGCCTCTTCGACATCGCGGATACGCACGTTTGTGGTAATCTCGAGATCCTCCTCGATGTTCTGACGCATACGCGTAGACATATTGGAGAACAGCTTGTTGGCCACTTCGCGGTTGGCACCCTTGAGTGCCAGCACAATATCGCGCATATCGCAGTCGCGGATAAAGCGCTGCACCGAGCGGTCGTCCATATTGACAACGTCCTCGAAAACGAACATACGCTTGCGGATCTCCTCGGCCAGCGTCTCGTCGCTCTGGGACAGGCCATCGAAAATCGCCTTTTCGCTCGAACGCTCCAAATTGTTCATGATGGCTGCAATATGATCCAGACCGCCGATCTGCACATTCTCGGTGACGATGATGCTGGAGAACTTCTTCTGCAACTCGTCTTCGATCATCTTGACCGCATTCGGGGATGCGCTGTCCATACGCGCGATACTCTTGACGACGCGCAACTTCTTTGTCGGCGGCAATTCCTCGAGCACCGCCGCCGCTTTATCCGGATCGACATAGGACAGCACCAGCGCAATCGTCTGTGCGCGCTCATGCTGCAATGTGGATAGCAGCGTCTTGGCGTCGGTCTTATTGAGGAACGAGAACGAACGGTTGCTCAGCGCCTTGGTCACCTTACTGAGCAACTGCTCAGCTGCCTGGTCACCAAATGCCTTTTGCAGAACCGAACGCGCGTACTCCATGCCGCCCTCGGTGATGGCCTTGTTGGTCAGGCACATCTGATAAAAGTCTTCCAGCACCTTCTCGGTGCTTACCGGATCGACATATCCAAGCTTGGCAACTTCAATAGTCAGCTGCTCAAGCTCATCCGGGTTCATGTACTGATAGATACGGGATGCCTTTTCCGTGCCAATGGCAACGATAACAGTCGCCGCTTTTTGCGCGGGCGTAAGCTCCTGCTGCTCAGCCATTTACACCCTCCCCTCTCAGCCAGGTACGGATCATCTGCGCCGCAATTTCCGGGTTTTCCTCGGTAAACTTGCGAATATCCTGCTTCAGTTCCATACTCTTCTCGTTCTTGATCTCCAAAACATTGTCGACCTGTTCTTCGGCTTCCATCGCCGCCGCAGCCTGCTCTGCCGCCCATTCTTCCTCCTGCTGTGCCAGCAGAAGCGCCTCTGCCTTCTTCCGCTTCTTGGCGCGGATAATCAGCAGTACAATCAGCAGCAACAACAGACCCAGCACGCCAGCCGCTACATAAAGCGCCCACTTCGGGATCTGCAGGCTCTCCAGAATTGACGACGGGATATTCTCGGTGGTCGGGTTGTAGAACGGAGCCACCAGCACGTTGATCTTATCTGCCTGCTGATCGACCGAAATACCTGCCGCACGGGCAATATGGCTGATCAGCTGTGCGGTACCTACGTTGCCCGCCGTATCCTGATTGATGGTCACCGCGATCATCACATCAGTCACCACGCCGGAGTTCATCTCAGCCTGCTCCTTGGTGGTGTTGACGTTCATATCCTCGGTGCCGCTATTTTTAATATAGGTTTCGTTACCGTTAACTGCGGCCTCGGTCTCCATATAGGTCGGGATATCCGCATTGGTCGTCGTACCGACCGCGCCGCCCGCCTCGTCATCCTCGCCGCGCGCCAATTCTTGATCGTACTCGCGGTGGCCGATGATGCCCTCGCCGTCCGGTGCACCTTCCGGCGTGGTATACTCGGTTGTCTCCTGTACACGGCGGCTGACATCCACCGTACTGGTGACGCTTACGCGCACATTATCCGATCCATAGATCGGGCTAAGCGCCTGCAACACCTCGTTACGGACGCGGTTGTTAACCTGATTTTCCAGCCGCAGCTTCAGGTCGGAAGCCGATGCGGTGGAAGTATCCTGACTGCCCGGTGTGTAGCTGTTACCGAGCGAGTCCGTAATGGTCACACTCTCAAAATCCAGCCCCTGCACGCTGTGCGCCACAAAATTGCCAATCGCATCGACATAATTTTCCGGCAGCGCGCCGCCGTCCGACATCTCCACGAAAACTGCCGCCGATGCCGGGGTCGCGTTATCGCTGTCGAGTACATAGCGCTGGTCCGAACCCGGTGTGATATCCACCACGGCGTCCTTCACGCCGGTAAAATTCCGGATGACCGCCGCCATGCGATCCTGCAATTCATAGTTCTTCAGCGTTTCCCGGTCGGATTCACTCGACATTAAGCCGATGTTATCCAAATATGTACCATATAGGAAGCCACTTTTCGGATAGCCGTCCACCACCAGCTTAGCTTGCAGGTTGGCGACTTGTGCTTCCGGTACCTTGATCGTATCGCCCTCTATTTTATAATCCGTTGCGCCGTATTCTTCCAGCTTGGTTGCAATTGTTGACATCTCTTCGCTTGTCAACCCTGTAACCAGCGTTTCATACGGCCGGTTATTCAAAATCAGCGCGATAATCACAGAAACGGCAATAACCACGACCAAAACGACCGCGGTGATTTTTATGTGCTTTGACTTTTGTTCGCCGGCATAAAAACCTTTTACCTTCTCCAGACCGCCCTGTAACTTCTCTTTCACTGTTTTCTCCGCCTCATTCCAGAGTTCCCCACATTCTGCCGATTACTTTCTGCATAACTTAGATGCTCATGCGCGAGATTTCACTATAAGCATCAAGCGCCCTGTTCCGCAGCTCTGCGAGCAGCTGCACGGACAGCAACGCTTTCGCACTTGCAATCGACCGCACAGAAGGGTTATCCAGCTGGCCGGTAGCCAGCAGATACTCTGCCTCATTCTTTTCCGCATCGGTCTGCTTGACCGTATCAAGCATATCCCGGAACACATCCTCAAAGATCGGCATGCCCTCCTGCACCTGATTTGCATCCTGCATGCCAGCCTGCTCAGTAAAGAGCGAGTCCCACAAAGGTTGTATCGAATTAATCGTCGCCATAACTTATTCCCTCCCCTTTTATTTGCCGATATCGAGCGCACGCGTGGCTACTGTTTTGAGCGTATTAAACGCGGTTACATTAGCCGAAAACGCCTGCGTAGCCGCCATGGCATCCGTGACTTCCTTGACCAAGTCAACGTTGGGCATTTCCACATAGCCCTCTTCGTTGGCATCCGGATGCGTCGGGTCATATTGCAGCTTAAACGGGCTAGTGTCCTCCACGATTTGCGTGACGCGGACCCCGCCCGTTTCTGATAAATCCCCTGTAGCCGCAGGAATATTACCCGCAGCCTTTGCGAGCACATCCCTAAACGTATTTCTGCCTCCATCGGCCTCCATGACTACAATTTTGCGCTGATACGGACCGCCGCCGCCCTCCACGCGCGTAGTATTGATGTTAGATACATTTTCTGAAATGACATCCAGCCGCAGCTGTTGTGCAGTCAGCCCCGACCCGGTAATATTCATCGAGCTCAGAAAAGCCATTGTTCATTCCCCTCCTTACTGTCCACGGATCGCTGCACGCAGCAAAGCTAAATTATCCGATATCGCGTTCATTACATGCTGCTGCTGCAACGCGTTGCGCGCTAACTCGATGCTCTGCTCAGTGGCATCCACACCGTTCCCATCCATGCGCGCACTTTCATTTTCCGCTACATGCACCGTTGCCTGTGCACCGTCAATTGTCTCACGCAGATCCGACGCATTGCCTCCAGCCGCCGCTTGCAACCGGGAGCGGAACGTTTCTTCAAACGTTACATATTTGGTTTTGTAGTTGGGCGTTTCTACATTGGCCAGATTGTCTAAAATCGCCGTCTGCTTTGTCCATAAGAAGTCCAGTGACTTCTCCATCATCAACAGCGCATTGCTGGTAATCGATTCCATATCGTTTGGGCCTCCCAACTATCTTTTCATGCGTATATAAGTTTGTTTATATTTTACTATCAAACGAGCATTTTTTCAATAACTTCCGGCATTTTTTTCTCATCTTTCTTGTCACATTGCACAAACAAGGCATTTTTCTTTGTATTTTTCGCTTTTTTTATATCTAAATGTGCCAAATTTGTTGGATAATAATTATTCGAAGGCGCGATACTCATTTATTTTCGCAGCGCAACTTTTTTTTGTATACTTTGGTTTGCCTCCTCACAGCCACCTATAACATGTCATTTTATCCAGATTTAACCTGCTATGTAAAAAACAAAAACTGCACAGGCTTAGTCATATGACTAAGCCTGTGCAGCTCCATTACACATAGGAAGATGCTAGTTGAATATAGCGATATGCCCAATGCGTATACGGTACATCCGAATAATAAATACTGGTGCCTCCCGATGTACGACCCAGCACACGCGTCATAAGTGCTGCCACCTCGCTGCGCTCGATATATACATATGGCCGGAACGATCCATCATCATAGCCGTTTACCCAGCCACGATATGCAGCGTAGCGGATAGCGTTGCTACTGGAAACATTACCGATATCATTGAACGAAGGCGCACTACTGCTTACGCTCGGCGAACCCGCCAGACGGTACAGCATTTCAGTCAGTTCCGCCCGGGTGATATATGTATCCGGGTAGAAATAGCTGGTCTGATCGATAATACCCGCATATGCAAACGCGTTTACCTCCCGCGCGCACCACATACCCGACGGCACATCGCGGAACGAACTCCCCACCGTACCGCTGTCTACATTAACCGTACACAACCGGTACAGCATCACAACGGCTTCTGCGCGCGTCATATAACTCTGCGGTCGGAATGTTCCATCCGCATAACCATTCATAAATGCGCTGCGACTGGACGTATTGATCCGGATCGTATTGGTCGGTTCGATCGGGCTGGTTGAATAGTATGTTGTGGCAGAAACAGTAATATTCTGGTCAATATCGGTCACAAACAGCGTCACTGTACCGCTTGCGCTGCGACTCATCTGATAGGTTTCACCATCCACCCGAATATATGTCTTATCCGCGCTGACTGTACGTGAATTACTACCAACTTTGAGCGTAATCTGATCTATCTTATAATTGGTGCTGGGCGTAAAGTAGAAATTTACATCATCGCCCGCATCAACCCGGCTGGAAGATACGCTCTTGGTAATTGTCACATGGCTGGAAGATTTGATCGTCAGCGTCGGCCGGGAAACCGTCTCCGAACCGGACGAAGTCGCCGCAACCGTCACCGGCTCGGTAATATTATCCACGTAAAGCGTGTACTCTCCGTCGCCCATGTCCTCGATCTCGTACGTTTTACGCCCGACGCGGATCTCACCGTCCGACGGGTCAGCCGAGGCCGTGCTTTCGCCAACGGTCAGCGTGACCTTGTTAACCGAATAGCTGTCTGATGTCGTATAGATATAAAATTCTGCGTCATCGCCACGCGCTACGGTTTCGCCACAGCTACTGTCTATATTGATACGGTAACCCTCGTCGATCTCTATGGGGATATTATCCGGGTCATAATCCGAAGTGAACACAATGTCGGTATCTGCATATACCTCCGGCAGGTAAAACCATACCTCACCGGACTTTTGTTGCACCTGCACACGGTCATTGCCCATCTGCATTGCACTCTGGCCGCTAGCCCAGGTCGCATAACTCTTTCCATATCGAATCGAACAATCGCTGATCAGATAGCCGGTCTTGGCTTTAACGCGTACTTCCAAACGCTCTCCCTGCAGCAGACTGGTAACCCGGTTGCTCGGCCGCACCAATTCCATTCCGCTGTCAACGTCGATCGTCACATCGTATTCTATCGGTATTTCCTCTACCACGGCTTCAACGTCCAGATTATCATAAATCTCACCCGATACCGTGGTATTGCCCTCGGCGTTCCATGTGACTTCCAATCCATTCCAATCGTCCACACCAGCGGTCAATGTCGTGGTGGCAGACCCATATTCGATCTCCAAGCTACTGAGTCGATAGCCATCGTCCGGCACTACGCCAAGCGTAACCTCGCTGCCGTGTTTGGCCTCGTCCTGACTACCATTCGTGATCGCGGAACCGCTTTCTTCATGAATACGCGCACTATAGCGGATCGACTCCGTCGTGGCCGAAACAGAGACAACAAGGTTGTCAGCCAGAGAAGCGTCTGCCGCCACAGTCAGGCTAAAGGTGCGCGACCGCACCGGCCACGCATCAATCGTCGCCGTAATATCGTCAGCGGTGCCGGTGATGGTGTCTGCATTCAGCTCAATGGTTACGCCATCCTCATCATCCTCAGCATCTTCGCCCGCTATCTTCACCAGCACAGTTTTCAGCCGGCTGCCTTCTTTCATGGTAATCGGAAACGATGTGCTCCCTCCTGCTTTCACCACAGTATCCACATCGTTACCCCATGTCCAGGAAGTCCCTTTGAAAGACACCTGCGCCGTCTTATCATTGCCGCTTCCAGACTCACCACCCTCACCTTCGTCCACAGCAAACGCTGCCGTAGGCAATACCAAAAACACGGATAATAGTAGCGCAAGAATCCGTTCCCATCTCTTCCGCATATCCAATTGCCATCTCCTTCCTAATTTCGCATAGCAATCCTTATATTTCTTATCGTCCAGCACCTAAAGAAAATAAGACTAAAAAGCAACTCCCCGCCTGTTCAGACGGGGAGTTATCCATTAGTCCTGACGCAGCTTGAAGTTGCCGATCAAAGACTTGAGCATCTCGGCCTGACCGGAAAGCTCTTCGCTTGCCGCAGCAGACTCTTCCGCCGTTGCGGAGTTCGTCTGAACAACGCTGGAGATCTGGTCAATACCCTGCGTAATCTGCAGGACAGCCTCTGTCTCGCGCTGCACAGCCTCTGCCACTTCATCCATGCCGGTAACAGCGACAGATGCCGACTGCATAACGCTATTGACTGCACTGGAAACCTTATCCATCAGGCCCACGCCGTCACTCACCGCATTGATGGACTTTTCGATGAGATCCTTGGTCGCCTTAGCCGCCTGATCCGACTTGGAAGCCAAATTGCGCACCTCATCTGCAACAACCGCAAAGCCCTTGCCCGCCGTACCTGCACGCGCTGCCTCAACCGCAGCGTTCAGCGCCAGAATATTGGTCTGGAATGCAATATTTTCGATAGTAGCAATAATCTTGCTAATTTCCTGCGACGACTCGGAAATATTCTTCATCGCGTCGCCCAGAGTCTGGATGTACTCGTTGCTCGCGGTCAACTCTGCACCCGCGCTATCAGCAGCCTGCTTCGACTGCATCGCCAATTCAGCGGTGCGCTGACTATCGTTAGCGATATCATTGATCGTTGCTGACAATTCTTCCACTGCGCTGGCCTGCTCCGTCGCACCCTGTGCTAGCGACTGCGCGCCAGAAGAAACCTGCTCCGCACCTGCGGAAACTTGATGGGAGGCCGTACCAATCTGCTGCATGGTGTCGCTTAATCCATGCGCAATCTGACGGAAATTGATCAGCAGCATTTCATAGTCGCCCTTATAGAAGTCATAGCTCTTGGAGCGGACATTGAAATTACCTTCCGACATTTCACCCAGCAGGTACACCATATCCCCGATCAGATCCTGCAAGTGCTCGACAATCAAGGTGGTCTGTCTTGCCAACCTGCCAGTTTCGTCCTTGCTCTTAATCTCAGGAACCGGGGAAGAAAGGTCACCTTCGCTCAACTGATGGATACGTTCCGTGCACAGCTGCAACGGGCGGCCAATCGCAGTAGCCACACGGATTGCAACAACAACACCGATGAGCGTCACAGCTACAATCAGGATACCAATAATGATTGAAGAAGTATAAACGCTGCCCATCAAATCCGAAAGGGGCGTTGCCACACCCAAGCTCCAGCCATCAGTATTATTTATTGGCGCATATGCCAAAAGCTTTGTTGAGCCACTCATGGTATACTCACCAACGCCGGTGTTGCCTGCACGCATGTCCGCAGCATATACCGCCAACTGCTCCAAGGAAGAATCCGACTTGGCTTCTTCCTCAACGTTTTGCGTGGAAACCGTTTCCATTGTAATATCCGCAATAGTCGTACCGGTTTTATCCAGCATAAATGCTTCGCTGTTCTCGCTGACATTGACCGACATCATAATATCGTTCAAGAATGTCTCTTCCGGCACAAAATATACTACACCTACGATCTCGTTTGCGTTGTTGCCACCCTCATAAACCGGTGCCGCAACCAAAATAGACAGTTCGCCGGTAACCTTACTAAGCGTAGGCGTGGATACAAAGCTCTCGCCTCCCTTAGCGCGCTGGAAGTACTCACGGTCCGCGTAGTTATTGCCATCAAACAGGCTGTCACCATTCAAATCAAGCAGATTGCCACGCGTCATGCCAAACTCAGTAGCCATCCGGTTAACATACTCTTCCTTTTCCGCAACCGTGGCCGTCTCATCAGACAGTAGTGCATTCTGTCCAGCCATAGATGCTGTTTCAGTATAAGCGCGAAGCTCAAACTCCACGCGTGCAGCCGCAATATCTGCTGTGCCCTGCATCGATGTTTGCAGCATTTCTTTCGAACTGGTTAGGCTCAAGAAGATGCTCGTCAGGCCTACCACAAGCATGCCAATTACAATAGTAGCCACCATCCCAAGCAAGATCTTACTTTTCACACTTTTCATGTGCAACCACCTTTTCCCCTCACCTAATTTTTTGTAAGATAATAGATATTTTTATATATCGTCCATTCTTTTCCGAAGATAACGATCTTTTGTGATTTTTTTATCATCTCTCTTCTTTGTGGAAATCACAGGCTTTTTTTTAGATAACCCTTGCGTTTATCGTGCAAAGCATGTACTATATTTAATGTATAGCATAATTCTCGAAAGGAGCATCAATTTTCAACAGATGAAACGATATCGGCTATTGCTTCCTCTGATGATATGTATCTTGCTTTCGGCCTGCGGCAAGGATAAGGCGGAGGATAATACGCTCTCTTCTTACACCTTTGAAGGGGATACTATCCCCTCTATTGAGCAATTTCTCACCGCGGAAACCGGCGGACAACTTGTTGCAACGCTTTCTCCGGTCTCTGAAGAAGAAGGCGAGGGAGACAGCGGCGCTGATGAAGAGCAGGATACCGCCGAACAGGACGGCGAACAAGATGCTGCCGCAGCCACTGAAACAGAAGTAGAAAACTATATTGCCTACGACTACCAGCAATTCCTTGAAGGGCAATCGGCTGCGGTCGTGCAATCTTATGTGAGCCTGCTGGAAGGCGAGGAATACGCGCTGCAACTCGAAGGCAGTGAGGACGAGCCTGTATCCTATGATACCCGCGTAGGTTCGGTTACGATGTACCGTCAGGCAGTTGCCACAGATGAAAGCGGCGCGCCGATACAGTCCTCTACCGCCGGAACTACCAGCGAAACCAGCGCAGAGAGCGAAGGTGAAGAAAGCAAAGAACAGAGCGATGGGGACGAGGAAAATGCAGAGGATGCAGCCTCCCTTACCTATGCGGAATATGAGCACAACACTCAAAGGCGATTCCGTGTCCGAATCGACTGGACGCCGACCAGCTGCCTGATCACACTGGATCAAATTGACGGGCAGGACTTTACTACTTCGCTTCAGGAAGCCGGTTCTTTCCTGTCTTTCTCGGGTGCCAAGGTTCTGATGTATTCAGTCACACCGGAAGAGATCGGACTTCCGGGCGAATCCATGACCGAGTACAGCCTGAAACCCGGCCCTGGCTTTGTCATGGTGGACGGAAAAGCATGCCTGACCGTCTATGTCTATGGCAAAAACGATGTCGGCACCAATTCGCTGATGGGTACCTACTTCATTTCATCGGACACCTCCACACTATATCATCAGGTCGGCGAAGGCTCTGATCAGGTTGAAGAAGTTAAACTGAGCGACATACCGACCGACTTGCCAACCGAAGGTGATACGGCTATCAAGACCGGCACAGATTCCACCACCTCACCTGACTCCACCGAGCAGGAAACAGAAGAATAACGGAACCTATGCGCAGTCGCTGAATTGTTGCAGGCCGGCATGGCGGAAAGCCATGCCGGCCTGCTTTTTGCTTCTCCAATACCACCATCTGCTGCCATCCGGCAGCCCTCTCTTCAGAACAGCCCTGCCAGTTTGACAACAAAGCCCCGGCCGAACAATCGGCCGGGGCTTCCTTTTTTCAGTTCAAGAAATCTTTCAACTTCTTCGAGCGCGAGGGGTGGCGCAGCTTACGCAACGCCTTAGCCTCAATCTGGCGGATACGTTCGCGCGTCACATTGAACTCCTTGCCAACCTCTTCGAGCGTACGGGTGTGTCCGTCCTCGATACCGAAGCGCAGACGCAGCACTTTTTCCTCACGCGGGGTCAGTGTCTTGAGTACCTCAACCAGCTGCTCCTTGAGCAGCATGAACGAAGCCGCTTCGGCCGGTTCGGGCGCATCGTCGTCCGGGATAAAGTCGCCAAGGTGGGAGTCCTCCTCCTCGCCAATCGGAGTTTCGAGCGATACCGGCTCCTGCGCGATCTTAAGGATATCGCGCACGCGGTCAACCGGCATATTCATCTCCTTAGCAATTTCCTCCGGGCTGGGGTCGTGACCGAGTTCCTGCAACAGCTGGCGCGAAACACGGATGACCTTGTTGATCGTCTCGACCATGTGTACCGGGATGCGGATTGTGCGCGCCTGATCGGCAATCGCGCGCGTGATTGCCTGCCGGATCCACCATGTTGCATAGGTCGAGAATTTAAAGCCTTTGGTCGAATCGAACTTCTCAACCGCCTTAATCAGGCCGAGATTACCTTCTTGAATCAGGTCAAGGAAGAGCATGCCACGGCCGACATAACGCTTGGCAATCGACACGACCAGACGAAGGTTCGCCTCGGCCAGACGTTTTTTCGCTTTTTCGCCGATTTTCACATCACGATCGAGAACGACACGTTCATCAGCCGGGATGTTGTCGCCCTCGGCTGCAATGCGCGCAACCGCCTCATTGCCCTTCTGCATCTGTTCGGCCAGCGTGACCTCCTCCTCGGGTGAAAGCAGGTCAACCTTGCCGATCTCCTTGAGGTACATGCGCACCGGATCGTCAATCGCAAAGGTTTCAGCCATCGCTGAGGTATCGATCAGCTCCTCCTCGGGAACCTCCTCGACATCCTCCGGCTCGAACACTTCGTCGTCATCGTCACCCAGCGCCTTTTCCAACACACCCTCGGTTTCGATCTCGATGCCCATGGATTCGAGCGTTTCGTACAGCTTGTCGATGTCTTCGCTCTCCATATCCAACTGGCTGAGTGCATCCGCGATCTCCTTAAGAGTCAGCCTGCCGTTTTTCTTGCCAAGGGCCAACAGGTCTCTTACTACCTGCTGCGGATCCACTGCCTGCTCCGGTGTGTTTGCGTTGCCCGTCGTCGTCATATCGTTTGTCCTCCCGCGTTTTGTTTTTTTATGCGTCCAAAAGTCAGCAGCGGATCCTCACCCGCCTCGGTAATCGTACCGTCCTTGACACGCTGCATGCGTATCGTACCTATGTATTCCTGCAATTCCTGCCGGTGGTCACCCGGCGGGATGCCCTGCCCGAGGATGCCGGAAAGCAAGCTCATCTCGTTTTCTTCCAGCCACCCCTCGAAGGACAGGATATCCACCATCTGGCCATTCTGGTCGAGCGCAAGCGCGCGCTCATATATCTTACGCAGCACCGGCGCAGAAAACCACGACGGCGGCAGTTTTTTTTCCATGCCCGCCATCAGCTTCTGATCGAAAAACAATAGCCGCAGCACGTTTTCCTCCGCCTTTGCAGACTTGACATCCGCATAGGCAAGCGTTCTGTCCTTAGGCTGCGCCATGCCGACCGGCGAACGGATCTCGCGTCGCTCGGCGGTTTTCTGCCGCTTGCGGCGCACGCCCAGCTCGCGCCGCACCTCGACATTCATTGCCTCTGCGGTCACGCCCGCCATTTTGGCCGCGCGTCCGGCATATACCTCGCGCTCGATGCTGCTCTCAATGCCCGCAAGCATGCGTGCTGCGTCCCGTAAGAACAGCACGCGCGCTTCGTCATCTTCAAGGTCATACTTGCCCGCAATCTGTTCCAGTCGGAACGCATTGTGATCCTCGCTATGCTCAATGAGCGCGCGGAACGCGTCCGACCCCTTGGCCTTGATAAACTCATCCGGATCTTTCGCCCCGGGGATCTTAAGCACCTTGACCTGTAAATCGCATTTTTTCAAAATGTCGATTGCGCGTTGCGCGGCCGCCTGCCCTGCCCCATCCGCATCGTAGGAAATAACGATACGGTCGACATGGCGTGCGATGATACGCGCCTGCTCTTCCGTCAGCGAAGTACCGAGCGAAGCCACCGCACAATCAAACCCAGCCTGGTGCAGTGCAATCACGTCCATATAGCCCTCAGCTAAGATAAAATATCCGCTTTTGGTCGTCTTGGACAGGTTGAGCGCAAACAGGTTGCGGCTCTTATGGAATATCGGTGTTTCGGGCGAGTTGAGGTACTTAGGCTTGGAATCGTCCAGCACGCGCCCACCGAAGGCGATCACATTGCCACGCACGTCAATGATTGGGAACATGACGCGCCCGCGAAAACGGTCGTACACATGCCCCTTTTCACTGCGGCTGAGCAAACCTGCGTCCATCATCTCGTCGCGTGTATAGCCTTTGGCGGTCATCGCGTCGAGCAATGCATGAAAGGAATCAGGCGCATAGCCCAACCCGAAGCGGTTCATCGTGCGCCGGTGCAATCCACGCCGGAGGAAATACTGCTGTGCCGCGCGGTTTTCCGGCAGCCATAACGTATCATAATAGAACCGCGCCGCATCTTTGCACAGAGCATACAACCGGTCACGATGGCGTGCGGCCTTACGATCAGCCTCCCCCTGCTCGGGTACCTCCATGCCTGCGCGCGCCGCCAGATAGCGCACCGCATCTGGAAATTCCAGTCCTTCGGCCTTCATCACGAAGGTGATGACACCGCCGCCTGCACCGCAGCCAAAGCAGTGAAAAATCTGCTTGTCCGGTGCAACCGAAAAGGACGGCGTTTTCTCGTTGTGGAATGGGCAAAGGGCAAAGTAGTTTGCGCCGCTTTTTTTCAGCTGCACGTATTGGGATACGATATCCACAATATCGCTGCGCGCGGATAACTCGTCCAGAAATCCACGGTCAAACGCCATTTGCCCACCTCCTTTGTAGGATAGCCGGATTTTTTATCCGTCAATCTTATTCCAGCTTCTTGGAATGAATATTTTTTTATAAACCGCGATGGAATACCGGTCGGTCATGCAGGCAATATAATCGCAAACAACACGTTCAAGCGGTTCTCCCCGCGTCATCAGCACAAAATAGTCGCCCGGTAGTTCATCTGGGTGATCGACAAAATACTGGTATAGGCTGCGCAGCATGGTTTTGGCGCGTGCTTCTTCGCGTTGCGCCTCCGTACCGTGATACACATGATCGAACATAAACTGACGCAGTTCCATCATATCGTCATGCACTTGCCCATCCATGCCGATCTCCTGATGCGCCATACCGTATTCAATCATCGCCGTTACCATCGTGTCAATACGCTTACCGTGGCTATCGCCCAGCCGACGGCGCAAATATTTCGGGATGTCGGTACCCTTAATCAGCCCGCCGCGCACAGCATCATCAATATCATGGTTGATATAAGCAATGCGGTCGGCATAGTGAATAATGCGCCCTTCTGGCGTGTCCGCCTTTTTGGCCCCCGTATGGCACACGATACCATCGCGCACCTCATCCGTCAGATTCAGTTCCTCAAGTATATCCACCATACGCAGGCTCTGCTCGTTGTGACGGAAGCCGAACGGACAGACCTCAGCCAGCGCACGCTCGCCCGCATGGCCAAACGGCGTGTGCCCCAGATCGTGACCAAGGGCAATCGCCTCGGTCAAGTCCTCATTGAGGCACAGGGCACGTGCAACCGTGCGCGCGATCTGTGAAACCTCGAGCGTATGCGTCAGACGGGCACGATAATGATCGCCCTCTGGCGAAATAAACACCTGTGTCTTGTTGGATAGCCGCCGAAACGCTTTGGAATGAATGATACGGTCGCGGTCACGCTGAAAACAGGTGCGATAAGGGCATGGCGTCATATCGCGCTGCCGACCGCGCGAAGCGTCGGCAAAAGTCGCCCACGCGGCAAGCGTGCGCCGCTCGCGCTGTTCCTGGTGCTCCCGGATCGTCATACCGCTCCCCCTTCCGTTGTTTCATAAAGCCGTCTATATTGATTTATACGATGTCAAACGGCAAAACCCTTTTTTTCGCGCAAAGTATTTCGGATTTTTATTTGACACGTCGACCCATGAACCGGGTCTCCATCACCTCGGCGTATACCTGACCGGCAGTAGCCTCGGCCAATGCAGCGTTGAGCTTCTCTTCCCCGCCTGCGGGCAGCGTGACCGTTAACGTCACATCCGCGCCGAAATCCGTCTGTTCGGCCGTACAGTCATGGTCGGGTAACAGACGCTGCACCAACTCGTACAGGTTGTACGGGCATGCGATCAGCGCAACCGAAAACAGGCTCATACGCTGCACACCCGCCGCCGCAACCGCGATCTGCGCACCCTTGGTATAGGCGCGCACCAGACCGCCCGTACCGAGCAGGATGCCACCGAAATAGCGCGTCACCACGCACAGGCAGTCTTCCAACTGCTCGTGCCGCAGCACATCCAGCATAGGCATGCCCGCCGTGCCCTGCGGCTCCCCGTCATCCGAATAACGTATAACATTGCCCTCGCGCAGGATATAGGCGTAGCAATTGTGCGTCGCGTCCCAGTAGGTCTCGCGCATCTCCTTGATGCGGGAAACCGCCTCCTCCGCAGTTTCCACACGCCACAGCCGCCCGGTGAACTTGGAGCGCTTCTCTTCAAATTTATCCTCGCCATAATCGGCGAACGGCACAAAATAATCCTTTTCCATCGTGACTCCCCGCTTGCGGTTACTCCTCCGTCTGGTATTGCATCACGCGGCCATAGGTCTTGTCGTCGACGATCGCTTCGACCACCGTACCCTCGGCGGCGTAATCAGTCGACTCGATCTGCGCCTCGCGGTGGAGCATGTCAAGCACTGCGCCATCCGCATAGGGAATCAGCAGCTTGACACGGTGCTTACCGCGTCCAAGCGCGTGCTCGATAGCGGAAAGCAACGTCTCCACGCCCTCACCCGTCTTGGCCGAGATGGCAACGCCCTCATCCGCCCGGAAGTATGGCAACGCGTCGGGCGTGCACTTGTCCGCCTTGTTGTATACCATCAGGCGCGGGATGTCCTGCGCGCCCATCTGCGTAATGACGCCCTCGACCGTCTCAGCCTGTATGCGCCAATCCTCGTCCGACACGTCGACAACATGCAGCAGCAGGTCGGCGTAAGCCAATTCCTCCAGCGTTGCCTTGAACGCGCTCACCAAATGGTGCGGCAGCTTACGGATAAAACCAACGGTATCGGACAGCAGGATCTCCTGCGTATCCGAAATGCGTTTTTTCCGGGTCGTTGGGTCGAGCGTATCAAACAGACGGTCGTTGGCCTCGATGCCCGCACCGGTCAGCGTATTGAGCAACGTCGACTTGCCCGCATTGGTGTAGCCCACAATCGCGACCAACGGCAGTTCGGTCTTTTTGCGCTGGCGGCGCTGCACCGCACGCACCTGCCGCACCTGCTCCAGCTCATGCTTGAGCTTATCAATGCGCTTGCGAATATGCCGCCGGTCGGTTTCCAGCTGGGTTTCGCCCGGGCCACGCGTACCGATCGGACTTTTACCGCCGCCCGCGGTCTGACGCACCAGATGCGTCCACATGCCGGCAAGGCGCGGCAGGATATACTGGTACTGTGCCAGTTCAACCTGCAATTTACCCTCTCCCGTACGGGCGCGCTGGGCGAAAATATCCAGAATGAGCGCCGAGCGGTCGAGCACGGTGCATTTGGTCAACTCCTCGAGGTTGCGCGTCTGTGAGGGCGACAGCTCATTGTCAAACAGCACCAGCGTGGCCTCATTGACCTCAGCCAGTTGCCGCACTTCCTCGGCCTTACCTTCGCCGATAAAGGTGCGCGGGTCGGGTGACGGGCGGCGCTGCAATGTCATCGCTACCGCTTCGGCGCCCGCAGTTTCAGCCAACGCACGCAGCTCATCCATCGTCCGCTCATCTGCATCCTGCTGTGCGGTAAACGACGGACAGGAAAGCCCAACGAGCACCGCGCGCTCGGCTTTTGTGTTCTGTTCCAGTTCGGTCATATTAAAATTCCTCCCCTCTGTGGGGTCAACCGCCCAAAGACGGTTTTGCGAATAAAAAAAACCATCGAAACGCACTTCATCAGCAACCGTTTCGATGGCTTTTTCTTACTTGTCCAGATTGAAACGCTTCTTGAAGCGATCAACACGTCCGCCGGTGTCTACCAGCTTCTGCTTGCCCGTGAAGAAGGGATGGCACTTGGAGCAAACGTCAACGACGATATTCTCCTTGGTGGAGCCGGTCTCAATGACATTGCCGCAGGCACAGCGGATCGTGGTCTGCTTGTACTCGGGATGGATGCCCTGTTTCATGTTGTTTCACCTCTTTCCACGGAAAATCACAAAATACTTCTTGCAGTCGTAAGGATATGATACCATACCGAACGACAAAATGCAAGTATTATTTTTCATAAACCAATTTTTCTTCCGTCCAATCCGCGAGCACCGGGATCATGGACGCAGCAAGCGCTTTGGCGCCCGCCAGATCGTGCAGTAGGTAATTGCCACACTCAATGCGGCTCGCACCCGGGATTTCCCCTTCATACGCCGCGACGAAGTCCATTGTCTCGCGCATCAGGTCGATTGCGTCCGATGGCGCAAGATCGCGCACGAGGAAATAAAATCCGGTCTGGCAGCCCATGGGACCGCAGTAGATGATATGGTCGGCAAAGCGCGAATTGCGTGCATAGGTCGCAAACAGGTGCTCGAACGTATGCCCTGCCGCCGGCTGGATATAAGTGCCCGCGTTGGGATACACCATACGGATATCGTACGTCGTCACATCGCCGTCGATGCGCGAAGTATACATGCCGGGCTTCAGTTTGTCATGATTGACTTCAAAGCTTGCAATACGTTTCATGTGTTCTTCTCCCTTTCCATACCGAGATAGCGCAACTCTGTGCGGTATTCCCTCCACAACAGCACATAAGAGATAAAGAAAGCCGCGATCTCTGCGATCGGGAAGGAATACCAGATTGCATCCAATCCAAACCACTTACCCAACAGCCACGCCGCCGGTAAGATAATGACCAACTGGCGGCAAACCGACACGATCAAGCTATTTAAGCCGCGGGCCGTCGCTTGGAACATCGTCGAGTTGATGATACCAAACGCTGCGCCGAGGAACGACAGGCTGATGATCTTGAGCGCGGGCACGCCGACCGTGATCATATCCTCGATCGCCGCCGCATCCGTACGGTCGACGAACATCATCAGCATCTGCTCCGCGAACAGCTGGAACAGCACAAGGCCGATTAGCATGATAACGACCGCAGAAATCAGCGCGATTTTGTATGCGCCAAACAGACGCTGTTTGTTACGTGCGCCGTAGTTATACCCCATAACGGGCAGCGCGCCTTGGTTCAGGCCGAACACCGGCATGAACACAAAGGTCTGCAATTTGAAGTACACCGCCAACACGTTAACCGCAGTTTGCGAAAAGCCGATCAGGATGGCGTTCAATCCTGCCGTCATCACCGATACGACGCTCTGCATGACGATACCAGGCAAACCGACGCGGTAAATATCCTTAACCGTCTGCGCGCGCCACTTGAATTCGCGCATATTCACCTTGAGTACCTTCTGCTGGAAAAACACACCCCACAGGCCGATCAGCATGCCGCAGATCTGGCCGATGACGGTCGCCAGCGCCGCGCCGCGCACACCCATCTCGGGAAACGGGCCGATGCCAAAGATCATCAACGGGTCGAGGATGATGTTCACAATTGCGCCGGTTAACCCTTGGCACATGGGGATAATCATGTTGCCTGTTGATTGCTGTACCTTTTCGCACATCATAGAAATCATAACAAAAATGCTCAGACCCACTGCAATATGCGAATACTGGATAGCCTGCACCGTAACATCCTCAGCTGCACCAAAGGCACGCACAAACACGCCCGACAAGCCGAAGCCCAGCACAAGGAACACGATGCCACCAATGATTGCAAGCGCGACGCCATGCTCAGCAGCCGAGTTGGCGTGCAAACGCCGCTTTTCACCCAACCGACGGGCAATCAGCGAATTGACGCCCACGCCGGTGCCTACGCCGATGGCGACGACCAGCGTCTGCAACGGAAACACCAGCGAAACAGCAGCCAACGCGCTTTGCGAATACTGTGCCACAAAAATACTGTCCACGATGTTGTACAGTGCGTTGATGATCATCGAGATCATCGCAGGCAACGCCATCGAAAAGATCAGCGGACCCATCCGCGCGGTGCCCATTTTGTTTTGTTCTTCCAAAACTCATTCCCCCTCACCAAAAACGAAGCCGCACCGGAACTTGTCCGGCGCAGCCATCAATTTTTCTTCCTATATAGTGTACGGGATAATAAATCAAATTGCAAGCCCTTCTTACAATTTTCCCGCCAATTCGTCGAAAGAATGCTCAATAATCAGGTCGCTCGATGCGCGCAGCTCTTGTTCGCCCGCGGCGTAGGCCGCTTCGACTACACCGCACACGCGGAACCCTGCCTTTTTTGCCGTAGTACAGGCATAGGGCGCGTCCTCAAACACGACGCAATCCGCCGGGGTCAGTCCCAGCCGTTCGGCGCTCATCAGGTAAATGTCCGGCTGATACTTGGACACGCCGACATCCTCGATCGTCAGCATGAAATCAAAATAGTCCAGCATATCGCGGTCGCGCAACGCCTTTTCCGCATGCCGTCGCGCGGTCAAGGTTGCAACCGCCATTTTCACGCCACGGCGGCGCAGCCCATCGAGAAACGGCAGCACGCCGTCCCTAGGTTTCGCCACAGTCTCATACCGCGCGGTGATCAGCTGGTCCATACCCTCCATCAATCCCGCCGCGCCCCCGGGCAGCTGCGGATATCGGTCGGCAAAGTACTGCGCAACCTGCGGCTGGGAAAAGCCCTCGCACGCGGCATATTCCTCATCGGTGACATGTAGGCCGAATTGCGTTAGGTATCCCTGCGTCAGCCGTTTCCACACGCGCATCGAATCGAGCAGCGTACCGTCCATATCAAAAATCGCGCCCTTGAATCCGTTCATGGCCGCCTATCCTCCCGTCAAACAATATCATTTGGTCTTGCGGTCGATAAACTGCGGCCGCAGTTTGGAATACAGGATCTTCTGCTCGCTATATAGGCCGTAATACCCGCTGAGCATATAAGATATGGCAATCACCAGCGCGAACAGCGCAAGGCCGTCACCCCCGAACAGCTCAAAAGCCAGCAGGATGGACGTTAACGGCGCATTGGTCACGCCACAGAACACCGCCGTCATGCCAAGCCCGGCTGCAAACGAGGGTTGCAGTCCGAAAAAGCCGCCATACGCTGCACCGAACGTTGCCCCGATGAACAGAACGGGTACAATCTCGCCGCCCTTATAGCCCACACCGATCGTAACAGCCGTCAGCACCAGTTTGATGGCAAACGCTGCATAGTGCGCCTCACCCGCAACCGCACGCTCGATCACCTGCATGCCCGCGCCGTTGTATTCCCGTGTGCCCAGCAGCAACGAAGTCAGCACGACCACAAGGCCACCCACGGCGATGCACAGGTACTGGTTCGGCATGTACCGCTTGAACAGATGTCCGATGCGGTGGAACACAATGCACACGCCCGCGCTGAGCACTGCACACGCCACGCCGAATGCCAACAGCTTGACGAGCAGCAAAGCGTCGGTCTGCTGCGGCAGGCCGATGAGCGCAAATGCCGTTGTCTCCCCGCCCAGCGAGAGCGCCACCTGATGCGCAATGACCGACGCCAGCACACACGGAAACAGCGCCGCGTAATACATCACACCAACGCTGATGACCTCCATCGCAAATACGCTGGCCGCAAGCGGCGTGCCGAACAGTGCAGCAAAGCCCGCCGCCATGCCACACATCGTGATGGTGCGGCAGTCCTTGTCGTCCAGCCGCATCCAATGGCCAATGTTGCCCGAGATGGCGCCGCCCAGCTGAATCGCTGCACCCTCGCGGCCCGCCGAGCCGCCGCACAGATGCGTCAGGATGGACGTAATAAAGATGCTCGGCGCAAGCCGCAGCCGCACCGGATGGTTTTCACGCACCGAGGTCAGGATGAAATTCGTGCCACGCTCAAGCGGCATATCCGCTTTCCTGTACCAAAACGCGATGAATACGCCGACGAGTGGCAGCAGGTACAGCAGCCAGCCATATTGCTCACGCGTATCCCCCGCCCACTCGAGCGCAACATGAAAGGCCGCGCCCACCGCGCCGACCACCAGACCAATAACCACCGCAAATGCACACCAGCGCAGAAAAATCCCGCCGTTCCGCTGCATTACATATCGCAAGCCATACAGCGTGCGGAGCAAGGTACCGGACAGTTTACCGGCTTCATTCCTCATTTCCATTCCCCTCTCCGACAAGAATTGCCCCGCAGGCAACTGCGGGGCAATCTCGGATGACTGTTCTTACTTGCTGGTCGTTGTGGTTTCCTTGAGTACAACGTCATGCGCGCCGCCCTCGACGATCGAGGTCGCGCTCACCAGCGTGATCTTGGCCTTCTTCTGGAACTCCGGAATGGAGAGCGAGCCACAGTTGCACATAGTCGAGCGCACCTTGCTCAGCGTCAGACCGAGGTTATCCTTGAGTGAACCGGCATACGGCACATAGGAATCGACGCCCTCCTCAAAGGACAGCTTCTGCTCGCCGCCCATATCGTAGCGCTGCCAGTTGCGCGCACGGGCCGAGCCTTCGCCCCAATATTCCTTCATATAGCTGCCGTTGATGTTGACCTTATTGGTCGGGGATTCGTCAAAGCGCGAGAAGTAGCGGCCGAGCATCAGGAAGTCCGCGCCCATAGCCAGCGCCAGCGTGCAGTGATAGTCATGCACGATGCCGCCGTCCGAGCAGATCGGCACATAAACACCGGTTTCCAGATAGTACTCATCACGCGCCGCCGCAACTTCGATCAGTGCGGTCGCCTGACCGCGACCAATGCCCTTCTGCTCACGGGTAATGCAGATCGAGCCGCCGCCGATGCCAACCTTGACAAAGTCTGCACCCGCTTCAGCGAGGAAGCGGAAGCCCTCGCGGTCGACCACGTTACCCGCTCCTACCTTGACGCTATCACCGTATTTCTCGCGAATCCACGCAAGCGTGCGGCTCTGCCACTCGGAAAAGCCCTCGGACGAGTCGATGCACAGCACATCCGCGCCAGCCTCAACCAGCGCAGGCACGCGTTCCTCATAGTCACGGGTATTGATGCCCGCGCCGACAACGTAACGCTTATGCTCATCCAGAAGCTCAAGCGAGTTTGCCTTGTGGCTGTCATAGTCCTTACGAAACACCATATAAACCAGATGCTGCTGATCGTCCACCAGCGGCAGCGAATTGAGCTTATGGTCCCAGATAATATCGTTCGCCACCTTCAGCGTCGTGTCCGCCGGGGCAGTGACCAGCTTGTCAAACGGGGTCATAAATTCGGAGACCTTTACGCTGCGCTCCATACGGGAAACACGGTAGTCGCGGCTAGTGACAACACCAAGCAGTTTGCCGTTGGCCGTACCGTCCTCAGTGACCGCCATCGTCGAGTGGCCGGTCTTTTCCTTAAGCGCCAGCACGTCCGCAAGCGTCTGCTCAGGGCGCAGGTTGGAGTCGGAAACGATAAAGCCCGCTTTGTAAGACTTGACGCGGGCGACCATAGCCGCCTCGCTCTTGATGGTCTGTGAGCCATAAATGAAGGAGATGCCGCCCTCCTGTGCCAGTGCGATGGCCATGCGGTCATCCGAAACCGCCTGCATGATGGCAGAAACCATCGGGATATTGGCGTACAGTGCAGACTGCTCACCCTTGTGGTACTTGACAATTGGGGTACGCAAGCTGACATTCGCCGGGATACACTCAGCCGAGGAATAGCCCGGCACGAGAAGGTACTCGTTGAACGTATGCGAAGGTTCGCTGAAATAGTAAGCCATAGAGCGTCTCCTTTTCTTCATTCCTGTGTTCCGTATTCTTTGTTAAAACTAATTATATCCTTTTTGATGCGTAAAGTAAAGCGGGCATGTGACCGATTTTGCGCTGTTTTGACCGCTTCCCGTTATGCAAACCGCAAAAAAGAAAGCGCCGCGGTCTGCACGACAAACCACGGCGCTTCCTTTTGGAAATGAGGAATGAATGGTATGGGTAAATGGCTGCTTGCGGAGCCGTTCGGCATGATACCGATGCCCCTCGTTTTTTCGCTATCAGGGTATCACGCGCCCGCCCCGCTGTCAACCGCCGGGCTGCGATTTTAACGAATCCTTAACCGTCCCCCAGTACCACACATGATCCACAATGGAAAAAATACAGCACACACTGCACAACCGGTCGCTCAAACACCTCGCGCACGGCCAGTGCGTAGGCCTGCATCTGTGCGCGGTAGCGCTCCGCCCGCGCGGACACGTCCTTTTCCGTTACCCGATCGGTCTTAAAATCGACGATGATAAACCCTTCAGGCGTGTCGATCAGACAGTCAATGACACCTTGCAACAGCACAGTTTCCTCCGGCGCCTGTTCCGCGACTGGAAAATACCGTGCGGCAGGCACCAATACCGAAAATTTAAACTCGCGCCGCACCTTGTGCTGGGCCATCTGCCCCCGGTACAGGTCGGACGCAAAAAACGCCTCAATTTTGTTGGCGTCGATTGCCGTGGCCTGCTGGGGAGTCAGCAGCATCGCTTTTGCAAGCCGCTGCCGCTCGGCCTCGACGCCACCCGGCGCAGCGGTCGCGTCAAAATCGCAGAACTGCATAAACAGATGGTGCGCCGTACCGACCTCGGCCGGCGTCAGGCGACGCTGCCCCTGCTCAAACAGCGGCGCGCGCAACTTGACCTCGCGGCGTGGCGGCGGGGTCTGCTCTGCGGCCTCATCCGCCCGATACCCCCGACCCAACCCGGTCGCAGTCAGCTTGCTGGGCAACTCGGACAGAAACGCCTGCGGATATTGCAAATAGGGTTGCACAATGTAATCCTGCACATCTGGTTCAACAAAGCGCAACACCTCAGCCGTAGCGGTCTCTCCATGCTCGTCCGGTTGGAATACCCGCAACACAAAGGCGTCACAATCCGTGCCGTGCTCAGGCACGTCGAGTACGTATTGCTCGCGCAGCGCACGCGACGCCGGATGCCGCAGCAACGGCGTAACGATCCACGCCAGCGGCGCGCGCACCGCCCCCATCGCATACTGTGGGATCTCATCGAGCGCCGCCAGCCGCGCCCACTTTTGCAGCGACTTTTCCAGCGTGCCGCTCGCAGCGGTGATGATGAGTTTTTCTTTTGCACGCGTCAACGCGACATACAGCACGCGCAACTCCTCGCTGACCATTTCGCGGCGCTGCTGCACGGCCACTGCAACACGCTCCGCTGTGTCATACTGCACGCCGCGCGCCAAATCGCGGCATTTGGAGCCAAAGCCCAACTCTTTGTGTACCAGAACCGGCTCTCGCAGGTCAATTTCGTTGAACTGACCCGCGCAGCCCGCGACAAACACAACCGGGAACTCCAAGCCCTTCGACTTGTGGATAGACAGGATGCGCACTGCGCCGCCCGTCGACTCTGCGCCCACAGTCTGGAAGTCCTCACCCGTCTCCAGCATGCCGCGCAGCAGCCGCACAAAAGCGAACAGACCGCGGAAACCACCCTGTTCGAACACACGCGCCCGCTCGAAAAAGGCAAGCAGATTGTTTTGCCGCTGCGCGCCGTCCGGCAGCGCACCGTACAATCCAAGCGCGCCCGTGCGGTCGTAGATCTCCCACAGCAGGCGATAGACCGGCTGGTCGCACGCAAACGCACGCAGATCATCCAGCTGCTGCAAAAACAGTTCAGCTTTATCAAACTGCCCGCGCGACCGCAGCAGCGCGTCATAAAAGCTGACCTGACGGTCGACCAGCCGGATATCCGCCAGTTCCTGCTCAGAAAAGCCATAGAGTGGCGAACGTAATACGCCGATCAGGTCGACATCCTGCCGCGGGTTGTCGATGACCGACAGCAGCGACACCATCGTGCCGACCTCTGCCGTGCCGAGCAGCCTGCCGCGCGACTCCGCGCTCGCGCTCAGCCCCACCTGCTCGAGCGCCGCGATATACACCGGCGCGCGCGGTCCGGGCGAGCGCAGCAAGATCACAATATCTCCCGGCGTGACCGGGCGCAGCGCGCCGGTCTCCTTGTCGCGCACCGGAAAGCCCTCATCGAGCAGCGCACGGATACGCATTGCCACCAAGCGCGCTTCGAGTGCGGTCTTGTCCGGCGCGTCCTCGTCCTCCCCGAGATTTGCCGCGTCCAGCAGCAGTACCTCAGTCTTGTACCGCGCGTCTCCCGCGTTCGGGTACTCCATGCCGAGGTGCAGCGCCTCGCGGTCGGTATAGGCAAGATCGCCCACTGTCTCGCCCATGACCGCAGAAAACAGGTAGTTGCACGCGTCCAGCACGGCCGCGCGAGAGCGGAAATTCTGCCCCAGCACGACGCGGCGCGGCATGCCGTCCTGCGCCTCGTCCGCATCCGCGAAGGCACGGTATTTTTCCAGAAAAATCGACGGATCGGCCAGCCGGAAGCCGTAAATGCTCTGCTTCACGTCGCCGACAAGGAATAAATTGCGCCCATCCTGCGACAGCGCGCGGAAGATCGCGTCCTGTACCGCATTGGTGTCCTGATATTCGTCGACTGCAATCTCGGCGTACTGCGCCGACAATGTTTTTGCCAGTGCCGAAGGCGCTTCCCCATCGTACAGCAGGCGCACGGCAAAGTGCTCGAGGTCATTGAAGTCTGCCGCGTTGCGCGCACGCTTAGCGGCAGAAAACGCGGCATCAAAGGCGTTTACTGCGTCGATCAGCGCAGAGAGCGCAGGAGCGGTCAGCGCGCGGTCGGCCGCCGCCTCGTCCGCCTTGACGGTCAGCCACTTCTCGCGAATGGTTTTTGCGACCGTTTTCCATTCTTCGCGCATCCCTTTGATCTCCTCAAGGAACGCCTTGTCCTCAAACTTACGGGCAGCCTTCAGACGGTCAAACGAAATCGACCGCGCAGACTCCACACAATCGTCCCAGCTGCCATCATACAGTGCATCCAGCAAGCGCCCAGCTTGGTTGAGGTCGCTCGTCAGCGCAGGCAGATAGGTATCGGACAGTTCGTCGATGCCGGTCACCGCATCGACCGCCATGTGCAGGAACGCCGCGCCGTGCGCAGCCGCCGCCCACGCCTGCGCACGCAGTACGGTTGCGTGCGGGGTGTCCATACCGCCCGCGTGCAGCCCGCACCGCACAGTTTCGAGGAACGCCGTCGGATTGGGATGCGCCTGTATCTTTTCGTAAGTGCCCAAAATGACTTCGCCCAGCTTTTTGTCGTCCCGCCCGGCAGTCAGCAGATCGCACAGAGCAAGGAAGTCTGCGTCACCGCGCTCGTATGCCGATTCGAGCATCTCCTCCAGCACCTCGGCGCGCAGCAGCTTGCCCTCCTGCTCGTCCATCAGCCGGAAATCGGGCGCGATGCCGAGCGTCGCGGCCTGCTCACGCGCGAGCGACAAGCACAACGCATGCACAGTCGTAATTTTGGCACGGTGCACGAGAAACAACTGACGGCGCAAGCGCGTGTCCTGCGGGTTCTGGGCTGCCGCCTGCGCCAGCGCCGCACCGATACGCTCACGCATCTCTGCGGCGGCGGCGTTGGTAAAGGTCACGAGCAGCAGCCGGTCAATGTCAATGGGGTAGCGCGGATCGGTCAAGCGTGTAAGCACACGCTCGACCAGCACAGCGGTCTTGCCCGAGCCGGCCGCCGCTGATACAAGCAGCGTACCGCCCCGGTTTTCGATCGCGGTCTGTTGATCTTTTGTCCACTGTGGCATGCTCATTCGCCCCCTACCTGCTGCCAGAATTCTTCGTCGGAAAGATGCTTCAAAAAGCGCGCCTTGTCGCCCGCCGTCTCGTCAAAGCGGCAGGCCGCGCGGAAGTCGCACCAATCGCAGTAGCTTGACTGCTTGTCCTTTTTGCACGGGTCGGCCGTCACGCTGCCCGCGCGCAGCTCATGCCCCATTTCGAGCAGCTTTTGATGTGTATACCGCGCCAGCCGTCCGAATTTTTCTAAATCTGCCACCGCGCTTTTGGCCGTGAGAGATGGCGCGTCCTCGCCCTTTTTCACCTTGAGCGAAACAGGCAAAAAGCGCCCATCGCCTTCCAAGCCGTGCTCCATCGCCTCGAGCAGTTCCATATCGTCGGAAAGCAGACCGCTGCGACGCAGCGCCTTGTCGCGCAGGGCGCGCAGCGTATCCTCGTCGGCATCACGCGCGGCCTCGGGCAATTCATCCCGCACCGGCACATATAACACGCCCGCTGGCACGATTTCATTCAGTTCAGCTTCCAGTCGCGCCCGATAGCGCTCCAGCCCTTCCTGCTGCAAAGCGTATAGGTAAATCACCAGCTGCATGTTCAGCCCATGCCAGATATCCGACAGCGAGAACGACTTTTTGCCGCTCTTGTAATCCATCACACGCAGGTACAGTCGTCCATTTTGAATATAACCGTCCACACGGTCGACCTTGCCGGACAGCGACACGTCGCCCTCCCCGTCCGCACAGGTGACCGGCGGCAGGTCGCCTCCGCGCGAAAAATCGACCTCGTAGTCGATGGGGGCGAAATCCGAAACGCGCAGTTCTTCCAGCACGTTCTGCAAAATGTGCTCGGCTGTGCGCGCCAGCCGCCCGAACAGGTAGCGGAACCGCGCGGTACGCGTCTCCAGCCCGCCCAGTTCCTCGCGGATATATCGCTGCACAACCGCACGGCACACCTTACGGATGGTTTTTTCATCCGCTGCCGCCGCACTGCCCTCCGTTTTGCCCAACTCATCCAACGCATGTTCCAGCACATAGTGCAGGAATGTGCCGGTCTCAAGCGCATCAAAACGCGCCGTTTTTCTCGGTTTGGCCTTGAGTCCGTATTTCATGAAAAATGAAAACCGACAGGAATAAAACGTATCGACGCGCGAGGCGGTCAGATTCAGCTGTTTACCATACAGTCCTTCTATCGTGTGCAGGTTTTCCAGCGGGCCGCGCGCGCGCCGCTGCGCCGCCGCACGATGCACCCGCTCATCGTCCTTATAAAAATCGTAGGCGGCGCGCACCGCGGGGGACCGGTTGCCTGACAGATAAGCGCACGCCGTTTCGACCGCGGGACGCTCGGCCTGCAAACGGTCGTGCGCAGTCTGCGCCTGATGGGTTGTCGTAGGCACGTCGGGCAGCAGACTGCGCACCGTACCGATAAAATAGGATGGCCGTGCCTCGCCGCCCGCCGCGTCCGCCGTGTGCCACGAAAGCAGCAGCTCATCAGTCGGGCAGGCGATCGCGCGATAGAGCGTCTCCTGCTCCATCAGCAAGCGTTCCGCACCGTAGGCCTTGAGTTCCACGCCCAGCGCATCCAACCCCGCGCGATCGGCATCGGACAGCAACGACACGCCGCCCGCCGCGAGCGGCACCAGCCCGTCGTTCACACCGAGCAAAATGACATATTTGGCCGGCTCACCGCACACGCGCTCAATATCGCCACAGGTGACGCGATCGAGTGAGACTGGGATCGAGCCGACGTCATACTCACCCAGCACCAGCCGGAACAGCTGCGCAAAGCGCTCGGCCGTGAGCGGCGTCTCCCCGCACACCCACGCAAACTGTTCCATCGCAGAGACCAAAATCTCCCACAGCTGACGGTATTCGTCCGCCAGCTGCAAGCGCCCCGCCTGCTCATGCTGCGCAGCACGGTCGGCCATGCGCTGCGGCGCTTCGACCGCAAGCAGGAAGTCGTACAAAGCGCGCACACAATCGGCAGCGGGGTTCTCACCGCGTAACCTCTCACGCAGCGCGGCAAAGGGCGCAATCGCCCGCGTGCGCAGATCGTTCAATGCCTTCAATTCTGCACGCACACGGTCATCTATGGGCAGACCGTAGCCGTCCGGATGCTCGGTCCAGTCGCGCTCCCATGCGCCGCCGCGGATGTTCCACGTCAGAACATAGTTTTCCAGCCGGTCGACCTCGTCACGCGTCAGGTTCGCCAGTCCAGTCTTTAAACACGCAAATATTTCCTCGTAGCGGAAACCCGTGCGCACAGCCTCGAGCGCACCAACGACTAGCGCCATTGGTGGACGGGAAAGCAGGTCTGGCTTTTCCGCGAGGAACACCGGCACGTCATAGCGCTCCATCGCCATCGCCAGAAAGCCGGTATACGGCGCAATATCGCGCGCCGTGACCACAAAATCACGGTAACGCGCGCCCTCATCGCGCACTTTACGACGGATATAGGCCGCCGCGTGCTCGCACTCGTCAAAAGGCGAGGCCGCCGCATACAAGCGCACCCCATCACACACGCCTTCATGTACCCCACGCACAGGTAGTAGGCTTTCCGCCTCCACAGCCGCAAGCGCCGCCGGACGCTGCACGCAAGGCACATCCAAGTCCATGCGCTCAACCGACTGGTTATGACGCTTTGCCATGCGGGTCAATGTTTTGACCGTTTTGCAACCGGTTACGAAAATATCGGGCTGTGACAGGTCGCAGGTGACGGCCGCAGCCAGCGGCACGCCTGCGGCCAGCATCGCCTCAATGACCGCCAATTCCTGTGCAGTAAAGCCGAGGAAGCCATCCAGATACACCTGTGCGCCCGCAAGAACATGGCTTTGCAGCAAACGGTCGCGCAGATGGGTCAGCCGGTCGCGCGGGTCGGGCAGCGACTGCTCACACAAACGGTCGTAAGCGGTCAGCAGCTGCGCCAGATCGGACAGCTTACCTGCAAGCGCCTCGTCCTCACAAGCCTGCGATGCGTCAAACAGCGCTTCGGGCGCAACCGCACAGGTCTTGCACTCGTCGACCAGCCGCAGCGCTTCCCGCAGCAGTTCTGGCTTGTCGGCAAGGCCGCTCCACACCGTCAGGCCGCCCTGTACACGGCGCGCAGCCTCCTGCAAGGTCAGCAATTGACCAGCCGGCGTCAGCATCTGCTGCGCCAAACCGCCCACCTCGGCAAAAACGCGGTCGGCCAGCCGAGAAAACGTCAGCACCTCAGCCGTGCGCGCACCGTGGTTTTGCGTGGCTTCCGCCAAGCGGCGCTCCATGCGGTGCGAGTGCAGTTCCGGCACCAAAAGCACCTGTCTGCCCTCCCCTTTTTGACAGGCTGCGGCGATTTCCCGTAGGATCGCCGTAGTTTTGCCGCTCGATGCGCGGCCCGTCCAAATGCGCATGACGTCCTCTCCTTTCGCTTCGTCTATCATACCATGCGTCTGTGGCCCATGCAACCGCACGAAAAAAAAAATGAAAATTTATAGTTGACATTTCGCCATAGTTCGACTATACTATAACTCGTGCTGTGAATGCCTCTGTAGCTCAGTCGGTAGAGCAGGGGACTGAAAATCCCCGTGTCGGTGGTTCGATTCCGCCCGGAGGCACCATTTAAATAATTTTACTGCCGACGAAGGAATCGGAAGGCGGCTCTTAGAAACAATCCGGTGGATTGTTTCAACCGCCGTGGCTTTGCCGCAGCAAAGCGATTCCGCCCGGAGGCACCAGAATATGCGGCTGTAGCTCATCTGGTAGAGCGCCACCTTGCCAAGGTGGAGGTAGCGAGTTCGAGCCTCGTCAGCCGCTCCAAAATAAAAAGACCTGTCAATGACAGGTCTTTTTATTTTATTTCGCGGTTCAAGGCTCGAAAGCCGGTAAAAAAACATGCCGATGGCATGTTTTTTCGGGCGTCTAATTAGGCTGACTGCCCCAGTCGGTCGGAGCCTCGCAAAATCCGGTCTCAAGGGGCGGATTTTACGTCCTGCGGCTGGCATCCGTTTTGCTTCCCTCCCATTCCCTACCGCTTGCCCGGCCACGCGCACTGTGCTATACTCTTTGCATACCAAACAGAGAGGTTTTTATTATGCTGCATGCATTTTCCCGTGAAGAATTACTGCTCGGCGCAGATGCAATACAAAAACTTGCCGCATCGCACGTCGCGGTGTTCGGTATCGGCGGTGTCGGCTCGTTCGCCTGCGAAGCGCTCGCGCGCGCGGGCATTGGCGAACTGACCCTGATCGACAACGACACGGTATCACTGACCAACCGCAACCGCCAGCTGATCGCGCTGGCCTCCACCACCGGCCAACCCAAGGTGGAGGTCATGCGCGCACGCATTGCGGATATCAACCCGAATTGCACCGCACACGCGCTGCAAATGTTCTACACACCGGACAGTGTGCTCGACCTGACGCAGTTTGACTATGTGATCGACGCGATCGACACCGTGACCGCCAAGCTGCACCTGATTACCGAATGTGACCGGCTGGGCGTACCGCTCATCTGCTCCATGGGCACTGGCAACAAGCTCGATCCAACCCGCTTTGAAGTTGCCGATATCTATAAAACCTCAGTCTGCCCGCTTGCGCGTGTTATCCGGCTCGAATGCAAAAAGCGCCGCATCCGGCATCTCAAGGTGGTCTACTCCAAAGAGGAACCGCGCACACCCCTCCCCTCAGACGAGCAGAAAGGCACGGCAGGCCGCGCCGTACCCGGCAGCGTGTCGTTTGTTCCACCGGTCGCAGGTATGATCCTCGCGGGCGAGGTGATCAAGGCGCTCTCTGACATTGACAGGGCGTAGCCGCCTATACCTTGCCATTTCTCCCCTGCCGTGATATGATAAAGGCAGAAATCACAGAAAAAGGTGTTTCCATGTACTATATCACCCACTCGCCTGAGGAAACCGAAGCCTTGGGCACAGCTTATGCCGCCTCGCTGCATCCGGGCGACGTTGTCGCATTTTCCGGCGACCTTGGTGCGGGCAAAACTGCATTCACCCGCGGCGTGCTGCGCAGCTTGGGCTATCCGGGGCGGGTCACCAGCCCAACCTTTGCCATCGCCAATGAGTACGATACACCCCGCGGCCGCGTGGCGCACTTTGACTTGTACCGCATCCTCGACTGCGAAGCGCTGTTCGAGATTGGCTTTGAGGAATATCTGGACGGCAGCCGCATCGTGTTGATTGAATGGAGTGAAAATGCGGCTGGCATCCTGCCCGCGCATTACAAAACCGTGCATATTGCCTATGGCGACGCACCCGATGACCGCACGATCACCACCGGGGAGGTGGGCGCATGAAAATCCTTGCTTTTGAATCCTCTGCTGTCAGCGCATCTGTCGCGCTTACCGAGGATGACAAACTGATTGCGCAGTCTTTCCAAAACTGCGGCCTGACCCACTCGCGCACCTTGCTGCCCATGGCCGAAGCGCTGTTACAGAATTGCGGCATAACGCTGGACGAAATCGACGCGTTTGCTGTTGCGCATGGGCCGGGGTCATTCACCGGCGTGCGTATCGGCGTAGCAACCGTCAAGGGGTTGGCGCTCGGCACGGACAAGCCGTGCATCGGCGTGTCCACGCTGGATGCGATGGCGCATGGCACCCGTGCGCTCGGCAATCGCCTCTGCTGCGTGATGGACGCGCGCGCCGGGCAAGTATATAACGCGCTATTCACCGTCGAGGATGGCCTCGTGCATCGGTTGTGTGACGACCGTGCGCTGAAGCTGATTGACCTCGGTGAAGAAATCCGCGAAACGCCGTATTTTCTGGTTGGAGACGGCGCGGAACTATGTTATAATACCCTTAAGGATACCTGCTCCGACCTGCGTCTTGCGCCGTCCGAGTTGCGCTACCCATCCGGGTTCGGTGTGGCTGCCGCCGCCCTACCACTGCTGCTCGCAGGCACAGCCTGCTCCCCGCAGCAACTGGATGCGTTTTACCTACGCCGACCGCAGGCCGAACGAGAGCGGATGCAACGCCTGTCCGGCAACGCATGAATTTTCTATAAAGGAGACTACGATTATGGCTACCGTTCATGAAATGGATCACCCGCTGATCAAGCACAAGCTCAGCCTGATGCGCGATAAGACCACCGGTGTCAAGGAATTCCGTGAGGCTACCCGCGAGATTGCCATGCTTATGTGCTACGAAGCGACCCGCGACCTCCCCCTCAAGGAAATCACGATCGAGACCCCGCTGTCTGATGCGCGCGTGCATGTTATCTCGGGCAAGAAGATCGCGCTGGTACCCATCCTGCGCGCCGGTCTCGGCATGGTCGAGGGTATGCTGGAAATGATCCCGGCAGCTAAGGTTGGCCATATGGGCCTGTACCGCAACCCGGAAACTTTGCAGCCAATCGAGTATTACTGCAAGCTGCCGAACGATATCAGCGAGCGTGACGTGCTGCTGCTTGACCCGATGCTCGCGACCGGCGGTTCGGCCGTTGCAGCAATCGACGGGCTTAAACGCCGCGGCGTCAAACACATCAAGCTGATGAACCTGATCGCAGCCCCCGAGGGTGTCAGTGCAGTGCAGAAAGCGCATCCGGACGTCGAAATCTTCGTGGCGGCAATCGATGAGAAACTCAATGACCACGGTTATATCGTGCCCGGCTTGGGCGACGCTGGCGACCGCATTTTCGGTACCAAATAAAACCCATATACAAAAAACGGTGCGGCATGCGGCTGCACCGTTTTTATAGGAGTAAAACAATATGGAGATTCAGCATTATGAAATGACATCTGAGCGGCTGCGCTTCCGTCGCCTGCGGGCAGATGATTTTGCACTCGTCTCCCCTATCTTACAGGACGCACAAACCATGTACGCATGGGAACATCCGTTTACCTATGAGGAAGTGGTCGACTGGATCGCGGACATGCTACGCCGCTACCAAGAAGACGGCTGCGGTTATTTCGCCGGCCTTGACCGCGAAACCGGCGAACTGATTGCACTCGCCGGGCCGTTGTCCGAGCAGGTGGGAGAGAACGAAACTGCCATCGGACTGGGCTACATTGTACGTCGCTCGCACTGGGGACAAGGCTACGGCACAGAGTGTGCCCGTGCGTCCATCGAATTTGCCTTTGACAAGCTGGATGTCCCCCGCGTACATGCACTCATCCGACCTAACAACATCCCCTCTCTGCACATAGCGGCAGCCTGTGGCATGCAGCCGATCGGACAGTTGGTAAAGCGTTATCAGGGCAAGGATATGCCGCATATAGTGTGCGCGCTCGAACGTTCCATGCCTACTGTTGCTGACAAATGTTCAGCATCAGATGATGAGTCAAAGTCCGCCGAACAAGTAGAATAACAACGGTCTATTTCGGCCGATAGAATCATTCTTGGGCACGAGTTGACTATGTTATTAACAATTAGGGCGTTTGGCAAGTCATACTTGGCCCCAAGCTATCTCCCTCCACCATCAGTGAACGTAACAAGAAAGCATATGTCCACATTGAGGATTGGCAGAACCATCCCTTGCAAGGTGGACACTATCCGTATATCTACGTGAATTGGATCTATCTGCGGCACAGCTGGGGTGAAGAGTTTAAAAGCGTGGCCATACTGGTAGTGATTGCAGGCAATGAGGACGGATACCGTGAGGTTTTAGGTGCCGTAAAGAACATGAAAAAGGACAAGTCCATCTGCGTCAGCTTCTTCCAGTGTCTGGGGGGCCGTGGCTTAAATAGGGCTAAGCTGGTGGTTGGTGACAAGTGTCTTGGTATGCTGGAGGCTGAAGGCGACGGGCAGAAATGAAGCAACAAAGTTTCCGTGATTACGAATACAGCCAGCACAAGAAAAAGACCCGTCGTAAGGAATTTCTGGAAATCATGGACAAGATCATCCCGTGGGGGTGAGTGGGTGTCACGCATTGTGCCCCCACTATCCGTCGGGAAAGCGTGGCCGTCCACCCATTGCGATTGATATTATACTGCGGATATATCTGCTGCAGTGCCGATTTACCCTGTCAGATGAAGGGGTGGAGGACGCCATCTACGACATCTATTCCATGCGAAAATTCATGGGGATCAACTTTTTGGCAATGGACGTGCCGGACGCTACCACGCTGCTGAAGTTCCGCCCTCTGCTTGAGAAGTATGCGCTGTTCTTTGACGCGATCAACCGCTGTCTGAAGAGCGCGGGACGGATGATGTGTGGTGGAATCATCGCGGACGCCACGCTCATCAGCGCTTTCCGTTCTACAAAGAACACGAAAAAAGAGTGCGACCCGGAAATGCACCAGACAAAGAAAGGCAACCAGTGGCACTTTGGCATGAAATGCCATACGGGCGTAGATGCGGGCAGCGGATTTGTCCACACGGTGGAGATGACGGCAGCCAATGTCCATGATATTACCGTAGCCACAAAGCTGCTGCGAGAGAATGCCGAGGTGGTCTATGGGGACAGTGCTTATCTTGGCATTGAAAAACGGGAAGAACTCCAAAACAACGCGTAATTTTCTTCTATCCAGTACTGGATTAACCGCAGGTCGGGCAGGTTGCCCAAAGTTTCAGACAATGGCATTGATTAGGAACGACATATTGAGCGCCAGAAATCCTCTGTGCGCTGCGAAGTAGCGCATCCATGCCGCAACAACAATCTGCTGCTTGCATCGGACGAAAACGGGCGCGAGCAGATCGTCATGGGCAACGAGAACTCTATCCATTATTCACGCTTTTGACGCACATGCAGTTCTTCATCGAGCGAGTACTCGACGGCAAGATGCTCAGCAGCGAGGATATTCATGTGCTCGAGCCAGTGCTGGAACAGAACCCGCAGACCTATGCCTGCGCCAAGCGCATCTCCAGCTATATGCAGCGCAACCTGCAGGTCGAGATCCCGCGTGAGGAACTGATTTATCTGACCATCCACATGACACGCATTATGCTGCAACGTTTGCTTTTTCAAAACGCACCGCAGCTCACACCTTTTAAGTGCTGAAATCTGTCAACCCCCAAGAGCTGAGAGACATTGTGTCTTAACTCTCGGGGGTGTTTTTTATCATAAACTACGGTTACAGAATCATTGCTTCTTCAAAACTTGGATAGTACGGTGTTCTTCAGCTCTCAGATGCTTCCCCTTCTTGCGGTCTGCAAAATCTGTGATAGAATAAAGAGGATCTTATCACTTAGCTCTTTCTGTCAGAGTATGTATGAGAACCTTAATTCTAACAGATATCTGATTTCCGTGAATTGTTTGATGTGTTCACTTCAATTATATAACTTACACGTTTAGCATTTGTCACAAACCGACACAAAAAGGAGGGTTTATCATGGGTATGCTCTTCCACCGTCTTTTGATTCTCTTAAACGAGGAAGAAGCGGACTCCACCTACTATCACATTGCGGTTGTCATGCTGCAAAATTTTGGTGCATTACAGCATTACTCTATCAGTGAACTGGCGGCAGCCTGCATGGTTTCCAAATCCACAATCTCCAAATTCATCCGCTATATTGGATACGATGACTTTGCCGATTTCCGTGATGCATCGGTGTTTTTGGATAATAAATACCACAACCAGTTTAACTATGTAACGAATGTGATGGATTATATCCGGGATAACTCCCTTGACTCCTATATGCTCACCGTGCAGCAGGACATCGGTGAAACCTACCGCTCGCTGGACTGGAGCGCGGTGGATCGTCTGGTGCGGGATTTGGCGCACTATCAGCGGGTGGGCGCGTTTGGCCTGATGTTCTCCGAAACGGCTGCATTGGATTTTCAGATCAAGCTGGCTTACAACAAAAAGTTTATTGTCACCAACCTCAACGACCTGAAGCAGGACAACTTTATTCAAAATGCAGGAGAAGATGTGCTGATTATCGTATTCAGCGATTCTGGAGACTTTCTGGATAAATATCAGCAAATCGATGATTTTGCAAATAAGCGCGCCTTTTCGCGCACGCACGCCAAGGTGGTTGTCATCACCTCCAACCCGCAAATTGAGCATGACCCGCGGGTGGCCTACTGTGTTCGCTATCAGAAAACCCGCTCCCTATGTACCCACTGCATGGTATATGGGGTACTTACGGATATCATCGCCTATAAGTACCGAGAGTATGTGCAGAAAAACCAAAATATGTGAATGAACTTGTGCATTCTTACAATCAACAGAACCGGAAAGCTTTTGCCTTCCGGTTCTGTTCTTTTCTATAGTTTCCATTTTTCGAAAAAAACGGCTTTCCAGTTTTTTAGTGCTAAAATTGATTCATCAAAGTCATATAACGGACGGAAAACGGGAGAAATAAGCATGAAAACACCAAAAGAGTTTCTTTGGGGCGGTGCGACCGCAGACTTTCAGTTTGACGGCGGCTGCCAGGAAGACGGGCGCGGCTTATCCACGCACGACTTTGAAACAGACGGGTCGGTTGAGCATCCGCGCTGCATCATATACCGCATGCCGGACGGCAGCATCGGGCTGGCGCGCAGCAGCTTCTTCAATCCGGAAAGCCTGCCAGATGGCGCAGAACCGTGTCTGGATGCGCAATACTACTACCCCAGCCACAAAGCGGTCGACCATTATCACCACTGGAAAGAGGATCTTCGCCTGCTGGCAGAAATGGGCTGCAATGTGTACCGTTTTTCGATCTGCTGGAGCCGCATCTTCCCGACCGGCGAGGAAGCCGAACCCAATCAGGCAGGACTGGACTTTTATGATGCACTAATCGATGAAATGATCCGGCTGGGCATGGAGCCGCTCATCACCATCCACCACGATGAGCTGCCGGTATATCTGGCAGAACACTATGACGGCTGGTCGAGCCGTCACACCATCGACTGCTACCTGCGCTACTGCAAGGTGCTGTTTACGCGCTATGGCAGCAAATGCCGCTATTGGCTGACCTTCAACGAGATCAACGCCGTGCGCGGTTTTGCAGCCTGCGGCACCCACAAATGCGACAATCAGACGCATTACAATGCGGTGCACAATATGTTTTTGGCATCAGCACAGGCAGTCAAGCTCGGCCATGAGATGATGCCCGGCTCGATGTTTGGTGCAATGTATGCCTCGAGCGCTATCTACCCCGCCACCTGCAAGCCGGAAGACGTTTTCTGCCATATGCAGCAGCGCCGGGAAACCTATTATTTCATTGATACCATGGCGCGCGGCCAGTATCCCAGCTACGCAGCCGACTTGCTCCGCCGCCGCGGTGTGACGCTGCATACGCAGCCGGGAGACGACGACATTCTTTCTGAGGGAGCGCTGGACTTTATCAGCTTTAGTTATTACCGTTCCAACGTTATCTCCACAGAAACAAGGGTGAATGTAATCAGCGGCGACCCCAATCCCTATCTGGAATCCACGCCGTGGGGCTGGCCGGTAGACCCGATCGGTCTGCGGTATGTGCTCAACGAATTCTACGACCGCTATCAAAAGCCGCTGTTCATCGTGGAAAACGGCTTGGGGGCAGTCGACACAATCGAAGCGGACGGCTCGGTGCAGGACGATTACCGTATTTCCTTCCTGCGCGACCATCTGCGCGAAATGATGAAAGCCATGTGTCAGGACGGTGTGGAACTGCTGGGCTATACCATGTGGGCACCGATCGACCTCGTTTCCCTTTCCACAGGTGAAATGAAAAAGCGATACGGCTGGATCTATGTCGATATGGACGACAAGGGCAACGGCACCCTTGCACGCCGCAAGAAAAAGTCCTACGACTGGATGCGTCAGGTGATCGCCACGCAAGGCGAATCCCTGTGGGCACAAGACTAACGGGAAAGGTGAAAAGAATCATGGCGGAAAAATTAAATTATACGGAAATGGCGCATAACATTGTCCAGCTGGTCGGCGGAGCGGAGAATGTTGTTTCACTGGGGCACTGCATGACACGTCTGCGCTTTGTGCTCAAAGATGAGAGCCGTGCCGAGACCGAGCGGATCAAAGCGGTCAAGAGCGTTCTGGGTGTGGTTTCGGCTGGCGGACAGTATATGGTTATTCTGGGACAGAATCTGCTGCCGGTCTACGAAACGGCAATCCGTGATTTCCACCTGAATGCCGGTGCGGAAACAACGGAAAATCTGGATGCAAAAAAGCAGCCACTCACCCCTAAAACTGCGGTACTGGGTGCGCTGGGTTATGTATCCGGCGCAGTAGCGTCTATGCTGCCCGGTTTGGTGGCAGGCGGTATGCTCAAGGTCGTCCTGCTGCTGATTACGCTGGTGAACAGCGGTTTTGCAGATTCGACCACCTATACCGTGCTCAGCGGCGTAGCGGATGCGGCGTTCTTCTTCATGCCTATTTTTGTGGCCTACGGCGCGGCATCCAAACTGGGCGCGACCCCTATTTATGCCATGATCGCGGCGGCGGCGCTGCTGCACGGCAATTATACCGCACTCGTCGCAGCCGGTGAACCGGTCAGCTTTTTGGGGCTACCGCTGTGGCTGGCATCCTACTCCAGTTCCCTGCTGCCCGCACTTCTAATCTCGCTGCTGGCCTTCTACATGGAGAAATTCTTCAACAAAATCATCCCCGGTATTTTCAAGTCGCTTCTGGTCGGGCTTTGCACTGTCACAGTAACCGCCTGCATCGGTTTTCTGGCACTTGCACCGCTCGGCGGATTTTTGGGCACCTATCTTGCCAAAATTTTTGTATTCCTTGGCGACAATATCGGCTTTGTGGCAGTTGGTGCGCTGGCGGCCTGCCTGCCGTGGCTGGTCATGTGCGGTATGCACACGGCGCTTGTGCCTTTCATGACGCAGGCCCTTGTGGAGCCGGGCTATGATTCGATTTTCCGTCCCGCTTTCATCCTGCATAACATGGCCGAAGGCGGCGCCTGCATCGGCGTCGGACTGCGCGCCAAAAATGCAAACCAGCGCTCGGAAGCGCTGGGCATCGCGTTTGGCTGCATTGTAGCCGGCGTAACTGAACCGGCGATCTACGGCATCAATCTGCCGCGTAAAAAGCCGATGATCGGCGTGATGATCGGCGGCGCGGCGGGCGGCATTGTTGCGGCACTGTTGGGTGCGCGTGTGTACATCATGGGCTATTCGACCCTGTTGGCGCTGCCGATCTTCCAAGATACGATTATCGCTGCGGCGGCTGCAATCGCTGTGGCCATCGTTGTATCGGCAGTGGTCACCTTCCTGATCACGTCGGATACCGATTCCCCGGCCAACACGGCGCAGGACACCAATACGCCTGCCCTCTCCCCCACGGCGGATGATGTGCTGACTGCACCGACGGACGGCGAAATGGTAGACATCACCACCGTCAACGACGAAACCTTTTCTGGCAAGATTTTGGGCGACGGCGTTGCCTTCGTGCTCGAAAACGATCTCATCACCGCACCTTGCAACGGCACAATCGGTATGCTGGCCGATACCGGACATGCTTTCGGCATCACGCGCCCGGACGGCGTAGAGGTATTGGTGCACGTTGGAATCAATACAGTCGAACAAAAGGGCCACGGATTTACACTTCTGGCGACCGAAGGCGACACCGTGCAAGCCGGACAGCCCATCCTTCGCGTAGATGTGGATATGCTTCGCAACAAAGGCTATGATATGACAACCATGTTGATCGTCACCGAGCCTGCGGATAAAACAATCTCGTTTGTTCCATTCGGCAAGGTCGGCCGTGGACAGATCATTACGAAATAAGCTTCCCCTTTCTGCCATGTTGACGGCAAATAAAAGGCTCGGCGCAAAATGCGTCGAGCCTTTCCTTTTATCCTGTAAGAATGTCTACTGCATCAAGAAAATCTGCAAAGTCAATAAATATTCATAATATCACCATCTGTATCAAGTACAACAATGATATGCCACGCTTGAGTTGACGGGACAAAATTGCCTATTGGGGTTTGGGGACAAATAAAATAGATAGCTGTGCAGAAGACAATAATAAGAACAAGCGTATGCCCGGTCGCCGCCGCGGATCGTGGATTGCTGCAGGCTGCGGCACTCCTCATCCCCGGCGAACTGGTCCAGCTCTTCAAACCAGAGGATGCCGATATATCCATGCACCGGCTTTACCGACTTGGCCTTGAGCGGATCGTCCGCGCCGCGGAACAATATTTTCTGGCCAGTCGCCTTGCAGGTGATCTCCATCGGGCTGACCGTAGCCTCAAACTCATCGGCCAGCCCGAGTTCACCAATCGCCCACAGGATCTGCGCGAACACCGATCCGCGCAGCGTATTACCAATCTTGCGCAACACCAGCGCATTCATATCCGGATGGTTTTTCAACAAATCGATGATCTCAAGGCTGATATAGGACGACTTGCCCGAACCGCGCCCGCCGCACAGCGCATACTCGGTATGCGCGCTTTCCAGCACATCCAGATGCACCGATGCAAACGCCGGTGCGATCAGGCGGGCAGGTAAATCAAATGCAGCCGTTTCTGTCTGCGCCGCTTCATCCTGCTGCCGCAGCTGACTTTCCAGCCGTGCCTGCTTCTCATCCACCGCCTTGATTGTAACGGCGAGGTCATGTAGACCAATGCTGGTATAATTGTCTATAATTTCGCGCAGCTGCTTGATGTCCTCTGCGGTCAGCGCAACCATACCGTCTTTCTCGGCTTTGGCCAACACCTTCAGCCCTGCGGAAATTCGCTTACCGTCCGCAGCCGCCGCTATGACCTGCTTATCAATCGCGCCGAGCGACCCGCGCGCGATCTTCATGCAGCGCTTGACCATCTTCCGCACTTCCAGCTCCCGATCGGCGGCGTAGTCGTTACTTTCCTCGATTAGTCGTTGCGCCCACGCACAGGCAGTGGACTTGGGGATGCCCAACTCCGAGCCGGCTTTGCTCGCGCTCAGCCCGCTCGCCAGCAGCGCCGCAAACCGCTGCCGCTGCTCGTCCGTGTATTTGCTCCCGACCATCCTACCCATCCACCTCCTTCACGTCATGCGTTTCTTCTGATTCCGAGTATAATCGGAAAAAACGGAAAACTTACACGCGCACGAAAAAAGCGCCCGGACCGCCCTGCCAGACATGCCCAAGCGCTTGGGATTTCCCCTTTTCAAATTTTCCCATTGTGCTATAATGGTGTCATCTTCTGTCGAAAGGAATGCATCGGGATGGCACCCAACTATTACTTTGACCCTGATGATAAGCTTGACCGTTTCGGATATGCCAAATTTCTGCGTGACCTGATCTAGAACTGCGACCAGTACAAACGCGACGACTCCTCTGAAGCATACTCCATCGCAATTGATTCCTCTTGGGGCACCGGAAAAACCTACTTCTTCAATATGTTTTCTCATTATCTTGAAGACCAGCAGAGCAAAGATGATCCCGAGCCGAAACAAACGCCACCATTTGCAGTTATCCAATATAACGCATGGGAAAGCGATTATTGGGACGAGCCTTTTGCCCCATTTATGCAAGCTATTCTTGAGTCCAAATATTTTAAAGGGTCGGATTACAAAAATGTATTTGCACGCATACTCAATAGTGTAATACAAACGTCAGAAGCAAAACCTGCAAAAGTTTATTCACATTATCGTCAAAGCAGCCCTCTTTTTCAATTTAGCCAGAAGCAGAAGGCAATTCGCGAGTTAAAGACCTGCTTTCAGGAAATGCTTGAAGTGTATAAGAACACAAGCCTGAAAAAAGTCGTCATCATCATTGACGAACTCGATCGCTGCAAGCCGCTCTTTGCCATTCAAACGCTCGAAATTGTCAAGCACTTTCTGGATGTCAAAGACGTTGTATTCATTTTCGCTGTCGATCTGGAACAGCTTTCTCATTCCATTGAATCCGTGTACGGCTCCGGCATAGATGCATCTGGCTATCTTTGCAAATTCTTCGACTACATCACGAAATTCCCTAAAGTATCCGAAAAATTCTTAGTTAATCAATTTCTTTATGAATCAACTCAACTAGTTTTTTCTTCTGAACAGAATATATCTGATTTTATTAGGTTATTTGCAGATATGAGTGATTGTTTTGCCCTATCCCTCCGTGATATAGAAACAATTCTGCAAAACTACAAAATAATGTTAAATTCTTTTTTAGGTGAGTATGTTACAATAGAAGCACATAAGCTATACCTTTTTCTTCTCGTCATAAAATATAAGAAATCCGAAGATTTTAATTCAATTTTTTATAGAACCGGACAAGATTTTTCTGATGAGATTAAACGCTTTTTTAGCCCGCGTCAAGTGAAGTTCGCAAAAAGGGTTCCTGTAACAAGAGAAGTTAAGCTGCTGTAGTGAGTAAAGTCTGAACAGAGGTTTCACTGAGATAAGCTCTGGAGTACGTCCAATCCTCGGCATATTCCATGAGATAAGTGGTCACCAATCTGATATAAGCATCCGGATTGGGGAAAATACCCACCACATTGGTTCGTCGCCGGATTTCCCGGTTCAAGCGCTCCAGCACATTGGTAGAAGATATTTTTCTGGCATCCAGCTGAGGAAAGGCATAAAAGGCGAGCGAGTCCTCCAGACCAGCCTCAAGGCAGAGGATCGCTTTGGGAAAGCGTCCCTCATACTGCCGGCATAGATCTTCTGCCCGCCTGTAAGCCTGCTCTCTGGTGGGTGCCAACCAGATGGCTTTCAGCTGCTGCGCAAACGCATTTTTTTCTTTGTGGGGCACATACGCCAGAATGTTGCGCATAAAGTGTACTTTGCACCTCTGCCAGCTTGCGCCGGGAAAACCCTTACGAATTGCCGTCACAAGGCCGAAATGTGCGTCGGAGATCACCAATCGGGGTGTGCAAAGACCACGATCCTGCAGGCTACGAAACAGCAGCAGGTAAGTGTCCTCTGACTCCTCCAGCATAGGTTCTATCGCCAAAATATCTCTTTGGCCATGCTCGTCCACACCACAGACAACCATGACTGCCATATTCACAATTCTTCCGTCTATGCGCACCTTTTCGTACAGCGCGTCAACCCATAAAATAGGGTACAGGCGCTCAGAAAGCGAGCGGTTTCGAAAAGAATCCACCTGCTCATTCAACCCTTTTGTCATCTCACTGACCTGACTGCGGGACAGGTTTTCAATTCCCAGACTTCTGGCCAAT
>DWZQ01000020.1 GCA_019117485.1 Candidatus Agathobaculum intestinipullorum | reverse complement strand
TCGAATGTGAGAAAACCTATCCCTTTGTTTGTGATTATAGCATTTTTAGTTTGAAAATTTGACGAAACCTGTTTGACCGCTGCCTAAAAACATATTGATTTAGTTTTGTTTTCCTGTCTCAGGCTGGTTTTTCGCCGTCCTTTTTATGTTCCTTCCGCTGCGATGTGCCACAGGTAAAGTGATGCGACCGTACCATAGGGCGAAAACCTTGCGCGGCAGTCCTCAAACTGCGCGCGCGTGACTTCATCCCAGCCGTACAGACGGCAAAGACCTTTGCGGATGCCCAGATCGTCGAACGCCAGCACGTCCGGCCGCTCGAGCGAGAAAATCAGCAGCATTTCCGCCGTCCAGCGTCCGACGCCCGGCAACGCGGTCAGGATGCGGATGATCTCCTCATCTGATTTTTCCACAAGACTGTGGATGGGCAGGCTGCCATCCTGCACGGCACGCGCCGCCGCCAGCATATATCCCGCCTTGCGGCCGGATAATCCGCAAGCGCGCAGACCATCCTCCCCTACCGACAGCACCGCCGTGGGTGTGATTTCCCCCAGTCGGTCACACAACCGCGCCCACACGGTCGCAAGCGCTTTGCCTGAAATCTGCTGCCCGGCGATCGAGTTGATGAGTGCGGCAAACAGGTCGGGAATGACTTCCCGGTCGATATGGCCAATTCGCGCGATCTCTGCGCCGAGCACAGGGTCATGCGCGGTAAGGTAATCGGTCTCCGTCTTGCCATAACGAAAAAATTGCTGTCCCATGTGAATCCCCCTTACGACAAAGGGCGGGGTCTCCCCCGCCCTTTTTTGCATTTATGCGTTTTTCTTGGCCTGTGCCTTCTGCTCGAAGCGCTCCTTGGCGACGATAGCGCGCTGGTGCGTGCCCTCGCCGATCAAACCGGCCTCATCATACGCCGCAACCTTAAAGGTCAGCATTTTACCGTTCGGCGCGATCTCCACAAGCTCGGTCTCGACGCGCACCTCCATGCCCTCGGGCGTGGCGGCGACATGGCTGACATTGACCAGCGTGCCGACGGTCGTCTTGCCCTCCTCGAGATAGGGCGCGACGCTGCCCGCCGCTGTATTCTCAATCGCCGCGATCATCATGGGCGTCGCGTAAACCGACACCAGACCGCTGCCGACATTGCATGCGAGCTTGTCATTCGTGACGACGAACTTCTGCTCACCCTTGACTCCAATTTCCATTATTTTACTCTCCCTTTTTACGGATCTCGGTCATGCCGCCCATATACGGCTGAAGCGGCTTCGGGATTGCGACCGAGCCGTCCTCGCGCAGGTTGTTTTCGAGGAAGGCAATCAGCATACGCGGCGGCGCAACAACGGTGTTGTTCAGCGTGTGTGCGAAGTACAGCTCCTTGGAGTCCTTCGGACGGACGCGGATGCCCAGACGGCGCGCCTGCGCATCGCCGAGGTTGGAGCACGAGCCGACCTCGAAGTACTTCTTCTGACGCGGCGACCATGCTTCCACGTCGCAGGACTTGACCTTCAGGTCAGCCAGGTCACCCGAGCAGCACTCGAGCGTGCGCACCGGGATATCCAGCGTGCGGAAGAAGTCAACCGTGTTCTGCCACAGCTTGTCGTACCACATCGGGGATTCTTCCGGCTTGCAGACGACGACCATCTCCTGCTTCTCAAACTGGTGGATACGGTACACGCCGCGCTCCTCGATGCCGTGCGCACCGACTTCCTTGCGGAAGCAGGGCGAGTAGCTGGTCAGGGTCTGCGGCAGGGTAGCCTCGTCGTTGATGGTGTCGATGAACTTGCCGATCATCGAGTGCTCGGAGGTACCGATCAGGTACAAGTCCTCGCCCTCGATCTTATACATCATGTTCTCCATTTCCTTGAAGGACATAACGCCCTTGACCACGTCACTATGAATCATGAACGGCGGGATATAGTAGGTGAAGCCGCGGTCGATCATGAAGTCGCGTGCGTAGGACAGGATGGACGAATGCAGGCGCGCGATATCGCCCTTGAGGTAGTAGAAGCCGTTGCCCGAGGTGCGGCGCGCGGCATCGAGGTCGATGCCGTCGAACGACTCCATGATATCCACATGGTAGGGGATCTCATAATCCGGCACGACCGGGTCGCCGAACTTCTCGATCTCGACGTTCTCGGAATCGTCCTTGCCGATCGGGACGGACGGGTCGATGATGTTCGGAATGACCATCATACGGCTCTTGACTTCCTCCGCATAGGTCTTTTCGTCCTCCTCGAGCTTGGCCATCTCGTCAGCCATCGCCTTGACCTCAGCCTTGACCTTCTCGGCCTCGTCCTTCTGGCCCTTGGCCATCAGGCCGCCGATCTCCTTGGACTTCTTATTGCGCATGGCGCGCAGCTCGTCGCAGCGGGTCTTGGCTGCGCGGAACTTCGCGTCAAACTCGATGACCTCGTCGACCATCGGCAGCTTCTCGTCCTGGAACTTCTTCTTGATGTTCTCCTTGACTGCGTCCGGGTTCTGTCGGACAAATTTGATATCCAGCATGGTTTGTTCTTCTCCTTTATCTCCAATGGATTGGTTTACTCTGTAATGTCGATCATCTGCTGCGAAGAAAAGTTTTGCTGTACAGCTTCGAACAGCTTGTTGATATCCGCGTCAAAGCCGTCCTCTGTGTTGCCGAGCAAACGGTCCTCGCCGTAGGCCTGCACCAGCTCATCGTATGCCTGCTTGGCCTCGGCATCATTATTTGCCAGCAGCTGTGCATTGATACGCGCCAGCAGCGCATACACCTCGCGCTCCTCCATGCGCTGCTCCACCGCCGCGACTACATCAGTCTCGGCAAGCTCGCAGTCCAGCACAGTCCGCACCTCGTCGATCGACGCGCTGATGGCATCATACTGCTTTTGCAAATCTTCCATTTTTTGGGTCGCTCCCTGTGCGACCGTCTGCTGCTCGTTCAGCTGATCGGTCAACGTATCCAGCTGCCGGTCGGCTCGCGTCTGTGCGACATAGCTGATCAGGATCAGCGCAATCGCGACCGAGAACAAGCCGACAATATAAAAGGTCAACGTTGTGCGGCTGAGCTTCTTTTCGGGCTTCGGCCCGGGCTTTTTCTGTTCGTCCATGGCATTCCCTCCTTATACACGCAGACCACGCAGCGCATCAATCAGACGTTCCAAATCGTCTGCACCGTAGTATTCCAGCTTGAGCATTCCGCTGTTTTTGCCTTGCTCAATATTGACCTTACGACCGAGCACGCTTTCCAGCTCTTTTTCCACCTCAGCGACATAGTCAACCGAAAAACCTGTCGGCTGCGGCTTGGGCACGGGTTTTTTGTTCAAGCGCTTGGCAAGCGCTTCGGCCTGCCGCACGCTCATACCTGCCATCTGCTTGGCCGCTTCGACGCGCTTGTCCTCCTCGCTGACGGACAAGACCGCGCGCGCATGCCCGCCGGACAGCTTGCCATCCGCAACCATGGTGCGCACCTCGTCAGGCAGGGCAAGCAACCGCAAGGCGTTTGCCACCGCTGGACGGGATTTGACCACGCGCCGCGCGACTTCCTCCTGTGTCAGGCCGAAGCGCTGCATCAGCATGTCATAGCCCTCTGCTTCCTCAATGGGATTGAGGTCTTGCCGCTGTAAGTTCTCGATCAGCGCCAGCTCCATGACTTCGCTCTCATGCGCTTCGAGCACCATCGCCGGGATCTCACTCAAGCCCGCCAGACGCGCGGCGCGCCACCGGCGCTCACCCGCGATAATCTGATAATACCCCGACTTATCCCCTGGCCGCACGGTGATCGGTGTGATCACACCGTGTAGGCGGATGCTCTCGGCCAACTCCTCCAGCGCTGCCTGATCGAACTTCTTGCGCGGCTGGTTAGGATTTGGCTCGATTTTGGACAACTCCAGCTGCGAAACGCTATCCGGTGTAGCGGTTGCATCCAAATCATCCGCATCCATGCCGAACAGATTGGATAAGCCGCCGCCCAGCCCTTTTTTTGCTGTGGCCATGCTTAGGCCCTCCCCTTCCTTTCTGCCTTTTTAAGCATTTCATCCGCAAGCGCCAGATATGCTTCCGCACCGCGGCACATGCGGTCGTAATCGGTGATCGGCTTGCCGTGGCTGGGCGCTTCGCTCAGACGCACGTTACGCGGCACAACCGAGGAATACACCTCGCCCGGAAAGTGCTTTTTAACCTCCTCCACCACCTGAATGGACAGGTTGGTGCGGCCGTCGAACATGGTCAGCAGCACGCCTTCCAGTTCCAGCGACCGGTTCATCGACTTTTTCACCATGCGCACGGTCGTCATCAGCTGGCTCAAGCCCTCGAGTGCGTAATACTCACACTGAAGCGGCACCAGAAAGCTGTCCGATGCACACAGGCAGTTGAGCGTCAGCAGCCCAAGCGACGGCGGGCAGTCGATAAAGATGTAATCATAGTCGTCGCGCACACGGTCGAGCACCGACTTGAGACGGTTTTCCCGTCCCTCCATCGAAATCAGGTCAAGCTCCGCGCCCGCGAGATTGACATTCGAGCCGATCAGGTCGACCCACTTGGTCGAGACGATCGCGCTCTTTACATCCGGGTCGTCGGCCACAATCAGGTCGTACACCGAGGTTTTCAGCGTGCGTGGGTCGACGCCAAAGCCTGAGGTCGCGTTGCCCTGTGGATCAAAGTCGCACAACAGCATGCGCTTGCCGCGCTCATACAGCGCAGCCGCCAGATTGATAGCCGTAGTGGTTTTGCCTACGCCGCCTTTTTGGTTGGCGAACGCAATGATTTTCCCCATAACGGTTCCCTCTTATCTATTTGATTTTCCTACGGGATTCATTATAGCACACCCATGTGGGATTGCAAAGGCGCACGGTCAATTTTTTCAAATGTTTCACGTGAAACACAAAAAAGGAACTGCCGGATGGCAGCTCCTTGGTCAATTATTCTTGTTTCACGTGAAACAATTTGCATAGCATCAAAATATGTCCCCTCTCCTACGCCCGCGCGTGTGGAATTTGAATGGTGAGCGTCAAGCAGTCGTCCTCCTCCGTCTGGTCGACCGTTGCACCGATGCCCGCGTCAACCATCACGCCGACTGCGCGGTTGAGGGTGTTGAGGAAAAAGCGCACGTCCTTAATGAGCCGTACGACTTTACGCTCCCCGCCGGGTACCGGCGGCGACTGCTTTTCCAGCAGAAGCGCATCCACATACTGCTCGGCGCGGCTGACATTCAAATCGTGCTCAATGATGTAGTTCGTCGCGTTGATGCGGTCGGTTTCATCGTCCAACCGTAACAGGCAGCGCGCATGGCGTTCGGTCAGACCCGCGCTGCGGATTAGCTCCATGTTCTGCTCAGATAGACGCAGCAGGCGCAGCTTATTGGCGACAGCAGACTGCGTTTTGCCAACCTTGCGCGCGGCTTCCTCCTGCGTCAGGCCATACTGGTCGATCAGACGCTTGAAGCCTTCGGCTTCCTCAAAAAAATCAAGGTCGCGACGCTGCAAGTTTTCAACCAGCGCGATTGCAGAAGAATCCTCATTGTCAGCAGCGATGACCAGACAGGGCACGTCGTTTAGCCCGGCAACACGCGCGGCGCGCAGCCTCCTCTCCCCTGCCACCAATTCATAACCGCCGCCCGGCGCGCGGCGCACGGTCAACGGGTTCAACACACCATATTGCCGGATGCTTTCCGCCAACTGTGCAATCGCTTCCGGATCAAAATATTTGCGCGGCTGGTTGGGATTGCGCACGATGTCGCTCACCCGCACACGCCGCAGCGTCCTGTCCTCTTTTCCTGTCACCAACGTCAAAACCGACATCATGCCATCTCCTCCTTGTGCTGTCAAAACCGGCGGAAACGAGCAGCGCCGGTTATCCTTCGGTAATAGATTACCATATTATTACATTTTGGCAAGCAAAATCGACCGCAAAACCCGCCTGCTTCGACGAACCTCTGTCATTTCCAACCAGAAAACCCACATTTCCACGCATTTTCGGACAAAAAATAACCCTCCGTAATTTCCATACGGAGGGTAAACGATTTGTTATTATAAGGGGTCGGTCTGTATCTTCTTGAACCGGCGCGGATATTTGTCCGGCGTATCACCTGTCTTTTGCAGTCGCACGAGCACGCGCTCCACCCCATCATGCGGCACAATGTACCGCAGAAGTTCCGCTGCGGGCGCACCGAGGATGGCAAACGCCTGTGATGCAGAGCCGACCTCGTCCATACAGTCGGCGGCTTTCATCGCATAGAACATGCCGCCCTTTTTGACCATCGGCAACGTCAGCTCGACCAGCACACGCAGGTCGGCTACCGCCCGCGACACCGCAAGGTCAAACGAGGCACGGTGCAGTGCGGCAAATTCTTCGGCGCGGGCATGCACCGGCATAACATTGGAAAGCGACAGCTCCTCTACAACCTCTTTCAAAAAGTCGATACGCTTGCGCTGCGCGTCGAGAAGCGTAAACTGCGTGCCCGGACACAGGATCGCCAGCGGGATACCGGGAAAGCCTGCGCCTGTGCCGACATCCAACACCGTCTTCCCCGACCCGATATGGGACGCAAGCGCCGCGCAGTCAAGGAAATGCCGGGTGACGACCTCCTTCGGGTCGGTCACAGCGGTCAGGTTCATCACCTTGTTTTTCTCCAATAACAGGTCGGAGAATTGCAGCAATTTTTCCACAGCCTGTGGATTGACAGACAGGCCGAGCTGTTGCAGCCCGGATGCCAGCATTTCATATGCGGTCATGCCCTGCCCTCCTTCCAACGGGTTTCCAGATAGATCATCAGCGCGGTGATGTCGGCGGGCGATACGCCGGAAATGCGTGCCGCCTGTCCGAAGTTCAGCGGCTTTACCTGACCCAGCTTTTGCCGCGCTTCCAGCCGCAGCGAGTCGATCTGCTCATAATCCAAATCGGCGGGCAGCGGCCGCGACTGTAATTTGCGGTACTGCTCGACATCGCGCTGCTGGCGTTCGATATAACCCGCATACTTAATGCGGATTTCTACCTGCTCGCGGATGACTGCCGGCAGCGCCGGACGGTCGGGGTCGAACCGCGCAAGGTCGTCATAACCAAGTTCGGGACGGCGCAGCAGGTCAATCAGCTTACAGCCCGCCTTGACCGGCGCACTGTTCTTGCCTGCAAGGAATCCGTTGAGCGCATCGCCCGGCGCAATGCCGACCGACGCGACGCGGTCGATCTCCTGCTGAACCAACTCGTACTTGCGCCGCACCTTTTCCCCGCGCGACGGCGGGTTCAGTCCGATGCGCACACCGATCGGCACCAGCCGCTCATCCGCGTTGTCCTGCCGGAGCAGCAGACGGTACTCCGACCGCGAGGTCATCATGCGGTACGGCTCGTTGGTTCCGCGCGTGACCAGATCGTCGATCAGCGTTCCAATATAGCCGTCCGCGCGGTCAAGGATGAGCGGCTCTTCGCCTTTCAGCGCCAGCGCCGCATTGACACCCGCGACGAGCCCCTGTGCCGCCGCCTCCTCATAGCCGGACGAACCGCAGAACTGCCCCGCGCCATACAAACCCTTGACCTTTTTCGTCTCCAGCGTCGGCTTCAGCTCCAGCGGGTCAATGCAGTCGTACTCGATGGCATAGGCCGGGCGCATGATTTCGGCATGCTCCAGCCCCTTGACCGTGTGCAGCATATCGCGCTGCACATCGAACGGCATCGAGGAGGAAAAGCCCTGCACATACATTTCTTCCGTGTCCAGCCCCATCGGCTCAAGGAATAACTGGTGACGGGGCTTATCGGCAAAGCGCACGACCTTGTCCTCAATCGACGGGCAATAACGCGGCCCTACACCGTCGATCTTGCCGCCATAAAGCGGCGAACGATCGAGGTTGGCACGAATCAGCTCATGCGTGCGGTCAGTCGTATAGGTCAGGTAGCAGACTGCGCGGTTCTCGGGCGGGCGCTCGGTCTCAAACGAGAACGGGATGATCTCCTTCTCCCCCGCCTGCAATTCCAATCCGGAAAAGTCGACCGATCGGCGGTGGATGCGCGGCGGCGTACCGGTTTTAAACCGTTGCAGTCGCAGGCCGAGCGCGCGCAGCGAATCGGTCAGCGGCTTTGCCGCCGCCATACCGTCCGGGCCGCTCTCACAGGCATAATCCCCGATGATAATGCGCCCGCCAAGGAACGTACCCGACGTAATGATAACAGCCTTCACCGGATGGCGCGCGCCGATCGCGGTAACGACTGCGCACACCGCGCCGTTTTCCGTTTCGACCGACACAATCTCATCCTGCATCAGATACAGATTTTCCTGCCGCTCGAGCGCATGCTTCATATAGGTGCGGTAGGCGACGCGGTCAGCCTGTGCACGCAGCGAGTGTACGGCCGGGCCTTTGCCGCGGTTGAGCATGCGGTACTGGATGCATGCCGCATCCGCTGCACGCGCCATTTCGCCGCCCAGCGCATCGATCTCGCGGACGAGATGCCCCTTGGCCGTTCCGCCGATCGCCGGGTTACAGGGCATATTGCCGACCGCGTCCAGGTTGATTGTAAAACAGGCGGTTTTCATCCCCAGCCGTGCAGCGGCCAGCGCGGCCTCAATGCCTGCATGACCCGCCCCTACCACGGCAATATCATATGGTTCAGCTGCAAAGCCCGTCATGCTGTCCCCTCCTTTTGATATTTGCACATCGGTATTTTGCCCAAAGGGATTGACAGCTGTCCCATTGTGCATACCTGTTGATAACTCTGTGTAAACTTTGGATAACTTGCGCTTTTGCGCAAAATGTTGATTACCATATCGAAATACTAAATTAATATATTACAGATAGTATACTATTTTATCCAACAGAAAAGGGCCGCTGCGCGCGGCAAGCGGCCCTTTGGCGTCGTTCTGTCGGTTTTATTTTCCGACGCAAAAATCGCTGAAAATGCGGGTGACGACCGCTTCGGTCACGGTTTCGCCTGTGATCTCGCCGAGCGCCGCGATCGCACCCTCGGCATCCATAACAACCGCATCCGGCGTCATGCCGGACTGCGCGGCATAAAGCGCCGACTCGCACCGCTCAGCAGCGCGGGCAAGCGCAGCGGCCTGCCGGGCGTTGGTAATCAGCGCGCCGTCGAACGCACCGTCCCCCAAGCCCACCGTGCGCGGGATGAGCGAAAGCAGCTTGTCCATGCCCTCCCCGGTCTTAGCCGACAGCGGGACGATATGCAGGAAATGCTTTTTCAGTAGCTTTTCATCCAACTGCTGCGGCAGGTCGACCTTGTTTATCACGGCGATCGCGCGATGTCCGGCCGCACGGGCAAGCACCAACATGTCCTCGTCACCGATCGGCTGCGCGCCGTCGAATACGGCGAGGATAAGCGCGGAGGCCGATGCTTCGGCAAGCGCACGGTCAATGCCCGCCTGTTCGATCGGGTCGGTCGTGTCGCGCAGGCCGGCGGTGTCGGTCACGCGCAGCAAAAGCTGCCCTACCTTCACGTTTTCTTCAATCAGGTCGCGTGTCGTGCCCGGAATGTCGGTCACGATGGCACGCTCACGGCCAAGCAGCGCATTGAGCAGCGTACTCTTACCTGCATTTGGCCGCCCAAGGATGACGCACGGCACGCCTTCACGCAAGATGCGCCCACGCTCATAGCTTTCCGCCATCGAATACAGACGACTGGTCGTGCGGTGCAGCAGTGCGGCTGCATCGTCAAACAACACCGGATCAATATCCTCATCCGGGAAATCGACGACCGCATGGAAGTGGGCGACCATACCGATCAGTTCCTCGCGCATGTCGTGTACCGGCGAGCCGACCGCACCCATCACCTGCGCCGCCGCGTTCTGCGCGGCTTCGGCTGTGCGGGCGGTGATCAGATCGTGTACCGCTTCCGCTTCGGACAGCCCCAGTTTACCGTTGAGGAACGCCCGGCGGGTAAACTCGCCCGCCTCGGCCTGCCGCACACCCTGTGCAAAAAGCGCATCCATACCTTGTTGTAAAACCGCCGTTGAACCGTGGCACTGCAATTCGGCCATCGGCTCGCCGGTATAGGTATGCGGCGCATGAAATGCGACCGCATAACAGCAGTCGGCAACTTTACCGTTCTCCCCCAGCAGAGTGCCGAACATCAGCTTTTGCGCGGGGGCATCGGCCATGCGAATGCCGCTTTTGGTGCGGAATACCGCATCCACTGCTTCAATCGCACGTTCGCCCGACACCCGGATCAAACCGATCGGCCCGCCTGCGGAAGAGATGGCGGCAATCGTATCGTTCATAGGTCTCTCCTCTTTGTAATCAGGAGCGGGTACGATAGCTGTTATCCGGTGCAATGACCACACGGCGACCCGGCTCGGTGCCGGTGGAATAGGTCGTCACGCCGTTGAAATCCTGCAACGCGGCATGGATGATGCGGCGCTCATAGGGGTTCATCGGCTCAAGCGTCATCGAGCGGTGGGACTTGACCACCTTCATTGCCATCTTGCGGGCAAGGCGCTCCAAGCTCTCCGCGCGCTTTTCACGATAATTCTCCGTATTGACCGACAGGCGGACATGCTCGTCCAGTGCGTTATTAAGCACAAGCGAGCCAAGATACTGGATTGCATCCAGCGTATCGCCGCGGCGGCCAATGATCGGGCCCATATCCGGGCCGGAGATCTCCAGACGCAGCTGGTCGCACTCGACCTGCGGCAACGTCTTGACCTGTCCTTCCACGCCCATCTTTTCCAGCAGACCGGTGATAAAGTCGGTTGCAAGGGTTTCCGCCTTTTTCATGCACTCCTCGGACACCGGAATCAGCTCGCGTTCCTTGGGTACGGACGGGGTGATCGGCCGATCCTCGCGCGGGCGGCGCTCACGGCGGCCGCCGCGCTCACGGCGCGGACGCTCCCGACGGGGCGGGCGCTCGATCTCCAGCTTTTCCGGCACAAAATCCGCAGGCGCAGCCTTGACCAGACGGGGGGTATCGTCCTCATCGGTGATGGAGAGCTTTTGCGGCTTTTCTGCCTTGGGCGCCGGGGCGGGTTTATCCGCATGGCGCGGCTTTGCAGGCTTTTCCGCTTTTTCCACAGGGGTGTGGACGGGTTCGGGCGCCTTGACCGGCTCATCCGGCACTTCGTACGTCACGCGCACACGCGCGGGCGTAGCGCCAATACCGAGAAAACCCTTCTTACCGTTATCCAGCACCTCGACAGATACGTCGTCGCGATCCAAACCGAGCTGCTTCAGCGCCGCGGCAATCGCGGCATCGCGGTTTTCGCCCGTGGTTTCAATGAACTTCTGCATGGATTATTTTGCCCCCTTCTTTTTCTTGGCGGCCTTTTCCTTGCCTGCCTCGGACGCTGCCACAGCGGCACGAGCTTTTTCCGCCTGCTCAATCTGGGCAGCCTTGTGCGCGGCACGCTTTGCTTCCTTTTCCTCAGCCGCAAGCGCGCTTTCCTCGGCATCCTTCTTTTCCTTCTTACCGCGCAGGTAGGTCGTCAGTACGATTTCCTGCACGCAGGTGAACACGTTGTTGAAAATCCAGTAAATGCCGATCGCGCCGGGCAGGATAAAACCAAAGTAGAGCGACATGAGCGGCATCATGATGTTGAGCATGCGCATCTGGCCGGCCGCCGCGCTGTTCTGCGTGTTCTGCATCTTCTGCATCACATAGCTGGACAGGAACGCGGTCGCGCCCGACAGGATCGGGATAATCCAGATGATACTCGGGTCGGTGATTGACGGGGTCTGCGCAAGGTTCAAACCAAGGAAGCTGAAATCAATGTTGAGCAGCTGGCCTGCGCCATCGGTGATCGCGGTGACCGAATCCGGCCACACGCCGCCGTTCTGCATAAACAGATCGCCCAGCTTTTCTGCAACCGTGATCTGACCGTAAAAACCTGCCGTTTCCATATTGACGCCTACCAACTGCGCCAGCTGGCTGATAACCTGATCGCCAAAGCCCATCATAAATTTCAGCGGCTGCTGTACGGCATAGTACAGGCCCATCATCACGGGCAGCGGGATGAACTGCGGCAGGCAGCCCGACATCGGGTTGACGCCGTGGCGCTCATACAGCTTCTGCATCTCCTCGTTGAGTTTGACGCGGTTATTCGCGTACTTTTTCTGCAACTGCTGCATTTCGGTGTTGAGCGCGCTCATTGCGAGCATATTCTTTTTGCCCTTGATGGCCAGCGGGATACAGACCAGCTTGACCAAAAGCGCAAACAGGATGACCGCAAGGCCGTACGAACCGACATGCTCAAAAATCCAGAGCAGCAGCAAGCCGAGCGGCCTGACGATGACAATTCCGAAAATTTCTCCCATATAAACCTCCGTAAGGTTATTTTTCAAATCAGACCGGAAAACCGGCCGCCTCCCCTTTTACGGCACGGGGTCGTAAGGCCCGCGTTTGGAAAACGGGTGACAGCGGCAGATGCGTTTGAACGCCAGCCAGCCCCCTTTGAGCGCACCGTATTTCTCAATCGCCTCGATCGCGTATTGCGAGCAGGTAGGGATATAACGGCAGCAGGGTGGTTTGGCCGGCGAAATATGACGGCGGTAAAAACGGATCACCGCCAGCATCGCGCGCTTCATGGCTGCGCCGCCGCGATTTTGTTTTCTTTCAAAGCACGCAGCAGCGATTTTTCGATTTCCCAGTAAGTCGCGCCCACCGCGCGGCCACGCGCGACGAGCACAAGGTCAACACCTGTGGCAAACTCCCCCTCGTGTAGACGGTAGGCTTCGCGGAACAGGCGTTTGACGCGGTTCCTTTGCACCGCGCCGGCCAGCTTGGCGCTGACCGTCAGCCCCAGACGGTTATAACCCAGCCGGTTCTTCCGGCAGTACAGCACAAGGTGCCGCCCCGCCGACGAAGTCCCGCGGTGATACAATCGCCGGAACTCATGGTTTTCCTTTAAGGATATGGTGTGTTTCATTTGTGTCCCCTCGTTTTTTCCGATGCCCATGAAAAACCGAAGGCAGCGCCCTGACCGGGCGTTGTCCTGACATTCTTTGCATCTAAGTAGGTTGCAAAGCTGGCCGTACCGCTTGATACCGGTGGGTAACGGCCCGAATGATATTCACCGGGGCTGCTTTTGCAGCCAGTCCGACGTGCGCGGCAAAAGAAAAAAACGAGCCGCATGCTCTGCGGCTCGTTGCAGTCCCCTTCGCGCCGCCGGCGCGTATTCAACAGAAAAGAAAAGCCCTGTTTTTCTTTTCATCAAAAGGCCGAGCTTTGCCCGGTCTTTTGATACAAGGGAAGAAAAAAGTTTCGCGTGTCGGAACTTTTTTCTTCTTGGGTTTTGTCCGGGTTTTACTCGGCAAAACCCCTCTCGATGAAAACCGTGGTTTTCATCGAAGCACTTTTTTAGTGCGTCAAGCGTGCGCGGCCCTTGGCGCGGCGACGGGCCAGTACCTTGCGGCCGTTCGTCGTGCGCATACGCTTGCGGAAGCCATGCTCCTTGGAGCGCTGGCGCTTCTTGGGCTGATACGTTCTCTTCATTTCCTCGTGCACCTCCCTGTTTGATGGATTTACGGATGGGCACCGGCATACGTCCGGCGCGAGACGCGGGCATATGCCGCTGCCTGTCCGCAGAATATGAGACAATAATTATTATCCTATACAAAGTGGAAAATGTCAAGGATTTTTTGAATTTTCAACATCTTGGGGATAAGTCAAATTTTCATACCACGTCTTGCGATTAGGGCGGGTAAACCCATCAAATTTTCCCCAATCTGTGCAAAACTGCCGCGGTTGAAACACACGCCGACTTGTGCTATTATGATAATAACTATGTATCTCTATCGACAGGAGGCGCCCCATGGCCAATAACATACTGGAAATGGCGCTCGAACGCCTGGAACGCGATTTCCCACCGTCCAGCCTTTCGGCGTGGTTCGACGATGCAACGGTTGTTTCATTTGCGGACAACCGTTTGATTTTGCACTCCCCGGTGCAGTTCAAAAAGGAATTTATCGAAAAAAAATTCGTCGACCCGCTGCAAAACGCGCTGGCCGAGCTGACGGGCGACCCGATCACGGTCGTGGTGGTGACAGGCGAGTACACCGCCCCGCAGACCAGCTCCTCCCCTTACGACGACTATACCTTCGAACGGTTCATCGTCGGATCGAGCAACAAGTTTGCGCATGCCGCGGCACTTGCCGTTTCGCAACGCCCGGCAGCGGAAAATAACCCGCTTTTCATCTACGGCAACTCCGGCCTTGGAAAAACGCACCTGATGTACGCCATCGCGAATGTGCTGCGCCGCACCCATCCGGAATACCGCATCATCTACGTCAAGGGCGAGGATTTCACAAACGAGCTGATCACCGCCATTCAGGAGGGCAATGTACAGGCTTTCCGCAACAAATACCGCATGGTAGACCTGCTTCTGCTGGACGACGTGCAATTTATCGCCGGCAAAGAGCGCACGCAGGAGGAATTTTTCCATACCTTCAACGCGCTTTATGAAGCAAAAAAGCAAATCGTCCTCACCTCCGACCGGCCGCCCAAGGAGATCAACACCCTTGAAGACCGCATGAAGACCCGTTTCGAATGGGGCCTGCTGGCCGACATCCAGCCGCCCGATTTTGAAACCCGCATCGCCATCCTGCGCGACAAGGCCGCCAAGATGGAGGTCAACCTGCCGGACGACGTATCTACCTACATCGCGGAAAACATACAGGCCAATATCCGTCAGCTGGAAGGCGCGGTGAAAAAAATCAAAGCCATGCACGAACTGATGGGCGAACGCATCACGGTTTCGCTGGCTGAGGAAGCCATCGACGCGCTGCGCACCGAAAACCCCGGCCTGAACCCGACGCCCGAACGCATCATGGAAGCGGTCGCCAACTATTTCTACATCCCGATCGAGCAGATGATCTCACAAAACCGCTCCAAGGACGTCGCCTACCCGCGGCAAATGGCCATGTACATGATTCGACAGGAGCTGGAATACTCCTTCCCCGATATCGCCAAAATCTTCAAACGCGACCACACCACGGTTATGCACGCCTGCAACAAAATCGAGGAAGAGCGCCGCGGTTCACGGGAGACCGAGGACGTCATAAAAAAGCTCCACAACAACATCCGCGGGGAATAAACCTGTCCACAATACACTGTGGATTGCACAAGGACAGGCCTGTGGATAACCTGTCCACCCTGCCAGCCCTGTGGAAGCGTCAACCGCCGTCCACATCCCGCTGTGTACGACATTTCCCGCACCACGTCTGCCTTTTTCCCGTTTATCCCCAATTTCCCCAGCCTCTACTACGACGATAAAAACCTATCCTGTTTTTTCTTCAGATTTGCAAAGAGAGAGGAACCACCGATGAAATTCTCCTGTGAAAAAGAAACGCTGCTCAGCCTGATCTCCACAGCCTCCCGCGCTGTTACCGGCAAAAGCGCTATGCCACTGCTCGAAGGTCTTCTCGTTACTACCGGCACTGACTCCCTTACCATCACCGGTTACGACCTTTCCATGGGCATCCGCACCACCGGTCAAGCCGATGTGGTAGAATCAGGCAGCATTGTACTCAACGCCAAGCTATTTTTTGACATTGTCCGCAAGCTTCCACAAGACGTTGTTTATTTAGAAACCGACGACAAACTGCTGACCACCATCAAATGCGGCCGCGCAGTATTCAACCTCATTGCCACCGAAGCCGACGAATACCCGGCACTTGCCGAGGTGTCGGCAGAAACCGGCCTTACCATGCCCCAATCCATGCTGAAAAGTATGATCGCACAGACAATTTTTTCCGTTTCGGACAATGAAAGCAAACCTATCCACACCGGTTGCCTGTTTGAACTGGAAGATAACCAGCTTAACGTTGTCGCTGTTGACGGTTACCGCCTGTCCGTGCGCCGCGAAACCGTCACCGGTATTTCCGGGGTGATGAAATTCGTTGTGCCCGGCCCGTCGCTGCGCGAAATCGAACGTATTCTGGCCGATGAGGACGAAACGGTTGAGATATTCCCCGACCGAAAGAACATTCTGTTCCGCATGGGGAACACTACGCTGATTACCCGCCTGATCGACGGCGAGTTTTTGAACTACCGCGCGGCTATCCCCGCAGAGTTTGAGCATGTGGTTACCGCCGACCGGCACGACCTGATCACCTGCATCGAGCGCGTGTCACTGATCGTATCCGAAAAGTTGAAAAACCCGGTTCGCCTGCACTTTGACGGCAATTATGTGCAGATGTCATGCATCACCGCCGTGGGCAAAAGCTACGACGAATGTCCGTTTGACGGCAACATTGAGGGGCTGGAAATCGGCTTTAACAACCGTTATCTGCTCGACGCGCTGCGCGCAGCCGGGGACGACAAGGTGCTCGTCCACCTGAAAGGCGCACTCAACCCCATTGTCATCACACCGCTCGAAGGCGATAAATATACCTATCTGGTATTGCCCGTGAGGTTGAAAGCCAATGACTGAGATTAAAATCGACACGGAATTTATCAAGCTGGACGCGCTGCTCAAGTTTGCCAACCTCGTTTCGTCCGGCGGGGAAGCCAAAATTCGCATTGCGGAGGGTGAAGTGCTGGTAAACGATGTGCCCTGCACCATGCGCGGCAAAAAACTGCGCCCGGGTGATACCGTCAGTTTAGACGGGGAAACCGTCAAAATTGTATGAATATCTGCTCTTTGGAACTCGAACAGTTCCGCAATTATGAACAGGCGCGGTTTGTATTCGACCCTGCGGTCAACCTGATCTGCGGGGAAAACGGGCAGGGCAAAACCAACCTTCTGGAAGCTGCAGCCGCCTGCTCGACCATGCGCCTGTTCCGCACGGCGCAGAAAAAGGAAGGGCTGCGGTTTGGGCAGGATCATGCGCGCATTCAAGCGGAATTTCAGGCGCAGGGGCGTGATTTTGCGCTCGAACTGCGCCTTTCGCGCCTAAAATCAATGGAAATTTACAAAAACGGCGTGCGGCAGAAACGGCAGGCCGACGCACAGGGATTACTCAAAACCGTGCTGTTTTGCCCGGAGGATCTGATGCTTGTTCGGCAGGGCGCGGCGGCGCGGCGGCGCTTCCTCGATACCGCATTGTGTCAGCTGCGGCCGAATTACGCGCGCTATCTGGAGGAATACCACCGCCTGCACGACCATAAAACCCGCATCCTGCGCGACAGCGAGCAAAAGCCCTCGCTTTTGTCGATGTGGGAGGATTTTTCGCTGCGTATGGCGCATATTGGCGCGCAAATCATCCGTTACCGCGCTTATTACTGCAAAAAACTGCTGGCCGCGGCTGCCAGTGTCTATGCCGATATTGCGCCGCATGAAGCGCTTTCCGGCGTGTATCAAACGGTGTCCTCGGTCACTGACCCCTATGCATCCGCCGGGCAGATTGAGAAGCAGCTGGTCGACCATGTTTTGCAGCACAAACAGGCGGAAATTGCAGCGAAAAGCTGCCTTTCCGGGCCGCATAAGGACGATCTTGTGCTGATGCTGGACGGCCGCAGTGCGGCGTCCTTTGCCTCACAGGGACAGGTGCGCACCTGCACGCTGTCTTTAAAGCTCGCCGAGCGCGAGCTGTTTTTCAGCGAGGACGGCGAGTATCCCGTGCTGCTGCTGGACGACGTGCTTTCCGAGCTTGACCGCCGCCGGCAGGACTTTGTTTTGAACCATATCGCCGCCGGACAGGTGATGATCACCTGCTGCGAGGACGGCGTATCGGACAAACTGCGCGCGGGCGCGGTATTCTCCATAAAAAACGGTAAAATTGTTTGACCCATTCCATATTTTCGGTACACAAAACGTGGAAAAAGTGGTATAATTATTATACACACCGCCTGTGGAAAAACCGGCGCGGGCGTGCAGATGAAACCGGTAAGGGACAGGGGGCGCACCATGTATCTGCATCTGGGACAGGATTATATCGTACCCTCGCAAAGCGTGGTGGCCGTGTTCGATATGGATACCGCGACCGTCTCCAAACGCACCGCCGCCTTGCTCGAACGGTTGCAGCAGGAAGGGCGTATTTTGGAGATTTACGACGACCTGCCGCGCGCGGCCGTCCTCTGTGAGGACGGGCTGGGCGAAATGCTGTATTTGACCGGGCTGTCGCCGCAGGCGCTGCAACGAAGGGCGGAGAAAAAATACGCCATATAAAACTCCGATGGAAATTGCGGGTTTTCCGTAGTTTCCGATTTCATACGCGCTTTGCGCGTTGGTTTTGTTATCGCAATTTCTCGAAAGGAACTCTGGAGATATGAGTGAAGAATTGGAAATCAGGGATGAGATGCTCGACCTGAAGGTCACCGACACCTACGACGAAAGCCAGATTCAGGTGCTCGAGGGGCTGGAAGCCGTGCGCAAGCGCCCGGGCATGTACATCGGTTCGACCTCGGCGCGCGGCCTGCACCATCTGGTGTATGAGATCGTCGACAACTCGATCGACGAGGCGCTGGCAGGTTACTGCACGCACATCGAGGTCACGATCGAAAAGGGCGATATCATCCGCGTGGCGGATAATGGCCGTGGTATCCCCTGCGGCATCCATCCGCAGATGGGCATCCCGACCCTCGAGGTCGTGCTGACCGTGCTGCACGCGGGCGGCAAGTTCGATGGTTCGGGCTATAAGGTGTCCGGCGGTCTGCACGGCGTCGGCTCGTCGGTCGTAAACGCGCTGTCAGACTGGCTCGAGGCCGAGGTGCGTGACGGTACGGTCAAGCACTGCATGCGCTTTGAGCGCGGCGTGACGACGGTCAAGATGCACGATGTACCCTGCACGAGCGAGACCGGCACGACCATCCGCTTCCATGCCGACCCGGAGATTTTCGAGACGACGGTATATGAATTTGACGTACTGGAAAAGCGGCTGCGCGAGCAGGCGTTTTTGAATGCCGGCCTGAAAATCACGCTGCGCGACGAGCGCGACGACGAGCCGGTCGAGGAGGTCATGCATTACGAGGGCGGTATCCGCCAGTTTGTGCAGCACCTCAACCGCGCCAAAAACCCGCTGCACGACGAAGTGATCTACATGGAGGGCAGCCGTGATACCTCGATGGCTGAGGTTGCTATGCAGTATACCGACGGGTACAGCGAGCTGCTGCTTTCCTTTGCCAACAACATCAACACGACCGAGGGTGGCACGCACGAGACCGGCTTTAAGGCGGCGCTCACCCGCGTGCTCAATGAATACGGCAAAAAATACAAGCTCTTAAAGGACGACGAATCCTTCAAGGGCGAGGACGCGCGCGAGGGCTTGACCGCGATCATCTCGGTGAAGCTTCAGGAAGCGCAGTTCGAAGGCCAGACCAAAACCAAGCTGGGCAATAGCGATATGCGCACGCTGGTCGACGCGATGGTGTCCGAAAAGCTGATGACCTTCTTCGAGGAGAACCCGCAGGTCGCGCGTACCATCATCGACAAGGCGCAGACCGCCGCCCGCGCCCGTGAGGCCGCCAAAAAGGCGCGTGAAATGACGCGCCGCAAGTCGGCGCTTGACTCGGCTTCCCTGCCGGGTAAGCTGGCCGACTGCATCGAAAAAGACCCGACCTATACCGAAATCTACATCGTCGAGGGTGATTCCGCAGGCGGTTCGGCCAAGGAAGGCCGCGACCGGCGGCATCAGGCCATCCTGCCGCTGTGGGGCAAGATGCTCAATGTCGAAAAGGCGCGTCTCGACCGCGTTTACGGCAACGATAAGCTGACCCCGATGATCACCGCGTTCGGCGCGGGCTTCGGCGACGATTTTGACCTTTCCAAACTGCGGTACGGCAAAATCATCCTGATGGCCGATGCCGACGTCGACGGCAGCCATATCCGCACACTGCTGCTGACCTTCTTCTTCCGCTTTATGCGCCCGCTGATTGAGCACGGGCATGTCTATATCGCTCAGCCGCCGCTTTTCAAGAATGAGAAGGGCAAGGACGTGCGCTATACCTATACCGATGAACAGCAGCGCGCCTGCATCGCCGAAATGGGCGACGGTGTGCGCGTGCAGCGGTACAAGGGTCTGGGCGAGATGGACCCCCAGCAGCTATGGGAGACCACGATGGACCCGGCAAACCGCACGCTGTTGCAGGTGACAATGGAGGACGCGGCGGCGGCCGATGCGACCTTTGCGCTGCTGATGGGCGAAAAGGTCGAACCGCGGCGTGAGTTTATCGAGAAAAACGCCAAGTATGTAATGAACCTCGATATCTAAGCCGCATAACGCCAACAATTTCGGAGGCACAGAATGAGTCAAGAATACGAAAACCAAAATATCAAACAGGTCGACCTCGAAAAAGAGATGAAAAAGAGCTACATCGACTATGCGATGAGCGTCATTGTAGGCCGCGCGCTGCCCGATGTGCGCGACGGCCTCAAGCCGGTACACCGGCGCATCCTGTATGCGATGTACGAGGACGGCCTGACCTCGGATAAGCCCTACCGCAAGTCAGCAACGACCGTCGGTAATGTGCTCGGCCGTTACCATCCGCACGGCGACGCATCGGTATACGACGCCCTCGTGCGTCTGGCGCAGCCGTTTTCGCTGCACTACCCGCTGATCGACGGCCATGGCAACTTCGGTTCGGTCGACGGTGATCCCCCGGCGGCTTACCGTTATACCGAAGCCCGTATGGCAAAGCTCGCCAACTACATGCTGGCCGATATCAAAAAGGATACGGTCGATTTTGAGCCGAACTTCGATGAAGAGCGGCAGGAGCCGGTCGTGCTCCCTTCCCGCTTCCCGAATTTGTTGGTCAACGGTTCGTCGGGTATTGCAGTCGGCATGGCGACCAACATCCCGCCGCATAACCTGACCGAAGTAATCGACGGCATCTGCTATGTCATCGACCACCCGGAAGCCGAGATGGACGAGATCTGTCAGTTCATCAAGGGGCCGGACTTCCCGACCGGCGGCGTTATCATGGGGCGCAGCGGCATCCGCGCGGCCTATGCCACCGGCCGCGGCAAGATCAAGGTGCGCGCCAAGGCGGAAATTGTTGACCTGCCAAATGGCAGGAGCCAGATTCAGATCACCGAGATTCCCTACATGGTCAATAAGGCGCGTCTCGTGGAGGCGATGGCAAACCTCGTCAAGGACAAGCGCGTCGACGGCATTACCAATATTCAGGACCATTCCTCGCGCGAAGGCATGCAGATCGTGGTCGATATTCGCCGCGACGCAAACGCGCAGGTGATTTTGAACCAGCTGTTCACCTACACCCAGCTGGAGGATACCATTTCGATGATCCACATTGCGCTCGTGCCGGGCGCAAATGGCAAATTGCAGCCGCGTGTGCTGACGCTGCGCCAGATCATCGATCAGTATGTTGTGTTCCAGAAGGACGTTGTCGAGCGCCGAACACGCTTTGATCTGAAGAAGGCGCGCGACCGCGCGCATATCCTGGAGGGTCTCAAGGTTGCGACCGACAACATCGACCGTATCATCGCCATCATCCGCGCGTCCAAAAACGAAGCGGAAGCCAAGGAAAACCTGATGGCCGAACCGTTCTGGATTGACCAAATCGCGCTGCTCGGCATCGTCGACGGTTCGGAACACTTTGAGTTCCACCTTGATGAGCCGCAGGCGCAGGCTATCGTCGATATGCGTCTGGGCCGCCTGTCCGGTCTGGAGCAGGAAAAGATCAACGACGAATATCAGGAACTGGAAGGCAGAATTGCAAAGTTTGAAGAAATCCTGTCGTGCGATGGGAATATCCTTGCGGTCGTCAAGGCGGAATTACAGGAGATCAAGCAGAAATACGGCGACGAGCGCCACACCGAGATCGCCAATGTCGCGGACGAGATCGACATCGAGGATTTGATCGAGGAGCAGACCTGCGCTTACACGCTGACCCACTTCGGTTACATCAAGCGCCAGCCGACATCGGTCTACCGCGCGCAGAAGCGCGGCGGCCGCGGCGTGTCCGCGATGAGCACGCGCGAGGAGGACTTTGCAAAGGATATCTTTACTGCGTCCACGCATGACACCATCCTGTTCTTCTCCGATCGCGGCAAGGTATACAAGCTCAAGGGCTACCAGATTCCCGAAACCGGCCGCTCGGCCAAGGGTATGAACATTGTCAACCTGTTGGAACTGGAAAGCGGCGAAAAGATCACGGCAATGTTCGCCATCAAGGAATTTGCAGACGATAAGTTCCTGTTCTTCGTCACCCGGCAGGGCGTTGCCAAGCGTATTGTACTTTCGGATTTGCAGAACATCCGCCGCGCTGGCCTGCGCGCTTTGAACCTCAATGAGGATGACGCGCTGGTCGATGTGCGCCTGACGGACGGCGAGCAGAACATCCTGATTGCAACGCACGAAGGCCGTGCGATCTGCTTCGATGAGAACGAAGTGCGCGCGATGGGACGCGCGGCAACCGGTGTGCGTGGTATCCGTCTGGGTACGGGCGACTATGTTGTCGGCGCGGCGCGTGCGCGTAAGGGCGCGTATGTGCTCACCGTCACCGAGAACGGCTATGGCAAGCGTACCCCGGTCGAAGAGTTTACCGTCCATCACCGCGGCGGCGGCGGCATGATGCTGCATAACCTGACCGCCAAGACCGGTCTGGTCGCGGGCGTGGCAGTTGTCGACAGCGACAACGACGTGATGATTATAACCGACGACGGTGTTATCATCCGCACGGGCTGTGAGGAGATCCGCGAGTGCGGCCGCGGCAGCCAAGGTGTTATCGTGATGCGTACAAGCGAGGACGTTAAGGTCATTTCAATTGCGCGCACCGACAAGCAGGAGGAAGATTCCGCCGGGGACGGCGAGCCTGCCGAGGATGCCGGACAGACAACCGAAGAATAAATAAAAAAACCGCCCGAAATGGGCGGTTTTTGCTTATCCCAGCGCTTCTTTGCGCTCACGGCCGTCACGCAGCAGCGCGGTAAGTGTTTCACGGTCGCCCGCGCGGATGGCGCGGCGGTATTCATCCAGATGCGTGATGATCTCGTCGATCTCATGCGCAAGCGGTTCGGCATTGCATAGGAACAGCTCACTCCACATTGTTTCATTCAGCTTGGCCACACGGGTCAAATCCTTGTAGCTGCCCGCCGAGTAGCCGTTGTGACGCTCGGCCTCGGGGCTTTTGATGTAAGCTGAGGAAACGACGTGCGCCAGCTGCGAGGTGAACGCGATCATGCGGTCGTGCTGCTCGGCCGTACAGCGCACGGTCTGCCCAAAGCCAAGCGACATAAAGTAGGCTTCCAGCTGCTCGAGTACGCGTTCCGTGCTGCTTTTTGTCGGCACAAAGATCATGCTGGCACCGTCAAACAGCGTCGGCAAGGAGAAGTCAAGGCCGGAGAACTCGCGGCCTGCCATCGGGTGCCCACCGACAAAGTGAACGCCTGCATCAAGCGCGGCCTGCTCCAGCCGGTCGACCATGAACTGCTTGACGCCAACCATATCGACCACCACGCAGCCCTTTTTGAGCTTTTTCATATTTTCCAGCAGCCAGTCGACCGTTGCCTGCGGGTACAGGCCGATGATGACGAGATCGGCTTCCCGAAAGAGTGCGTCGGTTGCAATCGCGTCGATCGCGCCGTCCGCGAGCGCCTGCTCGGCGGTGCGGCGGGTGCGGTTCCAGCCGATTACCCGGCTGAGTGTGCGCGCCTTGATGGTTTTGCCCATCGAGCCGCCCATCAGGCCGAGACCGGCGATGAGTACGGTGTCAAACATCGGGAATAACCCCTTTCTTAAAAATGCAGTGTCGGCACGATGTATGCGCGACAGTCTGCTTCATCCAGCACATATTCGTTCAGCCATTTGACAAAGGCTTCCGCCCCGTCGTAGCACAGCGCGCGCGTGCCGTCCGGGCTGGTGCGCCAATAGCCATGGTCGGTTTCCGGTGCGTACAGCCACTCGTCAAATTGGATCTGGTAGTCCCTTGCACGTTGTGCCACACGCGTGGGGGCTAAAATGAGACGGTACCCGCCCTGCCCCAGATCGAGCAGTATAGGGGAGATATCGTTCTGCAAAGCAGTCCACTCCTTTACTTTCGGGGGTTGACCCGGCAGATATGTTTCCAGATTGGCGTAATGCGGCAGAAAACGAACACGATCAGCGCCCCAGCAAGGTTTAAAATCAGGTCGTCTACGTCGCATGAGCCTGCGCCCGTGTACACCTGTGCGACCTCGACCGCCGTGATGCCGAGCGTCAGCGTTGCGCTGAAAAAGAAGATACTGCGCTGCCAGCGGAACAGCGCGGGCAGGAATACGCCCATCGGCGCAAACGCGATCAGATTACCCAGCAAGTTGAGAATCACCAGCCGCAGCGAAATGTTGCCGTAATCGTAGGCAATCAGGTAATTTTTGATGGTGCGCAGCGGCTCCAGATTGACAGCATCCAGCTGCGCATGCATCGAAATGCCACGGCCGAAAGCGTTGTCGAAAAACAGGACGTTTGCCAGCACCCACAGGTAATACCAGAATAGCAGCAGCAGATAATCATGCCGCCGTTTGTCGCGCGCAGCTTTGGGTACGCCATAGAAAAACGAAATGCCAAGCAGTACGGCAACCGCTGCGGCAAATGCGAATTTCTGCTCGGGGCCGACCACATAGTCCGGCGCCAGCTCATAATATAGGTTAAAGCACAGCAGGGCGGCGGTAAGTACCGCCGCCAGCTTGCGGATCAAGGATTTCAAAGGTCAATACCCCTTTATGGAGGATGGTCTTTTAGGATAATGCTTCCGCTTCTTTCAGCCACAGCGCGTAGGACGCATCCGACGGCATGCGCCAATCACCGCGCGGCGACAGTGCAACCGTGCCGACCTTGGGGCCGTCTGGCAGGCAGGAGCGCTTGAATTGCTGGGTAAAGAAGCGGCGGATAAAGGTCACGAGCCACTTTTTGATGGTCGCATCGTCGTACACGCCTGCAAAGGTCTTGCGCGCGGCACGGTAGATTTTGCGCGGCGGATAGCCAAAGCGCAGCATATAGTAGAGGAAAAAGTCGTGCAGTTCATATGGGCCGACCAAATCCTCGGTTTTCTGGCTGATCTCGCCGTCCTTGGGCGGAAGCAGTTCGGGCGATACCGGCGTATCCAGCACGTCGTAGAGCACGTCCGACAGTTCGCCCAGTGTGTGGTCGGCTTCGTATGCTACCAGATAGCGCACCAGCGTTTTGGGCACCGATGCATTGACACCATACATGCTCATGTGGTCGCCGTTGTAGGTCGCCCAGCCGAGCGCCAGCTCGGACAGGTCGCCTGTGCCGACCACCATGCCGCCGCATTTGTTTGCCAGATCCATCAGTACCAGCGTGCGCATACGCGCCTGCGCGTTTTCAAAGGTGACGCTGTGGTCGTCCCAGTCGTGGCCGATGTCGGCAAAGTGCTGGTCGACCGCGGCCTTGATATCAACCGTTTTGAGCGTTGCGCCGTAGGCCTCGGCCAGCTTTTCCGCATTGCCGCGCGTGCGTGCGGTCGTGCCGAAGCACGGCATGGTGACCGCAAGGATGCCTTTGCGGTCAAGCCCCAACCGGTCAAACGCGTGCGCGGTAACGATGAGCGCAAGCGTCGAATCCAGTCCGCCCGACAGGCCGATCACCGCGGTCGTGGCGTGCGCGGCGCGCAGGCGGGTAGCAAGACCGACGGCCTGAATGGTCAAAATCTCCTCGCAACGTTCTTCACGCTGTGCCTTGTTGCTCGGTACGAAGGGCGTGCGCGGGAAGGTGCGGTCGGTCAGGTCATTTTCACCCAAGTGGAGCCGCAACGGCTGCGCCATCGGGGAGCCAAGATCTACCTTAGCTTCAAAGGTGTTCATGCGCTGACGCTCATGTGCCAGACGCTGCACGTCAATATCGGTGTAGATCACACCGCCCTCAAACAGACGGCTTTCGGCCAGAATCGCGCCGTTTTCGGCAATCAGGTTGTGTCCGGCAAAGACCAAGTCCTGCGTGGATTCGCCAAAGCCCGCATCTGCGTACAGATAGGCGCACAGCAGGCGGCCGGACTGCTGCCGGACAAGGTCGCGGCGGTAATCCGCCTTGCCGATTAGCTCGTCCGATGCGGACAGGTTGACGATGATGTGCGCGCCTGCTTGTGCGAGCTTTGCAGACGGCGGCTCGGGCGCCCACAGGTCTTCGCAGATCTCCACGCCGAAGGAAAAGTCCGGCATTGCATTGCAAGGGAATACCAGCGGCGTGCCGCCCGAAAACAACGTATCTTGTCCGCAAACCGAAATGGCCTGAAACGGCATGCCCGCGCCCGAGGTAAAGTGGCGCTGCTCGTAAAACTCGGAATAACCCGGAATACACAGCTTGGGGATAATCCCCTCGATAACGCCGTCGCACAGCACAGCTGCGACGTTGAACAGCTTGCCGCAAACGCGCAGCGGCAGGCCAACGACGATGGCAGCGTTGAGCTTTGCCGTCTCGTCCCGCACGGTTTCGAGCGCAGCGAGCGCGCCGTCGAGCAGCGTCTGTTGCAGGAACAGGTCGCCGCAGGTGTAGCCGGTCAGGCACAGCTCGGGAAACACAATCAGCTTTGCGCCCTTGTCTGCGGCCTGCTTTGCCAGCGTGATGATTTCCGAAGCATTATAGGCACAGTCGGCCACACGCAGCGTGGGCGTAGCGGCTGCAATTTTGACAAATCCGTCCTGCATTCCAGTATTCCTCCCGGTATTCAGATATGGTTAGTATACGCTTTTTTGGCCTGCTGCGCAAGACTTTCCATCGAACCAAAGGGGTTTGATCGAATGGAACGCACCGCGAAATCATCGCGGATACGTCAAAAAGCGGTTTTAAATGCCAAGATGGCACACAAAACCGCTTTCATGGTTCTTTGTCAGCCGGTGCAGCCGAATAGGAACGCCGCGCCGGACAGCAGCAACAGTCCCGCAATATTGGCCAGCGTGAACACACCCAGATAGTGCGGCAGCGAGGCATGCTCGTCGCGCAGGTACAGCTTGAGCGAGATCAGGCTGGCAAGCGACGCGATCGGCGTACCCAAACCGCCGACGTTCACGCCTGCGAGCAGCGCCTGCCACTGGTCGGTAAAGCCGGAAAGCAGCACGGCAGCAGGTACGTTGCTGATGACCTGACTGGCCAGCACACTTGTCCAGTAGGCATTGGCGTTCAGCAGATGCTCAAGCGCGGCGCGCACCGCGTCGATGCGCCCCATATTGCCGGCAAACACAAAAAAGCAGACAAAGGTAAGGAGCAATAAGTAATCGACGCGGGCAAACAGACCGCGGGCGAACAGCGCAAGGCAAAGGACAACGATAACCGTCAGGATGCCGTAATGCAGCACATGCACGACCGACAGCAGGCACAGCACGAACAGCCCGCACAGCAGCGCAAACAGCCGTGGCCGTGCGATTGTTGCATGCGAAGGGAAGGTGATCTCGATCGTTTCGCCCTTTGTCCACAGTGCGGCGGCTGACAACGCCAGCAGGCTGACGATCGTCAGCGGCAGCACAACGCGCAAAAACGCACCGATGGACAAGCCATAGTATGAACACAGGAACAGGTTCTGCGGGTTGCCGACCGGTGTCGCCATACTGCCGAGGTTGGCGGCCAGCGTTTGCAGCACGACCACGCGGATGAGCGCGCCCGACCGGCCGATATGGCCGAGCACGAGCACGGTAAACGGTACAAAGGTCAAAAGCGCCACATCGTTGGTAATCAGCATGGAGCAGAAAAACGGCAGCAGCACAAGCGCAAGGTATAACAGGCGCAGTTGTTTGCGTCCGGTCAGCAGCCACTGGGCGAGCACGGCGAACAGGCTGCATTGCTGCAAACCCGCCACGACCGCCATTAGGCAGAACAGCAGGCACAGCACGCGCAGGTCGATGTAACCGGAATAGGCCGCGTCGGGCGGCACAGCAAGCATCGAAAGCAGGGCGCAGATAAACGCGATGGACAGCACAGCCTCGCGCCGCACAAAAGCGCCCACTTTGGATAGGAAGGATTGCATATTAGCCTCATTCCCCTAATTTAGTCAAATTCCGCCATGGTAGGACGGCAAAAAAACGGCAGGTATCGCCAAAGCAATACCTGCCGCGCTTACTTGAGAAATTTTCGCGCCGTAGCGCGCGTCATTCAGCCGTTCTGTGAGCGGCATCGGAAAGTCGAGCTTTGCCCGGCTTTTCGATACATCTAACTCGATTGAAACTGTAGTTTCAATCGAAAGACCGCAAGGTCTCTTACTTGAGCTCGACCTTCGCGCCAGCAGCCTCGAGCTTCTCCTTGATCTCGTTGGCCTCGGCCTCCGGAGCCGCTTCCTTGATGGTCTGCGGAGCGGAATCAACCTTCTCCTTGGCTTCCTTCAGGCCAAGACCGGTGATCTCGCGAACAACCTTGATAACGTTGATCTTGGAGGAACCAGCGTCAACCAGAACAACGTCGAAGTCGGTCTTCGCGTCAGCAGCAGCAGCCTCACCAGCGCCGCCAGCAACACCAGCTACCGCAACCGGGGTAGCGGATACGCCGAATTCTTCCTCAAGAGCCTTTACCAGCTCAGAGAGCTCCATAACCTTGAGCTCTTTTACAGCTTCCATAATCTCTGCAACAGTCATGGGATTAAACCTCCGTTTTTTAAAAATTTAATATGTGTTGTTTTGCGGACTTATTCCGCAGCGGGAGCTTCTTCAGCAGCCTCTTCCGCAGCCGGAGCCTTAGCAGCAACCAGCTCGGCAACCTTCATTTCCTCATTGCCTTCCGCCTTCTTAACGATAGCGTCGCAAGCAATAGCAAGCTGCATAATGGGGAAATTGAAGCTGTACAGAACCTGCGCGATGAGGACTTCCTTGCTGGGCATGTTGGCCAGCTTGTTGACCTCGTCAGCATCAATGACCTTACCCTCGAGGTAACCGGCCTTGATGGTGAAGTTCTCGTGGGTCTTGGCGAACGCGCCCAGAATCTTAGCGGGGGCGATTACATCGTCCGTGGTGGAGATCGCCAGCGCGGACGTACCGTTCAGGTGCTCCTCCAGGCCTTCAAAGCCCAGTTCCTTAGCCGCAAAGCGGATCAGGGTGTTCTTGATGACCATATACTCAACGCCTGCTTCACGCAGCTCGCGGCGCAGCTTGGTATCATCTTCCACGTTGATGCCCTTGTAGTCCACCAGTACGCCAGCGGGAGAATTCTTGATCTTCTCTACCAGAGACGCAACCAGAGCCTTCTTTTCTTCCAGAACCTTTGCATTCGGCATCTTTTTCACCTCCTATAAAAATAAAAGTACCCTCCCGGTGCAAAGACACAGGGAGGGTACACAGAAAACATCATTTAGATGGTATAAACCATTCCGTGTTGACCTCGGCGGGCGGCGGGAACGCCTTTCAAGCCATGCGGCTGCCAGCTGTCTTTGACCAAGCGCATCTATTATATCGAAAAAGCGCAGCGTTGTCAAGTCTGTTGCAACAAAAATTTTCGTTTTTTCTGACAGCGGACGAATACAGTCAAAAAAGACAAATTTTGCAGGAATATTTCAATCACTATTGTGTAATTCATGGAAATATGTTAAACTGAGCTTGAAAACTACACAAGGGGGCAATACCATGCGAAAGTTATGTAAACGTTTGCTCGGTGCGGCATTGGCCGCGCTGTGTCTGCTGCCGGTTTCGGCGGGCGCCGCGGGCGCAACACAGCGCGCCAGCCTGCCGATGGGCGGCACGATGGTCTATCTGGAAATGGGCGCGGGCCGCACCGGCGAGGTCACGCTGGCAAACGGCCGCCTGTTTCAGGCACAGTCTGCGGCAGGCCATGTCAGCAGCAAGGCGGCAGAGGGCAATAAGACGGTCGTCGCATCCATCAACGGTGGCTACTTTGACGCCTATTCGGGCGGCGGCACGGTTTACGCGACCGTGATCCAGAGTGGCGAGGTCGTTAACGGCGGCGGCGAGAAGCCAACGCTGGCCTTTACCGCAGACGGCAAGCCGCTGATCGACCGCGTCAAGATCGAAACCAAGATCGCGTTCCGCAACGAAGGCGATTCGGCGGTCACGGCTTATGCGGTGAATACCTATGATAAGAATAACGGTTGGGCCAGCTATCTGCTCACACCGGTGTATGGCCGTGCGGTTACGGTCGCTTCGGGCGCGCGCGTCATCACCATGCAGGATAGCGAGGTAAAGAGCATTCAGGTCGGCGGCACAGTGCCCAAGCTGAATTGGGGCACGACGGTGCTGGTCATCAATCAGGATGCGTGGAATAATCTGGTGAAGTATACGCTGGAGCCGCAGGTCGGTAACGCGGCGATTCGGCAGACGGTCTACACCCCGCAGCACGACAGCGCATCCGAGTGGACAAACATTGTCAACGGTGTGGGCGCAGGTCCGCTGCTGCTCAAGGACGGCGTAGACGTATGCGATCAGAATAGTGATTTCACCGATCCCAAGCAGTCGCCGGATTATTCGTCCTCGCGCTCGTTCGCCGCGATCATGGGCGACGGCCGTCTGGTGCTGGGCAGCGCAACCGGCTCGACCATGCGCAGCATTGCGCAGTACCTCAAGGGTCTGGGCGCGGTGGACGCGATGGCACTTGACGGCGGTGCTTCCACCTTCCTGAGCATCGGCGGCTCGACGGTACACAGCGCAGGCCGCAACCTGAGCAACGTGCTGCACATTGTCGATTATTCCTCGGGCACGCTGCCCAAGGGCGTGCAGCCGCGCGACTTTGATACCCAGTCCGACTGGGCGGCTGCGGATATCAGCAGCGCCATCTCGGCGGGCATCGTGCCGTCCGATTTGCAGAACGGCTATCAGAAGAACATCACCCGCAAGGAGTTCTGCCAGATCATCGACGCAATGCTGCGGCAGAAGCTGTCGGATTACAGCGGCGACCTGTACAAGACCGGCATCAGCTATGATGCAGCGCGCGCTGCGCTCACCGATACATGGGATGAGGCTGTAATCAACTGCTACCGCTTCGGTATCGTCAACGGCGTGGGCAACAACAAGTTTGGCCCGAACGAAAGCCTGACCCGTGAGCAGGCGGCCAAGATCCTGATGGGCGCGGCCAAGACGATCAGCCTGCCGGGCAGCGAGTCTACCAACTCGTGGGCGGACGCTTCGCAGATCTCGTCGTGGGCGCATGAGGGCATCAACTATGTCGTCGGCGCGGGCATTATGAACGGCACCGGCGAAAACAAGTTTGAGCCGCAGGGCATGTTCACCCGTGAGCAGGCGATCATTACGGTTTACCGCATGGTAGCCTGATCGAAAAACAAAAAAAACACGCTGGAGAAAATCCAGCGTGTTTTTTTTTTGCAATTGAATTACCGTGGGGCTTAGCCCATCAGCTTAGCAGCGTTGACCTTGACGCCCGGGCCCATCGTGGAAGCCACGACACAGGAACGGACATACTGGCCCTTTGCAGCAGCCGGCTTGGCCTTGATGATCGCGCCCATCAGCGCATCGAAGTTGTCCTGCAGCTTCTCCGCACCGAAGGAAGCCTTGCCGATCGGGCAGTGGATGATGTTGGTCTTGTCCAGACGGTACTCGATCTTACCAGCCTTGGACTCCTGAACAGCCTTGGCAACGTCCATCGAAACCGTACCAGCCTTCGGGTTCGGCATCAAGCCCTTGGGGCCGAGTACGCGACCCAGACGGCCAACAACGCCCATCATATCCGGGGTAGCGATAACTACGTCGAACTCGAAGAAGTTCTCCTTCTGGATGCGCTCCATCAGGTCCTCCGCGCCAACGATATCCGCGCCGGCAGCCAGCGCCTCGTCAGCCTTGGGGCCCTTGGCGAAAACGGCAACGCGCACGTTCTTACCGGTTCCGTGCGGCAGGACGATCGCGCCGCGCACCTGCTGGTCAGCGTGACGGGAGTCAACGCCCAGCTTGACGTGCAGCTCGATGGTCTCGTCGAACTTGGCCTTAGCGGTCGAAATAACGGTGGAAAGCGCTTCTGCCGGATCGTACAGCTTGGAGCGGTCGATGGTCTTTGCGCTGTCTACATACTTTTTACCTTTATGCACAATAAATCCTCCTTAAGTGGTAATGCGGGAATAGGCTAAACCTTACCCTCCCACTTTGACCTGCGCCTGCAAAAAGCGCGGTCAAAATCCATTCAGCTTGTTTCGGTTACTCCTCGACGGTGATACCCATTGAACGGGCAGTGCCCGCGATCATGCTCATCGCAGCCTCGAGCGAAGCGGCGTTCAGGTCGGGCATCTTGGTCTCGGCGATCTTCTGGCAGTCCGCCTTGGACAGCTTTGCAACCTTGGTCTTGTTCGGAACAGCCGAACCGGACTCGATGCCGCAGGCCTTCTTGATCAGGACGGGCGCCGGGGGGGTCTTGGTGACGAAGCTGAACGAACGGTCGGCATAGACCGTAATGATAACCGGGATGATCATACCGGCATCGTTCTTGGTGCGCTCATTGAACTCCTTGGTGAACGACATGATGTTCACGCCGTGCTGGCCGAGGGCCGGGCCTACCGGGGGAGCCGGGGTTGCCTTGCCTGCGGGAATCTGGAGCTTGATATAACCTACTACTTTCTGTGCCATGTTGAAAGGTTCCTCCTTCAATAAATGTGGTGATTGGCGAGTCCCGTTTGCGGGAACTCTCCCACACGCAACGCTCTATCGGGAGCGAAGCGACGTTTCATTCCAAAATCCGGGGACCTGTGCCTCGGATTTTGTCCCCGACCCGCCGCCCGTGCGGCGAAAACCGGGGGTATCGAAAACAAGTTTTTCCGGAACTTGTTTTCGTATATAGGGGGTATCGGATACCCCCTATATGCAGAAGCTTGGCTTCTGCAATTACTCGTCGAGCGTTTCGACCTGGTCGAGCTCAAGCTCTACCGGCGTTTCGCGGCCGAACATGGAAACGGTAACGTTTACCTTGTTCTTGTCCGGCTCGACAGACGACACCACGCCGATGAAACCGGCCAGTGCGCCGTCGATAACGCGCACGCTGTCGCCCGCAGCGTAGTTGACTTCGATCTCGCGCTTTTCTACGCCCATTGCGGCGATCTCATCCTCGGTCAGCGGGATGGGTTTGGAGCCGCCGGACTTGTCCTGTCCGACAAAGCCGGTGCAGCCGCGGGTGTTGCGGACAAGGTACCAGGTTTCGTCGGTCATGACCATCTTGACGAGCACATAGCCCGGGAAGAGCTTGCGCTCAACCTCGCGGCTTTTGCCGTCCTTGACTTCGGTGACCGTTTCGGTCGGGATGTTGACGGCCTGGATCAGGTCATGCAGCTTGCGGTTTTCGACCGCCTTTTCGATCGAAGAGGCCACTTTGTTTTCGTAGCCGGAGTATGTGTGCACCACATACCATTTTGCAGCGTCTGACATAAGTGCCTCCTTTTAGGCGGCGAAGGCTTTGAGCAGCGTCTGGACGCCGAGACCGAAAACGATATCAAGCACCCAGATGAAGATACCGACCATGATCACGCACGCGATCACGACCAGCGTATTGTTCACCGTCTGCTGGCGGGTGGGCCAGACGATCTTGCGGCACTCGCTCTTCAGTTCACGGAACCACTTGCCGATACGCGCAAAGAAGCCGGGCTTTTTCGCCTTGCTTTCTTCAGCCATGAAGCTACTTCCTTTCTCTTACTTCGTTTCGCGGTGCAGCGTGTGCTTACGGCAGAAACGGCAGTACTTGTTCATTTCCAGACGGTCGGGGTTGTTCTTCTTGTTCTTGTTTGTGTCATAGTTTCTTTGCTTGCACTCAGTGCAGGCGAGCGTGATCTTAACGCGCATGAATAACGGCACCTCCTTTAATTATTCCGTCCCATCCCACACCCCTGCGGCGCGGGCGAGGGACCATTTGCCTCCCTCTGTCAGCGTTCCGGCGCCATTTCCCGTGACACACAAAAAATGGGCGCAAAAAAAGAACCTGCATAGGTTCTTAAAGTATAGCACGGCGGCTGACACCGGTCAAGGCTTTTTTGCGCATATGTGCTGGTTTTTTTGCATTTTTGTGTTATACTTAGCTTAACCACAATATATAGGAGCTCACATATGCGTATTTTGGGTATTGATTACGGGGACGCGCGCACCGGCCTTTCGGTTTCCGACCCGTCGGGCTTTCTGGCCGGCTCGCCGAGCGTCATCCACGAATGGAATTACGATAAGCTGACGGACAAGCTGGTCGCGTTCATCGAAGAAAACAAAATCGAAGAGATCGTACTTGGCTGGCCGAAAAATATGAACGGCACGGTTGGCGAACGCGCCAAAAAGTGCGAGGCGCTGGCCAAAACGCTTGAGGAGCGCACAGGGCTTGCGGTTGTCCTGTGGGACGAGCGCCGCACGACGGTCGCCGCGCATGATATTTTACACCAGGCAGGCAAAAAAAGCAAACAGCACCGCAAAAATGTGGACGCGGTCGCGGACACGCTGATTTTGCAGGGCTATCTGGATTTCAAACGCAGCCGGCGGT
>DWZQ01000019.1 GCA_019117485.1 Candidatus Agathobaculum intestinipullorum | reverse complement strand
CAGATGAAACAGACAAATTTGGAGGAATGGAACGATGCCCAGACAGAAGAGGTACTGGAAGTGCCGCTGGTACGGCGTGACGTGGAACTCGCGTCAGGTGGTTCGGCCGCCTTGTACGCACTTGATACGGGCGAGGAGCCGACTGCCGGCACGGATCAGCTCACATCGGTCAGCACGGAAATGGTGCTGAACAGCTCGGCGGTGCAGTTGGGCGAGTATGGCACGGTGCGAGAACTGGCGGAAAGCGAGCTGTACCACTGGTCGGCTGCGAGCGAATTTGACCGCATCCAGTACACCCAGCCGATGCAGCTGAGTGAAAAACGTTTTGTCGTGCATCTGCTGCTGGATAATGATGCGGTCGGCATGGAGCAGCTCGTCTGCTACACCGATCTGGGCAACGGCGTTGCCCGGGTGGATCGCCTGTGGCGCGCGCTGGTCGATGTACAGACGGACGAGGGTTCGGAAGTCTTCGACCAGACCGCCGCAGCCCTTATCGCAAGTGAAACTGAATAAACGGCAAAAGCCGGTATGATTTCCTGTCATACCGGCCTATTTTTGTGAACAGAGAGGAGAGAGAAGACATGACGACAAAGAAATTGCGTATCCCCATACTACTGCTTGTCTTGTGGTTGTTGGCAGCCGCCTTGCTGCCGCAGTCATACGCTGCGGGCGGCACACACCGCGTTACAGTACAGGGTGGAACGGGCTATACGTCCGGCGAAGTCGGCGTCAACGTGTGGGAAACCGGCGTGGCAAAGGACGTGTCCTTTGTGCCACTGGACGGCTACCGCATTACGGCCCTGAATGCCTCTTATGGAGATGCATCAGCCAGCGCAGCGATCAACGCAGCGGAAATGCCGACACAGCTTACCGTGGGCAGCATTGTGCTGCCGCTGAAATATGCGGGGCGCACCGTGACAGTGACCGTGCCGGGAAACTGCACCGGCGATTTGGTATTGTCCGCGACTGCCGAAACGGCTTCCTGCAAGGTTGCGGTGACCGCAGACAGCGGCATTGACGTCAGCGGCGGTGGGACATACGGCATCGGCAAGGCAGTTACGATTACCGCAGTGCCATCCGGGGACGCTGCAATCACCCGCGTGCAGGTAACGCGCACCGATGCCGGTCTGGCAAACACGGCCGATCTGGCCGATGGTGCTGTTCAGGTAGGCGAGAAAACCTATCCGTTTTCCGTAACGGACGGCAAGGTCGCGATGACGCTGACCGTAGAAGAAAGCCTTGATATCCACTTTTTCGGGAACGGCGAACCGGGCGAGCAGCCGCTGGTCGTCCGCGTCAGGGGTGATAAGGGTGTCGATCCGGTCAGCAGCCGCGTCGAGGTGCGGCGCGGGAACGACGCAAACATCATCGCGGATGCCGAGCGCGGCTATGAGATCACCGAGATTAGGCTGGAGAACGGCACCCAGTCCGCGACCGGCTATGTGTCCGAAGAACGTATCTGGCTCGCCGGAAAGGTGTACCGCATCAGCCGGCAGGACGACCGCGTGACGCTGCGACTGACTGATGTGCAAACCGATATGCAGGTGTATTTTGTTTCCGAGCTGGACGAGGATCACATCCCAATTACCATCTCGGAAGGCGCAGGCGTGGATATTGACAAGGATTGCGGCAGCACGGTTGCCCAAGGCACGGATGTGCGCTTTACTATCTCTGCCGAGGCAAACTACCGGCTGAGCCGCATCACACTTTCTGTGGACGGCATCAACCGCACGGTGGATGCGGACGAGGACGAGATCACTGTGGACGGCATAGACTACAAACTGCAGCAAAGCGGCACCGATGTCATCTTGTATGTGGACGACGTTTATGCCCCGGTCAAGGTGTCTGCTACCGCGTCTAAGCTGATCACCTACGATCATTCGGTCACCATCGGCAAGATGCAGAACTGTACCGTATCGGCTTCCCGCACAGGCGTGAACAATGGCGGCTCGGTGACGTATACTGTCACGCCGCAGGACGGCTACCAGCTCAGCACGGTGATGCTGCGTGTGGGAAGCCAGCAGGCGACCGCTGCCGCGGATTCCAAGGCCATCAAGGTAGGCGGCAAGACCTATTCTATGTCGCTGTCCGATAACGGCATCCTCAAGGTGACGGTGAGCGGCATCCGGGATGATGTCCAGCTGAGCGCCTATGTCACATGGGAGGGCAGCGGCAGGCTGTATCTGCTGAGCGGCATTACCGCGCCGTATTTCGAGGGCATGGGCAACAATCTCTTTTGCCCAGAAAACATCCTGACTCGTGCCGAAGCAGCCGTGATGCTGGCGCGCTTGACCAATTATTCTGACCTTACGGTATATCCCAGCTGCGGTGCGGCGGATGTGCCGATCGGCAGTTGGTACACCAATGCGGTCAACGCGTTTTACGATGCAGGAATTGAAACGGCTTCGTACTTCCGGCCGAATGCGGCGATTTCCCGCGCGGAACTGTCCGTCTGGCTGTACCGCCTGAGCGGTTCGCCCTATGTTGTGGCCGGCACGATCGCATTTCCTGATGTGGCCACTGCCGGGGAAACGCATGATGCGGTAGCCTACGGCCAGCTGCATGGCTGGATCAATGGTTATCCGGACGGTACATTTCGGCCGAACCATTCCATTACCCGCGCAGAGGCAGCAAAACTCATCAACCGCGTGACCAGCCGGTCGCTGCGCGTGCAGGCCATCGTTACCCAATTTACAGATGTGCCTGCTTCGCACTGGGCGTATCGGGAAATCGTCAGCGCGGCAAACCAAGCAGAATAACAAAAAACCGCCTCAAAGGGCGGAATAGGTAGACGATAAGCGGCGTATGTGATATACTGAGCACAGGAACGCTGTTACATATGGCGGTCAGCCCACTCCCTACAAAGGGGGTGATGCTTTATGAGACGATTCGCAAGAATTGTGATATGGGCAATCTTATTGCTGCATATTTTACTTATAAAAGCGCGTTGACCGCTCGGCTGCACCCGAACGGTCAACATTTGTTGGACTTTGAGTAGGGGCTGACTGCTGTAACAGCGTTCCCCTTGTATTTTCATTATATGCATCCTACGCCGTCTTGTCAAGATTATCAAGATGACAAGGAGGAACTATCATTGAACCAAAATAAACTGCAAACGGCGCGCGACTATCAGGATTGGATGTCACGCGCCTTTCTTTTCTACCGGATCGCACTGGTGCTGCTGATCCTTGGGGCGGTCATTATCCCGCAGGCATTCGCCGTAGAAGATATGTGGACGGCTGCAAACCGTATTATCAAGGACGTTTATTCCAAACTCGCCGCCATTTCTACCGTCCTTGCCGGCCTGATGAGTGCGATTGCGGTCATCGGTGCCAAAATGAGCGGTGCACAGCCAAAGGCCGACCAGGCATGGGATTGGCTCAAGCGCATTTGGCTCGCATGGGTCATTATCAACGGTATCGGCGCGTTTATCGCTTATGTCCGCCCGCTGTTCGACGGTCTGGCAACGCTGGAATAAGGGTCAGCGCAGCAACTTCGGGTAGTCGGTCCGTCCGTCTACGACGCGATAAACGTATACGGTCGTTCCGATCACCTTATAAACGCATACATAATTGCCGCAAATGATTTTACGATATTCCCGTTGCGCCAGAAACGTATCCGGATGCAGCGCACCCATATAGGGCTGGGAGGCAAGCAGCGCAATGGTATCCAGTAGCTTATCCGTAATTTTCTGTGCGGATTGCGGGCCGACAAGGAGAAGATGCAGATCGGAGATCCGGTCAATGTCCTGCCATGCCGGCGTCAGAATTTCTAAACGATAGGCATCAGGCATTGTCGTACTTCTCCTTTAGCTTGCGACGGATTTCGTCTACCGAATAGGTGGGCTCGCCACTCAAACGCGAGAACTCTGCCTCCAGTATCGCTGCACGGTGCTGCAATACCTGTTCCCGGTTTTCAAAAGCGTCTACACTCATCAGAACGATGTCGCCCTCTCCGTTTTTGGTGATATAAATAGGCTCCTGGCTCTCGTGTGCAAGTGTGGAGATCGTATTATAGTCGTTGCGAAGGACGGTAGATGATTTGATTTTCATTTCATTCACCTCCATGAATTCTACTATTATTCTATCATTATTTCACTATAAATGCAATGATGGCGATAAAATCAACGGCATCGGTGCGCTTATCGCTTATGTCCGCCCGCTGTTCGACGGTCTGGCGACGCTAGAATAAAAATACGCATAATTTACATTGAGATTTACGCATTATTTTGCTATAATGGAGGTGGAAAAACGCAGTGGAGGTGTTAGCGATGCCGAGCATTCGTCCCATTTCGGATCTGAGAAACAGTGCCAACGAGATTTCAGACTTTTGCCATCAGACGCAGGAACCTGTTTTCATCACTCGCAACGGAACCGGAGATATGGTTGTTATCAGCATGGAGGAATATGAACGCCAACAGGGTCTGATCGACCTTTACGGCAAGCTGGCTGTGGCTGAGCAGGAAATCGCTTCCGGTGCGGAAGGGGAAGACTTTCTGCAAGTTACAGATGCGCTGCGGGAGAGTGTCCATGGAAAACTATAAAATCCGGATCTATCCCACGGCGAAAAAGGATCTGCAGGAAGTGGTGTCTTATCTGAACACCTTGTCGCCGGATGCCGCACTCAGGTATTATGATTTACTGGTGGAGCGCATTTTGGGCCTTTCCCAAATGCCGGAGCGATGTCCGCATCCGCGTGATCTTGCACTCGCAGCAAAGGGATACCGGTATTTGTTGGTAGAGAACCATCTGGTGTTCTTTGTTGTAATAGACGATACCGTACAGATCCGCAGGATACTTTATGCGCGGCGGGATTACCGGGCACTGTTATGATATTGCCCAGACAAAACTAAATAAACAAACCGGAAACCGGAAAAGGACGTTTCGACAAGAAAACGTCCTTTTTGCATTTCAGCATCGTATTGATTCACAATACGGTGCTTTTTTTTACCATTTTTCGAAAGGAGCTGCCTAAAATTCTTGAGAAACTGATAAAAGCCCTGTTTGAATGGCTGGCGTCACTTTGGTATGAGATGGTGGAATACCTGCTGGAGCAGCTAATGGACTTGTTCCACACAGATCTAACCTATTTTGCAGATCGTGTGCCGGTGGTAAAAGACATCGGCACTATCTTTTTTGCGGTGGGCTGGGCACTGCTGATTGGCAATCTGGTCATTCAGGCAATGCGTTCCATGGCGTCCGGAGTCGGCATTGAGGCTGAGGAACCGGGACGACTGTTCCTGCGCACCGCGATGTTCTCGTTTTTGCTCATGGTCAGCCGGCAGATCTGTGAAATCGGCTTGGGGTTTTCCTCAACCATTATGGATATGCTCCAGATCCCCAATGCCATCACCTTTGACCCGTTTGGCGAAGATACCTTTGATATGCTGCCCAACGCAGGATGGATCGTGGTCATTTTGGTCAATGTGATCATCCAATGGCAGACCATCAAGCTGTTTTTCGAAGTTGCAGAGCGTTATGTCATCCTCTGTGTGCTGACCTACTGTGCGCCGCTGGCATTTGCCATGGGCGGATCAAAATCCACTGGAGAGATTTTTCGCGGTTGGCTGCGGATGTTTGCATCGATGTGCGCACTGATGGTCTTCAATCTGATGTTTGTCAAGCTGCTCATCAGCGCAATGTCCAATGCACCGAACGGCACGGCCATTATCCCGTGGATGATGTTAATCGTCGGCATTGTCCGCATGGCAAAAAAGATGGACGGCATCATTTTACGCATTGGCTTGAACCCCGCGCTGACCGGCGATCCGCTGGGTACGCGTTTCCCGGGGATGCTTACCGCCATGACGCTGCGCAGTATTGCGCAAATGGTCGCACGCACCGCAGCGCAAGGTATGCCGTCCGCCGGGTATGGCAGCCCTGCGCCGCCAGCATCTGGGGCTTTCATGCAGCACGGTGGCAAGCAGGGCAGTCAATCCACCAGCACAGTTGGAGCATCTGCACAGGGCGGCGCTGCCGCAGGCGCGGCAGGCGTTGCCGGAGCGGCCATTCATGTTGCTGGTTCGGGTGCAAGGGCGATGAACGACTTGGCTTCGTTCCGAAACCGGCACGGGGCGGGTGATCCGGCTTCGATCCGGCAGGTCAGTCAGGCCATTTCAGTTGACGCAGACGATTGGGAGGACGGCAGCTCAGTCAGCAGCATCCGCAGTCAGAACCAGAGTGTATCCGAAGCAAATGCAGTAAGCCGGATGATGGTTTCGCCTGTGTCTCCCGCGATTCCGCCGCTGGCTGCGGATTTCGGACGGCTGGGTGCACCGCAGACGGAAAGCGCGCTCTGCGCTCCGGTCATGCCGCCGCACCGAACGGATACCGCGCCCGGCTTATCCGTCACACCGGTACAGCCTGTCGCTGCTATGCCGCGCACACCCGAACAGGTATTCCCAAGCAACACGGGAACCTCCGGCGCACCGCAGCAAGCTGTTTCCGGGACGCCCAGCGCGCACCCGCCCGTACAGCCGACCACGTCGCGCCCAGCTCGCGTGACACCAGTAAGTCCCGTATCCCCGTCGCATGTACAGACACTTTTGCACAGCGAAAGCAATTTGTCTGAGGTGCGCACAGGATATACGGAGCAGAATGCGCCGGAAAATCAGCCGGTATCTCCGGTCGAACCGGTGGGACATTCGTCCGGCGTCGTTCCGGCAGCCGCCGTTGCAGCTGCCACCGCGGCACAGGGATATACTGCGTCCGCGGTTCAGCCCAACCGGACTGCTCCCTCTGGTTCGGCCAGTCTAGCAGTATCGCCGCCGAGCCGCACCATGCCGCCTGCGCCGCCGGTACAGCAGGTGATGCGGCAGACAGGGGTAACAGCGGACACAGACGGCGGTTCGATCCGTGTGACGCCGGTCGTGCCGCAGCCGCAGACCACAGCATCGACATCTGGGCAATCGACACATCGCTCAGCGGTACAGCCCGTATCACAAACAGCGGTGCAGCCGCCGTCGCCCGCAGTGAGGACGCAAGCACCAACCGCACCAGCAGTATCGCCTGTATCGGCCGATGGCGGCAGACGGCCTGCGGTTTCCCCAGCAACACCCGCACCGAACCGGCGTACTGCTGTTTCGCCGTCACGGCGTGAGCATAGCGAAATACAGCAGACCACCACGGCGCAAAGCAACGTGACAACCAGTGTGCGTCCGCCAGATATGGTCGGACGGCCGCAGATTGCTGACAAGACGCGCAGGCTGCGCCGCAGCGCACAGCCGCTGAATAACAAGGTGACCCCGCAGGAAGGAGGAAAACATCATAAACGAAGAAAAAAGAAGTAACGCTGGCCGTGTTGCCGCCGCCGCGGCGAATATCGCAAAGGGCGCGCTGTCCGGCGGTCCGTATGGCGCCGCCGCAGCTGCTGTGGCAGAGGCCGCGCCAAGCCTGCTGAGAGGGGCAGGCATCGCGCTGCTCATCTGTCTCGGCCTACCGCTGCTCATGCTGCTGTCCATACCGTGCAATCTGTTCGGTTCTTCCAGCGCGTCCTCGGCAGATATTCAGGAGATGACGGCGCAGGCGGAGCAACTCACGGTCACATGGAAAGACCAGCGGACGCTCGAGGACAAAGCAATCAACCTGTTTGTAGATCTGTTGCCGGAAAACCTTGGCTTTATCTCGATCGAGAAAAACCTCGGCAATACCAATGACTATTGGATGGTCGCTATCACCTCGGTTTACAGCGAGCAGGATGTCATGCTGATTGATGAGGACAAGATTGTGCAGACCATGCAGGCTAAGCTGAAATATGAATTAAAGGCCAAAAATGACAGCGAGGAAAACTTCGAAGGATATGTTCTGGTGATTTCGGACATGACCCCGACCGAGTTGATGGACAAGCTGGGCTTTGACGAGATGCAGCGCATGTGGGCGGAGGTGATCCAGAATACCATTGCGGATGCGGAGTACAGTGCGCCGAGCGGTTCGTCTGACAATACCGCAGGTATGGACTTTTCGGACATTGTGTTCACCGGCCGTGGTAACTCCAAGGACGTTGTGTATTTCAGCCAGTATGATTCCCGTTGGGGAAGTCTGATGTACGGTAAGACCAATACGATCGCAGGCGCGGGCTGCGGCCCAACCTCACTGGCAATTTGTGTGTCTACGCTGACGAACAAAACCGTTCTGCCGCCGGAGATCTGTGAATGGTCCGTCAAAACCGGGCACAGCTGCGAGGGCAGCGGCAGCTACCACAGCCTGATCCCGGACGGTGCGGCGCATTACGGCGTGCCGTGCCGCGGCATCGGCCAGAGCAAAACCGAACTGGTCAAGGCGCTGCAGGAGGGCAAGCTGGTCATCGCGATCATGTCTGCCGGACACTTCACCCGCGGCGGGCATTTTATTGTGCTGCGCGGCATCACGGACAGCGGCAAGATTCTGGTCGCAGACTGTGCCAGTTACGAACGCAGTCAGAAGGAGTGGGATCTGAGCATCTTTCTGGCCGAGTGCAACAAGGGCGCGGCGGCCGGCGGCCCGTTCTGGGTGTTGGGATAGTTGAAGTGGAGGTGAACAGATGGAAGTGTATTCCGACGGATATGTCTGCCGGCTTCGTGTTCTGCGACAAAAGTATGGGATTTCACTTCAAGAGTTAGGCCGATACGCCGGTATTGATTTTCGTCATTTGAGTGAAATAGAACTGCGAAAACGAAAATGTTCCGATCATACCTATCAAATCATAGCGGATGCTTTTGAAAGTATCCTTCGCGACAGGGCAGATAAAACGGCAGAATATCTGAATGATTTTATCAATCAGCGGTCGCGTTTATTGGAGCCGGACAAAGAGGAGTGATGAATATGCAGAATGAAGATATCTACTTTATCCCGGTCAATTTCACAGACGCCGGACGTGTGCTCGGCCTGTTCGAACTAAGAAACTGCATAGAAGCTGCTATATTGGCATTACCGACATTCGGTCTGTGCAGTCTGATCGCGCATTACACGCCGTTTTCCGTCACGATAAAGCTGATCCTGTCGCTCTGTCTGCTTGTGCCGGTCTGCGGCTTCGGCCTGATCGGCATCCGGGACGAATCCTTATCCCGTTTTTTGTGTACTTATGTGCGCTGGCGCAGACACCGGCGCATTGCCATCAACAAAGGAGAGTCGATTAAACTTGGACATCAAAAAAATCATTTTCGGGGATCAAGTGAGCGGGGCCGAAACCATCGCGCCCGCAAATGACGACCTGCAGGGCAGCCTGCCCATTGCGGATATCAAATACGGCGTTGTGCGGACGCGGGACGGCGGGTATGCCGCATTGTTTGAGGTGCTGCCGACAAACTATTTTCTGCAAAGCACAGCAGAGCGAATGCGCATCATCAGCAACCTTGCCGCATGGCTGCGCATTGCGCCGGACAATTTGCAGATACTCTGCCTTTCCCAGCCGGTAGACGTCGAACAGTACACAAGACGCATGGAGGGATTCCTGCAATCCGAGGGGGATGCTTTGTGCCGCACCTGCATTGAAGACAACATCAACGAGGTCAACCAGCTGGTGCGGTACGGGGCATTCACTACACGGTTTTATATTGCCTATCGGTATGAACCCTCTATGGTGTCCGGTGAGGTAAGCTATGCCAAAATCGCTGCTGCGCTGCGGCAGGTCATGGATTCGTCTGTAGGTTACCTTGCCCGCTGCGGATTAAACGTGGTAAACCCGGGCTATATCGACAACCATCTGGTCGAGACCGTGTTCCGCATGTTGTGCAAGCGCACATCAGAGCATATCCGTTTGCCTTTGTACTTCCGGGATATGTTGCAGGAATGCTATGGCGTGCCACAGCAGCCGGAACCGGACCCCGAAGGAGGGGAAGAAACCACGACAGGGGCCGCAAAGCAGGATACATCGCCCGAAGCAGAGGAGCGGAAAAATACCGGCAGGCATAGAAAGCAGCAGAAAACCACCGAACAATTCGAGGCGACCGGCGTGATGGATCTGATCTGCCCGGCTGCGGTGGATTTCACCCATAAAGACTATATCGAGATGGACGGCGTTTACCATGCATATCTGTACATCGCGGGATATGGCTACAAAAGTCTGGTGCGGGGCGGCTGGATGGCATCGCTGGCTGGCATGGGAGACGGCATTTCAGTCTCAATGACGCTGCAGCGCCGTTCACGTGAAAAAATATTGCCCAAGGTTGCAAACTCCACCATTTGGAGCCGTAGCCGCATTCGTGATGTAGACAACACCCGTGCGGATTTTGAGCAGATGGACAGCGCAATCACCGCAGGCATATATATCAAGGATCAAATGAACCGTGCGGGCGAGGATTACTACGATATGTACACCCTGATCGAGATTACAGCGGACGATCCGGAACTGCTTGAAACCCGCGTTTCCGATGTGGAGCGGCATTGCACCTCGCTGGAGTTGATCGTCAAACGGTGCGACTATGTGGAGGAGCAGGCATTCCATTCGTTTCTGCCCGTGGTATGCATGGCGCCTGAGATCGAACGCAAGGCACGGCGCAACGCACTGTTATCCGGCGTAGCCAGTGCATTCCCGTTCTATTCCATGGAATTGTGTGAACAGAGCGGTATTTTGATCGGGCAGGATATGCAGCGCAAATCGATCTGCATGCTGGATATCTTTGATAGCGACCGTTACAACAACGCCAACACGATCGTGCTTGGCACGTCCGGCGCGGGCAAAACATTCCTGCTGCAGCTGATCGCCATGCGTTACCGGCAGCAGGGCAAACAGGTCTGCCTGATTGCGCCTTACAAGGGTTATGAGTACCGCGCGGCTTGCGAAGCAATCGGCGGGCTGTACATCAAGCTCGCACCTTCCTCGACGGATTGCATCAATTTTATGGAGATCCGCGAGGAGAGCCTGCGCGCTCGACAGCAAGAGGAAAGCGAACAGGAGCGCAACCGCTCGCTGCTTGCGGACAAAATCAGCCAGTTGCATATCTATTTTTCGCTGCTGCGCCGCAATCTGACCGAAGAGGATATGGAGCAGCTGGACGTGGCGCTCACCCAGCTGTACCGGCGCTTCGGCATCCACCGGAACAACAACAGCTTGCTGGATAAGAACGGACGCTTCAAGCCGCAGCCCACGCCCACCGATTTCTATAATCTTCTGCTGGAAAAAGAGGAGACCAAGCCGCTGGCCTCGGTGCTGAGCCGGTTTGTCAAAGGCTCCGCATCCAATCTGGGTAAGGCGACCAACATCGACCTGCGCAACAAGTACATCGTGCTGGATATCTCGGAGATCGGCAAAGACCTGCTGGCGTTCGGAACACTTCTGGCAACGGACATTTGTATGGAATACTGCAAGCAGGACCGCGCGGAGAACAAGATCATCATTCTCGATGAGATCTGGTCGCTGATCGGCGCAGGGTCGAATTCGGAAGCCGCGACTTTCATTCAGGAGATGTTCAAAACCGTGCGCGGTTACGGCACCGCAGCGATCGGCGCGTCGCAGGATCTGGAGGACTTCTTCGCGCTGGAAAACGGCAAGTTCGGCAAGGCGCTGCTCAACAATAGTCGCATCAAATTTGCACTTATGACCGAGCCTGAGGAAGCGCGGCTGATCCAGCAGCATTACCACCTGACAGACGAGGAAATGCAGATGCACGCGCGGTTCAGCCGCGGACAGGCGCTGCTCTGCGCGGGTCTCAATCGCTTAGGCGTGGACATTATCGCTTCCAAACGGGAGCATGACCTGATTACGACAGACCATAGCGATTTAGCCCGTATGCGCGACAGACGGAACTATGAACGAATGCGGCAGCAGTCCGCTGCCGCGTGGGAGCAAGAGGAGGATTACGATGAATCAGCGCAATGAACACCCCGCAAGCTTTTATTTTCAGGAAGCTTACCACCTTTCGAGGGAATTGGAGCAAATGCCGAAGGATTCCAAGAGACGTAGCCAGATCGCAGATGAAACGCTCAGCGCCGCAGAGATTGCCGTGCTGGCGGCGCGGCGCACCTTTGGCAGTATGCTCGAAAAGCCCAAGCAGGGTGGAAAAGCGCAGCGTCTGGCGCTGCGTTCCAATGGGATCACCGGCACGGTAACCGTTTCCAAACAAGGCTGGACGGTGATCCGACTGGATACGCTGCTGCAAAACGCGCGACGCCGGACGACCGGGTACATCGAAAACAGCATTCTGGAGCTGCTGAAACAATGGAGGGGAAAGGGTGGCGTACTGCCGTGGTACAAGCACTGCTTTGTCGCTATCATCGAGCATTCCGACCTGCATCGCAGTAATGTCTACGACCCGGATAATAAGGAGTGGAAGAGCGTGACCAATGCGCTCAAAGGCGTGTTGTTTGCGGACGATGACCAGCTGACGGTCAGCTTGATTTTGGACACGGTACCGGACGGCAAGGGTTATACCGAGATCGTTGTGCTGCCGCATCGCGACGCTGGAAGGTACTTATCCGAGCGTACACTGGTCGGTTGAAAGTGCGGTTTGTATGGGCGGTATTACCGCCCATACTTTGTACAATTTTACCGCCCGGAAACGGTTTTGGATTCAAGATGAAATTGCAAATATAATCCGCATTTATAAATGAGAAGTTTCAAAAACAGAAAAATCAAAAATCGATTACCGCGACCTGTTATGAGTATGGGCGGTAAAATGAGGAGGTGTTATTTGTGATCGCGCAAGATATGCTGCCGGCCATGCGGCTGATCGGCTGGTGCAAAAACATAGACCAAAGCTGCACAGGCCGCTTCCCGGAATTCTTCCGTCTCTCGCTGATGCGCAGTCTGGTGCGTAACGGTTTCGTGCGGCCATATTCCGCGACCTATGGCTGGCGGCTGACAGCAGACGGCTACCGCTGGCTTGAGATGCATGACTGTCCGATGCAGCCAGACCAGCATACCCAGCGTTCCAAACGAAGGTTCGAAAACGCTGCCGTGGCCGTTACCATGTTCGCTGCCGGCATAAGCCCGTTTATGAGCAGTATCGAGGAATTCAGCCAGCAGGACGAATATTTGCCGGCATTTGCCCTGCGTGCAGGGGCAAACCAGAATGTACTGGGCAGTAATCTGGTGACCGGTTTTATCCGGCTGGGTGATACCTTGCTAGCGGCGCATTATCTGCACGCCGAACGGCGCGTACTCCTGCAGCGGGAACACGATTGTGTGCAGGGCATTGCGCTGCGCTGCCGCTGCACGGATACTGGCTATCTGTTCTGCGGCGAAAGCTATACATCGGCTTACCGTGCCCTGCTGCACGGTCAGATCAAAAG
>DWZQ01000018.1 GCA_019117485.1 Candidatus Agathobaculum intestinipullorum | reverse complement strand
TGTATATTTCGACCGCTGCGCATCTTCCGCATTGCATCGCGCTCCAGCTGTCCTGCACGGCTGGTATTTACACCGAGCCGCTCCCCAATCTCGGATAATGTCTTATTCTCAAAGTACCGGGCGCGGATCACAGCCGCTCGGTGCTCATCAAGCGTGCTGATACAGTCCTCTAGATCGGCATGCAGCTGCGCCGTGTAAAGTCGCTCCTCTGCATCCTCAAACTGCCGGCCGGCCGCTGGATCAGGAACAAGCTCACCGCGTGGTATCTGGCTCCCGTCCTCGCCGCTGACCGGTTCATCAAGACTGGCACACTGCCCGAGCGGGTCGCGCTTTTGATGCTCAGTGCGCCATCCGACCAAGTCGAAAAAGACCGCTTTCACAGGATAACGCAGAAACGATGAGAACAGCACACCCCGTTCCGGCTCATAGAGCTGTACAGCGAGTGCGACCGCAAGAAAGAAGGATTGTTCCACGTCCGCCCATGTCACGCCCGTAGCGGCCATTCTCGCGCCCGCCTTGCGTGCAAGCTCACCGAACAAGGTTGCCAGCAAGCCGCGGTTTTGCTCCCAGAGCTGCGCCAGTGCATCACGATCGCCCGTCTTGGCCTTCGTGACCAGATCTTCATTTGTCATTGCGCATAACCTCCCGCTCGTGGTAGAATAAGTTCACCAGAGAAAATCAAGCGGGAGAGCGGCAGGCCGTGCAGGGCTTGCCGCTTTTGCTTTCCAGCACAGAGGTACCGGACATTTTGTCGGTACCCCAACAGTCTGCGTTTTGTATTGCTTCACTACACTGCGAAATCATCTACCTGTACGGTTATTTCGCTGTGTTTGCTGAAATGTACAGCATCAAGCAACCTCTCCGCTGTGCTGAGGAGAGGTGAAAAGCAGTCGCATTTCACGACTCCCCTAAATTTATCTCGTGCATAAAGCACAGGACTTGCATACCCCCAGCAAACAACCTCTATCCCATACTAGACACGGGTTATTCACCCGCCAAGGCAGGCGGGACCATACTTTGATAGAAGAAGGAATCGTTCTGGACAAATGCGCCGGTCATATCGCTCGTGAGCGCGCCGCTCATTGTTTCACCCAGAACATCCGCAGCCTGCGCACGCATCTCTTCGGTGTAATATGCCCGGTCAATGTAGATATCGTGGTTGCTTGCATAGTCGAAGATCATGCGCAGCATGGTTATGTTATCAACCGCCGTATACTTGTCCACCAGCGCTTCGATATCGCCTTGCGCAAGCGGTATATTGCCGGTAAACAGCTTTGCGTCATCAGTAATGTCGCCGCCTTTTGCACAATACCGAACGCTCAGGTCCTGTTTATACCCATTTACAACATCAAGAATCTTGTAACGTCCTTCATTCAGAATATCTTCTTGCTGTTTTACCAAATCACGACGCTTATCCAGATAAGTGCTCTGTTTGTAATCGTCACGGTCACAATCGAGCGCTTCAATCTGCGCACTTTGAGCAGCAAGTTTATTTATGTATTCAATGGTGGTTTCTCTCAGATTCTTTACAAAATTCATTTTAGACTTCCTTTCTTGTTCTATGTTTTTTGTTTACCTTGTTACCGCTGCCCCAGTTCGGTCAGACTTGTCGCAATATCTTTAAGCGCACAGTTCCTCTCTCCGGTATAATAACGCACATACCATGCACAGTGCTCTTTCAAGCACTCCCGCAAGTGTAAGCTGCCTGTTTCCGTCAGCAGCGGACAGTATTTCGTTTTTTCATCCATATCATCACCCCCGTTTCTCAGGCTGCTTCATGATTACCACGTTATCATCGTGTATTGCGATCAAGCCGCACCCTTGTTCAAGCGCCGTGGTAAGCAGACAACCGCCTTCAGGCCGGTCGGTATATCGATCCGGGCAGTTATGCTCGCATGGTTGGTTATCGAGCGGGCAGATTATAGCTTCGCTCATTTTTCGCCCTCCTTGAATAGCATCCGCTCAAACCCGGCGCAAATGTCATTTGCAAAGTCTACGCAGCCGTATACATCAATGCACATCGGCCGCACCTCCTGCCCCGATACGCCATCCTCGACCAGCGCAAGGCAGACCACTGGGGCTATGTACTTCTCATTCTCCCCGCCCTCAACATCGAACTGTGCCCACATGGGGAAAGGCGCGGGAATAATCTGGATAATCTTGTCTTGCATAAAATCCTCCTTTTTCCCTATGTACCGTTGACCGTTCATACCGTTGCATACCGTTCATACCGTTCGTATCATTCGTTGTGCTGTAACGGTCATGAACGGTATGAACGGTAGTTTCACATAGTAACGGTTCACGATGAAAACGGGATTTCTTCCTGCTGATCCGGGTCGAGCTCAATTGTATCCTGTGGCAATGCAGCATAGTAGAAACGGTGTTTTCCACCACCCGAACCGTGCTTTGTTCGCTCGTGGATAATCCCGTCGAAATTGAACAGCGACCGTTCCAGCTTCTTCACACTGTTGCTCAGCGCCCGCTCGTTGTAGTCGATATAGTTCTGCGTGATATACTGCCCGGCCGTAAGGAGGTCTTTCATAGATCCTTCCCACCGGCCACCGCCCTGCTCGAGCAGTTTCTTAATCGTCTTGACGATCAAGTTTTCCCGATACTCCAAGCGGGTGCGTTGCTCTGTAAGCCAGTCCGCATCGCCCTTGACCGACCAGTTGCATGTCTCCTTGTCAAATGAAATATAGATCTCCTGCATGTCTACATCACGCCCCACGACAGACAGCAACGTGTCCTCATCGCTACGGGATTCCCTCGTCATGACCATAGAAGTATCGACCGCACCCAAGATACCATTTGTGCCGCTGATCCGCTCGAAGGGATCGCCGGGGGATCCCATCTTGCGCAAGTGGTGTACAAGCAAGATGCACAAGTTGTTTTCGTCCGCAAACTTCTTCAGTGCGCCAACGTCCCGATAGTCCTTGCCGTACACGTCCTTTCCGTTCCCGGCAGAACGCACTTTTTGCAGCGTGTCGATAATAATCAGCTTTGTGTCGGGGCGCTTCTCGATAAACCCGCTCAGCTCATCCAGCAGCCCGTTGTCGATCTCGCGGGTATCTGTGGCAAAATAGAAATTATCCGGTGCCTTGCGCCCATTCAGTAGCTTATTCATGCGGGACTTCAGCCGTCGCTTGCTGTCCTCAAGTGCGAGGTACAGCACGCCGCATTTTTGCGTTTTGCGCCCGAGGAATTCTAGGCCCTCAGCGGCTGCCAAACCTAAATCCAGTACGAACCAGCTTTTTCCGTATTTCGGCGGAGATGCCAGCATGTTAGAACCCTGCGGGAGCAGCCCCTGCACAATGAACTGTATCGGTGGAAGGTGTTCTTTTTGCAGATCGGTGGCGGAAATCATGGTCAGATTCAGCATGTCGGGTTGCGAGCTGTCTGTGGCCTGTGCTGTACCTGTCTCGCACCTGTTTGCCACTGGTCCGAAGTCCTGCGCAGCACTCGCCTGCTGCCGGTCTTGATAATTCAGATCGTCGTACTCTGCCGTGCGCGTGCAACCCTTGACCGCCTGTTCCGCAGTACGTTGTAAATAATCCTCCCGGATAACTGCTTTCTTCATGTGCTGATGGTCTTTCTGTTGGCAGTGCGGGGACTGCTTGAAAGCATTCATCATCGCCGATGCGTTGCAGTTGCACCAATAGGCCAGCTTATTCATCAGGGCTTGATCGTCCGCACTCTCGTTGCCGTGCGGACGGTGTCCGTCCCACAGCTCACGGAACCTGCTGTCTTTCTCAAGCCCGATTGCAAGATAGTCCTTGCCTACCTTGCTAGATGTCTGGCTACTACCTCCGATCTCCGCGTCCCAGTTGAGCGCGCTCGCCGGTGATTGCTGTATGTGGCTGTCCTGCCGGGAAAACCGTTGTTGCAGCGTTGCTATTGCCGCATCCGCTTCAGCCAGCATACCATACCCGCCGCAGACATTGCCGGTCATAGTGAAGTAGCGCCCTTCGGTATACATCTCGATTTCTGGCTGCTTGTACCGGATATTGCCGTTCTTGTCGCGTCTGGCCTCCCCCGTGGTAAGATCCACATCGACACGCTTAATCTGGTTGACTGGCAGTTTAACCTTGTTCCACTCAAGAGCAGGCGTTCCCCGCGCTATGATATGAAAGCCGTAGCCAGACGGTGAAATTTCAGTGTATGAATCGAGTTGGTCGATAATTTCCAACGCGAGCGGGTCTGTCCAACCGGTTTCTGGATCACGCACCGTGTCGAGGTCTATGCCCACAAGCCCGTTTTCAGACATGAACTCGAAGCCGATACCATCATAGCCGCCTGTGTTCACTGCCTCACCGAAAGTCGCCCATGTTTTCGGTTGACGCGCCTTTGCCCGGTATCCCGTGCGTGGGTCATAAGGGCATTTTGCTTTATGTACAACCCATTGCGGTAAGGCGCGCAGTTCATCAGGGATTTTCTCATATCCCAAAGGGATCACCGCCGATCTTGTCCTGTCAGTTCATCCAGTGCAGCCCGGGCGCTTTCCAACGAACGCAGGGTGTTGTTGGCGCGGGTATTGAGCGTGCGAATGAACGCCGCTATTTCAAGCGGGTCATTAGACAGGTAATAGCCGCCGCCATCTGAGCAGGTGGACAAGATCACGGACCCAGACTGCCGTTCCCGCTCGACTGCCCTTTGCAGCTCTCGCACAGTATCAAAACCAAGGCGCGCTGCAAGCTCTTTGCTGGGGACCGCATTTTCTTTGCCGGTTGGTAAGTAGTCAGTAATTTTCATAGGATCACGCTCCCGCTCGCTCATTAATGCGCCGAATGCCATGCATCTGCTCCGGCTTGTCCTCTACCGGGTTCTCAAGATATGCCAGCAGTGCGTCATAATTGATTAGACGGCCGCGGCCTACCTGAACGCTGGGGATGTCGCCGCGGCGAACCAACGTGCGTATCAGGTTCAATGTAACCGGTGTGTTCGGGTCATCCTTACGCAGCTCCTCTAAAGCTTGCGCAGGAAATCTCATGCGTACTGTACTCATTACCGCCCCTCCTCTACAATATCGGTTACTTCAACTTTAAGTATTTGTGCCACTCTTCCGACCACGTCCGGTCGCACGTCGCCGCCCTGTCTAATTTTCCGAAGCGTTTGTGGTGATACCCCTGCCCGCAATGTCGACATTGTCCGGCAGCGCTTTGCTAAGGCAATATCTAGTTTGGTTATATCGATCACCATGCACTCTCCTCCTTTTAATTGTTCCGTTTGGAATGATTTCAAAGTTATATTATCACTATTCGGAACAATTTTCAAGTAATATATGAAAAATAATTGTTCCATTTGGTTCAGATATGTGCTATACTAATTGTGCGAGGTGATTTTATGGAAGTGCAATTTGGAACGCAAATACGAAAAATGAGAAAAGCTTTTGGTCTTACACAAGCAGAATTTGCCGAAAAAAGCGGCATTTCTATGATGAGTTTACGCAGATATGAAACTAATGAGCGCCAACCAACTATGGCGACAATAACCCGCATGGCTGGTGCACTCGGTCTTGAAGTCGGTGAGTTTCTTTGGAATGATCCAGAAAGCAAGCGTCCATATTTTTGGAGCGCTGATTTAGAAATAAAATTGAAGCAAGTTGGCTATAGTACTGGCTGGGAAGAAGATGATTGTTTCTTATGGATCAATTATCCTGACGGTGAATTAGAAGTATCTGAGGAAGATTTATGGAATCTTCATGAAAGCACGAACTCTTTTCTTAAATTCAAGCTGGAAGAGCTAAAACAAAAAAATATAGATCATTTTCATCATCAAAAGAGGTGATCACATGGCCACAATCCAGAAACGCGGTGACACCTACCGCATCACCGTATCCTGCGGTTATGATCTGAATGGCAAACAGATCCGGCGCACTATGACATGGACACCTGAACCGGGCATGACCCGCCGCCAGACCGAAAAGGAGCTTGATCGGCAGGCCGTACTATTCGAGGAGCGATGCCGCACCGGTCAAGTGTTGGACGGCAATATCAAGTTTGCCGACTTTGCCGAGCGATGGTTTAAGGACTATGCCGAAAAGCAGCTCCGGCCGACCACGGTTGCCCGTTATCATGTACTGATGCCGCGCATCAATGCCGCCATTGGTCATATCCGGCTTGACAAACTGCAGCCGCATCACCTCATGCAGTTCTACAATAACCTTGCGGAAACCGGTGTGCGAGAAGATACGCGATACCAAAGCACCGTAGATTTCAAAGCACTGCTCAAAAGCCGTGGCATGACCAAGCGGGAGTTTGCCAAGCAGGCCAATATTTCTGTTTATGTGCTAGACAGCGTAACCCGCGGCGATAAGATCAGCGCCTCCAGTGCCCACAAAATAGCCAGCACCTTACAGCTCCCGCTCGACAAGATATTCCGTCCAGCAGAAGGCAAAGACACGCTTGCGGTCAGCACCATTCTGCACCATCACAGGCTTATTTCCTCCATGCTATCCACTGCGGTTAAATGGCAACTTATCTTTTCCAATCCGTGCAGCCGTGTTGTGCTGCCCAAAAACAAACGGAAAGAAGCAGTCTATCTGGACGAAAAACAGGCGGCACAGCTGCTGCAGGCTTTGGAGGACGAGAGCCTACAGCATCAGGTCATTGTGAAGCTGCTACTTTATACCGGAATGCGGCGCGGCGAGCTGTGCGGGCTGGAATGGAAGGATATTGATTTCGAGCGGGCGATTATTTCCGTGCGGCGCTCGTCCTTGTACCTATCCGGCAAGGGTGTATTCGAGGACGAAACCAAAAACGAGACTTCAGAGCGCTGCATGAAGGTTTCCGACGATGTGATAACTATGCTGCGCATCTGGCGTGCGGAACAAGCAAAAGAGCGGCTGCGGCTGGGTGATCAGTGGCAGGACAACGACCGCCTGTTTACCGCGTGGAATGGTGCACCCATTCGCCCGGATGTTATCACAGCATGGTTTCACAAGTTTGTTACAAAGAACGGTTTGCCGCCTATTCACGTTCACTCACTGCGGCACACTAACGCAACCCTGCTTATCGCAGCGGGGACAAATCTGACAACGGTTGCCGCGCGGCTGGGTCATGCCAACACAACCACCACCAGCAAAATCTATGCGCACGCGATCAAATCAGCCGATCAAGCCGCCGCCGAAGCCTTACAGGACATTCTTCACCCCGTCAGAAAGCAGGCATAAAAAAGGGCGTTCCCATCAGCGGGAACGCCTGATTTTTCGCCCTATAAACACCAAATAAACACCAAAGCCATTTATCTAAAAATCAAAACCTGAGAAAAAGTTACATAAAAGCCGCCCATTCTTACGAACAAGCGGCTTTTATGGTACGCCCGATGCGATTCGAACGCACGGCCTTTGGAGTCGGAGTCCAACGCTCTATCCAGCTGAGCTACGGGCGCGGGTACAAAAAGTATTATACCATTTCAATCGCGGTTTGTAAAGCGTCCTGCCCTGTCTTTTTCTTTTTCGACCGTTTCTTGTACCGATCCTCCTCAGAAAAGATACAGCCACAGTATTTCTGCATATATAGTCCCAACTCGCGCGCCTTGTCCTGCCCTTCACGGAAACGGTGCGAAAAGTCGCGGTGCAGATAAGTAACACCGTACTTTTCAGCCGCTTTCTCGGCCACTTCGCGCATCAGTTCGTGATTCTGGTATGGGCTGACGAATAACGTAGACGTAAACTGGTCGAAGCCGTGCTCCGCCGCATAGCGCGCCGTTTCCTCGAAGCGCAGCGTGTAGCAGAACGCACAGCGATGATCAAAATCCGGGTATACGCCCTCGATAAACCGGCGCAGACCGTACTCGTTTTCAATCTCCAGTTTAAGGTCGATGCTTTTTGCGTAATCAACCAGCGTGTTCTTGCGCATCTTATATTCCGTAAACGGATGGATATTCGGATTGTACCAAAAGCCCACCGGCTCGATGCCCTCCTGTCGCAGCGTATCGATACAGACGATCGAGCATGGCGCGCAGCAGATGTGCAACAGCGTTTTCATCAAAAATCACTCCCCTGTTTTGTCTATTCTATCATATTTCCCCACTCTTGCAAAGCCTGTCTGAAACCGCTATACTGAAGTTATACAATATAGCAAAGGGAGGCGTTTGCTTTATGAAGGATATCGCCTATTATAATGGTGCGATTGGCCGCATCGACGAAATCAAGGCTCCGATTACTGACCGCGGCTTTTATTTTGGCGACGGTGTTTACGACGCAGCCATGGTGCGCAACAAGAAAATCTTTGCACTCGACGATCACCTCGACCGTTTTTACAACAGTCTGAAACTGCTGCGCATCGACCCGCCGATGGAACGCGGCGAGCTTGCTGCTGTTTTGAATGATTTAGTCGGCCGACTGGACACAGACGCGCCGCATATGCTATATTGGCAGTCAACGCGCGCGGTCGCACACCGCAAGCACGCCTTCCCCACCGGCTGCAAGGCCAGCCTGATGGCTTTTGCCGAGCCCTGCGCGCTCGACAAACAGAATCAGCCCTATCAGCTCATTACAGTCGAGGACACACGTTTTTTGCACTGTAACATCAAAACGCTCAACCTCATCCCCAACTGCATGGCCATGCAGCGTGCGGTTGAGGCAGGCTGCGACGAAGTCGTTTTCCACCGTGGCGACCGCGTGACCGAGGGCGCACATTCCAGCCTTGCCATTCTCAAGGACGGCGTATTTTGCACACCCCCGGCGGATGAGTTGATATTGCCCAGCATTACGCGCAAGCATTTTCTCGAACTGTGCGACAAACTCGGCGTGCCGACACATATTGCGCCGTTTACCGTAGACGAACTGCTGGACGGAGACGAAATTATGATCCTGTCCACCGGTTCGCATTGCCTCGCGGTCAGCCATGTGGATGGCAAGCCAGTCGGCGGCAAGGACGCTGCGCTGCTAGGCAAGCTGCAAAAATCCTATCAGGATTGGTTCATACAGGACACAGACAAGTAACGAAAGGATTCCACTATATGCCATCTGTACTCATCATTGGCGGCGGCCCAGCCGGGCTGAGCGCCGCCATTTACACTGCGCGCGCCGGTATCCAGACCACAGTCATCTATAAGGATGGCGGCGCATTGGAAAAGACTGACAAGATTGAAAACTACTTCGGCTTTGCCGACGTAATCTCCGGCCCCGGCCTGCTGGCGCTTGGCCGAGCGCAGGCAATGCGCCTTGGCGCGCAGCTGACGCAGGCAGAGGTAACCGGCGTTGAGTACGCTGAAAAAGGCTTTGCGGTCAAGACGACGGTGGGCGTATTTTCAGCCGACGCGGTCATCCTTGCGACCGGTGCGCCACGCGCCACACCGCCCATTGCGGGTGTGCGCGAATTGGAAGGCCGTGGTGTCAGCTACTGCGCAATCTGCGACGCATTTTTCTATCGCGGCAAAGCAGTTTCGGTGCTGGGCGAAGGCGAGTACGCGCTGGAGGAAGCGCGCACGCTGTTGCCTGTGGCCGCGTCGGTCACACTGCTGACAAACGGCGCGCCTGTGCCGGACGACCTGCCGGACGGCCTACACGTCGATACGCATCAGGTATCCGCCGTGGAAGGTGCCGACAAAGTGGAACGTGTGGCGTTTGCGGACGGCGATCCGTTGCCTGTTGACGGCGTATTCATCGCCTACGGTACGGCAGGCAGCGGCGACTTTGCCCGCAAACTGGGCGCACAGGTCGACGGTAACAAAATTCAGGCCAGTACAGACGGCACAACCGCCGTACCCGGGTTGTTCGCCGCAGGCGACTGCACGGGGGGCTTGCTGCAAGTCGCCAAAGCAGTGTCGGACGGCGCTCAGGCCGCGCTTGCTGCGATCCAATTCGTGCGAAAAAACTGATATCGAAAACAAAAACGGAAGCGGCGGTGCCGCTTCCGTTTTTGTTTTCCCCTCAAAGCAGGGCGAGGATTTCGTCCTTGGGCAGTGCGCCAACCGCTTTGTTCGCGATTTCGCCGTTTTTCATCACAACCAGCGTCGGAATGCTCATCACACCGAACTGTTGCGCAAGCTCGCTCTGCTCGTCAACGTTGATCTTGCCAACCTTGATATCGTCCCTCTCATTGGCGATCTCGTCTACAATGGGCGAGACCATCCGGCACGGGCCGCACCATACAGCCCAAAAGTCCAATAGCACCGGCTTATCCGATTGCAGCACTTCGCTCTCGAAGTTTTCCTTGGTAATCGTTAAAACCTCCATATTTTTACACTCCTTTTTGTTTTATCCGATATTGTGCATCCAGTGTGCAGAAACACGCCCGGTTTGCGGGGTTTCCTACATAGTATTGCCGCGCAGCATCCTGTTTTATCGCTGCATGGCCGCATGCTCAGCGGCAAGCTCATCAAACAACTGGTGAAACAGCCAACCAAGGTTATTTTCGGTCACAACCGCTTTATACGGCACGGAAACGCCCGCGCTGCGCATCTCGCGCAACAGGATTTCCAACCGCTTGTCAGTAAAGCCGTCCATCACCAGCATGGGCTGACCGAGCGCAGGTGCTTCCGGGTTTTCGCGGGCATCAAAGCCCTTTCGACCGAGCAAGCAGCCGACCGTCTGCCCTACCGCGTCGGACGTGACGTTTTTGATGCGCACGCCCATGCGCACCAAAATAGGCTTGAGCTGTGCGCCCAGTTCACTGCCCTCTGGCTGGTAAAGCAGCACAGTCTCGCGGGATACCGCCATTTTGAGTGCCTCCTTTGGGTTCGGGATTTGTCGGCCGCGCGGCAGCTGATGCGCCATGCCAAGCCGTCTGGTAGTATTGTACACCGGAAAGCCCCTTGTCAACAAGTCGTTTTCACAAAATTACCACAATTTTGCCGGTTTCTTTTTTTACATCCGATGACGGTTGACAGTTGACAGACCGGATTGCTTGCCCGTATAATAAAAAAACCAAGATTCGGAGGAATAACGCGTGAAAAAATTCCATCATTTGCTGTCCGGCGTACTGCTATGCGGCATGCTGGCGCTTGTTGGCTGTGGTCAAAATGCTACGGACGGTGGCCAGTTGGCACCTTCTACCGATGATGAAACACAAAGCGACGTTACACCAGCCGGTGTGCTCAGCAGCTTTTCTGCAACCGATCTGGAGGGCAATGAAGTCGATCAAGGCATGCTTGCGGACTATGACCTGACGATGGTCAACGTCTGGGCGACGTTTTGCGGCCCCTGCATCAGTGAAATGCCCGACTTAGGTCAGCTCGCACAGGAATATCAAGACAAGGGCGTGCAGATCGTCGGACTGGTGTCCGATGTGCTGAACGCCGACGGCACGATCAACGAAGAACAGGTGCAGACCGCACGCGACATCGTCGCGGAGACAGGCGCCGCTTACACCCATTTGCTGCCGTCGAACGATCTGTTCGGCGTGCTCGGCCAAATCTCCTATGTACCGACCACCTTCTTTGTCGACAGCACGGGTGCACAGGTTGGCTCGGCGGTCATCAGTGCGCAAAGCAAGGACAAATGGGTCGAAACGATCGATGCCATGCTTGCGGAGGTACAGTCATGAGCTTTGTCTACCGCAACCGTATCGCGCTGTTTTTGTGCGTAGTCGCCGTATTCTGCCTTGTATGGGGCGTGATGCAGGGGCAACACCAGACCGTATTCCGCCAGGCGGTCAATATCTGCATGGAGTGCATCGGCCTTGGATAAGCTGCGCGCGCATCTGCGCACAGCCGTGCAACTCCTGTTTGCCGCGCTGACCAATGGCTACGCCGCCGGTTTTATGCAGGGTACAATCTATAAAGACACGAGCAAGCTGGTCTGCGTGCCGGGGCTGAACTGTTATTCCTGTCCGGGCGCTTTGGGCGCGTGCCCCATCGGCGCACTGCAAGCCTCACTGACCGGACAGACGAATAAATTCCCGGCTTATGTGCTGGGATTCCTGCTGCTGTTCGGCGCGTTGTTCGGGCGGTTGGTGTGCGGCTGGCTGTGCCCGTTCGGGCTGGTACAGGATTTATTACACAAAATCCCGTTCCCCAAAAAGCTGCGCCGTCTGCCGGGCGACCGCATCCTAAAATGGCTCAAATATGCCATCCTGATTGGCTTTGTCATTGTGCTGCCGCTGACCGTACTCGACCTTGTCGGGCAGGGGCAACCGTGGTTTTGCAAGTATATCTGCCCATCGGGCACACTGTTCGCGGGCATCCCGCTAATTGCGACGAACCCGCCGCTGCGTGCCGCGCTCGGCTGGCTGTTCACTTGGAAAGCCGCCATCCTCGCTATACTGCTGGTGCTCAGTATCATCGTCTACCGGCCGTTCTGCCGCTATCTGTGCCCACTTGGCGCGATTTACGGACTGTTCAACCCGATCGCGCTCTACCGCTTTCAGATCGACGCTGACAAATGCACCCAGTGCGGCGCATGCCAACATGTCTGCAAGCTGGATATCCCAGTCTGGCAGACACCCAACAGCGCCGAATGCATCCGTTGCGGCGACTGCCGCAATGCCTGTCCGCATAGCGCAATCCGTACGGGTATCTCCGCGCCTGCCTGCCGTAAAACCCGGCGCTGACATGGGTTTGATTTTTTCCATCCACATGCGAAAGATAATTGTCAATTCCGCGTACTGCGTGGTATAATATCCATATACCAGTTCGCATGGCGCAGCCATGCGCGACGCTGATTCTTTTAGGGGGAATTCTCTTGACTGCTGTATATGCCATTCCGGTATCCGCCGTGAATCCGGACGACAGCGCATCACGCGCCCGCCTGTCCCGCGGCCGTCTGGAACAGGTCGACCGCCGTCGTGGCGCGGCCCGGGCGCAGGGCTTTGCGGCCTCGCTGTTGCTCGAATATGCGATTGCACAGCAGTTTCCATGGGTGGTGCATCCGTTGGCGACTTCGATTGCCGATGGCGGCAAGCCCTATCTGGTGTCCGAGCCGGGCATCCACTTCAGCCTGTCCCACTCGGGCGAGTGGGCTGTGTGCGCGGTCAGTGACCACCCAGTCGGCGTTGATATCGAGCGCTGTGAGCCCGGCCGCCGCGACGTAGCATCCCGCTTTTTCCACCGTGAGGAAGTCCGTTACCTGAATACGCTGCTGCCCTCCTCGCGTGACGACGCGTTTTATAAGCTGTGGACGCTCAAGGAGAGCTTTGTCAAGTCCACCGGCCGTGGCCTTGACCTGCCGCTGCGCAGCTTCTGGATCGACATCCGACGCATGCCACCGCGGCTGGATTGCAGCGAGGTGCAAGGTGCCTACTCGCTCTTCCTGCCCGACTTTGCCGACCGCAACTACCGGTTGGCCGTGTGTGTCGAGCAGGCAAATGCCGAGGCGCCCAAACTGCATATCATGGAATGACTGAGCTGAGTCAGTAATAAACCAAAACAGGGTATTGTCCCATGGGACAATACCCTGTTTTTTGCTATGCGACAAAGTCACCCTTGTTGCGACGTATGGGATTCGCCGATACCAAACAGCCGCTTGCCGTTCTCAGTCGTGACGCGCTCGACCTCGGAGACATCCAGCCCCTTGATCTCGGCTATGGTTTCGGCCATACGATGTACATACAGCGAGGAGTTACGCCGCCCGCGGTACGGCTCGGGCGCCATATAAGGCGCATCGGTCTCGACCATCAAGCGGTCGAGCGGTACTTCGCGGATGACCTCAATCGCACGGCGCGCGTTTTTAAAGGTGATCACTCCGGTAAACGACAGATGGTAGCCAAGCGTGAGCAACTCGCGCGCCATCTCAACGCTGCCCGCAAAGCAGTGGAACACACCGGGTACCCCCTGATACCGCCGCGCGATCTCAAGGCAGTCCGCGTGCGCGTCACGGTCATGCACAATGACTGGCTTGCCCAGTTCGCGCGCCAGTTCCATCTGGCGTGCAAACACGACCTGCTGCCGCGCGCGGGCGCGCTCATCCTTCTCCCAGTAGTAGTCCAGCCCTATCTCGCCAATCGCGCGCACACGCGGCTCGGCTTCGGCCAGCTCTTTAATGACCGCAAGGTCATTATTCCAGTTTTCGCCTATATTTTCCGGGTGAATGCCGACTGCTGCATACACAAACGGATACTTTTGTGCGTAGCTGACCGCTTTGCGCGAAGTCTCCACATCGCAGCCCGGGTTTAGGATCAGGCCGACATTATGCTCCGGCATGGAGGACAGCAGCGCGTCTCTGTCGTCGTCAAAACGGCTATCGTCATAGTGTGCGTGAGTATCAAACAGCATAATCGTTCCCCTCAAATCCAGCCGAAGTGCTTACAAGCGTTCCAGAGACCGTCCTGATCGACCGGGTCGGTCACATAGTCGGCCATGCGCTTGAGCGCGTCGCGCGCATTGCCCATCGCAACCGAAAGCCAGCCCTGACCGAACATGCATACGTCATTGGTGCCGTCGCCAAAGATGACCACATCCCTGTCCGGGATGCCAAGCCGTTCAATCATTCGACGGATACCCTCCTGCTTTTCCACCGGTTCGACCAGCAGGATATCCGGGTTGTACCGCACGGTCGGCAGGCCGGCAAAGTCGATCCCATCCTGCTGCTCCGCCGTGCAGGCAATATTGACCTTGTAGAGCACATTCAGCGCACGGTAGTCGAACATCGGGTCATATTCCGTCGGGAAGTACTCGGGCGGCGCAAATGGCAGGTAACGTTCATCGCTCGTCACACACATGCGCTCGTTTACCGGCGTGACCGCCCACGGGATGCCTGCGGCTTCCAGCCGCCCGATCAGCGCAATGCAATCCGCGACCGGCAGGGCGCGCATCTCGGCAATTTCTCCGCCGATGGTCAGGCTGTACCCGCCGTCCGCAACAAAGTTCTCAAAGCCGTGCTGCGCGGCAAACCACGCGGCAGACGCCTGCAAGCGTCCGGTCGCAAGTGCGGTAAAATGTCCGTTTGCGCGCAGCTGTTCCAGACAGCGCACCGCGCTCTCGGGCATGACCATGGTCTGCCCAAGGCTCAGCGTGCCGTCGATATCAAAAAAGAAGTATTTTTTCTGCATGGTTGTTCCTTGGTTATTGATTTTTCAGTTTGTATCCACCGTGCGCGTCACGTCGACCACGCCCTTGATCGACCGTAGGCGGCTGATCAGGTTATCAAGCTGATGCACGCCAATCACGTCTACTAAGGCGTTGATCACAGCATAACCGTCGTTGAGGTCGCGCGCAGATATTTCATGCACGTTGATCTTACAGGCGGCCAGTGTAGCAGTGACATCGCTTAGCACGCCGATGCGGCTGCGCGTCGAGATCTGAAGGCCGGTCGAGAAGCGGCTCGAGCGGTCGGACATGGCCAAATCTTCGTCCCACCACGCGCGTACCCAACGGTCGGGGTCCTCGTGCATATGCACATTGACACAGTCGCGGCGGTGAATAGACACGCCATAGCCGCGTGTGACAAAACCGACGATTTCGTCGCCCGGGATAGGCGTACAGCAGCGCGCGAACTTAACCAGACAGTTGTCGATACCCTCGACGACTACACCGGTCGTCGAACGGGTGACACGGCGATGCGGCTGCTCAGGTTGCGGCTGGGCGGCGTGCTCGGCCAGCTCACGCTGGCGGCGCAGCTTGCCGACGTCATCCTTGACCTTATTGATGACCTTGGTCAGGGTGATGCCGCCGTAGCCGATGGCAGCGTACAGCTCATCAAGTGAGTTAAACGAAAACTTGTTGAGCGTATTCTTGCGCACTTCCTCATTTTCGTAAAAACCATTGTACAACAGGTTCGCGCGCAGCTCGCGGTCGAGATCCTCACGGCCATTGATGATATTCTCCTCGCGGCACTCCTTCTTGAACCACTGCTTGATCTTATTGCGCGCCTCGGTGGTCTTGACGATCTTGACCCAGTCGCGCGTCGGGCCGTGCGCCTCCTTGGAGGTCAGGATTTCAACGATATCGCCGTTTTTGAGCTGGCTGTCGATCGGGGCGATGCGACCGTTGATCTTGCAGCCGGTCATACGGTTGCCGACCGCCGAGTGGATGGCATAGGCAAGGTCGATCGGGGTCGCGCCTGCGGGCATGTTGACTACATCGCCCTTGGGCGTAAAGACAAATACCTCATCCGCAAAGAGGTCGACCTTGATGTTCTTGATGAAGTCCTCAGCTTCGGTGTCCTGCTGCGCCTCAAGCAGCTGCCGAATCCATGCGAAAGCTTCCTCGTTGCCCTTTTTTGTTAACCCCTGCTTATATTTCCAGTGCGCAGCGACACCGTACTCGGCCATTTTGTGCATCTCGGTCGTACGTATTTGGATTTCAAACGGCACGCCTGCACGCCCGATAACCGTCGTGTGCAGCGACTGGTAGCCATTGGGCTTGGGGGTCGAGATATAATCCTTGAAGCGGCCGGGGATGGGCTTGTAGAGGTCGTGTACATAACCGAGCACGTTGTAGCAATCCGCCACCGTATCGACGATGACGCGTACCGCGCAGATGTCATAGATTTCGTCCATCGTCTTGTGCTGGGCATACATCTTGCGGTAGATCGAATAGATGTGCTTAACGCGCGCCGAAATCGTATTCTTGATGCCCGCCTCGGCCAGTTTGCCGCTGATGCGGTCCTGAATACGCTTGAGAAAAACCTCCTGCTGCTCGCTCTGCTTTTTCAGGCCCTCGACGATCTCGTTATATCCAATCGGGTCGAGAATCTTGAGCGACAGGTCCTCCAGCTCCCACTTGATACGGCTCATGCCCAGACGGTGCGCGATCGGCGCGTAAATCTCCATCGTTTCGAGCGCCTTGTCGCGCTGCTTGCGCTCAGGCAGGTACTGGAAGGTGCGCGCGTTGTGCAGTCGGTCGGCCAGCTTGATAAGGATGACGCGGATATCCTTGGCCATGGCAAGGAACATCTTGCGCAAATCCTCAAACTGCTCCTGCTCCTTGGAGTAGCGCAGCATGCCCAGACGGGTGACGCCGTCGACCAGCTCAGCGACCGGCGTGCCAAACTTGTTTTCGATCTCCTTATAGCCGAACTGCGTATCCTCAATGCAGTCGTGCAGCAGCGCGGCGCAGATCGAGTCGGTATCCAACCCCATCTCGACCACAATCTCGGCCACCGAGACCGGATGGATGATATACGGCTCGCCGTTTTTGCGTTTCTGCCCTTCGTGCGCATTCGCGGCGCACTCATAGGCTGCACGGATCTTGCGAATATTGGCCTGTGGGTTTTGCTTCTGCACGCGGTCGAGCAAAAAATCCAATTTGTTCTGCATACTTCGTTCCCCCATTCTTCAGCCCGCCATGCTTTGCAGCGTCGCCAACACGACGGAGCCGGAAATGTCCGCCTTACCTTCATAAGGCTTGAGCAGGATGTTGACCATCCCCTCCTTGAAATGATAGCTGATTAGGCCGGACTCGGAAAACACATCCAAGCACACAAACAGCTTACCGATGTTGATATCGCGGCGGCTCTCCCACGCCACGCGGCGCGAGAGTGCGCCGTCCGGCACGGACAGGCGGCCATCCTCCGCGCGGCAGGTAATGTGCCGCCACACCGCCACCAGATCGCCACGGTCGGGCAGCAGCAGGCGCGCCTCGCGCGCGGTCAGCGGCCCGTCAGCCATATAGGTGTTATATACGTTGAGCAGCTTCTGGTCAGCCAGATGCTCACAGTCGCTGAGCTGCGCGTCGCACAGCGTCAGCTGCACCGAGCGACGACCACGGAATTCATTGATCTCCAGATGGAAGGCCGCGTCGACATAATTGCCCTCGACAAAACCCAGCCCGCCTGCGCCCGTGCCAAACCAGATGGCAGAAAAGCGCACGCCGTCCTTAATCAGCGTCATGCGCACATGACGGTCGCTGGAAATCGGCGTAATGTCCTCAACGACCATGTCTTTCATACAGAATATCGGCTCCGGATTGCGCATGCCGTACGGCTCCAGAGTGGCAAGCCCCTCAATCTGCTCTATCGTCAGCCAATCCGGCCGCACCATGCAGTCGATGTGCAGCTGCGGCACCAGCTCGGCCATCGTGACATGCGTCTCGGCGTAGGCGCGCAAACGGTCACGCAGCGCGTCAATGTTGCCCACGTCCACAGTCAGCCCTGCGGCGAGCGCGTGCCCACCGTAGCGCTCGAGCAAATCTTCGCACGAGGTCAGCGCGTCGAACAGGTTAAAGCCGCCAACCGAACGCCCCGAGCCTTTGCCTGTGCCATCCTTATCCAGCGCAATCAGCACAACCGGACAGCCGTACCGGTCGCACAGGCGCGAACACACGATACCGATCACGCCATGGTGCCAACCCTCACCCGCCAGCACAATGATTTTATCCTCAATCGGGTTGTATTCAGTGCGCAGGCGTGTGAGCGCCTGCTGCAAAATCTGATTTTCCTCGTTCTGCCGTAGCTTGTTCTGCTCGCACAGCTGCGCAGCAAGCGCCTGCGCACGCACCGGGTCATGCGTCAGGAACAGTTCAGCGGCAAGCTCGGCGCGCCCCATACGTCCAGCCGCGTTGATGCGCGGCGCAAGCACAAAACTGATGGTGGACGAGGTCAGGCGGCGGTTTTTCATCCCAGCCTCGCGCAGCAGCATTTCCAAGCCGATATTACCGGTCGCGGCCAGCTTTTTAAGCCCCGCCGCAACGATGATGCGGTTCTCACCCGTAATCGGCATCACGTCCGCCACCGTGCCCAATGCGACCAGATCGGCATACCGATCAAGTATGACCTGCGTGTCGCCTTCCAGCGCACAAACCAGCTTGAATGCCACGCCCACGCCCGCAAGGCTGTCAAACGGATAGGTACAATCCGGCCGCTTGCAATCGACTACCGCATCCGCGGCGGGCAGCGTGTCGTGGCACTCATGGTGGTCGGTGATGACCACCTGCATGCCCAGCGCACGTGCCGTCGCGATCTCCTCATCCGCCGTGATGCCGGAATCGACCGTGATGAGCAGGCGCGCGCCCTTGTCGTACAACTCCTGCATCGCTGCGCGCGACAGGCCATAGCCTTCGCGCAGACGGTTGGGGATGTAATAATCGCACTTAGCGCCTCGGCTGCGCAGATAATCTACCAGCGTGCAGGTCGCGGTCACACCGTCGACGTCATAGTCACCGTAAACCACGATGCGCTCCCCACGCCGGAGTGCGCCTTCGACCACCGCGACGGCTTTGCCCATGTCAGCAAGCAGCAGCGGGTCGTGCAGCCCGGCCGTATCGCAGCTGAGATAGGCCGCAGCTGCATCCGGTGTGTCAATGCCGCGGGCGGACAGCACCGCGGCGGTCAGCGGGGCATAACCGCCAGCCGCGGCCAGCGCGCGCACGCGCGCTTCGTCCGGGGCGGCGATCACCCAACGCTTTGTTTTCATAGGACTCCCTCATTTATTTTTTATTACCATTATTATACCAAGACACACCGCAAAGCTCAACATTTTTATGCAAATTGTCAAAAAAGCGGGTGTTTCCCGCCGGAACACCCGCTTTATTTTTCCATCTTTTCCCTTATTGTCCGTCCTTTTCCGGTTTTTGCCGCTTTAGCACACGGCTGAGGTACTGTCCGGTATAGGAATCCGGGCAGGCAGCGACCTCCTCCGGCGTGCCGCAGGCGACCAGACGCCCACCGCCGTCGCCACCCTCCGGGCCGAGGTCGAGGATATAGTCCGCGGTTTTGATGACATCCAGATTATGCTCGATGACGACCACGGTATTGCCTGCGTCGACCAGTTTATGCAGCACGTCGACCAGCTTATGCACGTCCGCGACATGCAGGCCGGTGGTCGGCTCGTCGAGGATATAAATGGTCTTTCCGGTCGAGCGCTTGGAAAGCTCAGTGGCGAGCTTGGCGCGCTGTGCCTCACCGCCGGACAGCGTAGTGGACGACTGGCCGAGCTTGACGTAACCCAGACCGACCTCGCGGATAGTCTCCAGCCGGCGCGCGATCTTGGGGACGTTGGCAAAAAACTCGCACGCCTCGTCCACTGTCATATCGAGCACCTCGTAGATGTTTTTGCCCTTATAGCGCACCTCGAGCGTCTCCTTGTTGTACCGCTTGCCCTTGCACACGTCACAGGGAACATACACATCGGGCAGGAAATGCATTTCGATTTTGAGCAGGCCGTCGCCCGAGCAAGCCTCACACCGGCCGCCCTTGACGTTGAAAGAAAACCGGCTCGGCCCGTAACCGCGCGCCTTGGCATCCGCCGTTTTGGCAAACAGGTCGCGGATGTCGTTAAATACGCCCGTGTAGGTCGCTGGGTTGGAGCGCGGCGTGCGCCCGATGGGCGACTGGTCGATGTCGATCACCTTATCCAGATAGGACAGGCCGGAAATTTTATCATGCGCGCCTGCGCGCGTTTTCGCGCCATTTAATTCGGCGGCGAGCTTTTTGTACAAAATCTCGTTGACAAACGACGACTTGCCCGAACCGGACACACCGGTCACGCAGGTGAATGTGCCAAGCGGGATGGTAAAATCCGTGTGCTTCAGGTTGTTGACTGCACAGCCCTTGACCGTCAGCTTCTTACCGTTGCCCTTGCGGCGCACGGCGGGTACCGGGATGCACTTGCGGCCGGACAGATACTGTCCGGTAACGGATGACTCGCTCTTGAGCAGGTCGTCCACCTTGCCCTCAAACACGACCTCGCCGCCATTCCGCCCCGCACCCGGACCGATATCGACGATATGGTCAGCCGCAAACATGGTGTCCTCGTCGTGCTCGACGACGATCAGCGTATTGCCGAGGTCGCGCAGGCGTTTGAGGGTCGCCAGCAGCTTGTCGTTGTCGCGCTGGTGCAGACCAATGGAAGGCTCGTCGAGGATATACAACACGCCCATCAGCGACGAGCCGATCTGGGTCGCGAGCCGGATACGCTGGCTTTCACCACCCGACAGCGTGCCGGACGAACGCGACAGCGTGAGATATTCCAGACCCACCGACTGCAAAAAGCCCAGCCGATCCATGATCTCTTTGATGACCCGATCGCCGATCTTGTGCTGCATCTCGTTCAGCTGCAAGGTATGCAGGAACTCCATCGCCTTGACGACCGACTTTTCGGAAAATTCCGCGATGTTCAACCCGCCAATCGTCACTGCAAGCACCTCAGGGCGCAGACGGCGACCGTGGCACGCGGGACAAGGAATCTCGCTCATACATTCCTCGATCTCGCCGCGCGCGTAGTCGCTCGAAGTCTCTTTGTATCGACGCTCGAGATTGCACACGATGCCCTCAAACGGCTGGCGCATCACGCCGCCCGACACACGGCTGACCGACAGTTCCAGCGGCTCGTCGCCCGTACCGTAGAGCAGTTCGTGCAGCGCGTCCTTGCCCATGTCCTCGATTGGGGTATCCAGCGTAAAGCCATGTTTTTTACCAAGCGCACTGAAATACATGCCCGCAATCGTCCCCGGCTCGGCGCTGCCCCAGCCGGACGCGCGGATCGCGCCCTGCCGGATGGACAACTTCCTGTTGGGGATGATACGGTCGGGGTCGACGCGCATCTGCATGCCAAGCCCGGTACAGACCGGGCACGCGCCGTAGGGGTTATTAAACGAGAACATGCGCGGCGAAAGTTCCTCGATGGAAATGCCGCAGTCCTCGCAGGCATAATTCTGCGAAAAAGTAATCGGCTCGCCGCCGACCACGTCCGCGATGACCAGCCCGCCCGAGAGCGCCGCCGCGGTTTCGACCGAGTCGGTCAGCCGGCTGCGGATATCCGCGCGGATGGCAATACGGTCGACCACGATCTCGATGTTGTGCTTTTTGGTCTTGGCAAGCTTGATCTCCTCGGACAGGTCGCGCATTTCGCCGTCCACCCGCACACGGACGTAACCTTGCCGCCGCGCGTCCTCAAGCACCTTCACATGCTCGCCCTTTTTGCCGCGGATGACCGGCGCGAGGATCTGCACGCGCGTTTTTTCCTCCAAAGCCATCAGCCGGTCGATAATCTGGTCGATTGTCTGCTGGTGGATTTCCTTGCCGCACTTGGGGCAGTGCGGCGTGCCGATGCGCGCCCACAGCAGACGCATGTAATCGTAAATCTCGGTGACCGTGCCGACCGTCGAGCGTGGGTTCTGCGAGGTGGTTTTCTGGTCGATCGAAATGGCGGGCGACAGGCCGTCGATGTAGTCCACGTCCGGCTTGTCCATCTGCCCCAAAAACTGCCGCGCATAGCTGGAAAGTGACTCGACATAACGGCGCTGGCCTTCGGCATAGATCGTGTCGAACGCCAGCGACGATTTGCCCGAACCGGACAGGCCGGTCAGGACGACCAGCTTGTCGCGCGGTATCTTGATATCAATGTTTTTCAGGTTATGCTCACGCGCACCCTTTACATGAATATATTCCTGCATGATGTGTGGTACTCCAACCTCATTTCTTTCGGTTTTCTATCTCTATTCTATCTATTGTGCCGCGCTCATACCGCAATGATACCGCCCGCTGCAAGGAATGCGATGCGCTCCCCCAGCGTTTCCCGCAGCACGTCGTAAGCGTGCGGACCGGTGCAGTGACAGGTGTAGTAACTGCTGTCCGTGTCCGCAAGGCGTTCTGCGACCGCGCGGATATTCTCATCCGGTTCGCTTTTGCCGGTCGACGGACTGAACAGGTGCATCCCGCCGACGACCACGTCCGGGTCGCGACCAAGCAGTTCCTTTGCCCGCGCACAGATGTTAACCACACCCCGATGTGCGCAACCGGTAAAGAGTACGGCCTTGTCCCCCTCGCGGACAATCAGACTTTGTTCGTGGATAAAGCGGTCAGGGACATAGTCTTCCCCTTCCCGCTCGTACAGCGTGCGGTTGCCCTGCGGCACGCAGTCCGCGCCCGTGATATCGGAAAACAGGGTCAAACAATCGTCGATCTGCGTTACGCCGCTTACGCGCCGCAAGCGCGGATTTTCGGCGAGGGCCTCGTCCAGCCCGATCGGCTTGACGCCCTCCGGCTTATGCGAAAAATGCGGCTCAAATGCTTTTTCATGCACATACACCGGTGCATGGTCGTTCACGTCCAGAAAGGCAGCCAGTCCGCCGCCGTGGTCATAGTGCCCGTGCGAGACAAACGCCGTATCCACCCCGGACAGGTCGACACCGCATGCCGCGGCGTTTTGCAAAAACAGGTCGGTCTGTCCCATGTCGAACAGCAGCTTGCGGCCGTCCGTTTCGATGTAAAAGCTCAGTCCGTGCTCACAGGCAAAGCCCGGTGCACACGCAGTATCCTCCATGAGCGTTACAATTTTCATTTGCCTTCCTCCAGCACCTTGATCTGGTCGCGCAGCTGCGCCGCAATCTCGAATTCCAGCATCTTGGCCGCTTCCTTCATCTGCTTTGTCAGGCGGGCGATCTCGCGCTCGCGCTCGCCCTTGGTACGCAGCTTCTTCTTGCTGCTCGACGGCACGTTGGACGTAATCTCGATTACATCCTGCACCTTTTTGCGCACCGACTTGGGCACGATGCCGTGCGCCTTGTTGAACGCATCCTGCAAGGCGCGGCGGCGCTCGGTCTCATCCATCGCGCGGCGCATGGAGGGCGTGATGCTGTCCGCGTACAGCACGACCATGCCGTGCTCGTTGCGCGCGGCGCGGCCGATCGTCTGGATAAGTGAGGTCTCGGAGCGCAAAAAGCCCTCCTTGTCCGCGTCGAGAATGGCGACCAGCGACACTTCGGGGATATCCAGACCCTCGCGCAGCAGGTTGATGCCGATGAGCACGTCAAACACGCCCAGACGCAGGTCGCGCACCAGTTCCTGCCGCTCGATGGTTTTGACATCGTGGTGCATATAGCGCACCTTAATGCCCGCCGTTTCCAGATAGGCAGTCAAGTCCTCGGCCATCTTTTTCGTCAATGTCGTCACCAGCACGCGCTCGCCCCCCACCGTGCGCGCGTTGATCTCGCCGATCAGGTCGTCGATCTGCCCTTCAACCGGGCGCACAACTACCTCGGGGTCAAGCAGGCCGGTCGGACGGATGACCTGCTCTACCACCTGTCCGGAACGCGACAGCTCGTACTCGCCGGGCGTTGCGGAAACATAAACGATTTGGTTGAGCCGCTCGTTGAACTCATCAAAGTTGAGCGGGCGGTTATCGTAAGCCGAGGGCAGACGGAAGCCGTTTTCGACCAGACTTTCCTTGCGGGCGCGGTCGCCGTGGTACATGGCGCGCACCTGTGGCAGCGTGACGTGGCTCTCGTCCACAATCAGCAAGAAGTCCTCTGGGAAGTAGTCGATCAGCGTAAAGGGGGCGGAACCGGGTTCGCGGCGCGACAGCACGCGAGAATAGTTCTCGATGCCGCTGCAAAAGCCGATCTCCTGCAACATTTCAATGTCATACCGCGTGCGCTGGCCGATGCGCTGCGCTTCGATCAACTTGCCGTTTTGCTCAAAATACTGGATGCGCTGTTCGAGCTCGTCCTCAAGGTCGCGGATGGCGGCCTGCAATTTATCCTTGGGGGTGACATAGTGGCTCGCCGGAAAGATCGCCGTGTGCCCCAGTTCGCCCAGCACCACACCGGTCAAGGGGTTGATACGGCTGATGCGGTCGACCTCGTCGCCGAAAAATTCGATGCGCACCACGTCCTCATCCGAGTAAACCGGCCAGATCTCGACCGTGTCCCCGCGCACGCGGAAGCGGTTGCGTTCAAAAGCGATGTCGTTGCGCTCGTATTGAATATCAATGAGCCGGTGAATGAGCGTTTCCCGGCTGATTTCCATACCCGGGCGCAGTGAAATGACCATCTTCTTGTAGTCAATCGGGTCGCCGAGCGAGTAAATGCACGACACGGACGAGACAATGATCACATCGCGCCGCTCACTGAGCGCCGAAGTCGCCGAGTGGCGCAAGCGGTCGATCTCGTCGTTGATCGCCGAGTCCTTTTCGATATAGGTATCGGTCGAAGCAATGTAGGCCTCGGGCTGGTAATAGTCATAGTACGATACAAAGTACTCGACCGCGTTATCCGGGAAAAATTCCCGCAGCTCGGTACACAGCTGCGCAGCGAGCGTCTTGTTATGCGCAAGCACCAGCGTCGGCCGCTGGGTCTGCTCGATGATATTGGCCATGGTGAAGGTCTTGCCCGAGCCGGTTACGCCCATCAAGGTCTGCTCGGTCAGGCCGTTGTTGATGCCCTCGACCAGTTTTGCGACCGCTTCCGGCTGGTCGCCCGCCATTTTATAGTCACTGACGATATGGAAATCCGGCATATCCTACCTCCTCTGTCCCATCGTGCTGCGCCGCAGTTTGCAGATGGATGTGTATTTGCCACGCGCAACCACGCAATGGTCGACCAGTTCCAGCCCCAATCCCGCCAGCGCCTGCTCCAGCCGCCGCGTGACCGTGATATCCTCCTCGGACGGCGTGGCCGGACCATGCGGATGGTTGTGCGCGAGCGCCACGCCGGCCGCGTTGCACAGCAGCGCGGTGCGCGCAATCTTGTATGGGTCGGCCGCGACCTGCGCGTGGCCGCCACGGGCAACTTCCTCGCACTTGAGCACACGCCCCGTGCCGTCCAGATAGGCGGCGAGCAGCACTTCATCCCGCTCGCCCGCAAACTGGGGCACAAAATACGCGCCGATGCGCTCATAGGTGCTCAGCTTGTCACTATGCCGTTCGGACTTCTCCACATCTATCTGGTAGCGCGCGCACAACGCGAACGCTGTTTTAATCAGGTCGGCTGAATGGGGGCCGATACCCTCTACTTCGCACAGCTGCTCGGTCGGGGCTTCCAACACAGCATGCAGCGTGCCAAAGCGCGCCATCAGCCGGTGCGCAATCGGGTTGGTGTCGGCGCGCGGGATGGCAAAGAACAGCAATAGCTCAAGCACCTCATGGTCGCTGAACGCGTCCAATCCAAAGCGGCGGAACTTTTCCAACACACGTTTGCGATGGTTCTGATGCAATTGTTCCGCCATGCGTCCAACCTCCTTCGGGGTTACAAATGGATGCGCTGCTCGGCCTGCCGCAGCGCGCGGGCGACAAGCGGGCTGTCCTGAATGTCCGGAAACGGCACGGTCGGCTGCGGCTCCCCCTCGTGCGGGCGCAGGCTCTTGCCCATCCACAGCACATCGCGCCACTGGCCGAACTTGTACATGCTCTCCTGATACGCACCCGAAATGATAAAGCCCATCGCTTTGTGGAACTTCATCGAACGTTCGTTGGGCGAGGTGATGCCAACATAGATGTTATAGTATCCCTGCATCGCCAGCAGCTCAAACAGGGCGGCATAGATTGCGCCCGCGATGCCGTGCCGGTGCCACTCCTGCGCAACGTAGATCGACGTTTCCACCGACCACTGGTAAGCCGCGCGCGTGCGGTGCGGGGATGCATACCCATAGCCGACGACCTCGCCGTCGACCGTACACACCAGCCACGGCAGGCGCTCCCCATAGGTGCGCATGCGTCCGAGGAATTCATCCAGCGTGGGCGGGGCATATTCGCTCGAAACGGTGGTCTGAATGACATAGGGCGCGTACAGCGCCAGCATCGCAGCCGCGTCTTTCTCATTCGCGGCACGCAAAACGACTTCCGGCATATTTTTCTCTCCCGTTGCGATATTTTCCGTCACCTTATTATACCGCGCGCCCTCAGCTTGTTCAACCGGTTTTTGCCGGTTTTACCGACAAAAATCGTACATCCGTTCGTCCTCCATTTGTGCGCTTTTGCTCCCAGTTGCAACAAGATTCCGCCTGTCCGCCCGCCGCTTCTTGTCCGCACTGACGATTGCTTTTTCCGTTTTCCCTGTGGTATACTACTGTATGCAATTTTGGAAACGCAAAGGAGGCCCGCGCATCATGGTCCGTCACGGTTTTATCCATTCCAAGGAAGATATCAAATTCCTTGTGCTGTTTGCCATGGACCTGCTGCCTTTCCCGGTCAGCTTCAGCACGGTCGTCGACCTGACGACATGGTGCGACGAGGGCTTTGGTTATTTTGAGCTGAGCGAGGCATTCTATGAAATGATCCCGACCGGCCATCTGGCCGAAATACGCGGCGACGGCGAAACGCGCTACCAAATCACGGACAAGGGGCGCGAAGCGACGCGTGTATTTGAAAAACAGCTGCCTTATCCGGTGCGTGAAGCCGCACAGCGCTCAGCGTTGCGGGTCGTGCGGCAGATCCGGCGGGATGCGGCCATCCACACTTCGGTCACCGAGCGCGCCCCCAACGACCTGACCGTGCGCATGGAGATGGAGCAGGTGTTCGCGCTGGAAATGGCTGTGGTCAGCCGCGCGCAGGCGTCCATGCTGGAGCGCACCTTCAAAAACCACGCGGAAGCGGTCTACCAGACGCTGCTGGCCGCTATGACTGCGGATTACCAAGCCAAGAAAGAAGACGATACCCCTTGAAGTACCTCAAACAACTGCTCGTGCTGCTTGCCTGCTGCGTGGCAGGCGATGCGCTCTCCCTCCTGCTGCACGGCGCGCTGCCGGGCAATGTGCTCGGATTGGCGCTGCTGTTCGTGCTGCTGCTGTGCAGTCCGCTGCGGCTGCACCATGTCGAACAGACTGCGGACTATCTGCTGCAAAATATGGCATTTTTCTTTCTACCGGCCTGCCTTGGTGTGTTGGAGATTTTTGCACAGATCAAAAGTGAAATATTGGCCATTTTGGCCGTTTGCGTGCTGACCACGCTTTGCACCGCAGCCGCGACTGCATTTACCGTGCATATCGTATTCCGTCTGCAGCATCGCGAAAGCGAGGAGGCGTTTGACCATGACTGAACTGCTATCCTCCTCGACATTCTGGATGGCGGTGTCCATCGGTTGTTATGCACTGGGCATGAAAGCGCAGCAGAAAACCGGCTCGCCGCTGTGTAACCCGCTGCTGCTCTCCTCGATCATGGTGGGCGTACTGCTGGTCGTGACCGGCACCAGCTACCAGACCTATGAAAACGCCGGACAGCTGATCTCGTTCTTCCTGACCCCGGCGACCGTCGCGCTCGCGGTCCCGATCTACCGCAAGCTGGACGTGCTGACAAAGAACCTCGCGCCCATCCTCGCGGGCGCGCTGGTCGGTTCGCTGACCTCGATTGGCAGCGTTTTGCTGTTCAGCCGCCTGTTTGGCCTGTCCGGCGTGACGACCCGCTCGCTTGTCCCCAAATCGGTCACGACGCCGATCGCCGTCGCACTGTCCGACATGATGGACGGCCTCGCCCCCGTAACCGCAATTGCGGTGGTATTTACCGGCATCGTGGGTGCGATCCTGCTGCCGACCTTCCTCAAGTGCATCGGTGTGCGCAATCCGGTGCAGATGGGGCTTTCGATCGGCACAGCCGCGCACGCGGTCGGTACCTCGCGCGCCATTGAACTGGGCGAAACCGAAGGCGCCATGAGCGGCCTTGCCATCGGCGTGGCTGGCTTACTGACCGCGCTACTCGTGTCGGTCGGTTCGATGTTCTTTGGATGAGCCTCGCATCATGGAATACAAAACAACCCGGAGCAGAACCAACCGGTTCCGCTCCGGGTTTTGTCTATTCCTGACGTTTTTGAAAGGCCAGCCGCTCGCCGCGCCCTTCTTCCAGATCGATCAGCCCACAATAGGCATAGCCCAGCCGCGCGAGCAGCCGCTGCATGGGTTTGTTGTCGGCGGTGGGTATCAATACGGATGTTGCCGCACTGTGCCAAGCACCAGTCCAGACAGTATGCCGCCGCACCGTGCCCCTGTTCGGCTGCCGCAATGCGATGCACCACACCGTAAGGCGCAGCATCCAGCCACGCCCCCTCGCGAATCACCCGATAGGTCGGTTCCCCCGCAGTAGAAAAGAAAAACGTCGCCAAAATGCGCCCATCTTCGACGCAGACATAGCTGCATTCGGCTTGAATATCGGCCTCCAGCACCGCCTGCGGCGGGAAGCCCTCCTCCCACTGGTTTGGGTTGCCGGTGTGCACCATAAACCGACGCGCGTTGTCAAAAATCGTGCGCAGTACGGGCAGGTCGTCCGTCCGCGTGTGCCGTATTTCCATGGTTATACCTCCCTCAGCCACTCAGCGCACAGCTCCAGCCACCGGGCGACATGCCGGTCGGGGCGGCGCCCGCGCGACGGGTCGTAGGTTTCAAAGTCTGCCAACGCCAGCCCGTGTACGCCGTGCGGGAACAGATGCAACTCATGCGACACACCTGCACGTCGTAGTGCGGCTTCGAGCAGCAGTGTATTTTCCACCGGCACGGAACCGTCCTTCAGCGTATGCCATAAAAATACCGGCGGCATGTCCGCATCCACCAGCGTTTCAAGTGAAAACGCCTGCTGTCGGTGCTCATCCGCGCCTGCCAGCTGCACAAAGCTACCGCGGTGAGCATATTCCCCCGCCGTCACCACCGGATAACACAGAACGGCGGCATACGGCCGGTGCAACGCAAGATCGGTATCTTGTCCGAACCAATCCGGCCTATTCCACACCGCCGCAAGCGTGCCCGCCAAATGCGCGCCCGCCGAAAAACCGCCGACCGCGATGCGGTTCCCATCCACCCCGTATTGCGCGGCATGCTGTCGCACCCACGCCACTGCTGCGGACAGCGCATGTAGCGGCCGCGTACCGAGCGGTGCATCCGTACAATCGTAGTCCAACACAAAGGTCTCGATCCCGTGCCGTGCAAAAGCGCGCGCGACGGGTGCACCCTCGCGAATTGAGCAATATTCATAGCCGCCTCCCGGACAAAGCACAAGCGCAGGCTTACCCACGCCTGCCGCCACACCTGCGTGCGTCAATGTGCCGTGCGGCACCGTTACCGTCTGCATAACCGTCCCTCCTATGCCCCTATCACACATTGTACCGGTTGCGGATATCAATGCGCGCTAAAATCCGATCGCTTTCCGGCTTTTCCCCGACCAGCAGATAATCAAGCAACAATTCGACCGGACGCACACCTTGCAAATATGCATCCTGATCGATCAGGAAGTCGATCAGCCCAGCGCGCACATTTGCCGCATTGACTTCAGACAGGTCATGACAGATAAGGTGCACCTTGCCTTGCAAACCGAGTTCACGCACCGCGTCACACGCACCCACCTGCCCATTGACCGAGATATATACCCCCCGCAGGCCGGAGTGATCCTGCACCGCACGGCACACAATGTCGTGCGCCAATTGCTGATCATCGCCACAGGTCTGGGGTGGCAACAAACGCAGACCCGGAAAACACGCGGCAGCCTCATCACAAAAGCCATCCACCCGCTGCCGGTGGGACAGGTTGTGCTCCTGCCCGGCAACCACCAGCACGTCGCCGCCATCCGGCAGCAATAAACCCATCAGCCCAGCACAGGCGCGGCCACAAGCGTAGTTGTCCGAACCGACATAACACAGTCGACCGGAATCGGCCAGATCGGTATTAAATGTGACAACCGGCATTTGTGTAGATAAAGTATGCAGCCGGGCGCGCACCGCTTCGTCCTCCACCGGCGTGATGGCCAGCCCCTGCACGCCAGCCTCGACCAACTCATCAATTGCGGCTAGCTGCCGCCTCGCATCCACGCCCTCAAGAGGGCATAGCAACACCTCCGCGCCCTCGCTTTTCAAACGGACACGGGCATGTTGCGCTTCCTCATACACCATGTTCATGAACATCGTTTCAACTGACTGCACGATCACGCCAATCCGGATCGGATTTTTCGCCAACGCGAGCACACGCCCCGCGCGGTTGGGGCGGTAACCCAGCTCCCGCGCAATCCGGCGCACGCGCGCAGCCACCTTAGGATCGACCCGACCGCGATTATTCAAAGCACGGTCGACTGTGCCGCGCGAGACGCCCGCCAACGCGGCGATCTCGGCCAATGTAACTGCCATCTCAATACTCCTGTTCCCATTCCTCCGGCTGCGCTGCTCCGACTGATCATCCCATCACACACAAATTCCACTGATACAGCGCTGCCCCTATTTCCTCATTTCCCTGCCGCGCGCCTATTACGCACGGTGCATGCCGCCACCCAACATGGCGGCAATCTCAATCACGCGCAGCCAACAGCCGCGCACGCAATATGGATTTTGCCATACCGCATGATAAATCTTATTCCATAGTAATGGATTTACCGACAAAAGACAAGAAGAACTTTTCGCAAATTACTTTTAAACAGTCAAATTTGTGGCCAAACGCCACAATTATATGCGGCACGATGATCTGTCGTTGCGCCACACATTGGCTCAAGATTTTTACAGCATTCTTGATTTTTTTCTTGACAGAATGAAGCATGTTGCGTATAATATATTTTGTCGTCAGGATAAACTTGTCGATGTACCTGGGGGTATAACTCAGCTGGGAGCACGGTTGAAGCGGTTACACACCCCTTAGAAAAATTGAATAAGAAATACTCAGCACACCCTTTTATTTGGGGGTATAGCTCAGCTGGGAGCCCGGTTGAAGCGGTAAACAACCCCCGTACAGGGAACATAAAAATTAAACATCACAATCTCTCTTATCTGGGGGTATAGCTCAGCTGGGAGAGCGCTTGAATGGCATTCAAGAGGTCAGCGGTTCGATCCCGCTTATCTCCACCATCACCAAGAGATTGTGAACGAAAACCTCACTTCTTCGGAAGTGGGGTTTTTGCTTTATGCAGCGATGGCAACGATGTCCATGCCCATGCTGAACTGCTCAAAGTCAATGTTAAAGTCGATATGCAACTTGTAGTCCCGGTAGACCTCCACCCGCTTGATAAGGCAGTTGACGATCATTTTCTTTGCCTCCATGCTGGCGGTGTCGTACATATCAGCCCAAGAGATAATGTCATCGTATTGGGCGTTCAAGTGTTCCAGCACAGCCTGTCCTTCGTCATAGGCCAGTTGCGCCGCCTCAAGCTGCTGCTGAACTTCGAGACATTTTGTCTCACAGTCAGAAATCAGAGAGCCGAGCAAGTCCTGCGAAAAAGCACTTTCGCCGCGCAGGGATTTAATGACCTCGGCCTTCAGCATATTCAGCTCGGCAGATACTTTTGTATGTTCGGCCCGGATGCTGCGGAGCAGCGCTTTCCGTTCCTCCATCTTTTCTTTGTATCGGATATTGACGATCTCACTTTTGGGGACAGCTTTCATACGCTCAAAGATCTGTCGCACCACCTTATCAATGATGCCGTCAAGGGTATGTGCCGTGTACCCGGTCTGACCGTCACATTCCGTTTGCTTGCGGGTTTTGCCGTAGCAGATATACCGTACACGCTTTACAATGCGGTTTGGATCGTCCTTGCAGGGATAAGCCTTGCCGTTTGTGGTGAGTGAGAGCCGGGAGCCACAATGACCACAAAACACATTCCCGGCCAGCAGGGACTGGCCTCGGGTGTTGAGAGGAACACGGCGCTCCTGTTCGGCAGAATTGGCACGGGAAGTGCGGATATGCTGTGCGGCCTCAAAGAGTTCCGGCGGGATAATCTGCAAGTGCAGCAGCACTTGGGATCGGCTATCGCCGCTGCGGAGTACGCCGGTATAGGTGAGGTTGCAGATGATACCCCGGATGCTGGCGTGGTGCCACATCTTACCCGACCTTGCCCGATACCCGAGCTTATTCAGATAGGTGGCGATCCGCTGGGCTCCGTAGCCCTCATGCACATACTTGTCAAAGATAATCCGCACCACAGCGGCCTCGGCCTCGTTGACAACCAGCTCATAAACCTCATGCTTTCGCTTGTTGAAGCGGCCACTTTTTACGAGATCGTAGCCGTAGGGAGCAAGCCCGCCTTTGAAACCGCCGTCCTCGACAAGCTGGCCGAGGGCGGTTTTTGTGCGGATAGAAGTCTTTTCGCTTTCACCGTCAGCTTGCCAGAAGCGGATATAGTTGGTGAGTTTGTCGGTGTGGGTATCAAAACGCTGCTCACCCTCTTGGGTACTCCATACCCGGATGCCGTTCTTGACAAACCATTCCACCACAAAGGGCGTTTCGTCAGCGATACGCCCGATGCGGTCAAACATGAACACCAGCAGAATATCGAACTTGCCCTGCTTGGCCCGTTCTTTGATGATTTGGAGTTTGTCGCGGTTTTCGGCCCGTACCTTGTGGCCGGATACGCCGTCCTCCTGTTCTTCGTGAACAATCGTCCAGCCCATCTTTTCACAGAAGCGGTGGCACTCTCTGCGCTGCATGGGGATGTCGGCTTGGCTTTTATCGTCATAGTCCACTTGCTTGTCGGTGGACACTCTATACAAACAGTCAACGCGAGTTCCGATAAGAATGTTATTTTCCATATTGATCCGTCCTTTCATTTGTCATAAGGGCAAACCAAAAGAGCGAATCAATACGCGGGAGATATGAACTTTTCAAGGTACATAGGGGCTACCCCCACTATTATTATCGCTCCGATTGGGGTGGATTGCAAGGATGTCGCCGTGGGTATGCTTGGCGGCATTGTTGGCAAAAGAGGATAGCAAAATCTGTTTCACATGGCCGAGGGCCGTTGTGTTTCTGCTATCGGCAAAGGTAGCGGATATTTGATAACCGTCAATGGCGAAAGTGGTTAATTCTCTTGTGCGCTCCATAGATGACCTCCTTCACAAATGGCGTAGAACTGATTGATCCCCGTTGTCTGTTGGGGAAACACGAAAAGGCGGCACCCGCGATTGGGTGTCGCCCTTTTGCCTTTCTCCACATTGGGACAATTTGTCTCGAAGTTAGAATAAGGAGCGCCGCGCTCATTTTCTTGGCCCGTCATAAGACAGCTATACTCGGCGCGACGCTCCTTGCTGGGGTGGTGCGGCAGCTCCGGGGGACAGGCTGCCAGCCTGTCCACTCGCGGATCGTGGCCGTGGGGTGGCAAGTCCCCACTTGCGGCGTTGGTGTGGATCGCTCGTCCTCCGTGTTGGAGAAGTCCTGGCGCACCCGCCGCCCGGCTCCTCGCACTATGCCCGGAGCCGCCGCTATTCAGTTGTGGAGAGGATCAACTCCTCTCATATACCAAGGACATTTGGAAGATGTTTTTTAACCCCCTACATCAAACATTTTGCAAATATTTTTTCATGGACTTCAAACCCTGCTGGATAGATTTATGTACGGCGGCCACGCTTACGCCATCGGCCTCGGCAACCTCAGTCATGCTCTTGCCTTCAATGATACAGGCATCAATGCGAAGCCCCTGCGTTTCGGGCAAAGTGTTCAGCGCGTTCCACAGATCGCAGAAACGCTCCATGCGCTCCAGCAGCTCCTGCGGGGTCGGCTCGGAAAGGCAGGCAGAGTATTCGATCCCATCATCACAGTCGAGGGAATACTGTGCCTTATTGCGGATTATCCGCCGCTGGTAGGCAGCCTCATACAGCTTGTCGGCCCGCAGCTCGGCGGCCACTTCATCGGAAACTTCGATATATTCATCATGGGTGTGCCAAGAGTAAAAGTCCTTCAGATTGATAGTAGTCATTATATTTTCCTCCGTTCAGATTTTTGTTGTGGGTGGACGATCTGAACGGGGGATGGCGGGGATCGGCAGCCGGGGCCGCCCCTGCCTACCTCGGGACAACTTGTCCCAAGGTGGGTATAGAAAAACGCGCTCGCATGGCGTGATGCCACACAAGCGCGTGAAATGACATTATTCTTAATGTACTGGCAAATTTCGCGTCCAATGCCGGACTTGCCCGGAGGGGGAGCTACGCTTTTTTTAGCTGGTGAAGATCATGCGTACTATGAAAAAGCAAAATGAACACGACGATCCCTCCTCGGAAACCGCCGTGTTCCTCATAAAGTCGTCGTATAACGCGGCGGCTTTAATTGACAGCCGCCGAAAACAAAAGAGCCGATAATCCGCGCCTGAGGGCTAACGGGTTATCGGCTCTGCGTCTGTGCGTCTGGCTCTGTGATAACTAAAATCTTAAATTTTTCTACGCTGATTAAAGTTTCTTGTTTGCATTTAGGACAAAACAAAGGAAAGTTTTTCAGCTCAGCATCTAACCGCAGCTTGATACGAGTTTTACTGTTACAGACAGGACATAGCAGCCACTCGAAGCTATCCATATCGTTCATTTCAAATTTCCCTGAGCGTCCAAACTTTTTGAGCTGTGATAACAGAACCAATCGCAATTATCATAGCCAATAGGAAGAACGAAAACTGTATTCCACTTATTGCCACTGTGTAAACATCGAAGAATTTTAATGGCGTTAAGCAGTACAGCATTGGAGCTTCAAGATATTCGGCGGTGATGCTGATGCCATAAAAGAGCAATAATATTCCCGCGCCTATCCGAACAGCCCCTTTATAGGTTCTCGTCAGGCTGGAGGCCAGAAGCGTGATTGCAAACAAAGTCAACCCTGTCAAAAACAGGCCCAATGTGGTGGTAAAAGCAGCGTTTCTTTGCTCTAAACCGCCTAGCGGTAAAATGGCGGTAAAATAATTACATAACCCGCTGAATACCGCAAGTGCAAGCAAATTACATACACAGGCAACTGCTTTGGCACAGACAACCTTGTTGCGACCCACTGGTTTTGTAAATAGATATTCTGCCGTTCCCTGCGCCTGTTCTTTCGCTACACACGAAACACCGAGATAGACCGCATAGCTGTTGGTTAGCATCGTGACCCAATAATACATACAGCCATACCAGCCCAAAGCAGA
>DWZQ01000017.1 GCA_019117485.1 Candidatus Agathobaculum intestinipullorum | reverse complement strand
GTACCACAACAAGTCCATCGTCCGCTTTCGCATACGACGATGCTGTTGATTTATCATAATGGAAAAATCCTTCTGCCAGTGGCAAGTCATATTCCTGTGGCGGGGCTTTCTCTGCCTTATTTGCCAGTGCTACATGAATGGTCGTGCCGTCTGTTTTGCTGACGGGAATGTCCTCACCAGTAGCATCCGCGCGCATTGCACCAAGCGCGGTTAAGGCCGCCGGTGCGGTCGTCGCACCTGTGCCGCCCTGCGAAACCGGCACCGCGCCGTTGTCGCCGAGCGCGGCCACGCCGCCCGGCCGCCCCACCATGCCGATGCTCACCAGCCCCACCGGGTCGAGCGTCACCGTGACGCTGCCCGCGTTGCCATACTGGAACACGAACGCCCAGTCGACCGTAAAGCCGGGCGACTGCGCCGCCGTCGGGATCGGGTCGCCGGTTTCGTCGGTCACAGTGGCATACAGGATTTCCTCGCCCGTGGGCGCGCCGTCCGTCACGCGCCGGACGTAAAACCGCAGCTCGATCATGGTAAACGCGGTCTCCACGCCCGCGTTCGTCAGCAGCACCGGCACGCGGCACTTGGGGCCGTCCACCGTGCAGGGCGATTGCAGCGTCAAGTCCAGCCGCTCCACGCCCTCCGCGTCCGCCGCTGCCGCGCGCGTGAAGGTCAGGCCGTCGCCCGTGCCCAGCAGCGCCGCTTGCAGCGCGTTGCCCGCCGGAGTCAGCCCGGCGGCTGTCCATTTTACAGGGTTGTCGCTCATTTATTGCACCTCGATTTCCGTGTAAGTCCTGTTTTTTGTCGCGGTCACAGCGGCATACTGCACCGCTCCGGCCACCCGCTTCCATTGGTCGACCTCCACGTCGGGATAGACCGTGCGGCGGCTGGATGCGATGGCCACGCATGCATCTGCCTGCGCGAAGCGCAGCAGCCATGTTACCACCAGATAAACCATATTGGCCGGGACAACGGCATACAGCATATCTCGCACGGCTTGCAGCTTTTGTGGTTCCCAAACAGGAATTTTCACCAACAAATTATATTTACCATGATCTATTTCTAACGAATACCCATCTTCTCCGCACAACGCGGTAAGCATTCTGCGCAGAGACCGCACCGTATAAGGCAATTGTGCATTCATTTTCGAAAGAATGGCGAAACGCCGCTCATCCAGCGTGTCTGTATCCTTTGCCACCAATCCGAAGATTTTCTCATACCGCTCGATACCACGCAGCGGCGCAGTCGTGACAAACTGTGCGTCCAGCACTTCGGTCACACCAGCAGTCAGCGCATCGAATTCCGGCTGCGCGCCTTGGCACAGCAGCGGAAACTCGCAGGTGGTCAGCAGCACGGGCGGCAGATAGTCCTGCAAGGGCTTGCTCATGCGCTCTCTCCGATCTCACCGAGCACCGGGATGCTATCCGCCGCGATCTGAAGGTTTTTCGCCTGTCCGTCGAGCGTCGTATCCGCGATGTCCAGCACACAGGACAAATCCAGCAGCCGCGTCTCAATCTGCGAAATGCGCACGATCGTCGCTTCTGCATCCTGCCAGCCCTCCGCCAACTCGGCAAAGTATGCTGTGACCGTGTCCTCGATCTGGCTGCGCGCCGCGTCCCAGCCCCAACCGCTGACAAATGTGATATTCGTTCGGATAGCCACCGGCTGCCCGGTTACGCCGACAACCGTGACCGTGTGACCGATCGGCGCGATACCCAGCCCCTCGCCGTGATTGGTCTCCGGATCAATTTCGGTCTGCACCTGCTGCACCAACTCGCTTGAGGGGGCCGTATAGTCGGAAGAAATAATGACGAGTTTGACCGTCCCGCCACCGTTCCAAACCGGATACACCTTGACACCGCCCACGCCCACGATCGCGTTCACTTTTTCCTTGTAGTCGGCCACATTTCCGCCGAAAGCCTCACCGTCGATCGAAGCATAATACTTCTCGCGCAGCGTTTCGGTCGTATCGCCGTCCTCGCCCGGGATCAGCACGCCAGTGATTTGCGCAGTCTGCAAACTGTTCACCGTCTGGATCGGCAACAGCTGCCCGCTGTACTGGTTGCCTACCGTGCCCAGTGTCTCCGCCTGCAGACGGTACACGCCCGCGGAGATCTTTTCGGTGACGGTGTAGTTGACCGCGTCACAGGAAAAGCGCGTGCCTGCGGTCATTTCGAGGTCTGGCGGTGTAAACGTACCCTGTATGATCGCCGCAGTCTCGCCCTGTACCGTAATACCGCGCTCCTTGCACCGCAGCATGAGATATTGCAAGCTGGCGGTATCGACGAAGGTCTCGTCCATCACCACGTCAAGTTCCATATAGGCTTTGGCCAGCTCGGCCGCCGCCGGAGCGAGCGCGTCGTAAATAACGCTGCCCTCCCGCTTGTCCACTGTATCCGGAACACGGTCGAGCATGCGGCCGAGAATGTATTCAAAGGTCATCTGATCGGAGTATTTGCCGATCATGTGACCACCTCGCTTTCATAATCAAAGCTGGTCGAAAAGTCGCCCTGCGTGGTGTGTACGGTGAACGTCACGGTCAGGCTCTCCCGACCGGTGCGCTCGAACGCGAACCCGTCCACCTGCGTGATGCGGTCATCCGCGAGTAGCGCTTCCTCGATAGCACGGCGAACCTGCGCTTGCAGATAAGCGGTCATGCCCTCACCGAATAGCCGCTCCAGTTCAACACCGTAGTTCCACGAGTAGATCGCATAGCGAAACCGCTCGGTCTGCAGGGCAAGGAACACCGCCTGCCGCATCGCCTCCAGACCTGTGACCATGCCGGTGGACGGAAGGCTATCGAAGCGCAATCGGTAGGTGCGCGTCGGCTGCTCAATAATCGTAAAATCCTGCACCAGACCGTCGTTATACTCTGTCGGCAGCATCACAGCGCCCCCTTCCTGTCGTATATGAGATACTGCTGTCCGCCCTGCACGCGCAGCAAAATGAGCGTGTCGCCCACCTCGAAGGACTGCACCGTCACACCATAGCGGACGATGAAATATTCCTTTCCGAGGATCTTCTTCTGGTCGAGCCGAACCTGAAACGGACTGCGCGACTGGACCGTGCCGAAGCAGACCTCTACGGGCTTTTTCGCTTCAAAGACACCCGCCGCAATCTGTTTGATCATATAAACCAAATCAGGCACTAAACTCACCCCTCACGCCAGACAAATACAGGTCCATCGTGTGCAGACCGTGCGAAAACGTATGCTTGGCCTTTTCGATGCACATGTAATTGCGAATGTTAATGTCGCCCAGCCCCATGCCGACCGCGACCGACGCGCCCGCCCGAGCGCGCACGTCGCCAAACACCTTTTTCATGGTCAGCTCGCGCCGGATGACGTTGTAGTATTGCAGCAGCGCCTTTGCCTTGGCTTGCAGGTCAGCGGTAGAAAGCGCGCTGTCCAGCTTGGCGTAATACTGCAGCACACCCCACTTTGCCTGACTGGTCGTATCGTTCAGCACATGCACCTCGCGCTCGCCGGTATCGCCGTTGTCGTAAGCCAGCTTGATGCGGTTATACACGTCGCTGTCAATTGACGAGGTGTAGCTGTAATCCTGCGCGGTGTCCTCATCGATGTAGATGGGCAGCAGCATGTCCGCATACGCCTTGAGCGTCAGCTTGCCGAAATCGTCGAACAGGTTATACACCCGTCCCGTGTTGATAACGGTCAGGTCGGACGCATTGCCGAAGATGTCAAAGATCGTGCCTTCCTCGATACGCTGCGGGATTTTGTACTTGGTGTCCACCAGCGTGCCGACGGTCAGGCCATAGTCGGCTGCAAGCATCTTCACCAACTCGGCGTAGGTCTTATTTTCATAGGAAATCGTGTCCTTGTTCTTGAAATACCGCGTCTGGTCGTAGCAGGTGACATCAATCAGCAGACTGTCCGATCGGCTCTTGCGAAACACATAGCCGTAGAACACATTCGCACCGTTGAACCGAAAAGATACTGGATTACCCTCGTGAAAATCCAATATTTCGTCCTTGACGACCGTGAACTTGAGCGACGCGGGCATGCCGCTGCGCTGGGTTTCCCAAACCACATCCCCCTCGAGCACCGGGTTCTGCATCTGGTTGTAATTGTTCTGAATCGTCAGCTCGACGCCCGCCTGCTGATACGCCGGCAACTGCCGAAGATCTTCCTTGCGTGTGCCGGCAGCGCCGGTGACCGACTTGACGACCACCTTGGTGATCGGCTTGGATTTTGGTTCTTCCTGATCAGCACTGCCTGATGCGCCATCGCCGCCGAGGATCGCCGTGCCGTACCTCACCCCCCAGTTGTTGCACTCCTCGTTCGAGGACATGAGCAAATCGAAGTGATACACGCCGTTCTCGATCTGGATCGCGCCGCCGCGATCGTTGACCGTATAGGTTACGCCGTCCAGACTGGTGCCTGTCCCCTGCACAGTCATCTTGGTGCCAAATGCAACAGAAGGCGGCGCGGCGCAGGTGCGTTTGGCCGGGTCGAGCAGGTTGCCCTGTGCGTCCAGGAAACCGCCCTCTATCGCATTATCCGCCGGATAATAAGCGGTGAACATGGCCTTGACCGTGTTGGTCGCCGTGCCCGACCCGCCCGAACCGGTGTAGTTTGCCGTGGTATCACTATCTTTGACATAGCTCTGCGGATTGACCGGCGAGCCGTTCTTGTGCATGCCAAAGTGCAGGTGGTTGCCGGTCGAGGAGCCGGTCGTGCCGACGGCTGCGATCTTCTGCCCCGCCTTGACGGTCGCGCCCTTTTTCACATACAGCGCCGAACAGTGGCCGTAAAAGCTCATCAGACCGCCGCCGTGGTCGATGCTGATGTAGTTGCCGTAGCCGCCGTTCCAACCTGACATCGTTACCGTGCCCGGCCCAAACGCCAGAATCGGCGTGCCGGATGCCGCAGCAAGATCAATGCCGTCGTGGAATTTGATTTGTCCGCTAATTGGATGAACACGATTCCCATATCCACTTGATACCCAGCTATACTTAGGGCACGGCCATACATACTTGCCCATGCCGCACCCCCTATGACGGCAGCCGCAGCACGGTGCCGGGATAGATCCACCAGCCGTTCGAGCTGCTGGCCCGGCCGTACTTTTTCGCTGCCGCCTCAATGGTATCCTTGTTCAGCTGGTAGATCTCGCTGCTGCGTGAGCCGTCCCCGAGCTTGATCCGCGCGATGTCCCACAGGTTGTCGCCGGATACGACCGTGTATGTCGTCTCCTTGGGCTTGGTCGAGGTGTCGCGCTGCTCGGTCACGGTCGCGGTCGTCGCGGCCGTCTCTGTCTTTTGGAATGTAATCTTCTTCGTTTTGTATGGCGCATACTGCTTGAGCTCAATCTTAGCCATCATATCTGTTCCGTACTTCTCAGCGTCTTCGTCGAGCTGATACTCTTCCAATGAAACCTGCATGTCAAACGTGTCCATCAGAACAGTACCGCTGTCGTTCGTACGAATCACCATAAACCGGAACGGAGCGCAGCTTGTTTTCAATAGTTCCAGTTTATCCATATAATAGTGCGCATTTTGGAAGCTATCTTTATATTGCGCGAACGAATACGGCTGGTTGGGCAGTAATGCGGAAAAACTGATTTTGGACAGTCCCGGCAACTTAAGAATATTGATCTCACCTTCGTTGATGAGCGTCACTGTCTTATTCTGGTTTGCAGCTTTGATCGTGAACGAGGACGGCGTCACCGGCAGCAGCACACCGTCCATGTAAAATTGATACATTTTAGATATGCACCCCCTCGGCGGCAACCGCCATCTGTTCCTGTACCTTTGCTTCCAGCAGATTCACCACGCCGTCAATGTCCATCTCCGATGAGATCGTGTTGTGGTTCACCATCTCGACCCGGATCTCCGCCGTGGTGTAGCGGTTTATCTCCTGCCGCTCCGCAATATCACGCAGTAGTTCGAGATCCTCACTGGACAGCTCGACGTCGTCCGCGATCTGGTCTGTGTTATCTGCGATGTCGGACAGCAGCGCCGTCGGGTCGGCTGCCGTGGGGATGTCAACGCCCGGCATATCCGTACTGAAATTCAGCTTATCCGCGATGCTGTTTTGAAGATTGGCACCCCAGTTATAGCCCGCGTCCCACGCACTGCTATAAGTGATGCGCGTGTCGATCGTGGGCGCATCGCGGCTCAGCGTGATCGCGTTCTCATTCTTGCCCCACTGCAACACAGTGTCTTGCAGGGATTCCAGACCGCTTGTCCAGTCTGTGCCGAAGATCGCGTCGATGATTTTGGTCACAATTTTGCCAAGAGACAAGAACCATGAAATAATATTGCCAATCAGATTGGCGACCGCATCGCCGAAGCTGTCAAAGCCGCCGTTGCACACATTGAGCACCCACTCAATAATGCCAATAAACGGCTCGACAAAGGACGTCCAGATATACTGAATAATCGCATTGATAAGCCCGATTACTGTATTGAGAATGAATGCACCCGCGACGGCCAAAGAGCCGGTTATTAGCCCCAAGGCCTTCACATGCGCGCCCGTCACTTTGTTATAGGCCGTAACGATTGCAAATAGGAGACCGACCAGTACCGCCAGTAAAATGACGACCCAAGTAATCGGAGACGCAAGGAGCGCAGAGTTGAACGTAAACACCGCCGCAGATGCCGCAGCTGCATTTCCCGTTAACACGCCAAATCCGATTGACAAAAACGTTACTACCCCATGATAAATGGCTGCTGCAGCGGCTGCGATTTGCGTCCAATGCGCGGCAAGTTGAAAAACCCCAAAAGCAATACCAACACCAATTACAAGAGGTGCTATGACCGCGAGGTTATTCGCCACCCAGTTAATAGCGTTCAACAGCGGCTGCAACGCCATAGTAGCCATGCTGGTTGCCTGCGTCCATACGTCCGCCCACGTCATGGGGATTGATTCAAACCGCGCATTGGTTTCGTCCGCTGCAGCAAACATGGCGTTCTTGACAATCTCCGCTGTGATCTGCCCGTCCGCTGCCATATCGCGCAGCTCTCCGGTCGTGATACCGAGATAGTCGTTGATCGCCTGAATGATAGTCGGCGCCTGCTCGAACACCGAATTGAGTTCCTCGCCGCGCAGAACACCTGCGCCCATGGCCTGTGTCAGCTGCAACATAGCCGCCGCCTGCCCCTCCTGCGAAGTACCGGCAATTTTGAACTGTTTGTTCAGCTGCTCCACAAAGGCAATGGTTTCCTCATTGTTTGCAAAGGCGTCGGGCGCAAGTAAACCCATCTTGGACACGGCCGCCGCGGTATCTGCATACACGCCGCGCGCTCGCCGCGCCGACTGGTAGATCATCTCTTGCAGGTCGGCTGTGGATTGCAGGCCGTCGTTCATCAGGTTCAGGCGCGCCGTGGTCTGCGTCAGCGTGTCTGACATACCAACCAGACCGGAAACGATTTTTGACCCGACAAACGCCGTGCCGAGCTGCCTGAGCGTGGTCATCAGGTTACTTGCCGGCGGCTGTGCGTTCTGCATGCTTTCCCGCAGCGCCTCGAAGTCGTCCGCGGTACGCTGGATATTTTGCTGCACGGCGGCAAGATCGGCCTGAAGGTCGCTGTACAGGTTGGTCGGCGCCGCCTGTGCCGCCAGCGACTGCATCCGCTCAAACCGCTGGTTGACCGCGTCCATACGGGCGGAAATGCGCTGTAGTACGGCACTCATACCATCCCGCAGTTGCAAGCTCTGTGATACTGCCATCGTGCTTCACCTCCTTTTGGGCAAAAGAAAAGCAACCACTTTTTCAAGTGATTGCTTTTACATATTCATTTTATCAGCGGTTACAGAATGCCAAGCCGCTGTAAATCCGCTTTGGAAAACCAAAGGTTCCCCTCCAGCGACATCATTTCAATTCCGCTGTACGTCCCCGTTTTACCGGATTTGGCAAATCCCTGCGGGAAATCCGGCACATCATAGATCGACGGCCCGGGAGTTCCCGTCAGAGAACCGGTAGCAGAAAAATAACCGCCGGCTTTGTACGAATAAGAAACAAACGTGAGTTTGTAGTCAAAACCATAAGCAGGACCGACCCATTTGCTTACATTCACCGGGGTTTTGCACCCGTTTGGCGTGATATAGACGTCATACGAATCCAGCGGCTTGTCCGTAACTTCCCCGATCGCATCCTGTTCGGCCTGATCGGCTTCCCAGTCCTCGTATTCCGTCTGCGTGGCCAGATTCATGCTGCGCGAAGTGACCGTTGCCGTCGAGGTTGCGCCGTCCCACTCTACCGTCGCTGCCATGTATTCACAGGCTGCGCGCAGCGGGATCATGGTTTTGTCGTTAATGAGCTGTGCCGGAACATCGAGTGTATAAACCGCATCGGTCACCTGCGGATCGGTATATGTCATGGTCTTGTTGCCAATCTGGAAAATCACCTCGTAGTGATCCTGACCGATGATCGGATAATGCCCGCTGCCTGCATCATAGCAGCGCGGAATATTTCTCCACACGACCACCTGCTGCGTTTCCGGCACCCATGTAACCTCTGCGCCCATGGCTTCCGTCACCTCGCGCACCGGAACCAAGGTTCTGGAATCGCGGATCAACCCTTTGATCGGCAGCTCTGTCCCATCCACGATGATGGTGACCGGCTCATCCGCTGCCGTTGCAAACGGAACCGAAATAGAAAGACAGAGAACCGCTATCACCAAGGCAAACAATCGTTTTCTCATATACTCCCCTCCTCTGGCTTTATCATAGCACAGCATGAAGAAGCTGGCAACCACTTTCATCTCCGACGGCGCCGCCCGCGCGGGGCGTGCGCCTTGGCTTTTGCTTCCTGTGCGGCCTTTTTCTCGCTTTCCAGCCGCATCTCGATGGAAGCGAGAATAAACGCCCGTTCTGCGCGCGGCAGCCGCAACAAATCGGACGGCAGCATGTGCAGCTTCTGCAGGCAGAAATGCGCTACCGAAGCCTCCGTGTCGCCGTCCAGAATCAGTTTTTTGCCTCGTCCACCTGATCACGCAAAGAACGGTCAAAACCGCAGAATGTTTTCACATTCTCTGCTTCATCTATTCTTTGGATTTGTTCGGCTTCGGAGAGGAACAGGTTTAGGGTCAGCTGTTGATAAGCTCCACCATCAGAATCTCCTCGGCCTGGGCCTTGCAGGTGTTCATCAGGCCCACCCAGCGCATCGGATCGCGGGCTTTCAGCTCCTCCGTCGCGCCCGCCGACTCCGCCAGCTGGGGCATTATCTGCTCCATACGGCTGTTCGCCGTCTCGTCGATCTCCAACAGGTGCGGGTACAGCTTCTCGGTCAGCAGCAGCTGGTTGTAGATCAGGGGCCGGTGTTCCTTCAGGTACGCTTTCCGCAGTCGCCCGTACTTGCCCAGGGGCTTCTCCGGCTGTTCGCTCAGGCTCAGGTCGGGAATCAGGTAATCGCCGTTCCTCGTGTAAGTCAGGTTGTTCTCCATGTGTAACGCTCCTTTCCATGATATGCTCACGTTCGTAATTCTTAATGGTAACGCCGATCTGCCGCAGCACCTGTTGGTTGATCTCGCTGACCGCCGCCCCCAACATTCCAATGGTGGCCGGGGTATTGAAATCAAAAATCGGCATGAAGTCCTCATGCTGGAAATAGTGTTCCGTATCCAGCCCACAGCGGGACATCAGGGCGTAGGCGATACTGATGGCAGCCGCTGACTTGAATTGGACCTCGACGTTGTAATCATCGTACTCCTCCAAAAATGAATCGTCAACGATATAGAGGAAGTCCTGACGATGCTCGGACCAATATTCGCCCGCCAGTTTTCCGGCCACATCGGTGAGCTGCTGGGCAAGATCGTCACCGGCAACACCGTAGTTGCGCTCCAGCATGGCCGACACAGGCCCGATGTGCTGTTCCTCCAGCTGCCACAGCCAGGGGGTACGGGAATGTTCACGGGTGCCGGTGTCGGAAATATCAAACACATAGCGCAGCCGGGGTCTGTCGCCGGAATCATCCACCAGGGCAATACCCTTGGAGCCACGGCGCACATACCGGTCCATCTTGTCGTTCCACAGGCCATACTCAGCACAGGCGGTGGCGTCCGGGCGCTGGGCGTAGATCAACAGTTGTTCGTGGAATGGATATTTATAAAGGCGGGCGGCAGTAGTGAGAAAGGCCGTCCATTCCTTCCAGCTGCCCACAAGCTGGGTCGATACCTGTTCGGCCATCTGTCGGTAAAATTCTGTTTTGGATGGCATGGTTTTCTGTCCTCCCTTCATGTTAAATAGGAATGGGGCGGCACATCAGGCCGCCCCATTGGATTTTTCGTATAATGCTTACTCGTCGAAATCCGGGTACAGCTCCAGCTCGGCAAACTCCGCGTCGCTCATGGCCTGGAGTTTCCTCAGGGCGCTGTCGGTCAGCTCCCGCAGCTCGGCTTCCTCCGGCGAAAGCTCGCCGCGCATCTCGGTCAGAGCCTCGATCAGCCCGGTGCGGCTGCCGGTGTTGTAAATACAAAGCAGGTTCGTTTCCTCAAAAGTGAAGTTTCCCATATCAAATTTCCCTTTCCGCGCTCTTTTTGGGCGCTGTCTTTTTGTGTTCCGCCTTGGGCTGACTTTTCAGCTGCTCCATGACGGACTTTTTCTTGTCCCGATCCTCCCGGTGGGCGGCGGCAGCCAAATCCATGAGAGAAATCGGCTGACCGCTGCGGGCCTGCTGTTCCAGCTGGGCCACTGTCGGCTCCTTGGGTCCGTTGTTGATGATGCCGTCGATCATACCGTAGTCATCCTCCACGGCCATTTCCGCATTTTTCAGCGGATTGTCCGGCAGGAATCCGGGAACCTGCTCAAAGCCAAAGCTGTCGCAGTAATGACAGGATACCTTACCGTCCTGCTTGATGGCAACGATGTCGCTGACACTCATGGACGGATGGTGGTAATCAGCGGGATGTTCATTGTTGAAGCGGTAAAAGAGCTGTTCGGCGGTATCACCTTTCAGATCGGAGGGCAGCAGCGGAGCGGTGTAGACCAGCTCATAGTTGTCCCGCTGCACCGTCTGTCCGATGGATTTAAGCCATTCCAGGCCCTCATAGCGGATGTCCCGCAGCTCGTCGGTGTGCTTCACCTGATAGATGGCAAAGCAGTCTCCCTTGTGGGAGAGAAACGCCTGCTCCCGTTCTTCCTGGTGGTTCATG
>DWZQ01000016.1 GCA_019117485.1 Candidatus Agathobaculum intestinipullorum | reverse complement strand
AACTTTTTTTCGACCCGCGCCACTCTCTTTCAAAAGCAGATTTTATATTTTATCAAACCGGAAGTCATTTGTCAAGAACTTTTTTCGTCTCTTTTCAAATTCTTTTCGATTTGGCGGCCTCTCACCGAAGCAGCTTGATTAGTATACTACCCTGCCACCTTTTTGTCAACACTTTTTTCGACATTTTTTGTTTTTTCCCAAAGCCGCCAGATACTACATTTGAATCCAACCTCCTTTGCATGATATAATGCAGCCATTCCTTGCAGTTCCAGCCGTACACGTTTCTGGCTGCAATAATATCCTTATCATTCCCTAAATGGAGGAAAATATGCTTAAGCGACTAATTTTCACCGCATGTGCTATCGCTGCCTTGACCAGCACAGCATCCGCGGTTACCGCTACACCGGCCACAAACGGCGGACAAACTTTCTTTGTCAGTACCACGCTGGCAGACACATCCGGTAAACCAGCCAATCCTACTATATATAATATTGCCGGAAATACATACTTCAAGCTGCGCGACCTTGGGCGCCTGCTTGATTTTGGCGTAACTTATGACGCCGCAGAAAATGCCGTCCACCTCGACCCGGATGTAGCCTATGTTCCCGCATCCGGTGAAAGCAACACAATTCAAAACACAGCGACATCATCTGCCCCCGCTGTAGCCACACCGCAGACTCTGTATCTGAATGGCATACGTATCACACCCACTGTCTACAACATAAAAGGAAACAACTACATTGGCCTGCGTTCGCTTGCCGAGTTGGTCGACTTTGGCGTATCTTATAATTATGATAACAGGCGTATTACCGCTTATGCCGCCTACCCATATGCTGCAGAAACCACTTGGACGGCAGCCATGAACGATCTGGCAGGCGAACTGCGCACCACGTCTGCTACTTCCTATGCTGGAACCGCCGCACGTTTCGCCCCCACGATCACGGGCGAGAAAAGCGCCGATTGGAAAGCACTGGTCAGCGAATTGCGCGCTGTTAAGAACGCCCCCATCTACGCAGCATCTGCCAACCAATTGCACCGCAGCAGTCTGTATTGGGCTGACCGGCTCACCGCCGCGATCACCGGCACCGCAGCCGCCGCAACGCCCAAATATAACTCGCGCCTGCTTGCACTGGCCAACGCTGACCTGTTCGATAATCCAGACAAGGCATCCTTGCAAGCGGATTTTGAAGCATTGTCTACCGCCTATCTCAGCGCCCAACCCGCCACGCTATCTGCCGTTTCCGTTTCCAACGGCTATTCTAAAAATGCACAAAGCCGCGTAAAACTTGCCGAGACCTACACACTGACCAATGCGACTGCGGCAGAACACGCCGCTGCCAAGGCGTACTTTGCCGGTGAAATGGACAAACTGTCCGCACTACCAACCGATCAGGAGCGTCTGTCCTATATCTACCAACTATTACAGCGTGAATACCACACAGGTGGCAGCGCGTCGTGGGTGTCGTCTTACAACCGCAAAGGCAGCGTCAGCAGCCGCTCGCTGGCTACCGCTGCGGACTGGATGTTTACCGAAGCAGGTATTCCGGCCTTTCTCGCGCAAAGCTGGTCAACCGCGTGGAATGTTGTTTATATAGATGGGCACTGGGCAGTATTTGACTTTTCCAAAGGCAGCAGTCTGCAATCGCTTGACAGCTACCGCCTGATCGACACGAACCCCGGTTCTACCCTACTGCTGACACAGATCATGCGCCCCGGCTCTACCTATTATCAGGTGCGCAGTGCAACCATCGACCGCTACTTTACCTATACCGCCGTAGAAGGTACACCAAAAGCTACCGTACAACAGATGCAGGCATATATTAAAAAGGTCAACCCCAATGTACCGAAGTCGGTTATTGACATGATACCCCTCTACTTATCCGAAGGCAAGACCGAGGGAATCCGTGGTGATATTGCTTTTGCACAGTCCTGTTTGGAAACCGGCAACTTTACGTTTAAAGACAGTGCAGTGAAGCTCTCGCAGAATAATTTCTGTGGCTTGGGTGTACTGGACAACGGTATGCTGGGCGCATCCTTCCCCACACCACAGTTGGGTATCCGCGCACAGATTCAGCATCTCAAAGCATATGCCAACCGACAGCCCTTAAAAAACGAAGTTGTTGACCCTCGCTTCTCGCTGGTCACACGCGGCTCTGCATCCACCGTGCAGCATCTTGGCATTCAGGAGAACCCCAAAGGCTATGGCTGGGCAGCAGGCGCCAACTATGGTGTGAAAATCCTGAATATTCTGGAGAATATCCTTACCATGTGATGACCATACTGGTATAGAGGTGAGGAAAAGGTGAACCGCTATCACAATCTGACCGAAATGCTGGCTATCAACCGCACGGCGCACGCCTACTTCGATACGCTGCCCGACCGGATACGCCGTCAGATCATCGCGCACGGCGATTGCCTGCACTCGGACACCGAGCTGCGCAATTATGCCAACCTGCTGTTACGACAACAAGGCTAAAACAGCGCAAAGGGCCTACGGTCTGCTGAAAGAAACAGACCGCAGGCCCTTTTATAACGCTATACGCCCGTCAATCGACATTCAATGCTTCGCGCAATACGCGCAGACTGGACAGATGCCCATCCAACATGGACAGCGTCAAATCCTCCATTTCAAGCGAAACCGCGCCGTCATACCCCGACATACGCACAACCGAGAAAAACTCTTTCCACCACTGGGCATCGTGCCCCGCGCCTACTGCGACATAGTTCCACGCACGGCGCGCGAAAGCATCAATCGGTTTGGTGTCCAGCATGCCGTTGGGTTGCCAGTAGCGGCGCTCAGGACGTGAATCCTTGCCGTGTACATGATAAAGCGCATTGTGCTCACCAAGCACGCGCGCAGCCTCGATCGGGTCGCCACCCATCCAGAACAGGTGCGACGGGTCGAGATTCATGCCCACCATTGGGCCTACCGCCTCGCGCAGCCGCAGGCAGGTTTCGGGGTTATAGACCAATTGCATGCCGTGATTTTCAAGCGCAATGCGTTCGATACCACAGTCCGCTGCCAACTTAACGATCTCTTTCCACGCTGGGATGGCAACCTCATTCCACTGATAATCCAGAATGTCCTGCGTTTCCGGCGGCCACGAGGTCGTGATCCAGACCGGCGTCTTGTCGCCCTTGCAGCCCGCAGGCAGGCCGCTCATCATCACGATTTTTTTGACCCCCAGCATCCCAGCCAGTTCAAAGGTCTTTTTCGTCACTTCCATTTCCCGCTCATATGCCAGCGGGTTGCCCGAGCAGTTGAGTGCGCACAGTTCCAGCCCTTTCGCACGCATCGCGTCGGACCACACCTCGCGCGCTGTCTTGTCGTGCACAAGCAGATCCAGATCACAGTGCGGTGCGCCCGACCAGTTACCCGTACCGATTTCCAATGCAGCAACGCGCTGTGCCACACAAAATTCAAGCATTTCCTCATATGGCATGTCCAGTGTGCAGGTCTTGATTGCCAGTTTCATCACGCATTTCCTCTCCCCGGTTAGTATGTTTTAATTTTACCACACTGTAACCTTGACCCGCAAGACATATCGCCAAAATATGCCCAAATGAGACGTATTTTTCCTTCGAAATTCTCATAAATTTTGTCAATCAGCATTATTTTTGCACAATGCACAGTCCTTGTATCGCCGATACAAATCCAATCCTTGTGAACCTGCACAAACAGGCCTGCGGTCAACTCGCTATTACCGACAAAAATAACAACTTACTCTTGTCAAAGTACCCGTCATGCATTAAAATATTACCAGAACGTTGGAGCGTTCCCGTGTCCTGCAAACGCAGGACAAAACGAAAAGCGGGGCGTACCCCCTGTCCGGCCCAAAGTCCGGTTTCTCACCGGCGTGGCTATCCGGGGCGGATGCTACCGCGCGAAAAAAGGAGAGAGGTTTTATCATGAAGAAGAGACTACTGGCAATGTTACTCGCAGGCGCTATGTGTGCAAGCCTCGCAGCATGCGGCGGCAATAACGGCGGCACCGACGATGCTTCCACTGACGGCGGCGAGACCTCCGGCGAGGGCTACTCCATCGACGTCATCCTGAAGACCACGGCTTCCGAATACTGGAGCTACGTACAGGCTGGCGCGCTGTCCTACATGGAGAAGAACCCGGACGTAAAGGTCGAGGTTAAGGGCGCTTCCTCTGAGACCGCTTACGACGAGCAGCAGAACATGATCGAGACCGACCTGAACTCCGGCGCGTACGACGCTTTCGTTATCGCTCCGCTGCAGGCTGAAACCGTTGTTACCCTGGTCGCCGGCAAGGAAGCTCCGATCATCGCGGTCGATACTGATATCGATGCACCGGAAGTCAAGGCTTTCGTCGGCACTGGTAACGAGGAAGCGGCTGCTATGGGCGGCAAGGAAGCTGTTGCCGCTGCCGAGGCCGCTGGCTGGCCTGAAATCAAGGCGATCGCAATCTCCGGCGTTGAAGGCGACAGCACTGCTATGGCTCGTCTGGCTGGCTACGAGAAGGGCATCGAAGAAGCTGGCGGCGAGTTCCTGGACGGCGAGATCCAGTATGCTAACGCAGTAGCCGATCAGGCTGTAACTTGCATGGAAGCTATCATGCAGAACCATCCGGAAGGCATCGCTATCATCGTCTGCAACAACGACGACATGGCGATGGCAGCTGCCCGTGCCGCTAAGGGCAACGAGGCGTATGCCAACACGATTTTTGTAGGCTTCGACGGCATCCAGTCTGCGTGCAACGCAATCCTGGCTGGCGAGGAGACCATGTCCGTAGCTCAGGAAGCGTTTGACATGGGCTACATGGCGGTTGAGGCTGCTGTTAAGGCACTCGACGGCGAGACCCTCGACGAGTTCATCGACTCCGGCTGCTCTGTTGTCACCAAGGACAACGCGCAGGAGCGTCTGGACACTCTGAAGGGCTATCTGGGCGAGTAATTTCGCGCAATTCCCTTTTGTAAGTAACTTCAAGTAATAGGGAGGACCCCTGCAGGATTTACAAATCGATGCAGGGGTTCTTTCCAATTACCCCCGCGAGACTGAGACAGGACGGCGCATCATCCGCGACATCGCCCATCCTGCAACTGTACCGAGACCAGTTCCCTTGTGTCCCGCACTTCATCTCGGAGAAGAAAAGGTGATATGCAAATGAGTGAATACGTAGTAGAGCTGAAAAACGCGGTCAAGCGTTTCCCGGGCGTCGTGGCTCTGAAGGGTATGCAGCTCGCCGTCAAGCCCGGGGAAATCCTCGGTCTGATCGGTGAAAACGGCGCGGGTAAATCGACGCTTATCAAAGTGTTGACCGGCGTACATCAGGCAGACGAGGGCCAGATTTTTGTCGACGGCGTTGAGCAGCATTTCAAAAACCCGAACGATTCCGCCGCGGCGGGCATCGCCTGTGTATATCAGGAACTGAACATTGAAAAGCTGTTGAGCGTTACCGACAACATCTTCATTAACAAATGGCTGAAAAAGGGTGGCCTGCTGGACTACCCGACCATGCATAAAAGAGCCAAGGAGGTTATGGCCTCCCTCGGTCAGGACGTCGATCCGACCAAGCCCGCTGGTACCTTCGGCATGGGCGTACAGCAAATGATCGAAATCGCCAAGGCGGTTCTGATCAACGCAAAAATGATTATTATGGACGAGCCGACCTCCTCGCTGGGCGAAAAAGAGGTTGAGCAATTGATGAAAACCTGCCGCGACCTCAAGAGCCGCGGGATCGGTATCGTCTTTGTATCGCATAAGCTCGAAGAGCTGTTCGAACTGTGTGACCGCGTCACCGTTATCCGTGACGGTGAATACATTTCCACCAAGCCGATTGCTGAGTGGGATAACGACTCTCTGATTACGGCCATGGTAGGCCGCTCGCTGGACAACCAGTTCCCCAAGGAATTCGGCGTCAAGAGCAAAGAGCCGATGCTCAAAGTTGAGCATTTGGTCGAAAACGGCGTGCTGCGCGACGTTTCGTTCGATGCATACGGTGGACAAATTCTTGGCTTTGCCGGCCTTGTTGGCGCAGGCCGTACCGAAACCATGCGCGCGATCTTTGGTGCCGACCCGATCGACGGCGGCAAGATTACGATCAAAGGCAAGGAAGTACATATCAAATCGCCCCGTCAGGCCATCCGCGAAGGTATCGCGTTCCTGACCGAAGACCGCAAAGGACAGGGCCTTGTGCTGGCTCAGACCATCCGCACGAACCTGATCCTCGCCAACATGAAGGGGTTCTGCAATGGTCCTTTCTTGGATGAAAAGAAGATCCTCGAAACCGGCGAAGGGCACATTGCATCCCTGCGCATCAAAACCCCGTCGATCGACGAAATTGTCGGCCAGCTTTCCGGTGGTAACCAGCAGAAGGTGGTTATTGGCAAGTGGGTTAATACCGACGCGGATATCTTCATCTTCGACGAGCCGACCCGCGGCATTGACGTCGGCGCAAAGGTTGAGGTTTACAACGTTATGAACAGCCTTGTAAAGCAGGGCAAATGCGTTATCATGGTCTCCTCTGAAATGCCTGAGATCCTCGGCATGAGCGACCGCGTCATCGTTATGCGCGGCGGTGAGGTCATGGCCGATGTAGACCGCGACAGCGAACATTTCAATCAGGAAGACCTTATGAAGGCAGCTTGGGGAGGTAAATTAGATGACTAAATCGAAGAAGTCCAGCAATTTGATGACGTATGCTGGTACATTTGGCGCTCTGCTTGTTCTTTGTATCTTATTGACCATTGCATCGCCGAACTTTTTGACGCCCAGCAACCTGATGTCGGTTCTCAAGCAGACGCCGTTTAACGCGCTGGTTTCCACCGGCATGCTGCTCTGCCTGATCACTGCCGGTATCGACCTGTCGGTTGGCGCAAATGCGGTATTCTGCGGCTGTCTGGCCGGTATGCTGGTACAGAACGGCGTAAAGAGCTCGGTAGTCCTGCTGATTGTTGCGATCGCTGCCGGCACGCTGATCGGCTGGATCAATGGCATGATGCTCACCCGCCTGCACCTGCCCCACCCCTTCGTTTCTACCCTTGGTATGAAAAACGTACTCTGGGGCGCCGGCCTGATCATCACCGGCTCCAAGATGGTTTCTTTCTCTGGTCTGGACGGCGTTCTGTGGCTCGGTTCTGCTACCATCGGCGGCTTCCCGGTCAGCTTCATTGTTGTTATCATCATCTACATCATCATGCACATCCTGCTGACCCGCACCGCGCTGGGCCGCTCGATCTACTGCTGCGGCGGCAACCCGGAGGCTGCCCGCCTGTCCGGTATCAACTCCGCTAACGTACTCACCTTCTGCTACGCGCTGTCCGGCTTCATGGCGGCACTGGCTGGCATTGTTTCCATCGGTCGCGCCGGCATCTGCAATGGTGCAAACGCAAACCAGCCCTACGATACCGACGCTATCGCAGCTTGCATCATCGGCGGTGCATCCTTCATGGGCGGCAAGGGCACCATGATCGGCACCATGCTCGGTGTTCTGATTATCCAGATCCTGCGTAATGGCTTCTCGCTGCTGTCCTTCTCGACCGCGGTACAGAACCTGACGCTCGGCCTGGTTATCATCGGCGCTGTACTGCTCGACGTTACCCGCGAGCGTATGGAAGCTAAGGCTCGCCGTCTGGCTGCAAAGTAATTGCTTGTTGACAAACATCAAAAAGGCTGCCCATCCGGGCAGCCTTTTTACACCACTTCCCTTACTTTATAGGGCAAATTGTGCGACAATAAAACCAGATAAAGCGCCATAGGCGTAAATTTTGCAAACATAAAGGAGTGCACAAACCATGCTGCATATTGGTGTCATCGGCTGCGGCGCAATTGGCCGCGATCATATCCGCCGCCTGAACGATTTGGTGCCCGGCTGTCAGGTCATCGCCTGCGCCGACTATTTTGAGGAAGCTGCCCGCCGTACAGCGGCGCAATACGAAGGCTTGAAAGCCTATGCGACCGGCGAGGAACTGATCGCCGCGTCCGAGGTCGACGCAGTGCTGATCGCCTCGTCCGACCCGAGCCACGCGGGCTATGTGCTCGAATGCCTGAAGCATGGCAAAAATGTATTCTGCGAGAAGCCGCTCGCCCAGAATGCCGCCGACTGCGAAAAGATCATCGAGGCCGAACTTGCATGCGGCAAACGTCTGGTACAGGTGGGCTTTATGCGCCGCTATGACCGCGGCTACGCCGAGATGAAGCGCATCATCGACTCGGGTGAACTGGGCGTACCACTGATGATTCACGCTTGCCACCGCAACGTGTCGCAGCCGGACGGCTTCCAGACCGAGATGGGCGTATCCAACGTTGCTATCCACGAACTGGATATCTGCCGCTGGCTGCTATCGGACGAGTATGCCAATGGGCAGGTGCTCAAGGTGCGGCAGTCCGCCTGCTCGACCAAAGGGTATGACAACCCGCAGATTGTGCTGCTCGAGACCCAGTCCGGCGCGCGCATCGATGTCGAGGTACAGGTTGCGGATGCCTACGGCTATGACATCCAGTGTCAGGTCGTGTGCGAAAAGGGTACAGTCAACCTACCCGACCCGTATGCAGTCGTCAAGCGTGCAGATGCGACCCGCTCCTTCCCCATCCTGACCGACTGGAAAGACCGCTTCATTGAAGCCTATGACATCGAACTCACCGAATGGGTCAAGGCGCTGGCTGCCGGCGGTCCGACCGGCCCGTCCGCGTGGGACGGCTATGCTGCCTGCGTAGCTGCGGACGCACTCAACCGCTCGCGTGGCACCGGCCAGTTCCTGCCGATCAAAATGATGGATAAGCCGGAAATGTACAAGTAAAGTCAAAAGCCGCGCCCGACCGGGCGCAGCTTTGCCGGACAGAAAAGGCAGACCTGACAGGTCTGCCTTTTTCCATATGTGCGCTTAATATTCCACCTTAACGGCCTTGCCGGTATGGAACGAGTCGGTGATGGCATAGGTCACCACGGTCGCCTTGGTGCCGTCATACACGGTAAGCTCGGGCTTGCGGCCCTTCTGGATGCAGTCGATGAAATCAACCATCTCAAGCAGATAAGCTTCCGCAAAGCGCTGCGGGAAGTTTTCGATAATCTCCTGACGCGCACCGTACTGATCATAAACCATAACGCGATCCTTCCACGGTACGCCCGCTACGCGGATGTGTCCTTCCGTCGCAACGATCTCGGTCTCGGTGTGGTAGCCATGTGGTGCGGTACGGCCAACATGCAGGAAAGCCACCGTTCCATTGTCAAACTTGAGCATGGCCATGCCGGTTTCGGTATCGCCATTCTCAGTAAACTCCGGATGCTTAAAGGTTGTACCCGCAGCATAAACTTCGGTTACTTCACCGCCGAGGAACCAACGCATCAGATCGATATCATGGGATGCCGCATCAATAAAGATACCGCCCGAGGTCTTGGAAAACTTGATGCAGCTTTCGACCAACGCCTCGGGGTCGAGACCGGTCGCTTTAACGAGGTAGGGCTTGCCGATCTTACCTGCGTCGATCTGCGCTTTGGCATCCGCATAGGACGGATCGTAGCGGCGCATAAAGCCCAGGAAGAACAACTTGTCCGGATGACGCTCTACGGCCGCCTCCGCACGCTTGCACTCCTCAAGCGAACAGCCGAGCGGCTTGTCGGTGAACACATGCTTACCAGCATCGAGCGCGTACTCGATCATCCAGCAGTGCTCAGGCGAAGAAGATACAATGACAACTGCCTCGATATCTGCCTCGTCGACCATTTTCTTATAGTCGGTGGTCACGAAATCGACCTTGAGATAGTCCTTTGCCCAGTCCAGCTCTTTCTGCTCCAGCGAGCATGCCGCGACCAGACGACAGCCCGGAATCTTAAACGCCAGATTTTCCGCATGTACCGCACCCAAACGGCCCAGACCGACAATACCTGTTTTGACTTCTTTCATACTGTTTTTCTCCTTTATTGGTGGGAATATATTCCTCTCTCTCACGGCCACAAATGCCGTACTTCTCCATGTATTATCATACCATTCCCCCGCCTGAAAAGCAAGCAACGCAACCGCAAAATCCCAGCTTTTGCGCGCCTGTGCGGCTTATCTGGCACTCAGCAGGCACAGGTGATAAAATATACGCCATCATTTAACAAAATATTCATAAAGGGCACTTGACTTTGTAGCCGTGGGGTGGTAAATTAACCTTAGCACTCAGATAAGCAGAGTGCTAACCTCTGACAGAAAGGAGCCTTTCCGGTGGAATTATCCGAGCGGAAAAAGCAAATCCTTAAAGCCATCATCGGCGACTATATCCGCACAGCCGAACCGGTCGGCTCCAAAGCGCTGGCCGAAGGGCACGCGCTCCCCTTTTCCTCCGCTACCATCCGCAACGAGATGAGCGAACTGGAGGAAATGGGCTATTTGGAAAAGCCGCACACCTCCGCCGGACGCATCCCGTCGCCACAGGGCTATCGTCTGTATGTCGACGAATTGATGGAGCAGCCTGCAGACACGGGCGAGGACGAGGATGCCGCCTTGCAGCCCATGCTGCGTACCAAAGTGCGCGAACTCGACCGCCTGATCCAAGAGGCCGGCCGGTTGATTTCCAGCCTGACCAACTATGCCTCGGTTGCGATCACACCTGCGCTGACCCAAATCTCCATCCGGCAATTCGAGATTATCGCGGTGGACAAAATGAATTTTGTCATCGTTGTCGTCACGGATTCGGGTACGGTGAAAAACAAAATGGTGCGCACGATGGCGGACGTTTCCAAAGACGAAGCGGAGCTTTTAACCTATGTGCTCAATCAGACGCTGACCGGCCTGCCGCTCAGCCACATCACGGCCGAACGCTTTGACATCGTGCGGCGTGCTGCCGGCCTTTCTGCGCTGCTGGCGCCAGTGGCCGAATATGTTGCCGAGCTGATTGAGGAGCTAAGCGATCAAAAGGTCTTTCTCGAAGGCACGAACAAGCTATTGCGCTTCCCCGAGTACCGCGACCTGCACAAAGCGCAAGCGCTGCTCGATTACATGGAAGATGACCGCAAGCACCTGCTGCCTGCGACCCGCAAGATCGACGGCATCCAATTTTTCATCGGGCCGGAAAACGGGGCAAATCCGCTGCGTGAAACCTCGGCAATCTACGCAAAATATGATATCGGCACGATCGGTCAAGGCATGATCGGCATTGTCGGTCCAACCCGCATGGATTACGCCAAACTGTCCGCTCAGCTCAGCCGCTTTGCCAAGGGCCTGAACCGGCTGATTGCGGAGACCTTTTTAGACGAAAAAGACGAGAACTAATACGTTCCCTGTAAACGGAGGCATCAAATCAACATGAGCAAAAAGAAACAGCCTGAAGCGGCCGAAACTGAACAGGAAGTCGCCGAGCAGGCAACCGAAACGACGGCCGAAGCGGCTGCAACCGAGCAGTCCGCCCCCCAGCCCACCGAGGACTTGAAGGCCAAGTTTGAGGAAGTCAATGATCGGTTCCTGCGTCTGGCAGCCGAGTACGACAATTTCCGCAAGCGTAGTCAGCGCGAGCGCGAGCAGGCGTATAACGACGCGGTCAGCCACGCGGTCAAGGCGCTACTACCGACCTACGACAATCTTGAACGCGCGGTCAAGGCCGAAACAGCCGATGCGGAATACAAAAAGGGCGTTGAGCTGACTATGACCCAGTTGGTCGAGAGCTTTAAGGGCATCAACGTCACGATGATCGAGGCATCTGCCGGTACGGCATTCGACCCCAATTTCCACAACGCAGTCATGCACGTCGAGGACGAGGCATTCGGCGAGAATCAAATCGCTGAAGTGTTCCAGCAGGGCTTCCAGATCGGCGACAAGGTCATCCGCCACGCGATGGTGAAAGTGGCCAACTAATCCTATTGCAAAACATACAGTTATCATAAAGGAGTGCTATCAATCATGGGCAAAATCATTGGTATCGACCTCGGTACAACCAATTCCTGCGTATCCGTTATGGAGGGCGGCGAAGCCGTTGTTATCCCTAACGCGGAAGGCGCGCGCACCACACCGTCTGTCGTTGCGTTCTCCAAGGACGGCGAGCGCATGGTCGGCCAGGTCGCGAAGCGTCAGGCCGTCACCAACGCCGACCGCACCATCATTTCCATCAAGCGTCACATGGGTTCGGACTACCGCGTCAACATCGACGGCAAGCCCTACTCCCCGCAGGAGATTTCCGCAATGATCCTGCAAAAGCTGAAGGCGGACGCGGAAGCATACCTCGGCCAGCCGGTAACGCAGGCAGTCATCACGGTTCCGGCTTACTTCTCCGACTCTCAGCGTCAGGCAACCAAGGACGCTGGCAAGATCGCAGGCCTCGAAGTGCTGCGTATCATCAACGAGCCGACCGCTGCTGCGCTGGCTTACGGCGTCGATAAGGAATCCGAGCAGAAGATCATGGTATACGACCTCGGCGGCGGCACGTTCGACGTTTCCATCCTCGACATCGGTGAGGGCGTTCTGGAAGTTCTGTCCACCGCAGGCGATACCCACCTCGGCGGCGACGACTTCGACCAGCGCATCATCGACTGGATGGTAAAGGAGTTCAAAAACTCCAACGGCATCGACCTGTCTAGCGACAAGATGGCCATGCAGCGCCTGAAGGAAGCTGCTGAGAAGGCCAAGATCGAGTTGTCCGGCATGACCCAGACCTCGATCAACCAGCCGTATATCACTGCGGACGCTACCGGCCCGAAGCACCTCGAGCTGACGCTGTCCCGCGCCAAGTTCAACGAACTGACTGCCGACCTCGTTGAGCGCACGATGGGCCCGGTACGTCAGGCGATGAGCGACGCCGGCCTGTCTGCATCCGACCTGTCCAAGGTACTGCTGGTCGGCGGTTCGACCCGTATCCCGGCCGTACAGGAAGCGGTTAAGGGCATCACCGGCAAGGAAGGCTTCAAGGGCATCAACCCCGACGAATGCGTTGCGATCGGCGCATCCATCCAGGGCGGCGTGCTTGGCGGCGAGGTCAAGGACGTGCTGCTGCTCGACGTTACCCCGCTGTCGCTCGGCATTGAGACCCTCGGCGGCGTATGCACCAAGCTGATCGAGCGCAACACCACCATCCCGACCAAGAAGAGCCAGATCTTCTCGACCGCAGCCGACAACCAGCCGTCCGTTGAGATCCATGTATTGCAGGGCGAGCGAGAAATGGCCGCCGGTAACAAGACGCTCGGCCGCTTCACCCTCGACGGCATCGCTCCGGCTCCGCGCGGCGTACCGCAGATCGAAGTTACCTTCGACATCGACGCCAACGGCATTGTAAACGTATCGGCTAAGGATCTGGGCACCGGCAAGGAGCAGAAGATCACGATCACCGCGTCGACCAACCTGTCTCAGGAGGAGATCGACAAGGCGATGCACGAGGCCGAGCAGTACGCAGAGCAGGATAAGAAGAACAAGGAAGCTGTTGAGATCCGTAACAACGCCGAGCAGCTGGTATTCCAGTCCGAAAAGGCACTGACCGATCTGGGCGATAAGCTGTCTGCCGACGAAAAGAGCGGCGTGCAGGCTGAGATCGACAAGGTCAAGGAAGCACTCAAGGGCACCGATACCGAAATGATCAAGATGGCTACCGAGAACCTCTCCAAGAAGTTCGGCGATCTGGCCGGCAAGATCTACCAGCAGCAGGCGCCGCAGGGCGACCCGAACATGGGCGGCCAGCCGGGCGCAGGCGCAGGCCCGCAGGGCGATTTCGTCGACGCAGACTTCACCGAAGTCAAGGACGACGACCAGAACAAGTAATTTCCATGCCGCGTGGGGCGGGACGGTTTCCGTTCCGCCCTGCGGCATGTCATTTTCCGTTAGTTGAGGGATCAGTATGGCTGACAAAAGAGACTATTATGAGGTGCTGGGCGTACAGAAAAACGCGAGCGAAGACGATTTGAAAAAAGCTTATCGCCGTCTTGCCCGCAAGTACCACCCTGACCTGAACAAAGACAATCCCGAAGCGGCCGATAATTTCAAGGAAGTCAACGAGGCATACGAAGTGCTGTCCGACGCGGATAAACGTGCCAAGTACGACCAATTTGGCTTTGCAGGCGTCGACCCGAGCTATGGCGACGGCGCTGGCGCAGGCGGCTTCGGCGGCTTTGACATGGGCGATCTGGGCGACCTGTTTGGCTCGTTCTTCGGCGGCGGCTTTGGCGGCGGCCGCTCGTCGCGCCGCAATTCGCCGCAGCGCGGCGAATCCATCCGACAGAATGTGATCCTGTCGTTTGAGGAAGCAGCATTCGGCTGCGAAAAGGAGATTTCCATCAACCGTGTCGAAACCTGTGACGAATGCGGTGGCACAGGTGCGGCGAAAGGCACAAGTCCTGAAACCTGTGCAAACTGCCGCGGTACCGGCACTGTGACGCAGACCCAGCGCACACCGCTCGGCATGTTCCAGACGCAGGGCGCCTGCCCGAACTGCCGCGGCACAGGCAAGATCATCAAAAAGCCGTGCAGCAAGTGTGGCGGTGCAGGCCGTGTGCGCAAGGCGCGCAAATTTAAGGTCAATATCCCGGCCGGCATCGACGAAGGCCAGTCCATCCAGCAGCGTGGACAGGGCAATGCGGGCGTCAACGGTGGCCCGGCCGGCGACCTGTTCGTAACCATTTCCATCCGGCCGCACCCGATCTTCTCCCGCGAAGGACAGGATGTCTATATCGACATCCCGATCTCGTTTGCGCAGGCCGCTCTGGGCGACACGTTGCAAGTGCCAACCATCGACGGCCGTGTCGAATACAAGGTGCCAGAAGGTACACAAACCGGCACGGTATTCCGCATGAAAGGCAAGGGCATCCAGAACGTAAACGGCCGCGGTCGCGGCGACCAGTATGTCCGTGTCAGCATCGAAGTGCCGAGAAACCTTTCCGAAAAGCAGAAGCGGTTACTGCGTGAGTTTGAGGAAAATTCTACCGATGACAATCAAAGCAAACGCAAAAGCTTCTGGAATAAGGTCAAAGATGCGCTGGACATCGAGTAACCACTGCATAAGCAAAAGCCCCGGAACGACAGTTCCGGGGCTTTTTGATTAACGATCCTTGAGTGACATATATGGTACTGCCGACTGCACACAGCGGTAGGCAGGACGAATGATCTTGTCCGTGTTGACCAGCTCCTCCAACCGGTGCGCGCTCCAGCCAACAATACGCGCAATCGCAAATACCGGCGTATACAACTCGGGCGGCAAGCCCAACATGGAGTACACAAAACCAGAATAAAAATCCACATTTGCCGAAACGCCTTTATAAATATGGCGCTCATGTGCAATGACCTCAGGCGCAAGCCGCGCGACCAGCGAATAGAGCGCAAAATCTGCGTCCCTTCCCTTTTCATGCGCCAACTGGCCGACAAAGGACTTGAATACCTCAGCGCGGGGATCAGAGATGGAGTACACCGCATGGCCCATGCCGTAAATCAATCCCTTTTGGTCGAACGCCTCACGCCGCAGCAAACGCGCCAGATAATCAGCTACCGCATCCTCGTCTGTCGGGTCTGTAACGCTGCGCTTTAATTCCTCGAACATCTGCACAACCTTATAATTCGCGCCGCCGTGTTTTGGTCCTTTAAGCGAACCAAGCGCCGCCGAGATTGCGGAATAGGTATCGGTGCCGGATGACGTGACCACATGGGTCGTAAACGACGAGTTGTTGCCGCCACCGTGCTCCATGTGCAATACAAACGCAAGGTCGAGCACGCTCGCCTCCAGCGGCGTGTACTGCATGTCTGGTCGCAGCATGCGCAGAAAATTCGAAGCGGTCGAAAGGCTGTCCGACGGATAGTGGATATACAAGCTGTTGCCGCACTCATAGTGATTATACGCGTGATAGGAATATACTGCGAGCATTGGGAACACGGAAATCAGCATCAGGCATTGCCGGAGTACATTGGGCAGCGTGATCTCATCCGCGTTGTTATCGTAGGAGGCCAACGTCAACACACTGCGCGACAGGCTGTTCATCATATCATGCGTCGGTGCTTTCATGATAACGTCACGCGTAAAATTGGTCGGCAAGGTGCGCCCCTGCGCAAGCAGGTTTTTGAAATCGCTCAGCCGTACCGCATCCGGCAGCTCGCCGAATAACAGCAGATAGGCAACCTCCTCGTAACCCTTGCGGCCGTCTTTCATAAAACCATGTACCAGATCATTGATCTTGATACCGCGATAATACAACTCGCCATCGCAGGGTATCAGCTTGCCGTCCATCTCTTTTTTCGAGATGATGTCGGACACATTGGTCAGCCCGGCCAGCACACCCTCGCCGTTCAAGTCACGCAGCCCACGTTTAACGTCAAACTCCTTGTATAACGCGGCATCAATGCGGTCGTGCTTTGCACAGAGGGCGGCGAGTGCTTCCACCCGCGGCGTGACCTGTAAAATATCATGCTCAACGATCATATGGTATCCATCCCTTTCCAACATATACTATCCCATGTATTTATTGTATCGGGAAAACCGCAAGGCTTCAACGTCAATTCGGTTACATCCTGTGAATATTCTGTGAATTTTCACAGCGAGGCGTGCAAAATTTACCACAAAACACAAAAACAGAAGGGAAGGCATACGCCTTCCCTTTTCGATTATCGGATGTAGTTGAACATCGTGCGGTGGTGGGTCTCCGGCGGCTCAATGCCTGCCTTGTCAATCACCTTGAGCATCCACGCGATATTGCGGCCGAGCTTTTCGATGACCTCGACACCCTCAACATCCTGTTTGCACTCGCCGATTTCCGCACCGTGCACAGCGTTCCAGTAGTCCGAGGTGACCAGCACCATCTCCATCGCATCCATCAGGCCGAGCAATTGCTGATAGGTTTCCATGCCGCCTGAGCGCCGCAGCGTACACAGCGCCGCACCAACCTTGTGATGGAACTGGTTTTCACCGCAGCAGGCCGCAAGCATGATACGATCCATCACGCACTTCATGCTGCCCGCAATGCCGCCGTGATAGACCGGAGAAGCCAGCACAATACCATCCGCCTCAATGCACTTTTGGATAATCTCATTGACACCGTCGTCATTCTGCACACAACGTAGGGTATTGTTGTTCAGGCAGTGATAGCACGCCATGCACGGGTGCACCTTTGCACCCGGCTGGCAGACTTCGAACTCGATGCCCTGCTGCTCCAGCACCTTGCCGAGCACTTCAAGCATCTGAGCACAGTTGCCGCCCTTGCGCGGCGAGCCGTTGATCGCTACTACTTTCATTTTCTTGTCCTCCTTATCTCTTTTGTCCCTGTGGGGACGAAATACCTCAGTCCATGTGTTTCTGGTTTTCCATACGGTATAGCCGCATGACCACCAGCGTGTGGTTCAGCTGCGGCCCCATCAACAGGATCATGCTCACAAAGTACAGCCACAACATCAATACGATGATTGCTGCCAATGAGCCATACAGCACCGAATAACTCGCCATGTTATCCACATAAAACGAGAACGCCCATGAAACCAACAGCCATGCCACCAGTGAAAACAGTGCCCCCGGCCAAACCTCCCGGAACTTAAGGTGCAGATTTGGCACGATACGGTTAAACAGCAGCAGAAACACAAAAATAAACGGGATGATAACCAGATAACCGGTGTCATGTGTGAAATCCAGTACAGGCTGCGGGATCGGGAACATCTGTGGTAACAAGCGGATAATCGTGTTGCCCGCAACGACCAACACAAAGCTGCACACCAGCGACACCAGAAAACCCGCCGTGATGCCAAACGAGATCAGCACATCACGCACCATGCCGCGCGCTACCTCCACATGATAAATGTCGTTGACCGTGCGCATCATCGAGCGCACAGCGCGCGACAGGAAATACAGCGTCAGCGCAATACCGATCAGCATGGGGCTGACCGGCGGCGTGGCGGCCAACTGATCCAGATAGGATACGATCAGTTGCTGCAACGTCTTTGGCAGCATGTCGAGCACGGTCTCAATGCTCTCAATTGACAGGTTCAACCGTGCCAGAAGCGCGTTGATAAACATCAGCAGCGGGAACATGGAAAACAGCAGAAAATACGACAGTTCAGCCGCCGCCTGTGGGATGCCGTCGGAAAAATAGCGGTACACCATGCGCTTAATCAGATAAACAACGCGGTTTTGTCCGTTCATGGCGCCCTCCTTTCCCAATGCGCAGCTGTTTTTTCTTATTGTACCAGCTTTTTTTGTGTTTTACAACTTGCGTTTTACCGCCCACGGGTGTATACTGTTGAAAATAGAACATTTGTTCTTTGTTGGAGGGATGTCTATGGATTCCGACCGTGCCGTAACCTGCTGTTTTTCCGGCTATCGTGCCGAAAAAATGCCTTTTCCGGCAAACGATCCTCGCGCCAACACCTTAGCCCAAACGCTTGACCGCGCCATCGTAGATGCCGCCGCACAGGGTTATACTGCTTTCCTGTCCGGGATGTCAACCGGGTTCGACCTGTGGGCGGCGGAAGCCGTACTGCGTGCACGAGAGCACCTCCCTGTGCAGCTGTGCTGTGCCATTCCCTTTGACCAACAGGCCGACCGATATCCCCCACTATGGAAGCGCAGTTTTAACCGATGCCTGCTCGCAGCAGACCGCGTATTTTCGCTCTCACGCCACTACTATGCGGGCTGCTACGCTGCCCGCAACCGCTTTATGGTCGAGTCGTCCGCGCTGCTGATCTGCTACTTTGATGGTCAGCCTGGCGGCACCGCCCAAACCGTGCGCATGGCGCGACAGCGCGGTCTGGAAATCGTCAATTTGGCTGACGAGCAGATTCGCCTGTTCTAATCCCTATCCCCTATCATAAGAAAACCGCCCGCGGAAATCCGCGGGCGGTTTTTTGATTGGAAAAAGTGGCTTTGCGCTGCTCTTTATGCCTCGGGAGCGTACAGAGCCTGCAGACGCTGCAGATGCGCGTAGCGCTTGGTGGACTCGACTTCGGATTCGCTGAACAGCTTCTCCGCACGATCCGGGAACGAACGGGTCAGCGCAGAGTAACGCGCCTCGTTCATCATGAACTTGCGGTAATCCTCCGTCTTGGGCTCCTTGGACTCAAGGATGAACGGATTCTTGCCTTCCTCAGCCAGCTGCGGGTTGAAGCGGAACAGGTTCCAGTAACCGCAGTCGACAGCCTTCTTCATCTCGGCCTGGCAGTTGGTCATGCCGCCCTTGATGGAGTGCATTTCGCACGGAGCATAGCCGATGATGAGGGACGGGCCCGGATAAGCTTCTGCCTCGGCAATCGCCTTGAGGGTCTGGTTCATGTTCGCGCCCATCGCGATCTGGGCAACGTAAACATAGCCGTAGCTCATAGCAATTTCAGCAAGGCTCTTCTTCTTGGTGGTCTTACCGGAAGCAGCAAACTGTGCTACCGCACCGATGTTGGTCGCCTTGGAAGCCTGACCGCCGGTGTTGGAGTAAACCTCGGTATCGAATACCATAACGTTGACATCCTGACCGGAAGCGAGGACGTGATCCAGACCGCCGAAACCGATATCATAAGCCCAGCCGTCACCACCGAAGATCCAGACGGACTTCTTAGCGAGGTATTCCTTGTGCGCCAGAACAGACTTGCAAGCGTCGCAGCCAGCAGCCGCGCCCTTCTCGAGCTGAGCAACCAGAGCCTTGGCCGGCTCTGCGTTAGCAGCGCCATTGTCCTTGGTTTCCATGAACTTGGCGATGGCGTCCTTGGTCTCAGCCGGGGTCGCGTCCGCAGCAGCCATCTCTTCGAGCTTGGAGATCAGGCGCTCACGGATAGCCAGCTGGCCATAGTACATACCGAGGCCGTGCTCCGCGTTGTCCTCGAACAGGCTGTTCGCCCAAGCCGGGCCGTGGCCGTCCTTGTCAACGGTGTACGGGCTGGTAGCAGCCGGGCCGCCCCAGATGGACGAGCAACCGGTCGCGTTGGAGATATACATACGGTCGCCGCAAACCTGCGTGATCAGGCGGGCGTAAGAGGTCTCGGCGCAGCCTGCGCACGAGCCGGAGAACTCAAGCAGCGGCTTCTTGAACTGGCTGTCCTTGACGGAAGCAGTCGAGATCATGTCGGCCTTCTCGGAAACCTTGGCTACGCAGTAATCGAACGCATCCTGCTGGGCAGCTTCCTGCTCCTGCGGAACCATGGTGAGGGACTTGGTCGGGCACACGCCAACGCATACGCCGCAGCCCATGCAGTCGAGCGGAGAAACGACCATCGTGTACTTGTAAACGCCCTTGCCCTTGCCAGCCTTGATGTCGACGATCTTGGTCGATGCCGGCGCAGCAGCAGCCTCTTCCTCGGTCAGCGCGAACGGACGGATGGTCGCGTGCGGGCAGACATAAGCACACTGGTTGCACTGTACACAGGTATCCTGATTCCACGCCGGAACGGTAACGGCTACGCCGCGCTTCTCGTAAGCGGCAGCGCCGTGCTCGAAGGAGCCGTCAACATGCTCGCCCGCAAACGCGGATACCGGCAGGGAGTCGCCGTCCATGCGGCCGATCGGCTCCATAACGTCCTTGACCATCTTGACAACTTCGGGACGGCCCTGCAGGTCGCGGTCGTCCGCCTTGTCGGCAGCGTCCGCCCAAGCAGCCGGAACGTCGATCTTGACGAACGCGGTAGCGCCGGCGTCGATGGCCTTGTGGTTCATATCAACAATATCCTGACCCTTCTTCAGGTAGGACTTGGTGGCAGCATCCTTCATGTAGCCAATGGCTTCTTCCTGCGGCATAACCTTAGCCAGCGTGAAGAAAGCGGACTGCAGAATGGTGTTGGTGCGCTTGCCCATGCCGATCTCAATCGCGAGGTCGATCGCGTTGATCGTGTAGAGCTGGATATTGTTCTTGGCAATGTAACGCTTTTCGGAAGCGGCCAGATGATGGTCGAGTTCCTCCGGCGTCCACTGGCAGTTGATCAGGAATACGCCGCCCGGCTTTACGTCGCGAACGATCGGGAAGCCCTTGGTGATGTAGGACGGGTTGTGGCAGGCAACGAAGTCAGCCTTATTGATGTAGTAGGGGGACTTGATCGGCTTGTCACCGAAACGCAGGTGCGATACGGTTACGCCGCCAGTCTTCTTGGAGTCGTACTGGAAGTACGCCTGTACGAACTTATCGGTGTGGTCGCCGATGATCTTGATGGAGTTCTTGTTCGCGCCGACAGTACCGTCGCCGCCCAGACCCCAGAACTTGCACTCGGTCGTGCCTTCCGCAGCGGTGTTCGGTGCCGGCTTCTCCTCGAGCGACAGGTAGGTCACGTCGTCGTTGATGCCGATGGTGAACTGGCGCTTCGGCTCAGCCTTGGTCAGCTCCTCATATACCGCAAAGACGGAGGACGGCGGGGTGTCCTTGGAACCCAGACCGTAACGGCCGCCGATGACGGTCTTATCGGTGATGCCAGCGTTAGCCAGCGCGGTGACAACGTCGAGGTAGAGCGGCTCGCCCTGTGCGCCCGGCTCCTTGGTGCGGTCGAGAACCGCGATCTTCTTAGCGGTCTCCGGGATAGCGGCAAGCAGCTTGTCCGCACGCCACGGACGGTACAGGCGAACCTTGACAAGGCCAACCTTCTCACCGTGTGCGTTGAGGTAATCAATGACTTCTTCCGCTACGTCGCAGATCGAGCCCATCGCGATGATTACGCGGTCAGCGTCAGCTGCGCCATAGTAGTTGAACAGCTGGTAATTGGTGCCGAGCTTGGCGTTAACCTTGCCCATGTACTCCTCTACCACTTCCGGAACTGCATCATAGTACTTGTTGCAGGCCTCGCGGTGCTGGAAGAATACGTCGCCGTTCTCGTGCGAGCCACGCATCATAGCGTGCTCCGGATTGAGGGCGCGCGCGCGGAACGCTTCAATTGCGTCCATATCGCACATTTCCTTCAGGTCTTCGTAATCCCAAACCTCGATCTTCTGGATCTCGTGGGAGGTACGGAAGCCGTCGAAGAAGTTGATGAACGGAACGCGGGACTTAATGGTTGCCAGATGCGCAACAGCACCCAGATCCATTACTTCCTGCGGATTGGTCTCGGCCAGCATAGCGAAACCGGTCTGACGGCAAGCCATAACGTCAGAATGGTCGCCAAAGATGTTGAGCGCATGGGACGCTACCGTACGGGCCGAAACATGGAATACACAGGGGAGCAGTTCGCCTGCGATCTTGTACATGTTCGGGATCATCAGCAACAGGCCCTGAGACGCAGTGTAGGTCGTGGTCAACGCGCCCGCAGCCAGCGAGCCGTGCACCGTGCCCGCAGCGCCCGCCTCGGACTGCATTTCGATAACCTTAACGGTCGTACCGAAAATGTTTTTCTGACCTGCGGCCGCCCACTGGTCAACGCTGTCTGCCATGGGGCTGGACGGGGTGATCGGATAGATACCCGCGACCTCGGTAAACGCATACGATACATGTGCCGCAGCGGTGTTACCGTCCATGGACTTCATCTTTCTTGCCATGTTTATATCCTCCTATTCAGTTATAACATGCTGAAGGGGGTGCGTGGCCTTTCCCACCGTCTTTACGGCGCAGGAAAAAACCGTCTGCACCGGCCGCTTTTATTCTATCACTCCTGACCAAAAATGTAAACACCAAATATGACATTTTCGTAACAATTCCCCGATGAATTACAAGAATTTCTCATCTGTGAAACAATTGTTCCGTACCATGCAAAAAATGTTACATTTGCTTTGCAGCTGCCGTTTTAGATTGCTTTATCACGCATTTTGTTGTATAGTAGTATACAGGGAAAAATCCAATATCAGGAGGGATGACATGGTTGCGCGCGTCTTTTCCGCCGGCATGCGCGGCATTGACGGCTATATCGTCACGGTCGAGTGCCTGCTTTCCAGCGGCCTGCCGAGGCTGGACGTAGTCGGCCTGCCAACCGGCGCGGTTGCCGAAGCAGGCGAGCGCGTTCGAGCGGCTGTCAAAGCCTGCTCCTACGACTGGCCGGTCTCCCGCCTGACGGTCAACCTCGCCCCGGCGGACACTCGCAAAGCGGGTACAGCCTATGACCTTCCAATCCTGCTGTCTATTTTGACTGCCGCAGGCGAAATCAACGCCCTGCCGCAGGACGCAGTCTTTTTCGGCGAATTATCGCTGACCGGCGAATTGCGCCCGGTGTGCGGCGCGCTATCCATGGCGCTGGCCGCGCGCGACGCAGGGTTTCAGGCGGTTTATGTCCCCGCGCAGAACGCGCAGGAGGCAGCGTACGCCACGAGCATTACCGTGCTGCCCGTACCCAACCTCCCCGCCCTGTTCGACCATCTTGCCGGTCGCGCAGCACTACCACCCTGTCCCCCATCCGAGGCGCCGCCCTCGCCGGACGATGCGCCTGACTTTGCACACGTCATGGGGCAACACGCGGTCAAGCGCGCGCTTGAAATCGCCGCCGCCGGCGGGCACAATATCCTGCTTTCCGGTTCGCCCGGATCAGGCAAGAGTATGATGGCCAAGTGTTTCCCCTCCATCCTGCCCCCGCTGTCGGATAGCGAACGGTTGGATGTCATCCGCATCTGGTCGGCCATTGGCCGCGGACAGGAGGCTGTCGCGCGCAACGCGCGGCCCTTTCGCTCCCCGCATCATACCACCTCAGCCGCCGCGCTGGCGGGTGGCGCGGGCACGGCCAATCGCCTGCCCACGCCGGGCGAAATTTCGCTGGCGCACCACGGCGTTCTATTTTTGGACGAGCTGCCGGAGTTTCACCGGGATGTGCTCGAAACGCTGCGCCAACCACTTGAGGACGGTACGGTCACGATCTCCCGCGTGGCGGGACAAGTTACTTATCCCGCCCGCTTCCAACTGATCGCAGCGATGAACCCCTGCCGCTGTGGCTGGTACGGCACCGGCCGCTGTACCTGCTCAAAAGCGTCTGTGCAGCAATACCTGCGGCGGCTGTCCGGTCCGCTGCTTGACCGCATCGACTTGCAGGTCGCGGTACAGCCGGTCGAATACGCGGCGCTCGCCGCACGCGGACAAGCTGCCGAAGAACCTTCTGCCGCTATCCGCACGCGCGTGCTGGCTGCGCGCGCGGTGCAATATGCTCGGCAGGGCGCGGACGTGTGCAACGCCATGTTATCTCCCGCGCAACTCGCCGACTGCTGTCCGCTATCCGAGGATGCGCAGGCCATGTTTGCCGCCGCGTTTGAGCGGCTGGGTTTGACTGCGCGTGCGCACGACCGCGTATTGCGCGTAGCGCGTACGATCGCCGATCTGGCGGGCAACCCGGTAATCCAAGCCGAGCACCTTGCCGAAGCGCTGCAATACCGCACGCTCGACCGCGCTGTATCCGGATAACCGAAAACATACCGAACCATATCCGCAGCACATAAATGCTGCGGCGTAGCTTTGCCTTATGCACAGGCTTTGTGGAAAACCTTGTGGATATTGTGAATAAGTTCCTGCTCTGCGAAGAATTTCCACCATTTCACAAGCTTGGTTCCACAAAAATTCCCGATCCAAACCATTTCCCAAGGAGGCCCTTTGTTATGTCACATCCTATTCTCCGCCGTGCAAGCACGCTCGCGCTGCTGGCTGCATTGGCCGTGCCGCAGGCTGGCGCGCTATCCAATGTATCCGCATGGGCACAGGAGGGTGTTGCCGCCGCGCAGGACGCAGGGCTGATGCCCAGTTCCCTCGCCTCGCGCGCTGCCAACGGCGAGATTACCCGCGCCGAATTCTGCGGTATTGCTGTCAACGCCTATAAGGCGGTCAGCGGAAAGGCGGTATTCGCCTCGGGCAAACACCCCTTCCGCGACTGCGACGACCCGAATGTGGTTGCCGCGTTTGAGCTTGGTCTGGTCAGCGGCCGCGGCGACGGCATATTTGACCCGGATGCCAGCATCCAGCGACAAGACCTGTGCGTAATGCTGTACAATGTACTGGACGCCGCCGGTATCGAAGCACCCGCCATCGCGGGCGACGCCTGCATCGAGGATTACCCGGATGTGCCTGACATTAAAGATTACGCAGTGGATGCCATGGTCACCATGGTTGATTACACGGTTGTCAACGGCATTTCCTCGGCAAACAACGCAACCGTGCTTGCACCAGACGGCACCGCTACGCGCGAGCAGGCGCTGATTATGGCCAGCCGGTTCTGCACCACGTTCGAGGGCACTGTCGACCCCGAAGGCCCACAGGTCACGCCGGACGAAACGCCATCCGAGCCGGACACGCCCGACATCCCCTCTTTTGACCCGGATTCCACGCTGTCGCTGACCGACGAAGAAAAGATGGAACTGGTCTACGGCGTTGGCGGCCAGAAATACCAGACTGCCGAGGAAGCCGAAGCCAACATGGTCGAGATCTCCGTGCCGGTTTGGCGGCTGCAGGAGGATGGCACCAAAACCTCCGGCACAGCGTACTTACAGGTCAACCGCAACCTTGCCGCGATCTACGAGTCCATCTTTGAGGAGATCTACAACGGCAGCGAGCAGTTCCCGATCAAGGATGTAGGCTGCTATTCGTGGCGCACGGGCGAACATTCGCAGGGCACCGCAGTCGATATCAACTGGGAAGAAAACATGGAAGCGACCATTAACGAAGATGGTTCGCTGACGCCGACGACCGGTTCCTACTGGCTACCCGGCGAAGACCCCTACTCCATCCCCGAGGGCGGCGACGTATACAACGCGTTTATCAGTCATGGTTTCCTGTGGGGCGGCAATGCGTGGCGCAGCAAGCGCGATTACATGCACTTCTCGTATTTCGGCACCTGATTTTGGGCAGCACCGCACCATGCGGTGCTGCTTTTTTAACCGCCGGTTGATTTTTTCGACCAGCAGTTAAACCTTGCCTCCATTGCGCCCCCCGTCATCCCGTGATAAGATAAAAGTACAAAAGGCCTTTTGCAACGCTGTGATAAAGGATGAGCACTATGGAACTTTGTATCGGAAACACAATCCTCGCCGCACGGCACGCCAAAGGGCTGACGCAGGAGGCACTGGCCGCGCAGATCGGCGTATCGGCTGCGGCCGTCAGCAAATGGGAGACCGCCGCCAGCTACCCGGACATCACGCTGCTGCCGCCGCTCGCCCGTGCGCTTGGCTTGACCGTGGATGCGCTTCTCGACTTCCACCCCGCCCCTTCAAATGAAGAACTGCATCAGATCTGCAAACGTCTGCGCACCATCTTCGACAAGCAAGGTTTTTCCACCGGACAGCAGGAAGCAGAAGCCGTTCTGCGCGAGTATCCCTCCTGCAGCCAGCTTAAAATTATGGTCGGCGGGCTGTACTTTCACTTTTTTGCATCCGCCCTTTCCCATGCCGATGACCCCGAGCAAGCCAGTGAAACGCTGATCGCACGCTGCCTTGCCCTTTTCGAGCAGGGCGAGGCCGAAAGCGAAGCAGAAAACGAAAAGCTGGGCGCGCGGCTGCTGCGCATCAACACGCTGACCATGCTCGGCCGGTACGCCGAGGCCGAATCGCTGATTGTTAACCTGCCTGACAAGCAGCCGGTCGATGCTGATGTACTCCGCATTAACCTACAACTGGCGCAAAACAGATTGGACGAGGCCGAACAGCTCTCCCGCAAGCAATTGCTGACCCATGTCCACGAAACGCTTAGCGCACTGATGACGCTGACCACCGCCGCACGACGGCGCAAGGACTTTGCCTCTGCCCATCGCTATTGGGACGCTTACCGCGCGATTGACGAGTTATTTTCCCTCGACCGTTCAAACGGCCTGATGCTCGGTTTGATGCTCGCGCAGGACGAGGGCAACACCGAGCAGGCGCTCGACCTATTCGAGCAGTATATCAGCGCACGGCTAGCTTATACACTCGATTATCGTACAAATCCGTTTTTTGCGGGCGTACAGACCCATGTGCCTACCGCAAACGAGCTTGCCGAAACGCACCGCCTGACGCTGCGTGCTATCCGTGAGGACGCAGCCTACGACCCGATCCGTAGCGAGCCGCGCTTTCAGGCCGCAGTAGAGCGCCTGCGCGCTTCCCTCCCGGAAAATGCATGAAAAATGCCCGAAACGGATCACCGTTTCGGGCATTACCTTTGGCCGAGACATTTTTTCATATGATGAATGGAACTCCCTTATCTCTGTATTCCGGGAAATCGATATAAAAAAACCACGCGGCCGCATCTTATCCTCTATGCGTGCCCTGCGTGGACATATCCGTAAGCGAAGTTTTACTTACCGCTATGCGTCTCATGTTCATCGCCGAAAATCAGGTCGTCGATATCCGGCCGGTCGGGCTGCTGGGGAATGCGCAAACGTCTCATGGGTTTCCACCTCCTCTGGTTTATTCTATGTTACAGTATATCATCTTATGCAAAAAAAGCAACCAAAATCCTTGTAAAGTTACACAAAATTAACAACTGAATTCCATATATTTACATTCATATGGTAAAAAATACCCCGCCCTGCCGATGCAGCCCAATTAGTAACCTGCACGATCATGCAGGTGGGTTTTCTGTTTGGCATGTCTGCGCTTCCAACGTCCGTGTATACCCGGGAGGCCTGCTGCTCGATGCCAAAACTTTCCGAAATCCCGTACTAAAAATGTGGGTTAAAAAAGGGCTGCTGTCGCACAGGGCAGGGATTTAACAAAATCCGTGCCGCAAGCGAGGATTATTCTTCCTCCATCTCCGCCTCGGCGCGCTCCATCACAAGATTGAACACCGCATCGGCGACGGCGTCGTCCTCGACGGCCTCAAGCATTTCCTCGCCGTCCTCCTCTACGATCTGCATGATGACAACCTCCGCATCCTCTTCAACGGAAAGTTCCGCCGGGATGAATGCCAGATAGGTCGTACCCTCATATTCCACCGTATCGATGTGCTCAAACTCGACCTCGTTGCCTTCCTCATCGATCAGCGTGACAAAATCGTTGCCGTACTCTTCGCTCACAGTGCCGGCACCTCCTTATCTTTTTCACAAGTGCGCGGAAACTTGGTTTCCTGCTTTAAGCATAACAAATTACACCCGTTTTGTAAAGCCTTTTCTCAGATGCCGTACTGTCATAGTATGCATACCGTAGGCGTTATCATACCATCCAAAAATAAGAAAATAAACCCTTGACTTTGTCTGTGGTTTCTGATATAGTTTATCAGGTAACAAGGAAGAAGGCAATGTCCTCACCCGCAGCAGTTGCAAACGGGTTTATAAGGCGCAAAGCTGTTTTGGCGCGGTTTTGCGGTTTATTCTGGGAGGACGGTCGTTTCTGGCCGCCCCTTTTTCTTTTTGTCTTATCCACTTATCGTTTGGAGGTGCTTACCAATCAGCAGCATGGAACATCAAATCAATGAAGAGATCCGCGACAAGGAAGTCCGCCTGATCGGCGACGACGGCCAGCAGCTCGGCATCGTCCCCATCCAGCAGGCGCAGGACATCGCCGTAGAAAAGGGCATGGATCTGGTTAAGATCGCCCCGCAGGCAAAGCCGCCGGTGTGTAAAATTATGGACTACGGCAAGTTCCGTTTCGAGCAGGCCAAGCGCGAAAAGGAAGCGCGCAAGAATCAGCGCGTCGTGGAGATCAAAGAGATTCGTCTGACCCCGAATATCGACGTCGGCGACCTGAACACCAAAGTGAAAAACGCCTGCCGTTTCCTCAAGGATGGCGACAAGGTCAAGGTTTCAGTCCGCTTCCGCGGCCGTGAGGTCACGCACGCGTCGCTCGGTCAGGATCTGCTCCATCGCTTTGCGGAGCTGTGCGCAGAATGCAGCACGGTGGAAAAGCAGCCCAAGCTCGAAGGCCGCCAGATGCTGATGTTTCTGGCGCCCGTTAAGGACAAGTAAACCAAAACGCGCTTTGCGCGCAAATATCAGAGAGGAGTAAACCTTATGCCTAAGATCAAAACGCACAGCGGTGCCAAGAAAAGATTCTCCGTAACCAAGAACGGCAAGTTCAAGCGCGGCCATGTTGGCAAGCGCCACCTGCTCAATGGCCACGGCAAGAACACCAAGCTCAAGCGCCACCTCCGCAAGGAAGGCTTTGCGGATTCTACCAACGTAGCGCAGCTCAAGCGTCTGCTGCCGTACAAGTAAGTTAACAACATATCTTTCATATAGGAGGCAATCACAATGGCAAGAGTTAAGGGCGCAATGATGACGCGCAAAAGAAGAAAGAAGATCCTGCGTCTGGCCAAGGGCTACTGGGGCGCCAAGTCCACCCACTACCGTGTCGCCAATCAGGCGGTCATGAAGAGCCTGAAGTATGCCTATATCGGCCGCAAGCAGAAGAAGCGTGACTTCCGCCGCCTGTGGATCACCCGCATCTCGGCTGCTGCCAAGACCTGCGACATGAACTACAGCCGCTTCATGAACGGCCTGAAGAAGGCTGGCATCGATCTGAACCGTAAGATGCTCGCTGATCTGGCTGTCAACGACAAGGCCGCGTTCGCCGCACTGGCAGAAAAGGCCAAGGCTGCTCTTTAATCTGCATCAAAACCCTGCCGTACTGCGGCGGGGTTTTTTATGCTTTGCGGCCTGTTACCGGCTTTTTTCTTGCCCTGCGTGCGAATTTGCGCTATAATAGGCTTGTCAACCGATACCGGACGAAGAAAGGCGGTCAGATTATGCAGCAACCCATCCGTATTGTTTCCCACTCCAATTCGCGCCTGTATGCCGACGCAATCCCGGGCCATTTTGCGACCAACCACTCGCATATCAATTACTATATTGACATGTCCGAGATCAAGCACAACATGGCTATGGCGATTGAAGCCGCGCGCAGCATCGCTTTCCGCTATTCTGGCGTCAGCATTGATACCCTGCTTTGTCTGGAAGGCACGGAGTACATCGGCGCCTATGTGGCGCGTGCGCTGGCGAGTTCCGGCATAGGCAGTATGAACACCAACAAAAATATTTATCTTGTCGAGCCGGATGTCAATGTCAACGGCCAATTTATGTTTGCAGATAACCTGCACCCGATGGTCGAGCATCGCAACGCGCTCATTATGGTCAACACCGCATCGACCGGCCAGACGCTGTCGCAGGCGCGCGAGTGCATCGAATATTATGGCGGCCGTGTAGCTGGTTATGCAGCACTGTTCTCCAACATCACCGAGCTTGACGGCAAACCGGTGTTTAGCCTGTTCTCGGGCGAGGATTTCCCGCATTACCATAACTTTGTGCGCGGCAAGAATTGTCCTGCCTGCGCGGCAGGCGTACCGCTGGACGCAATCGTCACCCCACGCGGCTACACCAAACTATAATAAGAAAACCGGAGGGTTCAGCCCTCCGGTTTTTGTTTTGCGCAGGCGTGATGCCCACAGCATCCGCCGCGCGCGCATTGCGCGCGCTTTTCACACACTGCGACATCACCGCCTTCGATACGCAACGCTTTGCCATCCACCAAACAGGACGCAATTTTGCGCCGTGCTTCGTTATACATTGCCTGCACGGTTGTGCGCGCAACGCCCATCTGCGCGGCCGCCTGCTCCTGCTGCAAACCCTCTCGATCAATCAGTCGGATGACCTCAAATTCATCCAGCCCGAGCACGACCGGCTCACTCGTGCAGCCAATTCCGTGCGGGCCAAACTCCCGGCAAACCGGCAGCCCACACACACGGCGGCATTTTTTCGGTCTGGGCATGGTTTAACCGTGACAGTGGCCGCCACAGGCATGGTCGCCATGCGACGCACAATCATGCCCTTCCCCGTGGTGCTCGTGGTGGCTGCACTTGACTTCCGGATTGTACACCAATAATCCCGATAAAAACGCCTCGACCGCCGCATCCGCATCGCCCTGCACACCGCCGAGCAGACGGATATTCGCCTCAGCCAGCGCCATCTGCGCACCGCCGCCGATGCCGCCACAGATCAGCGTATCCACACCCTGCGCCGCAAGGAATCCTGCCAGTGCGCCGTGTCCGCTGCCGTTGGTGTCAACGATCTGCGAGGAAAGGATTTTCCCATCCTGCGCCTCATATACTTTGAACTGGGCGGTGTGTCCAAAATGCTGGAAGATCTGCCCATCCTCGTAGGTTACTGCAATTTTCATAGAAATGCGCCTCCGTTTTATTTCCGGCATATGCCGGTTATATTTCTATCATAGCACATTTCTGACGTATGTCAATAACCATTTTACCACTGCTCCTCACGGCAATAAAAAAGCGGCCAACGGCCGCTTTTTACTCGATTATCACTTGCGCAAGAACTCCGGCAAGCGGCGTCTGGCCTCGAGCCGGTAGATACGCGCGCCTTCCGACGAGAATTTCTCCTCGTACTCGGTCATCACATTGCCCTCGAAATCCGAATGGTGCAGGTCGAGCGAAATATTCTGGATTAACCAACCGAACTGGCAGATCTCCGCGAGCGTCCACTCAAAAAAGCGCTGGTTATCGGTCTTAAAACAGATATCGCCCTGTTGCTTCAGTATCTCGTCATATACCTCGAGATAGGCGCGCCATGTCAGACGGCGCTTACGTTGCCGGTTGGGCGGCCACGGGTCGGAAAAATTCAGGTAGATGCGGTCGACCTCGCCGGGCGCGAACACGTCGCGCAACTCTGCCGCATCAAATGACACAAAACGCAGGTTGGGAAGCGGCTGCTGCTGACAGCGTTCAGCCGCCATGATGAGCGCGCCTTCTTCCCGCTCGACCGCAATGAAATTGATATCCGGGTGCTGCTCTGCCATGCCGATAGCAAAACGTCCTTTCCCGCAGCCAATCTCAACGTGCAGCGGATGATCGTTACCGAACAAAGCGCGCCATTTGCCGCGTTTTTCTTTCGGTTCAAAGGCCATCACGTCCGCGCAGGCGGCGAAACGAATGTCAAGATTTTTCTTTTTGCGCATTCTCATGCGTCAAATTCCCCTTTATCCAGTGTATTTTTCAGCCTTTTTATTATATCCCGCCCGCACACGCTTGGCAAGAAAAATTGACAAATTTCCATTTTTCACGCTATAATACCACTATACGCAAATGGGGGATGACTCTATGTTCAAACGATCAAGCGGCGTGTTGGCGCACGTCACTTCCCTGCCCTCGCCGCACGGCGTTGGCACGATGGGCAAAACTGCCTATGAATTCATTGACTTTCTGGCCGCGGCGCACCAGACCTACTGGCAAGTGCTCCCGCTCGGCCACACCGGCTTTGGCGATTCGCCTTACCAGTGCTTTTCCGCAGCAGCAGGCAACCCGTACCTGATCGACTTAGACCTTCTGGTGGAGGACGGGCTGCTGACCGCGGATGAAGTCAAGTCCGGCGACTTTGAAGCCTCGCCCGATACGGCAGACTTCGAGCAGTTAGCCGATACCCGTTGGCCGCTGTTCCGCAAAGCCTATTCCCGCGTCGACGATGAGCTGCGCAAAAAGATCGACGCGTTCACCGAGAAAAACGCCGACTGGCTGCCCGACTACGCGCTGTTCATGGCACTCAAGGAAGAAAAGTACCACCATATGCCGGTCTACATGTGGCCGGAAAAGGCGGTGCGCGACCGCAAGCCCGAAGCGCTCGCAAAGGTCACCGAGGAACTGCGGGATGAGATCGACTTCCGTATCTTCCTGCAATACATCTTTTTCACCCAGTGGACTGCGCTGCGCGAATATGCCAACGAGCACGGCATCCAGATCATCGGCGATATCCCGATTTATATTTCGGCTGACTCGTCCGACGTGTGGACGCACCCCAATCTGTTCAAGCTCAAGGCAGATAAAAGCCCCAAGCTAGTCGCGGGGGTACCGCCCGACTACTATTCCGAAACCGGCCAGCTGTGGGGCAACCCGGTATACGACTGGGACGCGCACCGTGCCGAGGGTTTTGCATGGTGGATCTGGCGCATGAAGAGCAACATGGCGCTGTTTGACGTCATCCGTCTTGACCACTTCCGCGGCTTTGCGGCTTACTGGGAGGTGCGCGCGACGGAGGAAACTGCCGTTAAGGGCCACTGGCGCAAGGGGCCGGGCATGGAGTTGTTCGACGCGATGAAGAAAGAACTGGGCGAGCTTCCGCTGATTGCGGAGGACTTGGGCGTTATGACCGACGAAGTACGCGAACTTCTCGCGGACAGCGGCTATCCGGGCATGAAGGTACTGATCTTCGGCTTTACGCCCGGTTACGATAACGAGCACCTGCCGCATAACTTTGTGCCCAACAGCATCGTCTACACCTCCACGCACGACTCACAGACCGTGTGCGAGCAGATCATGGACATCTGCACCGAACCCGAGCGGCAGTTCGCTTACCGCTACCTGCGCACTTCGACCAGCGAGGCCATGGGCTGGAGCGCAATCAAGAGCGTATGGGCGTCGCCTGCGCGCATTGCGATGACCACGCTGCAAGATCTGCTCTCGCTTGGCGCAGACGCGCGCATGAACACCCCCGCCACGATCGGCGGCCAAAACTGGCGCTGGCGCGTGCGCCGCGAAGCGCTCAACCCGACGGTTTCGTCCATGCTGGGCGAGATTACGCAGACCTATCTGCGCGCCTAATCGCAACATAAAGGATCACAAGAACCATGAAAATTACCACTGCCATTTTTGATCTGGACGGCACGCTGCTCAATACGCTGGGCGACCTGTGCGACAGTGTCAACTATGCCCTGCTACGGCACGGTTTTGCCGCCGTAACCGAGGAAGAAACACGCGTGCGCGTCGGCCACGGTGTGCGCAATCTGGTCACACGCTGTATTCCCGAGGAAAAGCGTACCGAAGCCATGATCGACACCTGTCTCGACGATTTCCGCACGGCTTACGGCGAACGTATGATGAACCGCACCCAGCCGTATGACGGCATCCTGCCGCTGCTCAAGCAGCTGAAAAAAGCCGGTGTATCGGTCGGCGTACTGTCCAACAAATACGACTTGGCTGCCAAAAGCCTGATCCGTCACTTTTTCGGCGATCTGGTGCAGATAACGTATGGCGAGCGGCCGGATACGCCGCGCAAGCCAGACCCCACAAGCACCTTACAACTGCTGCGCGAACTGGGCGGCGACCCGACGACCACGCTGTACATTGGGGACAGCGCCACCGACATGCAGACCGCGAAGAACGCCGGCCTGTCCGCCGTCGGTGTAACATGGGGGTTCCGCCCGGCAGAAGAGCTGACTGCGGCGGGCGCGGACGCGCTCGTGCACAGCCCCGCCGAGCTACTGCCGCTGTTTGAGCGCGGCCCGCTGGCCGTCGACGCGATCTGCAAAGCGTTTACCTCGCGCGGTTTTGGCTTTACTTACTTCCCGACCGCCGCTGACGCGCGCGGCTATCTGGCCGAAGCGTGTGCGGGCAAATCGGTGTCGCTTGGCGGCTCGATCACCTTGCAGCAACTCGGCCTGCCCGACGCGTTCGACAGCAGCACCGACGTACACTGGCACTGGGTCACGCCCGGTGAGTTTTTCCAGACGCCGGATATCTATCTCAGTTCAGCCAATGCATTGAGCGAAACCGGCGAAGTCGTCAACATCGACGGTGCATGCAACCGTGTCTCCGGCACGCTGTACGGGCCGAAGCGCTGCATCTTTGTCTGCGGTATCAACAAGCTGTGCCCCGACCTGCAAAGCGCGGTCGACCGTGCACGCAACGTTGCGGCGCCGAAAAACGCACAGCGGCTAAACAAGAAAACGCCCTGCGCAGTCGACGGCCAGTGCCACGACTGCCGCAGCCCGGAGCGTATCTGCCGCGCGATGGTCATCCACATGGGACCGCCGCAACGCATGGAGCGCTGCGAGATCGTGCTGATTGGCGAGCCGCTCGGCTACTGAGAAGTGCACAGTAAAAACAGCGCGTTTGACGCAAAAACGCGCTGTTTTTTTCATTCGCAACCGCAGGTTGCGCGATTTCCAACCAGACATGGTGGTCTGCTACCACAGTTTTCGGTATAATGGCCTCATCAAATAAGGAGGTAACGCAACATGACACTGGGAGAAAAAATCACCGATCTGCGCAAAAAGCGCAGCCTGTCACAGGAAGACCTCGCAATCACGCTGGGCGTGTCGCGACAGGCGGTCAGTAAATGGGAGGTTGGAGTTTCACATAATTAAAGATACCACACCAATCCCATGCTGACTTTTGCTCAACCGATACAGCCGGAGGGCTGGATAACAAGAAAAGGCGGTATGCGCCCCGTGGAGGGGTAGCGTACCGCCTTTTCTTG
>DWZQ01000015.1 GCA_019117485.1 Candidatus Agathobaculum intestinipullorum | reverse complement strand
TTCTTTGGTGTATCTTTTAAAATCCGAATATTCAGAGATAGGCAAATAAGGTGGATCAAGAAATACAAAATCTCCCGGTTGTGCATAGCGTTCCAAGATAAGAAGATAATCGCCGCATACAATCTCCGCCTTCCTCAATGCTTCAGATGCAGCTTTTAATCCATCTTCATCACAAATTTTAGGGTTTTTGTATTTACCAAAAGGAACATTAAACTGTCCTTTTTTATTAACACGATACAAACCATTAAAGCATGTCTTATTTAAGAAAATCGTTCGTGCTGCTGCTTCATCTTCAGGCAACATTGTCCAGTCTTGTCCTCGGACTGCATAAAACATTTCCGGTGTATTCTCATATTTTTTTAATTGATCAATTACATCGTCAACATGGTCAGCAACTTGGCGATATAAATTGATAAGCTCAGGGTTGCTATCCGCAATGACAGCCTGTTCAGGTTGAAGTGCAAAAAACATTGCACCTCCACCAAAAAACGGTTCTATATATCTTCCGTAAGAGGGCGGCACTTTTGGAAGCAACTCCCCTAACATTTGTGTTTTACCTCCGGCCCATTTCAAGATGGGTTTTGCCGGAACAGCAACATCCTGTTTCAGCGCTTGTTCAGCCAATGCCCGCACCTCCTTCATTTCGTATTCTCTGGTACTAGTTCCATGATATCTCCGATATCACAGTTCAGTGCTGTACATATTTTTACCAACACATCCGTTGTAACATTTTCATTCTTTCCCAGCTTAGCCATTGAAGCATGACTAACACCAGCTGCAGCACATAAATCCTTTTTTTTCATATCTCGATCAATCAATAACTTCCATAATTTTTTATAACTTACGGCCATTTTTCTCCCGTCCATTCAGGCTAAAACTCTGCGTATAGTGATTTAAAATCAGTGAACGCTGAATATATTTCAGTATATCAAAAATGAGTGTTTATCTTCAAGGCATGTTAACAATTTGACTACAAACCTGTTTTTTACAAAAATGAACCGCCCCCGCCTGCTAAACAGTAACTATACTGACGAACAAATGCGATGCAGTTCATTTTGCCAAATATCCATTATCTTGTTTATCTAACCGATATCATAATTATACTTCCAGAATATCTTTCATCACCTGTATAACGCCATACTAATCTATAACCTTCTAAGCCCAATTTAATTTGTTCAGCGATTTTCCTGTCCAGTTTCATCCGCCAGCAGCCAATCCACTGATACGCCCAGCACCTTGGCAAAAGTCAGCAGCTCATAATCAGTAACAAAGCGGTCACCCGTCTCAATTTTGCTGATGGCCTCTCGCTCAATAATAACGCCGTTGACCTGCATACGAGCCGCCAGATCTGACTGCGACATCCGCTGCGTCGTGCGCGCCTGATGGATACGATCACCGCACAAATTCTTCTTTCCATGATAGTCGTAAATCTTCACGGGCAACCCCTCCTTGCCCATTGACAATATCATTTATTATCTCTAAAATTGTAATAAAGATTTACAACTTGTAATTATAATTTATACTATCAAGTGAGGTGTACGAAATGGATCTGCGCGCTCAAACCTGCTGCTTCACTGGACACCGGATACTTTCTAAGCATGAGAAAGCCAGTATTCCGTCCAAACTCGATTCAATCTTACTGCCGCTTATCGAGCAAGAGATCCGCGTTTTCTGGCTCGGCGGCGCTCTGGGCTTTGATACATTAGCTGCGGAACACCTATTGAAACTAAAACAACAGTATCCTAAAATCGTGATTTATTTAGCGCTCCCGTTTGAAGAGTATCGCAATCGTTGGAGCGAAACACAGAAAAGCCGTGCCGCGAACATTGACGCGCAGGCCGATCAAATAGTCTACTGTTCACACACTCCATCAAAAGGCGCGTTTCTCCAGCGCAACCGATATATGGTCGATCAATCCCGATATTGTATCGCATATTGTAATCGCAGCGCCGGCGGCACCGCCTACACCCTCCGTTATGCGCAGCAGAAGGGGCTTGTCATCCAAAACCTTTTCCCTCTTTGAAAAGGCAATGGACTGAGATTTTCCCACGTCAGTTTTTGCAGAAAATGCGTCTTTTTGCCCTATATGCACCAGATAACACTAAACAGCACTAAATAGCACGAAAAGTAATATAAATGTAACATTTTTTGTGTTTACACGAACTTTATCCTGTGTTATGATACCAATGCAGGCACAACAAGGTCAAGTCTCCTCATCGTCCGGTCAGCTCTAATGTAGAAAAGTATATCAGTTCAGCAAACAATGGGAAAACAGTTAAGATGACGACAGAATTTTTCTGTCAGGAAACAATTGTATTGTGTTCTCGTGTCGGAGGTAGCTTAAAAACCTATGACACACTTGTTAAGGAGGTGGTTCGTATGGCAGTTTGTATACTTTGCAAATCCATTACGATCATAAAACAACCGTTTTATTTCACCTCCGGCACAAGAACCTAAGAGCAACGAGAGATAAAGTTCTTTGGAAAACTGGGAGAAAGTGCATCTCTGCAAAGAGATGCAGGACTACCTCTCGGAGATCCAAATGACGACGAAATCATTTCAAGAGATGCTCTTCTCGCTGATACAGCAAAAGGGCTGGAGTGAAAAAGAACTCTGTGAAAAATGTTTACTCGACCGACCTCGGTTCACCGCAATCAAACATCTGGATGACGATGCAGCCAGCACCCATAATGTGACCTTGCAAGTGCTTGTTGCTCTCTGTATCGGCATGCAGCTGAATATTACGGTATCCGAACAGCTCCTTGCGCTGCGCGGGTATGCACTCAGCAAGCGCAATCCCGTCCACAACGCTTACCGTTATCTGATTGAAAGGTGCAGCGGTATTTCAATCGATGACGCAAACGAGCTATTGACAGAATTGTTCGCAGAGGAAGGGCGCACTCTCGATCGCATTCTGCTTGGCTCACGGGGCTATCGGCAAGGTTCTGAAAAGTAAAGAAAGCACAAAACAAAGTCCCGCACAGAAATGTGCGGGACTTTGCTGTGCAATCCTACAAATCTTTATCGTACGGTTACGCGGCGCGTAACCGTATTTTTTTGTATTTTACTTCACCGCCCTTATTTTCCATCTGTGCAGAATGCCTTCGCCGCAGGCAATCACCGATACGCAATCTCTATGCTGCCTTCACATGAATGGATGTGCGTATGCGCGCCTGTCCGCGTTTTGGCACCGTTACGCGGCGCGAAACGACAAGCCCCCGAGAAAATGCTATCCTGTTTTCACAAACCGGTTTGAACATCAATTATCCACAATTTTTGAAAAGGAGTGTATTTTCATGAAACTTTCCGATCTGATTATCGATCCCGCGAGCCTGGGCAAGCGTTTCTGGCTGGTGGACGTGATTCCGTCGTATGCGTACCAGAATGGACAGCGCACGGATACGGTCACGGGCTACCGCTACACTGTCGCCCTGCCGGACAAGGGGCTGGACAAGATCAACGTGCGCATTGACGGTGCTCAGCAGATGGACGCACCGGCCAGCTTTGTCGAAGTCCGTTTTGCCGAGCTCGAACCGTACCTGTACTGGTCGGGCGGCGAGTATCAGCTGGGTGCGCGTGCCAAAGGCATCTCTGCGGTAAACACTGGCAAGGGCTGACGGCGCAGGGCGCAGGCCGTCAGGGGCGAGGACTTTTCCTTCCAGGGAAAGTCCTCCTGCGGCCTGCGGCCGCGCCGCCCATGCCCTAAGTTAGTATTACCTTAGGGCATGGTTGTAGCATGTAGCAGCCCATCTATCAATCGAAGGTGGTGAACATGGCAAAGAACGAACAGAGCCGCAAATATCTGCTCACGATCAACAACCCGGCAGACTGCGGCCTAACGCATGACAAAATCAAAGCGCTCGTGCAGTCGCTGTCCCCCGCCTATTTCTGCATGGCGGACGAGATCGCGTCAACCGGCACGCATCACACGCATGTTTTTCTGTACCGCCCTTCGCCGGTGCGCTGGCACACGGTCAAGAACCTGTTCCCGACCGCGCACATTGACAAGGCATACGGAAGCGCACAGGAAAACCGCGACTATATTCAAAAAGGCGGCAAATGGTCGGATACCGAAAAAGCCGAAACGGTTGTACCCGATAGCTTTGAAGAGTTTGGGCACATGCCGCTGCCGCAGAGCGAGAAAACCCCCGAAATGACTGTCCTGCTTGAGGACATTGTCGCCGGTAAGACGACTTCACAGATCATCCGCGAAAACCCCAAACTGGCGTTTCGGGTGAAGGAAATCGACGTGCTGCGGCAGACGCTGCTGTCCGAAAAATATGCCGAGCAGAACCGCATCGTGGAAACGCAATATCTTTATGGTGCAACCGGTACCGGCAAAACAAGCGGCATTTATCGGCGGCACGATCCGCGCGACATCTACCGCGTGACCAACTACCGGAACGGCCGCGGCGTTTCCTTCGACGATTACCACGGACAGGACGTGATCGTGTTTGAGGAATTTGCGTCGCAAATCCCCATCGAAGAAATGCTCAATTTACTGGATATGTACCCGCTCATGCTGCCCGCCCGGTACAGCGATAAAGTCGCGTGCTACACCAAGGTGTATATCACCTCTAACCTGCCGCTCAGCCGCCAGTATCAGGCGGTGCAGCAGTATCACCCGGAAACATGGAAAGCCTTTCTGCGCCGCATTCGCACCTTCACCGAGTACCGCGAGAACGGCGCACCAATCACCCGACCCGTCAGCGAATGGAGGCGGATGCTGGAAGATGGATAATCGAAAACGCAATCTGTTGGAACAGGAAACGCAGCGCAGGTATCTGCTGCTTCTGTTCCAAACTGGCCTCAAGGAGATCTGGACAGACCAATACCGTCTGAAGGTATTGGTGCTCTATCTGCTCACCGTGCTTCTGTTCAGCATCATCCGCCCGTGGGATCTTGCGTACAGCGGACCAGATATTTTCGATGCAGTCAGCCGGATCGCGTTCAGCCTTTGCTTTCCGTTTCTCGTGTTCGGCGGTCTGGCTGTGCTCATTCTGTGGGCGGGTACGCCTTCCAAGGCGAAAAGCATCCAGAACAATTTGCAGCGTATCGGACTGGTCAACCACGCGGGCGAGACACCGTTGCTGGTTGCCGTCCGGACGGAGGAATCGGACGATATATGCAGCCACATGACCGTTCTCGAGTTTCTGGCCTGCGGCGTTCCCAAGTCTGTGTGGGAGGACAAGTGCGCCGATATTGAAACCGCGCTGAATATCCACATTGCAGACATTCGCGAAAGCGACGGCAAGCGCCGCATCCAGCTGTACACCGTTCCCGCCACCGACGAGCTGCCCAAGCTGCTACCGTGGAAGGATGCCTATCTGCGGGATACGTTTCCTGCCTGCAAGCTGGTGCTCGGCGAAAGCCTGCTTGGGCCGGTGACACTCGACCTCAACCTCATCCCGCATGTGCTGCTGGGCGGCGGCACGGGTTCGGGCAAATCTGTGCTGCTCAAGCTGATGCTGATGCAGTGCCTCAAGCAGCCCAATATACAGGTCACGATCGCGGACTTCAAGGGTGGTGTGGACTTCGGCAGCCCGTGGCGCAAGCATCCAAACTGCAAACTGATTCTCGACCGCGAAACACTGCTGCGCTATCTGGATGACGTGACCGAAAAGCTGGAACAGCGCAAGGATGTGCTTGGCAAAGTCGAGCGCCGGGACATCTACGACTACAACCGGCATGAGCCGATTCCAATGGATCGGATCGTGTTCGCGATGGACGAGGTCGCTGAAATTCTGGACAAGACCGGCTTGACAAAAGAGGAAAAAGAACAGGTCGCACGTATTGAAAACCGGCTGTCCACCATCGCCCGACAAGGGCGTGCGTTCGGTATTCACCTGTTTCTTTCTACCCAGCGACCGGATGCGAATATCCTGTCCGGCCAAATCAAGAACAACATCGGTTACCGCATTTGCGGCCGCGCAGACAACGTGTTGTCCATGATCATTTTGGACAACACGGATGCCAGCGACAAGATTCCGCACGACGCCCAAGGCCGCTTCCTCACGGGTGACGGCACAGTATTTCAAGCCTACTGGTTCGACGACACAAAGGAGATGTTTTGAATGGATAAACTGACCTATAACGCGCCGGAGCTGGCGCTGCTGCTCGGTATCAGCCGCAGCGCGGCCTATAACCTGATGCACCGCGCAGATTTCCCGTCCTTCCGCATCGGCAAACGGTTACTCGTCAAACAGGACAAGCTGACCGAATGGCTGGACGCGCAGGGCAAAACCACCCACGGCTATCAGTCGCCGTACCTGTTCCCGGACAGCGGCTGTTAAGCCTACATGCAAACCAACATTGGCACACTTCAAGACGGGGCTGTTCTGCAATGGGCAGCCCCATTTTTATACCGCAAGCAGCGCCCAGCACACGCATCTTGTGGTATAATAAAAAGCACCTAAATTGTATGTGCCGGAAAGGAGCATCAAGCAACTATGGCACGCAAAAGTAAAAAACGCGAAGCCGGCAGCGGCACGATATACAAGCGGAAAGACGGCCGCTGGCAGGGACAATATGTATCCGGTCGCGATCCCATTACGGGCAAGCTGCTCCGCCATTCCGTTTACGGCAAAACGCAAAAAGAGGTTGCCACCAAGCTGCGTGACGCAACCGCAAACATTGACCGCGGCACCTATCAGGAACCGAGCCAGATCACCATTGCGGCCTACGCGCAGGAATACTTCTCGATCTGCGCAGTCAATCTGGCACACAGCACGCAGGTGACCTATCAGAAGATTCTGGAAAACCATATCCTTCCCGCACTCGGCAAGGTCAAGCTGACCGACCTGACCCACCGACAGGTACAGCAGTTCGTCACATCCTTGTCAGTCAAAAAGAAGCTGTCCGCCAAAACCGTCCGCAACATCCACGGCATCCTACACAACATGCTGGAATCCGCCATCCGGGACGAGCTTCTGCTGCGCAATGTATCCGAGCGCTGCTCGTTGCCGCGTGTGACGCAGCATCAGGTACGCGCGATCACGACCGCCGAGCTCAGCCAGTTCCTGCAGGCGATTGACGGCAAGCAGTTCCGCAACATTTTCTTTATCGATATTTTCTCCGGCCTGCGCCTGTCCGAGATCCTCGGCCTGCGCTGGGAGGATGTTGATTTCGACCACGATTGCATTTATGTCCGTCAGCAGTTACAGCAGAAGCAAGTCAAGGGCGATTTCGGCTACTTCCTTGCGCCACCCAAGGAAGGCAAGCAGCGCAAGGTGATTCTCGCGCAGAACGCTATGCGGGTCTTGCGGCATCAGCGGGCAAAGCAGAACGAGCAGCAACTGGCAGCGGGCATGCTTTGGGACAACAGCTTCCATCTGGTGTTTACGAATGATTTCAGACAACCGCTTAATCGGCGCACCGTGTACAAGCACCTCAAGCGCATTCTGCTGGACTGCGGCATGGGCAATTATACCTTCCATTCCCTGCGCCACTCGTTTGCGACGATCTCGCTGGAGAACGGCGACGACATCAAGACGGTGCAGACCAACCTCGGTCACTACGCCGCCTCGTTCACGCTGAAGACCTACGCCCACGTCAGCGACCAGATGCAGCGAAACAGTGCAGCGCGCATGGATGCGCTGATCGCGTCCCTGCCAGAAGCGCAATAAATTCTGATTGCACTCAGGATTGCACTCAAAAATTTCTTACTCGCGAAAATGTTATGATTTTTCGGTGAAAATAGCAAAAACCGCACTTTATCTTTCGATAAAGTGCGGTAATCTGGCGGAGAGTCAGGGATTTGAACCCTGGAGACGCTCATCACGCCTACACGATTTCCAATCGTGCGCCTTCGACCACTCAGCCAACTCTCCATTTAATTTTCTTCTTTTACAGAAGGCAAGATATATTATATCTTGTAAAACGCATTCCGTCAAGTATTTTCTATTATTTTTTTATATTTAATCCGTCATGATATGAAGGCCACAAGAGATTCGCTTTCATTGACATGTATCAGCAAGCTCGGTAGGGGTGTTTTCCTTTCCCTGCAACAGATCCAGCAACCGGACTGTCGTTTGCGTTTGCTCCGCCGGAATGCCGAATGCAGTCTTGCATTCGGGGTGCTGGGTCACAATATCCGATACCATGCAGCTGACATTTTGCGCGATTTGCTGCTTAGTTTGCTCCCATTCATCCGAATCTATCAGCAGCTTGCTGGTATAGTCACGCACCGGCACGGCTGTCCCGTCTGACCGTATCAACTCACTGCAGCCGCGCAGCGGCTTGGATTTGCATGCCATCGGATTCGCCTCCACGGAAATGATATTCCCATGGGCTTGTACACTTGCGCTCTTATACATATGGCCGGCAAAACAATTTTGGTCGGCGTATATTGATTTTCGAGTTATAGCTCCATCAATTGGTGATAAGATGGGTACAGCAGGACGTGCATTTTGCCTGTTTGCAATGCACAATGTCCTGTTTCAGCGCTATAAAAGGAGGACTGCCATGCCCGCAACTACCCCCGGCCTGCGTCTGGGCGCGGCTTATATCCGCGTCTCTACGGATGATCAGGTTGAATACTCTCCCGCCTCACAGCTGGCCGAGATTCGCAAGTATGCCCGCGCGCACGATATCTTCGTGCCCGATGAATACATCTTTGTCGATGAGGGCATCAGCGGTCGCTCGGCTGACAAACGGCCGGCCTTTAATCGCATGATCGGTACGGCTAAAGCAAAACCGAAGCCGTTTGATGTCATTCTGCTTTGGAAGTTCAGCCGTTTTGCCCGCTCGCGGGAGGACAGCATCCTGTATAAGTCTATGCTGCGCCGTGATTTAGGCATCGAGGTTGTGTCGGTTTCCGAACCGGTCGGCGACGATAAAATGTCCATTATCATTGAGGCAATGATCGAAGCAATGGACGAATACTACTCGATCAACCTCGCCGAGGAGGTACGACGCGGCATGACCCAGCGCGCAGGGGAGGGGCGACCGAATACCTACGCGCCGATTGGCTACCGTATGCAGGGTGGCGGCTATGTCCCCGACCCGGACACCGCGCCGGTTGTGCGCAAAATCTATGAGGATTTCGCTCGCGGGCGCGGCCTGTTACAAATCTCGCACGAGCTAACCGCGCTTGGCGTGCGCACACGCTTTGGAAACCCGATTGATAACCGCGGCATCAAATACATCCTGCGCAACCCGGTCTATATCGGCAAGGTACGCTGGACGCCGACCGGGCGCACGCGCCGCGCGTGGGATAATCCGGACACCATAGTTGTCGACGGCGGCCACGAGCCGCTGATATCCGTGGAGCTATACGAACAGGTGCAGCAGCAGCTCGACGAGCGGGAGCGGCAGCACGGACGGTACAGCCGTGAGGACGGCCAGCCGTTCACACTCAAAGGGCTGGTGCATTGCTCATGCTGTGGTGCAACGCTGACACGGCAGAAAGGACGTTCGACCGGCAAAGGCGGGCCGTCGCTGCAATGCCACAACTATGCGCGGGGGCGCTGCCCGGAGTCGCACAGCATCCAGATCGACAAGCTGACCGACGCTGTGCTCGCGCAGATTGCCAAGGACTTTATGCAGCTAGACTTTCCCATCCGATTAGTGGCGGGCAAACAGCAGCAAAGCGATAACCACGCGGTGCTGCTCGCGCGTCAGCTCGCTCGTGAGGAGCAAAAACTCGAGCGCATCCGCGAGGCTTACGAGGCTGGTGTGGATTCGCTCGAGGAATACCGCAGCCGCAAAGCCGCCATCGAGACCCGCATCGCTGCCCTAAAGAAGGAGGCTGCGCCCGAGGCAAAGCCAGCCAATCCGGCCACGGTTACCGCCGCGCATCGACAGGAGCTGTCCCGCCTCGTCGACCGCGACACGACCCCTGCCGACAGAAACCGTATCCTGCGCGGCTTTGTGCGGCAAATCGTTTTTGACCGGCGGGCCAATGCATTTACGATACAATATTATGCGTAGCAGACAGGGGGCGTAGTGCTATCTGCATTTGCAATTCGGTGGACCGGACGGTGAGATCGGCGCGGCAATGCGCTATCTCAACCAGCGCTACGCGATGCCGTATAAGGAATGCAAGGCTATCCTCACCGATATCGGTACAGAAGGGTCAAAATGGCACCCGCTTTGACGGCGGGGGCCGATGCGGGGATTCAGCGCTTCGCCGCGTCCTGTATCCCTGCGCGTGCCGGATATTTTGGACGGGGTGTTATCCCGAACTGATCGGGGACGATATTTAATAAATACATAGGCTTTCGTGTTGTGCTTAGGATGGCCGCTGTGGGTATGCCTGTCCTTTTATGCTGCACGGGCGAAAGATTTTGTACTGGCCGACGGAGGATAAAACGCTGCGGACGGAAACTGGGCGCAGGGTGTTTCTCGCTGTTGGCATGACAGAAGATGGCGGCGCGGATAGACGCTATCAGGGAGGTTTTGGAAACACAACAAGGTGAAATGTAGGATGGAGGAGGAAGCTATGAAAAAATTACATCTGCCACGGATTGGGAAGTCTATCGGCTGCATCATGCTGGCAGGCTGCCTGCTGTGCGGTAGCACAGTACCCGCCTATGCGGCGGCACCTGCATATGGCTCGGTTGCCCTCGCGCGTGCGGTGCGCCCGGCAGAAACCGGGGAATATTTATACCAGCAATTACCCGATGACGAAAAGGCGATCTATGATGCCATCGTGGCGCAGATCGAGGAACTGACCAAGGATGCGATGGATCCATCTGGCGTACAGGTTACCATTCCCAAGGATTCTGCCTATTCTATTACTGCTAAACCTATTTTTGCCGTATTTCGTGACCATCCTGAATTTTTCTGGGTGAACAGCTCGGAGTTGGTTTGGGCGGAAGGCAATCCGAATATTGATGAAAACAGCGATGCAGTCTATGTGTTGTCTCTCAAATCTCAGGATAAATCCTTCTTCTACGAAGGGTTTACTACGGATAATTTACAGAAGTACCGGGATGACTTTGCAGCAAAAGTAGAGGAAATCATGAGAGAGATGCCTCCTACTGCGCTGGATGAACTGGCGAAGCTCAAATACCTGAATGATTGGATTGCTTTGCACAATGTATATAATGCAAATGGCGTTGGGGCGACCAACTTTTCCCGTTGTGCGGCTAGCGGTCTGTTGAGTGATAATGACGCCAGCACACCAGAAGATGACCCGGTCTGCTACGGCTATGCCACGGCAATGAAAGTGCTGCTGGATGCTTTGGGGATAGAAAACGCCTATATTGAGGGCTGGGCTCGTAATGGCAACAACGGTTCCGGCGAGCAGCACGCATGGAATTACGTCAAGTTGGATGACGGTACCAGCACCGGTCAGGAGCAATGGTATGCGCTTGACCCGACATGGGACGACCCCAGCGTTGTCAGCCATCCGGCCCGTCAGGTTTATTTCCTCGTTGGCAGCAATACTGTCACCGATAAGAATCTATCTGGCTATGAGACCTTCGGGAAAAACCATGATCCGTCGCAATCCCCAGCATCCAAATATGGGTTCACCTATCCGACGCTGGCTCTTGACGCGCGCGACCCCAGCGCAAGCGGCGATGTGATGCTGCAAAAGCAGGATGGTGACACCACGGCATATGCCACGCTGGGAGAGGCCATGCAGGCTGCGGCGTCGGGCGATAAGCTGATCCTGCAAAATTCCATTACGCTCGACAGCACGGTTACGCTGAAAGACGGCGTTACACTCGATCTCAACGGGCAGACAGGTCAAAACTCCCTGTCCCCAACAGCGATTACCTCCACAGTCTCACCGGTTTTGCAGATTGATGCGGGCAGTTCTGCTTCCATCATCAATTCGGGTGCGTTCACTGCGGTGAAAACCAGTGCCACGTCTGTGACAGTGGTTAATAATCAGGGTACGCTTACGCTTGGAACCAATTTGCAATTTATTGGTGGAACGCCGCCTATGGGTTCCTCTACCGCTATTGCGGGCAACGCGCCTACCTTGTCGCCGCATACCCGCTATTATGTGAATAGCCAGTATGCAACCGCGTATCGGGTTGCCGAGCCGCAAGCGCCTGCGGCGGGCAGCTTTCCCGCCCAGGATGGCATGACTGTGCAAAACTTGCTGGACGGTAAGCCACAGCCCACTGTGACGATGAAGTTTTATGGAAATACCGGCGAACCGGCTGATGTTCCAACCGGAGAATACAGCTTGCAGTGGACGCTTACGCAGTCCCCCAACGGCGGCAGCGCAATCCAGTCCACCGATCCGCTGGAAAACGGCACCTACCGTTTCGAAGCGCAAGCATTTGATTATACCATCCCGTATGAGGTAGAAGTCAGCGGCTTGCCTGCCACGGCGCAGGAGGTTTCCACTGTTGCCTTGACCGGGCTGGACACGCCGGTCACCGGGCAGCCGCTGGACACTGCGGTGACGGTGGAGACTACCGGTGTTACTGCGTCCTCGGTGGCTTGGGAGCCGGGCGGCAGCACCACGGCAGCGTATGACACCGCTTACACGGCGGTACTAACCCTGACGGCGGAAACGGACTATGCCTTTGCGTCTTCTGTATCTGTTACCATCAATGGGCAGTCTGCACAAGTGGAGCCGCAGCCGGATGACACCCTGTCTGTGCGCATGGCGTTCCCGGCAACGTCTTTGCAGCCCATCTATCTGGAATCTATCATCCCGCCTACACCGATTACCGTGAAGAACGGCACGGCGTTGGAGGCGCTCCCTCTGCCGGGGCAGGTTGAGATCAAAACCAGCGACGGACAGACCCGCAAGGCGGATGTCACATGGACGCGGTCGCCTGTGGATGGCACAAGCTATCGGCCGGAACTTGCCACCGCGCAGACGTTCCGCTTGGGCGGGACGGTTGCACTGCCGGGGGGTGTGGATGCCAATGGAAAACCCCTTACGGTCAAGATTGATGTAACGGTTGCAGCAGCGTCCGCTGTGGCGCAGACCGCCGCGCCAACGGCGAAGCCCGCGCCGGGACGGTATAAGGAAAATCAGACGGTGACGTTGACATCTGCTACCCCCAATGCGGTCATCTATTACACGCTCGATGGCAGCAATCCGTCGGCCGTGAACGGGACGCGGTACACCGCGCCCATTGCAGTCCGCGGTACGGAGGGAAAAACAGTGAACACCCGCATCAAGGCGGTTGCGGTAACGGCTGGCCTGACGGACAGCGCCGTGGTCACGTTCGACTATGACATTGCTTTGCCCAGCACTTCGGGCGGTGGTTCCGGTTCGGACAGCTCCGGTTCGGTTTCGCAGCCCTCGACCAGCGGCGGCACGTCCACGGTTACCATGGAGTACAACTCGTCCACGTCCGGTTCGACGGCCAGCACCACGGTTTCTTCCTCCACGATGAAAACTGCGGTTGACCGTGCGCTCAACGCCGCCAAAAAGTACAACACCGATCCGGTTTTGGAAATCAATGTGGATGTATCCAGCCGCGCGGACAGCATGAAAGTCACGCTGCCGTCCTCCTCGCTGGAAAAGTTGGGCGAACACGACGATGCAGCGCTAGTCATCCTCTCGGATGTGGCAGAGATCACGCTGGACAGCGAAGCGATCAGCGCGGTTGCTTGGCAGGCGGGCAGCACGGTAACGCTGTATGTTACCTCCGTGCCCACCAGCGAATTGAACAGCCGCCAGCGGGCAGCGGCTGGCAGCGCGCCGGTATTTGAGCTGTCGTTTAAGAGCGGCAACACCACCATTTCCGATTTTGACGGCGGCCGTGCGACAATCACCCTGCCGTACAGGCTGAAATCCGGCCAGAAGGCGGATGGTATCGTCGTCTGGTACATGGATAACAATGGCAACCTGTCCGCGTGCGACACGACATACAATACCAGCCGCCGCGAGGTGACGTTTGTCACGCGGCACTTCTCCAAGTACGTGATCGGCTATGAGGAGCAGGAACCTGTCTGGAGCAATCCGTACTATGATGTGTATCGGAGCGCATGGTATTACGACGCCGTGCAGTATGTCACGCAAAAGGGCCTGATGAACGGCACGGAGGCCGCGCGCTTCTCGCCGGACGAGACGACCAGCCGCGCCATGATCGTTACGATCTTGTGGCGGCAGGCGGGACGCCCGTCGGTTGGCAGCACGACAAACTTTAGGGACGTCGATCCGTCCCAGTGGTATGGCAGCGCTGTACGTTGGGCGGCGGCCAATCGGATTGTCACCGGCTATGGCGACGGCACGTTCGGCCCGGATGACACGATCACCCGTGAGCAGATGGCGGCTATCCTGTACCGCTATGCGCAGTATAAGGGGTATTCGGTCAGCGCGACCGGCAACTTGGGCGGTTATACGGATGCAAACCGTATCAGCAGTTACGCGATGGCAGCGTTCCGTTGGATTTGCGGTCGTGGCATCATGGAAGGTACCACGCCCACCACGCTCAGTCCCACAGGTTCAGCGACCCGCGCGGAAGTCGCGACCATTCTGATGCGGTTCTGCGACGAATACAACCTGTAAGGTGTGCATAAAACAGTATCAGACTGCCTTTCGAGAAACGGCGCAGCTTTGGCTGCGCCGTTTTCCTGTTTTTTTGAGCCAAGCCATGACTCACTCGGTAAATCGGAACACCTGCGGCAGATCGTTCAGCCGTAGTTCCATGTGCCTATCCTCGTATACCGTCAGGCGATCCAGCATGGCTTTGCAGAACACTTCGCTCTCGGTATCCAAGTTCAAAAGTGCCGTCACTTCGGTCTGGATTGTCGCTTTCAACTGTGCGGTTCCATCGCCGTGCAACTTGCTTGCCGACGCTTTTTCCAGCCGCGCTTGCAAGGCTGCGGACTGCGTTTCATATCGTTTTTTCATGGCCCGCATATCTTCTTTGGAGATATCGCTGGAAAAGTAGGCATCCATGACGGCCGCCTTCTTCTGCTGGATTCTCTCCAGTTCAAATTGCAACCGCTCCGGTGTGTTCGCAGTGCTGCTCTCGGTGAATCGGATTGAGTCCAGGGCCAGCGATGTCACATTGCGGATGACGGCTTCGGTATCCAACGGAAGGCTTTTGATCGCGGTTTTCAACATGTGCATCGCGTCATCATCCCGAATCAGTTTGCCGATCCCACAGGCAGCCCGACCCTCGTTCACCGCCGTGCCGCAGCTCCACCGGCGAACCTTCGTGCCGTCCTTTAAGATCCGCATGCGCCCTACAAAGTTGGCGCCGCACACGGCGCATTTAATTCGCCCGGAGAATACATAGCGGTTGGAGTGGCCATTCTCCCCGGCGTTGTGCTTATTGTTCTGTTGCATCCGCGTTTGTGCTGCGTTCCAGATTTCCCGGCTGATGATGGGGTCATGGTGGTTTTCGATACGGATCAGCGGCACCTGCCCTTTGTTAGTGCGTTTTTCGTGGGTGAGGTAATCCGGGGTGTAGGTTTTCTTCTGCACCAGATCGCCGACATACTTTTCGTTTTTCAAAATCTTGATGATGGCACTGGATTTCCATGTGCTGCTGCCGCGGTATGTACGGTATCCCTCCCGCGTGAGGAAATGGGCGATTTCCGCGGTGCCGACCTGTTCCACCGCGTATTTTTGGAAGATCAGGCGGACAATCTCCGCCCCGTCCGGTTCGATGGTGAGTTTGCCGCCTATCACATCATATCCCAGCATAGACCGGCCAAACACCACGCCCTTTTCCATCTGCCGGGTCTGGCCCCAAACCACGCGGTTCGAGGTTTTGCGGCTCTCGTCCTGCGCTATGGTCGCCATGATAGAGAGCCGCAGCTCACCGTCGCTATCCATGGTATTGATGCGGTCGGTTACAAACTCCACCGCTACGCCGATCCGCTTCAGCGCCCGGGTATAGCGCAGGGTGTCTACGATATTGCGGGAAAAACGGCTGACCTCTTTGGTCAGAATCAGCTGGAATTTTCCTGCGTAGGCATCGTCAATCATCCGGTTGAATTGACTGCGCTTTTTGGTGCTGGTGCCGGAGATGCCCTCGTCGGCGTAAATCTCATATAAGTTCCAATCAGGGTTCCCGGCGACATATTCCTCAAAATAGCGCTGCTGGGATGCAAAGGAGTTGGCTTGATCCGCCTTATCGGTCGAAACACGGCAATAGCTGGCCACTTGCATCATGGCGTCCCACTATCCTTTGGCAGATGCTTTGCCCCTGTCAGACGCTGCCTCTCCAGATGCTCCTGGGCGTGGCGATATTGTATCTCGCTGAGTCGCCCCTGCTCTTTGAGAGCCAGCAGCAGGCCGCTTTGCAAGCGATACAGGAACTGTTCGTCTGTTTCCCGAGTGATTTTGCGGTTGTTTTCGATTTGTTCTAAGGAAGCGTATTGTCGCGCCATGCTGCCAGACCTCCTATCGCATCAATGTATGCGGGGAGGTCAGCATTCTGACCGAATACATAAAGCGGTTTCCGTTCAGCATCTGCATTTTTCGACTGTTGGCATGCGTGTGTGGTTCCATTTTGACCCCTTTGTAGGTACAGAGGAACTGGCCCATCAGGAGATGATCGCTGCGATCGTCTATCAGCTGACGCGTAACCTGACGCCGGAGCAAATCAAGGAAGGCGGCTTTGACGCTTACTTCGTCGACCACACGACCGGCATCTACCCGCAGTCTGCGGCCGGTGTTCCGTTCACGGCTGCCGCACTGCAAAGCAAGGGCGACCCGATCACCGACCTGTTTGAGGATTTGGCCGCCGAGCAGAAAGCCCGCACCACCTATGACAACCTGCTGCGCCTGATTGACAATCCGGACGTACGCGAACCGCTCAAGTTCCTGCGTGCGCGCGAGGTCGTGCACTTCCAGCGCTTCGGCGATGCGAACCTGACAAAGTTAAGTGCATTTTTCCTTCTGCAAAACGCGGCATTGCCGGTGGGGCATTGTGTCGCCGCTTTATGAGCCGCAGAACCCACCAGACGGCCCGAAAAGGTACACAACAACAAACCGCCAAGGCGTGCTTGCCTTGGCGGTTTGCTATATGTTCCAGATGATTTGTGTGCTGCCGTCTTCGCGGATGAGGATTTTATGGATCATAATCATGGCAACCGACTTTTTCTGTTGATAGTCGGCAGTGCACCAGAGTTTTGGCAGATTGACGACGGCATCGGTTTTCTCCTCGCGGCTGTTGAGTTCCTCGATGCGCGCGTACAGGGCAAGCCGGTCCCGTTTGAGTTGGGTGGCCTTCTGATTGGCGATGGCCAGCAGATCTTCATTGCATCCGCTTGTGAGTATGGTGTCCAGAAGCTGTTTTTCCGACTGTTCAATGGCTTTGATTTTTAGCTTCAGAGCATTGTGTTCTGTCTGGTCGGCCCTGCGGACATGGTACCCCGTCCCTTTCAGCTCAGCCAGCTTCCCGGCAATACAGATATGGACCATGGTTTCCAAATCCTCGGCATAGGTGGAAACCGCCGGCCCGGTACAGGTTTTTTTATGCGACTTGCCGGTGCAGTTAAAATACCGCCGCAGCTCACCGTTTTTGTTGGGTTTGCCCTTAATGGTGGTCATGGTGTGTCCGCACTTTTCGCATACGACCTTTCCGGCCAACCAGCTTGTGGGATTGCTGTAACTGCTGGTAACCTGTCGGTTTTTCGCCAGCTTCCGTTGGCATTTCAGCCAGATACCAGAATCCACAATGCCGGGATGCGGTAAAAGCACCAGCTTCATATCCGACCAGTCCGGATTGCCCGGGTCGTGTCGGGTGTGGCCGTAAAGCTGCGCCCCATATTCCCCGGAAAACAGGGAGATATTGGTCATGATCTGCGTTCCGTGCCTGTCGTAATAGTCATATACTTCGGAATCGGCCTTGACATAGATGGGGTTTTTGAGCAGCGTGGAAAGCTTTGCCGTTGTCCAGTGGCTTCCGTTGAGCGGCTGCCTGCCCTCGGCGATCAGGATATCCCGCAACTTGCGCAGGGAAACGCCCTCCTGCGCATAAACCGCAAACAGATACCGTACCTGTTCCGCTTCGCAGGGGAGGGGAGAGAGCTTTTTCGTTTTTACATTATGTATGACGGTAGGAACCAACTCAAATCCATAAGGCTGGCGGCCGCCCATGTAGAATCCCATTTCGCTCCGATGGGCGTATGCCTGCGTGGCACGGTTGATGATAGAAGTGCGCTCAAATTCGGCAAACACCATCAACAGTTTGACGATCATCTCGCCATAGGGCGAGGCGGTATCAAACGATTCCTGCGAAGATACGAACTCGACGTGGTGCGCCTTGAACTCCTGCAAGATGTTCATAAAGTCCGAGAGGGAGCGGCTGATGCGATCCAGCTTATAGACGATGACTTTGCTGACCCTGCCCTGCCGAACCAGCCGCATCATCTTTTGAAACCCTTCGCGGTTGACGTTGCCGCCGGAAAAGCCATTGTCCACGAAGGTGACGACCTGTTCCCCCTGTTCCTCGGGCTTGATCATCATTTTGCAATACCCGATCTGGGTATCGCAGCTGATGCTGTTTTCGCGCTCCACCGATTTGCGGGCATAAAGGGCAAGCACGGCGGCACCTCCCGGGAATGAAAATCAGGGCTTCCTGTCAGGCGTGGATTTCTCCAGCTTTTGTCAGGGCATGCACCAGTTCTTCTACGATTCGTTCTTTTTGGTCGTCGTTCTCCGGCGGGAGTGTCAGGTGTTCCACGCGGTGCCGGATCTTTTTCACATCGGTATATTCCTCTGGGAGCGTTGCCATGCAAATGCCTCCTGAATTGCGATTGTATTGGGACTGGGGTCAGCCCCTTACGACACAAGGATATGCGCGAAATGGCAGCATATTTCTGGTTGGCAAGGCCAGTTGAATATCCCGCCGCGAGCAAAAAAGAAAGCCCCTGTTCCGTTCTGGGTTAGAACGAAACAGGGGCATATATTCGGAAGATGTCGGCAAGCAGCGGGCAACGCTGCGTGCCTTTATCTGTGCACCAAATTATTTGTGCACTGTCATAACCTGGTCGCGCGCCGGGCCGATGCCCAACATGGTGATCGGGCAGCCGATGATGCGTTCCAGCTCGCGGATATAACTCTGCACGGTATGGGGCAGCTCGGCAAACGAACGGCAGCCGGTGATATCCTCGTCAAAACCGTCAAATTCCTCGTAAACCGGCTCACAGTCTACCAGATCCATGAAGTTTGCCGGGAATTCGGTGACGGTCTGGCCGTTTTTCAGCTTGTAAGCCACACAGACCTTGAGCTTGGGCAGGCCGCGCAGCGGGTCGATCTTGTTGATGACGGCTTCGGTCAGGCCGTTGACGCGTACGGCATAGCGCGCGACGACCGCGTCGAACCAGCCGGTGCGGCGCGGGCGGCCGGTGACTGTGCCGAACTCGCCGCCGGCGTTACGGATGTAGTCGCCGGTCTCGTCAAACAGTTCGGTCGGGAAGGGGCCTTCGCCTACACGGGTGGTGTAGGACTTGAAAATGCCCATGATGCTGTCGATGGCCGTCGGGCCGACGCCCGAGCCGATGCAGCAGCCGCCCGCGACCGGGTGCGACGAGGTGACGAACGGATAGGTACCCATATCCAGATCGAGCAGCGTGCCTTGCGCGCCTTCAAACAACACTTCCTGCCGCGCCTTGACTGCGTCCCACGTCAGGATGGTGGTGTCGCACACATAGGGGCGCAGGCGCTCGGCGTATTCGCGGTACTCCGCGATCACTGCGTCCGCGTCGATCGGCTCGCCGCCGTACACGCCGGTGATGACGCGGTTTTTATGTGCGCAGGCTTCGCGCAGCACGGGTTCAAAGCGCGCGGCATCGACAAAATCATGCATGCGCACGCCGCTGCGCTCGGATTTATCCATATAGGTCGGGCCGATGCCCTTGCGGGTCGTGCCGATGGCGGTGCCGTCCTTGGCTTTTTCCGCCTCGCTCAAAGCGTCCAGTTCCAGATGCCACGGCAGGATGCAGTGGCAGCGGGCGTCGATATGCAGCTTGGCCGTCGAAACGCCCTTTTCGTGCAGGCCGTCGATTTCGCCCAGCACGGCCTTGGGGTTGACGACAACACCCGGGCCGATCACGTTGACGCAATCCGGATAAAGGATGCCCGAGGGGATGAGTTGCAGCTTATACTTGACCCCGTCGACCACGACCGTGTGCCCGGCATTGTTACCGCCCTGGCTGCGCACGACCAAATCGGCCTTGCCCGCGAAGATATCGATAAACTTGCCCTTGCCTTCGTCGCCCCACTGGGCGCCGAGAATGATCTTACCTGGCATAGGATTTCCTTCCTTTCTGCTCTCGGACATGCTTTTCGCATGTCATACAGCTAAAGTATAGCATAGCGCGCCGTGTATTTCAATGCTGTTTTGCACCTTTTGACTTGTAAAAGCCCATGCGCTGTTGTAAAATATTCGTGTAATGGATCAAAGGAGACAGAAAGGTTATGCATTATCTGGACAACGCGGCGACGACGGCGGTACTGCCTGAGGCGGCGGAAGCGGCCATGCACGCCATGTGCACCTGCTTCGGTAACCCGTCGAGCCTGCATCAAATGGGGATAGACGCTTCGCGCCTGCTGGAGGACAGCCGGAAAGTGGTTGCTGCCGCGCTCGGCTGCCTGCCGGAAGAGACATATTTTACCTCGTGCGGCACGGAGAGTACGAATATCAGCCTGCGCGGGGTCGCGCACTTAAACCGCCATCAAAAGGGGCGCATCATCACGACCGAGATCGAGCATGCAGCGACCATCAATACTGCAAAGCAGCTCGCAGCCGAGGGGTATGATGTGGTTTTCCTCGCGCCTGACGAAACCGGCCATATCACGCCCGTGGCGCTCGAGTCCGCACTGACCGAGGATACCGTGTTGCTGTCCTGCCAGCTGGTCAACAACGAGATCGGCACGGTGCAGCCGGTGGCGGAACTCGGCGCGATGCTCAAGGCGAAAGCGCCGCGTGCGCTGTTCCACATCGACGCGGTGCAAGGGTTGGCACGCGTCAAGCTCACGCCGAAAAAGTGGAATTGCGACCTGATGAGCGTGTCCGGCCACAAGATCGGCGCGCCCAAGGGTATTGGCGCGTTGTATGTCAAAAAAGGCTTGCGTCTGCCGCCGCTGATGTTCGGCGGCGGGCAGGAAAAGGGGATGCGTCCGGGCACCGAGGCGTTGCCGAATATCGCGGCGTTCGCCAAGGCGTGTGAGATTCGCATGGCGCATTTTGACGAAGATTTCCAGCATGTGCAAAGCCTTGCCGATTACCTGCGCCAGCAGGTCGCAGCGCAGCTGCCCGAGGCCGTGTTCAACGGCGCGGGCGATATCCCGCATGTGGTCAACCTGTCGCTGCCCGGCTGCAAGAGCGAGGTACTGCTGCATGTGCTAGAGGGCGATGAGGTCTATGTCTCAAGCGGGTCGGCCTGCTCCAAGGGCAAACAGAGCGGTGTACTCAAAGCGCTCGGCCTGCCCAAAGCGCGCACGGACAGCGCGCTGCGCGTGTCGTTCTGCCCGGCCAACACCAAAGAGGATATCGACGCATTGATTGCCGCCGCGCAAAAAGGCGTGAAATTGTTCAAACGATAAAAGGAGACACCATGAAAGAAGTATTGCTGCTCAAATGTGGGGAGATTGTGCTCAAGGGGCTTAACCGCAAAACCTTTGAGGACCGCCTGCTCAAGAACCTGTCCCGCCGCATGAAGCATGTGGCGGACTGCGAGATCTCGATGCGCCAGTCGGTTGTGTATGTCGAAGTGCCGGAGGACGCGGATGCGGACGCCGTGATGGACTGCGCACGCCATGTGTTCGGCTTTGCGACCATCTCACGCGCGGCGGTCTGCCCGGAAAAGACGCTCGAAAGCGTCCTAGAAACGGCGCAAAGCTACCTTGCGCCGCGTTTTGCGCAGGCAAAGACCTTTAAGGTCGAGACCAAGCGCGGTGATAAGAAATTCCCCATGACCTCAACCGAGATCAGCCAACACGTCGGCGGGGAACTGGCTGACCGCTTCCCGGACGTGCGCCCCTACATGCACGGCCCCGACCTGACGGTGCATGTCGAGATCCGCGAAAAGTACGCCTTTGTCCACGCAGGCCCCGAGCCGGGCGCGGGCGGCATGCCGATCGGTTCGAACGGCCGTGCGGCGCTTTTGCTCTCGGGCGGTATCGACAGCCCGGTCGCGGGCTGGATGATGGCCAAGCGCGGGCTGGAGCTGGTCGGCGTACACTTTTTCAGCTATCCCTACACTTCGGAGCGCGCCAAGGACAAGGTGCTCGAACTCGGCCGCAAGCTGACCGTGTGGTGTGGGCGCATGAGCGTGATGGTCGTGCCGTTCACCAAAATTCAGGAGGAAATCCGTGCAAAGTGCCATGAGGAGCTGTTTACGCTCATCATGCGGCGCTTTATGATGCGCATTGCCGAGCGGGTGGCGGTCGAGTATGGCTGCGGCGCGCTCATCACCGGCGAGTCGCTCGGTCAGGTTGCCAGCCAGACCATGCCCGCCATGGGTGTGACCGGCGCGGTGTGCGAGCTGCCCACCTTCCGTCCGTGTATCGGCATGGATAAAGAGGAAATCGTCACAATTGCGCGCAAGATCGACACGTTCGAGACATCTATCCTGCCCTACGAGGACTGCTGCACGGTGTTCACGCCCAAGCACCCGAACACCAAGCCCAAGATGCCCAAAATCCTCGAAGCCGAGAGCCATCTGGATGTGGACGCGCTAGTCAATGAAGCCGTCGAAGGTGTCGAGATTATCCACCTACCATAAGCAAGAAAGAAGGAAACACTTCTATGAACGCAGAACTAATTGCCGTCGGTACGGAAATTTTGCTGGGTGACATTGTCAACACGGATGCGCAGGTCATCTCGCAGGGCTTAAGCGAGCTGGGCATCAACGTATTCTATCAGACCGTCGTGGGGGACAACCCGGCGCGTCTGCGCCATGTGGTAGAGACGGCGCGCGACCGCGCGGACATCATCATCACCACCGGCGGCCTCGGGCCGACGCTCGACGACCTGACCAAGGAGACGCTTGCAACCGTGTTTGGACGTAAGATGGCGTTGCACCAGCCCTCGCTTGACCGCATCAAGGGCTTTTTCCAGACCATCGGCCGCGAAATGACCCCGAACAACGAAAAGCAGGCGTGGCTGCCCGAGGGCTGCACGGTGTTTACCAATGAATGGGGCACCGCTCCGGGCTGTGCGTTCGAGGCTTACGGCAAGCATGTCCTCATGCTGCCCGGCCCGCCGCGCGAGTGCAATCCCATGTGGAAAGAATGTGCGATGCCGTATCTTTATAAACTCGCGGGCGGCTGTATCGTATCGCGCAATGTGCGCGTGTTTGGTTTGGGTGAAAGCAACATGGAGACCATCCTGCACGATATGATGGCGGAAAGCACCAACCCGACCATCGCGCCCTATGCCAAGACCTCGGAGTGCTTCGCACGCGTGACGGCCAAGGCGGACACACCCGAGGAATGTGAAAAGCTGCTTGACCCGGTTGTCGAAAAAATTTGCGGCCTGCTGGGTGAGGATGTTTACGGCGTGGACGTAGACTCGCTCGAACAGGTTGTGGGCGACGGGCTGCGCGCGCGCGGCATGACGCTCGCGGTAGCCGAAAGCTGCACGGGCGGCCTGCTGTCCAAACGCATCACGGATGTACCCGGCTGCTCGGATTATTACCTCGGCGGGGTGTGTTCGTATGCCAATGAGGTCAAGATGAACCTTCTGGGCGTGAAAAAAGAAACGCTCGACACGGTCGGCGCGGTATCGCCCGAGGTGGCCGAGCAGATGGCGGAGGGCGTGGCCAAGGCGCTCGGTGCAGACGTCGGCGTGGGCATCACGGGTGTGGCAGGCCCCGGCGGTGGCACGGATGACAAGCCGGTTGGGCTGGTATACATCAGCGTCTGGTGCAAGGGGCAGCATTATACCCGCAAAATGAAGTCCACAAACGGCCGCGACCGCGTGCGCATGCAGGCGGCTTCTACGGCGCTTGATCTGATCCGTCGCAAACTTTTCTGAACAGATTCAGCGCGATTTGTTTGTTTTTTTGAAATTCCCAGTCATTCCATGTGGAAAGCAACCAAAAATGCTTGTAAAAAAGTCCAGCAATTCTGTTAAATTGCTGGACTTTTGTTTTGTTTTCATGTATACTATATCCAACTAAAGTGAGAGTTGTCTGCCTCAATCAGGATGAAATGCACAAAACGTTTGCAGAAATTGAGTAGGCATTATATTTTGGCAGGATTAGCAGTGTAAAAAGGGAGAGATGCGATATGAAGAAAAAATCCGCAGCACCGGCCTGCGAAAAGCGCAGTGAGCTTTTCTACTCGGGCAGGGACTGCCGCGCCTTCGAGTACATGGGCGCACACCCCTTTGAGCAGGACGGCGTACCCGGCTATCTGTTCCGCGTCTATGCACCCGAGGCGGAAAAAGTCTCGGTTATGGGCGAATTTAACGGCTGGAACCGCGATGTGGACTACATGATGCGGGACGAGCAGGGTATCTGGGAAAAATTCATTCCGCATGTTCCCGAATACGCAGCATATAAGTATAGTGTATGGGCGAAGTCGGGCGACGTGTTCGACAAATCCGACCCGTATGGCGTCCACTCCGAGACCCGCCCGGGCAACGCCTCCAAGGTGTATAATCTGGAGGGCTACGAGTGGAACGATGCCTCGTGGATGGAGTGGCGCAAGGGCCATCTGCCCTATTCCAGCCCAGTCAACATCTACGAATGCCATCTTGGCTCGTGGAAGGTGCATGAGGACGGCAATTTCTACTCCTACCGCCAGCTCGCGGAAGAGTTGGTGCCTTACGTTAAGGAAATGGGTTACACCCATATCGAGGTGATGCCGCTGACCGAGTACCCGTTCGACGGTTCGTGGGGCTATCAGGTAATCGGCTACTTTGCCGCCACCAGCCGCTACGGTACGCCGAAGGATCTGATGTATTTCATTGATAAGGCGCATCAGGCCGGTTTGGGCGTCATCATGGACTGGGTGCCCGCGCATTTCCCCAAGGATGGCTGCGGTCTGGTCGAGTTTGACGGCTCTTACCTCTATGAATATGCCGACCCGCTCAAGATGGAGCATAAGGAATGGGGCACGCGCGTATTCGACTACGGCAAGACCTCAACGCGGAACCTGCTATTCTCGTCCGCGATGTTCTGGATTGAAAAGTTCCACATGGACGGCCTACGCGTTGACGCGGTCGCGTCCATGCTCTACCTCGATTATAACCGCCAGCACGAGTGGCGGCCCAACATCCACGGTGGCCGTGAGAACCTCGAAGCGATCGACTTCCTGCGCCTGCTCAACGAGTTCATCCTGACCGACCACCCGGATGTCATGATGATCGCAGAGGAGTCCACCGCATGGCCGATGGTGACCAAGCCCGGTTATGACGGCGGCCTCGGCTTCAACTTCAAGTGGAACATGGGCTGGATGAACGATATGCTGTGCTACTGCTCGGCCGACCCGTTCTTCCGCAAGGACATGCACGATAAGATCACCTTCTCGTTCATGTATGCGTTTTCGGAAAACTATATTCTGCCGCTCTCGCACGACGAGGTGGTGCACGGCAAATGCTCGTTGATCGGCAAGATGCCGCCCCCGTATGAGAACCAGTTTGGCGGTCTGCGCGCGCTGTTCGGATACATGACCGCGCACCCCGGCAAGAAAATGCTGTTCATGGGCGGTGAGTTCGCGCAGTTCTCCGAATGGGCGTACCAGCGCGGGCTGGACTGGATGCTGCTTGAGTATCCGGCGCATAAGCAGATGCAGACCTATGTGAAGGCGCTCAACCACTTCTATCTGGAAACCCCGGAACTGTGGGAGCAGGATACCGACTGGCGCGGCTTTGAGTGGATCAGCCACGAGGATAACCGCAATAATATCATCGCCTTCCGGCGTATCGCCAAGGACGGCAGCGACATTGTCGTCGTGGTCAACTTCTCGCCCGAGGTGCAGCAGGATTACAGCATCGGCGTGCCGATCGCCGGCACTTATGAGGAGATTTTCTCCTCGGACAAGACCGAGTTCGGCGGCAGCGGTATGACCAACGGAAAGGTGAAAACCGACAGCAAAAAGCCCATGCACGGGCAGGAACAGTCCATCAGCATTCAGATTCCGCGCTTCGGCGTGTTGTTCTTCAAGGGCAAGCCGCGCGCGAAACGCCGCACCAAGGTCGAGATCGAGCAGGCCAAGGAAGCGGCAGCCGTCAAGGCAGCCAAGACCGGCGTGAAAACAACGGTCAAGGCAGGCGCCAAGGCGGTGGCAAAGGCGGGGACGAAGGCCGTCGCAAAGACGGGCACCAAAGCCGTTGCCAAAACCGGCACCAAGGCGGTAACCAAGCCGGATGAGGCCGATCAACAGGATTCCTGACGAGGGCGCTGGAACCAGCGTGAAATATAAGTAAACCGCAAAGGAGAGTTCAACAATGTATCGGAAAAAAGAATGCGTAGCCATGCTGCTCGCAGGCGGTCAGGGCAGCCGCCTTTATGTGCTGACGAAGAAGGTCGCAAAGCCTGCGGTGCCGTTTGGCGGCAAGTACCGCATCATCGACTTCCCGCTTTCCAACTGTGTCAATTCCGGTATTGATACGGTTGGCGTGCTGACCCAGTACGAGCCTCATGTGCTCAACGCCTACATCGGCTCGGGCCAGACATGGGATCTCGACCGCCTGCGCGGCGGCGTTTATGTGCTGCCGCCGTACCAGAAGGGCAAGACCTCTGAGTGGTACAAGGGCACGGCCAATGCGATCTACCAGAACATCCAGTTTATCGACGAGTACGACCCCGAGTATGTGCTGATCCTGTCGGGCGACCACATCTATAAGATGAACTACAATAAGATGCTCCAGCAGCACAAGGAGACGGGCGCGGACGCGACCATCGCGGTACTTGAGGTACCGCTCGCGGAGGCTTCCCGTTTCGGCATCATGAACTGCAAGCCGGACGGCACGATCTACGAGTTTGAGGAGAAGCCTAAGCAGCCCAAGTCCACGCTGGCCTCGATGGGAATTTATATCTTCTCGTGGAAGAAGCTGCGCAAGTACCTGATCGACGACGAGGAGAACTCCAAGTCCTCTAACGACTTTGGCAAGGATATCATCCCCGCTATGCTCGGCAACGGCGAGAAGCTGGTTTCCTACCGCTTCGAGGGCTACTGGAAGGACGTCGGCACGATCGAAAGCCTGTGGGAAGCCAATATGGATTTGCTCAGCCCGAACTCCGGCCTGAACCTGTCGGACGACAGCTGGAAGATTTACGGCCGCACCACCGGTTCGCCCCCGCACTTCACAGCCAAGGACGCGGTCGTCAAGCACACGCTGCTCTCCGAGGGCTGCGAGATCGCGGGCGATGTTTCCGAGTCCGTGCTGTTCTCGGATGTTAAGATCGCCAAGGGCGCCAAGGTGGAATACTCCATCCTGATGCCGGGCGCGGTTGTTGAGGAGGGCGCGACCGTGCGCTACTCTATCGTTGCAGAAAACGCTGTCATCGCCAAGGACGCTGTGGTCGGCGGTAGCCCGTCGGACGGCGACGTGGATAAGTGGGGCGTGGCAGTCGTGGCCGAAGGCGTGCGCATTGGGCGCGGCGCCAAGCTGGCGGCTAAGGAAATGGCAGACGAAGATCTGCCGGACGTAAAGTAAGGGGGCGGAAATGATGAACAGTGTTTTAGGCATCATCATTGCATTTGATAACGACAACGATCTCCGTGAGATCACCGAGCACCGCACGGTCGGCGCCGTCCAGTGGGGCGGACGCTACCGCATCATCGACTTCATGCTGTCGAACATGGTAAACTCCGGCATCTATCGCGTAGGCGTGCTGATGAAGGACAAATACCAGTCGCTCATCGACCATATCGGTAACGCCAAGGATTGGGATCTGTCCCGTAAAAATTCGGGCGTGACGCTGCTGCCGCCGTATTCCTACTCCAAGAAGGCTTCTCCGCTCGTGACCGGCGAGTACCGCGGCAAGATCGACGCGCTGGCCGGTGCGGTCGACTTCCTGCAGAAGAATAAGGCTGATTATGTCGTCGTCGCAGATGGCGATATCGTCGCCAACATCCCGCTGGACGACGTCATTGACCGCCACGTCAAGTCGGGCGCCGACTTGACCATGGTCTGCACCAAAAAGACCAAGGATTCGCCGTTCACCACCTATGTCGAACTTAACCGCAAGAAGGAAGCGGTCGACATTCGTGTGGGCGATTCCAACGAAGGCAAGTGCAAGCACATCGCACTGGGCGTTTACGTCATGAGCCGACAGTATCTGATCCATATGCTGTCCGACTGCGTCACGCATAATTGCATCCACTTTGAGCGCGAGTTCCTGTCCCGCGCGCTGATCGACGGCACGGTTTCGGGCTACCTGTTTAACGAGTACGCGATGAAGATCGAGGATACCTTTGATTATTTCCGTTCCAACATGGATATGCTCGATAAGGACGTCCGTTCCGAGGTGTTCCTGCGCACCCGTCCGATCCTGACCCGCATCAAGGACGAAGCGCCTGCCTACTACGGCGACAAGGCGCAGGTCGAGGACAGCCTGATCGCGGACGGTTGCCATATCGAAGGCCACGTGCAGAATTGCGTGCTGTTCCGCGATGTCGTGGTCGAAAAGGGCGCGGAGGTGCGCGACTGCATCATCATGGAGGGTGGCCGCATCCTGTCGGACGCCAGCCTGCGTCATGTGATCACCGACCGCAACGTCGTTGTGCGTGACGGCCGCACCATGATGGGCCATGAGAACTACCCTATTACGATCGCCAAAAACGCCACCATCTGAAAACACTTTCAGGATGTCATTGCAAATGGGTGAAAAACACGGGGCATAACAGCGGCATGTTCGTGAATTTTCCCTATTTTGCGCAAAGGAAGAATCTAGTATAATATAGGATGTACAGGTGCGGAAGCGGAGGCTCTGTTTCCGCACCTACTTCTGGGGAGGTTCGGTTCTTATGAAAATAATGTACGTCACCAGCGAATGCGCCCCATTTGTCAAAACCGGTGGTTTGGGCGATGTGGCCGGTTCGCTGCCCAAGGCGCTGGCCGCAAAAGGGCATGACGTGCGTGTGTTCTGCCCACTGTACTCCGCGATTGGGCAGGAATGGCGCGAAAAGTTCTTTTACCTGAAAAACGCTTACGTCCGTTTGGGCTGGCGCAACCAGTACTGCGGCGTGTTCCGCTATGAGGCGGACGGCGTAACCTTCTATTTCATCGACAACGAGTATTACTTTGCCCGCAGCCAGATCTACGGCGAGTATGACGACGCGGAACGCTTCGCCTACTTCTCCAAGGCCGTGCTGGAGGTGCTGCCCGACCTCGACTGGAAGCCGGACGTCATCAACTGCAATGACTGGCAGAGTGCGCTCGTGCCGGTGTACTATAACCTGATGTTCTCCTCCCGTCCGTTCTACGAGAACATCAAAACCGTGTTTACCATCCATAATATCCAGTATCAGGGTCGCTACGGCCGCGAAATCCTCGAGTATGTGCTCGGCATCGACGACGCGCACTTCCGCTCGGGCTTCATGGCGATGGATGGCGATGTTAACCTGATGAAGGCCGCGATCGTGGCCTCGACTGCGGTGACCACGGTTTCGCCCACCTACGCTGGCGAGATCCAGACCGAATACTACGGCTACCGCCTCGATTCCGTGCTGCGCATGAACAGCTATAAGCTGCATGGCATTTTGAACGGTATCGACATGGACGCCTTCAACCCGGAAACCGACCCCAAGATTTTCAAAAACTACGGCCCCAATAACCCGGACGACAAAAAGGTCAACAAGCTCGAGCTGCTCAAGCTGTGCGGCATCGAGGGCGACGAGAACACGCCGGTCATCGGCATGGTCACCCGCTTTGTCGACCAGAAGGGCCTCGACCTGCTCGAGGCCGTGCTGCACGACATCCTGTCCGATGATCTGCGTTTGATCGTGCTGGGCAAGGGCGACTGGCGGTACGAGCAGATGTTCCTCGAGGCCAAGCGCCGCTATCCGAACAACATTTCCGCGTCGATCATGTTCTCGGGCGACCTTGCCAACCGCATCTATGCGGGCGCGGATATGTTCCTGATGCCGTCCAAGTTCGAGCCGTGCGGTTTGGCGCAGATGATTGCACTGCGCTACGGCACGATCCCGATCGTGCGCGAAACCGGCGGCCTGAAGGACACCGTGCAGGCGTTCGTCGATTACGCGGGCACGGGCAACGGCTTTACCTTCGCAAGCTACAATGCGCATGACATGCTGCACGTCATCCGCGAGGCCTGCGGCGTATTCCGTTATAATAAACCCGCCTGGAAAAAGCTGATGTTGCAGGGAATGCAGAGCGACTTCAGCTGGGGCAGCTCGGCAGATAGATACATTGAGGTTTACCACTCTGCCCTGGGCTGGTAACACAGATCAAGCAAACAAAGTGAGGAGACAAGAGACACCATGCCAAAGTATCAGTACACAAAAACCGCTTTGAAGGAGGCTATTGCAGGCAAGTTGCAGCGCCACTTCGGGCGTGAGGTTGCAGATGCCTCCAAGGAACAGATTTACGAGGCCTGCGCGCTGGTTGTGCGCGACGCGCTCACCGAGCACATGATCGAGACTCAGAATGAGGTCGAAAAATATGGGGAGCGACAGGTGCACTATTTGTGCATGGAATTTCTTGTAGGCCGCAGCCTGCGCAATAACGCCTACAATCTGGGCATCCTGCCCGCCATGACCGAAGCCCTGAAGGAAATGGGCTATGAGATGGCCGATATCTTTGAGGAAGAGGCCGACCCGGGTTTGGGTAACGGCGGTCTGGGTCGCCTTGCCGCCTGCTATATGGACGGCATGGCTTCGATCGGCGTGCGCGGCACCGGCTATTCCATCCGCTATGAGCACGGTATCTTCAAGCAGAAGATCGAGGACGGCCAGCAGGTCGAACTGCCGGACTCCTGGCTGGCTTCCGGTGACGTTTGGCATATCCCGGCCATGGACGACACCCGTGAGGTTAAGATCGGCGGTACGGTCAACACCTATTTCAACGATCAGGGAAAGCTGGTTGTTGAGTATCATGACTATACCCCGGTGCTGGCTGTCCCGTACGACATGCCGATTTCGGGCTATGACACCAACAACATCGCCTGCCTGCGTCTGTGGGAGGCCAAGAGCCCGATCGCTCTGGACATGAAGCTGTTCTCGTCCGGTGAGTACCTCAAGGCGCTCGAGAAGCACGCGATGGCAGAGACGATCTCGATGGTGCTGTATCCGGAGGATAACCACCGCGAGGGTCAGTCGCTGCGTCTGAAGCAGCAGTATTTCCTCGTGTCCGCTACCTTGCAGGACATCTGCGCCAAGCACAAGGCCAAGTACGGCACGCTGGCGAACTTCGCGCACAAGCATGTGCTGCACATCAACGATACCCATCCGACGCTGGTCATCCCCGAACTCATGCGCATCCTGATGGATGAAAACGACATGAGCTGGGAGAACGCATGGAATATCACCAGCCAGTCGGTCGCTTACACCAACCACACCGTTATGCCCGAGGCGCTTGAGTGCTGGCCGGTATCGCTGGTGCAGGAGCTGATGCCCCGCATCATGCAGATCATCTATGAGATCAACGAGCGTTTCTGCAAGGAGCTGTGGAACTACTTCCCGAACGATTTCCAGAAGATCTCCAAGCTGGCCATCGTGTCGGACAACACCGTCCGCATGGCGCATCTGGCAATCGCCGGCTCGTTCTCGATCAACGGCGTTTCCGCGCTGCACTCCGAGATCCTCAAGGACCGTGTATTCAACGATTTCTACAAGATTTACTCTTCCAAGTTCTGCAACGTCACCAACGGCATTGCACACCGCCGCTGGCTGTGCGAGGCCAACCCGGAGCTGGCTGCCCTGATCGAGAGCAAGATCGGCAAGGGCTATCGCAAGCACCCGTCCGAGTTGCAGGTACTCGCCAACTACGGCGACGACAAGGTGCTGCTCAAGCGTCTGGGCGAGATTAAGCGCGACAACAAGCAGCGTCTGGCCGACTATATCAAGGAGCACAACGGCATCGAGGTCAACATGGACTCGATCTTCGACGTACAGGTCAAGCGCCTGCATGAGTACAAGCGCCAGATGCTCAATATCCTGCACATCATTTCGCTGTACCACAAGCTCAAGGACAACCCGGGCATGGATTTCGTGCCGCGCACGTTTATCTTCGGCTCCAAGGCTGCGCCGGGCTACGCAGTGGCGAAAAAGACCATCCGCCTGATCAATTCGATCGCGAACATGATCAACAACGATCCGGATATCGGCGGCAAGCTCAAGGTTGTGTTCATTGAGGACTACAAGGTATCGCTGGCTGAGATGATCATGCCGGCAGCCGAGGTTTCCGAGCAGATCTCGATCGCGGGCAAGGAAGCATCCGGTACGGGCAACATGAAGTTCATGATGAACGGCGCGCTCACCATCGGCACGATGGATGGCGCGAACGTCGAAATCTGCGAGGCAGTCGGCCGCGAGAACATCTTCATCTTCGGCATGGAGACGCCCGAGGCGGAGGCGCTGGCAGCGTCCGGCAACTATGAGCCGATGCTGATCTACCAGAACGATCCGGTCATCAAGCGTGTGCTTGACCACATGATCCACGGCTTTGGCGATGGCGTTGACTACACCGACATCGCGAACCTGCTGCTGCACGGCGGCAACGGCGGTCCGGCTGACCGCTATATGAGCCTGAAGGACTTCTCCTCCTACGCGATTGCGCAGGAGCGCGTGGGCGAGATGTACCGTCACGCGGAGAATTGGAACTATATGTCGCTGATGAACATTGCAAACTCCGGCCGCTTCGCGTCCGACCGTTCGGTTGCCGAGTATGCGCAGAACATCTGGCGTGTCAAGACCAATTTCGCGTTCTAAGAAATCTGAATAGGGGAGAACTCGCTCTGGTGATAGGTGCACCATGCGGGGCGGGTATTCCAACAACAAAAAGCGCTGCCAAGTGGCAGCGCTTTTTCGTTGTGCAGTACCGCGTCCTCAGGGCATCACGTCGGATTTGGTCAGCAGTTTTCCAGATCAATCATTAGTTTTTTACAGTACGAGCAGTGCCACGCGCGCGCTTCGGCGCGCTGCGTGGGCGTGTGGGAGCCGACGGTCAGTCCCCCGCAGGCCCACAGGCCGAACAGCATCTGTTTGTCGCGCGGCTGCCACTTGAGCGCCTTATGGTCGCCCAGCAACTTGCCGTCGAGCATTTCTTTCCCACAGTACGGACATTGCATCATCGGTTCTCCCTCCTAAAAGTCAGATTTTTTGTCTATCGTTGGTGGCTTACAGACAGAATGGGGTTTTGCGGTAGCGGCCGCCGCCCACATGCAGGGTCGGGTTGGGGTAGGCGAGGGCGTATAGGTCGTCCGCGAGCGCGTCGTGCGCAAGCAGGGGCTGGAGCGCAGCCGGCAGCGTGCGTTCCGTGACCGGTTTGACGATGACCGGCAGCACGCAGGTGGTTTTCATCCGGCGTAGGATATCACGGCCGCGCGCGCCAACCGCGAGCACGCGGACGTAGTCTGCCGTCGGCGGGATATCAAGCGGCAGGTCAAGCCACGCGCGCAGCAGTGCACGGCGCACCCGTGCCAGCGGGTAGCGGCGGGTTTGTGCGGCGGTGCAGATGGCAGCAAAACTGGTATTGTCCCGTATCGCCGTCCACAGGCGGTTTTCCAGCCCGTCGCCGCCGCAAAAGCGTGCAAGTTCGTCGGGGGACAGCCGCCGCAGGTGGGACAGCAGCGCTTGGTCGACCGCGCTGCGCAGCACCGGCGCTGCACCTTGCGCAGCGGCTTGCGCCAGCACGGCAAAGGCCGCAGGGGGCATCAGCGGACGGCAGGCATCCCGTTCGCCCTGTGCCAGCAGGCCGCGCAGGAAAGAGGCTGACGGGAGTCCGCAAACCGGGGTGTTGCTATCGTGCGCGCCGCCGACACGCGGAATGGCAACCGGCTGGATGTGGCTGCCCAGCGTGTCCAGTGCACACAGGTACTCAACAGCAAGCGTGTTGTTTGGGGTGGCGAGCAACGCGCCCGCTTCCGGATCGGCGGCGGAAACCGCCTGCTGCATCGCCGCAGCATAGGGTAGCCCGGTCGCGAGCGCCTGCCGCAGCGCGTCCGCGTGCGCACCCTCCGCGCGGGATAAATCAGCGGCGCGACGCAGCAGCGTAAGGTCGGCCTGCTCCGCGCCGAAGGACAGGTGCGTGACGCACCCCAGCGCGTCCAGCAGGGATACCGCGCCGAACGAAAAGCCGGACGCTGACCACAGGCAGGCGGAAAGCGGCGTTTCCAGCACAAGGTCGGCGCCGCACTGCACAGCGGCCTCGGCGCGGCGGTATTTTTCCAGCACGGCAAGGTCGCCGCGCTGCACAAAGTTGCCGCTCATCGCACAGACGATGGCCGAATCCGCGCCAAGGCGGCGCCTTGTTTCGGCCAGATGGTACGCATGGCCCGCGTGAAAGGGATTATACTCGGCAACAACGCCGCAGACGGTCATAAATCGGCCCCTCCAAGGCAAAAGAACAGGCAAAATAGGAAAAAATGGCTTGTACATTTGCGTCAAATCGTGTAATATAAGAATATAGCTTTATTATATCGGCTTCCGCGGCTTTGTGCAAGCCGCCAAATACGGCACAAGGGAGTTTTGCAAATGAAAGTTCTGGTTATCAACGCCGGCAGCTCTTCGCTGAAATATCAGCTGCTCGACACCGAATCCGGCGAGGTTATGGCTAAGGGCCTGTGCGAGCGCATCGGCATCGACGGCGTACTTACCCACACCGGCAACAAGACCGACGAAAAGTTTAAGTTTGACATTCCGATGCCCACCCACAAGGAGGCTATCCAGTCTGTCATTAACGTATTGCTCGACCCGGAAAAGGGCGTTATCTCCTCGATGAGCGAAATCGACGCAGTCGGCCACCGCGTGGTACACGGCGGCGAGTTCTTCTCAGACAGCGTCATCATCACCGAAAAGGTGCTCAAGGCGATCGAGGATTGCGTACCGCTCGCACCGCTGCATAACCCGCCCAACCTGATCGGTATTCAGGCCTGCCGCGAGGTTATGGGTCCGGATGTGCCGATGGTCGCTGTATTCGACACCGCGTTCCACCAGACCATGCCGCAGTCGCACTACATGTATGCCATCCCGTATGAGTACTACGAAAAGTACAAGATCCGTCGCTATGGCTTCCATGGCACCAGCCATAAGTATGTTTCCCAGCAGGCAGCCGAAATGCTCGGCCGCCCGATTGAGGAGCTGCGCCTGATCACCTGCCATCTGGGCAACGGCTCGTCCATCTGCGCGATCAACCGTGGCAAGAGCTATGATACCTCGATGGGTTTCACTCCGCTCGACGGTCTGCCGATGGGTACCCGTGCGGGCAACATCGACCCTGCTATCATCGAGTTCCTGGCCGAGCATGAGCAGATGAGCGCGGGCGACGTCATCAATATCCTGAACAAGAAATCCGGTATGCTGGGCATTTCGGGCGTGTCGTCCGACTTCCGCGATCTGGACACCGCTGTGGCTGACGGCAGTGCGCGCGCGGCGCTGGCCAAGGATATGTTCAACCTGTCCGTTAAGAAGATCATCGGCTCGTATATTGCCGAAATGGGCGGCGTAGACGCGATTATCTTCACCGCGGGCGTGGGCGAGAACGACCGTTCGGTGCGCTGGGACGTGTGCGAGCACATGGAATACCTCGGCATCAAGATCGACCCGGAGAAGAACAAGTACCGTGGCCGCCAGATGGATATCTCCATCGATTGGGCGCGCGTGCGCGTGCTGGTCATCCCCACCAACGAGGAGCTGATGATCGCAAAGGATACCGAGCGTCTGGTGAACGAGGCCAAGTAAAGACAAGTGAAAAAACGGGGCGGGGCACAGTGCTTTGCCCTGTTTTTCTGCCGTCAGGGAGGACGATATGCAGCAAACAGGACTTCGACAGGAACGCAAATACTGTGCGCGGCTGGGCTGGTCGCTGGTGCTGACCAGTGTGATCATGCTGGTCTGGCAGCTGTGGCTGACGTGGCAGGCACTGGCCGGGCGCTTGTTGGGCGGCATGGGGGCCTATATGTTGCTTACCCTTGTGGGCTATTATCTGCCCGCGCTGCCGCTGGTATTCTGGTTGTGCCGCAAGATCCCTGTGCCGCCGCGTACGCAGCGGCCCTTCTCTGTGCGCCGACTGGGACGGTGGTTTGTCATCGGCATTGCGCTGATGTGGGTCGGCTCGCTGGTTGGCAACTGGCTGAACGATCTGGTCTACCGCGTGGCGATGCTGGAGCCGGTCGATCTGGTCAGAGAAGCGATCAGCGAAATGCCGATTTCCGTCGTGCTGCTGGGCGGCTGTATTCTCGGCCCGCTGTGTGAGGAGATTTTGTTCCGTGGACTGCTGGCCGGTCGGCTGGCGCGTTACGGGCAGAAGCCAGCGGCGTTCGTTTCGGCGCTGCTATTCGGGCTGTACCACGCAAACCTGTCGCAGTTCTGCTATGCGTTCCTGTTGGGGTTGCTGCTGGCCTATGCGTATTTTTACACGGGTACGCTCAAAATGCCCGTGCTGCTGCATATTTTGATGAATCTGTACGGTTCGTTTGTCGTTTTCCTGTTGCCGGAGGGCGGGCTGATGCCCATCCTGTACGCGCTGAGCTGGCCGATACTGGCCATTGCGGGCATTGTGCTGCTCGTGCGCGGGCGCAAGGCGCAGATATGGGAGCACGGGCCGTGCGCGCCGTCGATACGCGTCGTATTTGTCAATGTGGGCATGACGGCGGCAATCGTTTTCTTCTTTGTTGAGACGGCGCTGATGTACATTTAGAAAGGTGGAAACCATCTATGCGGGTCGATCTGCATATGCATACCGGGTATTCGGCGGACGCCGCCTATCCGCAGACGGTTGAGGATAAGGTGCGTGCCTGCCGTGCGGCCGGGCTGGACATCATCGGCCTGACCGACCACCTCGACTTCTACCGCACGCGCGGCCCGGCGGAAAACCGGGATCTTGCCGCCTGCCTGCGCGACGCGCGCGCGGCCAAGCAGACCGAGGGTATTGAGGTGCTCGCGGGCATTGAGGTGGGTCAGCCGCATGCAAACCCGGACGCAAGCGCGTTTTTGCGCACGATAGAGCTGGATATGGTAATCGGTTCGCTGCACGCTATGCCCAACGATCTGGATATTTATTTCCATGATTACGCGCATCTGGATTGCGACGCGTTTTTGCAGGAATACTTCGATCAGGTGCTTGAGCTGGAGGCATTCGGCGGCTTTGACGTGCTCGCGCATATTGATTATCCGTTACGCGTGATGAAGCACGGCGACTATGTGCCGTCCTTTGACCAGTATATGGATCGGGTGCAGCAGGTGCTGCGGGCATGCATCGACCACGGCTACGCGCTCGAACTCAACGCCGCGGGGCTTGCCGGGTGGCAGAAAAAAGTCGGCCCGCCGCAGAATATCCTGTATGAGTACCGCCGTATGGGCGGTGAGCGCATTTCGATTGGCTCGGATTCGCACACGTTGGATACGGTTGGCCGTGGGGTGGATGACTGTGCAGCCAATGCGCTGGAAGCAGGTTTTACGACGGTCACCGTGTTCCGCGGCCGCAAGCCGGAGCAGGTGCCACTATCAAAGTAAGCAGGGAGAAGCCATGTTTTTTACGAACAAAACGGAAATCACGCAGGCCGAAACCACGGTGGAGGCACGCGCCAAGATCAACCTGACGCTGGATGTGACAGGCCGCCGCGAGGACGGATACCACACGGTGCAGATGGTGATGCAGTCGGTCGGGCTGCACGATGATATCAACATTGTGGTGACGCATGGCGAAAAAAAGCCGCGCGGCATCCTCTTGAGCTGTAACCTGCCCTATTTGCCGCTGGATGAGAGCAATCTCGCATACCGTGCGGCAGAGTTGTTCTATGCGCACACGGGTACACTGCTGGAGACCTGCGAAATCCACATCGAAAAGCGTATCCCGATCGCGGCAGGGCTGGCCGGTGGGTCAACCGACGCGGCGGCAGTGTTGCGCGGTCTGAACACGCTGCATGAGACCGGTCTGTCCGATGACGAACTGTGCGAAATGGGGCTGAAGCTGGGGGCGGACATCCCGTATTGCCTGCGCGGCGGCACGATGCTGGCCGAGGGCATTGGCGAGCAGCTGACCGCACTCAAACCCATGCCGCATTGCTGGGTCGTGCTGTGCAAGCCGCCGTTTGCCGTGTTCACCAAGGAGGTGTACACAGCCATCGACGCGATTGAGCTGAAGGACCGGCCGGATACGCAGGGCATGTTGCGCGCGATTGAGCAGGGGGACTTCGCGGGGATTTGCAGCCGCCTGTCCAACGTAATGGAGGACGTGATTGTGGCCAAACGCCGTCAGGTAGGCGAGATCAAGGCGTTTTTGGCCGAAAACGGCGCGGACGGCACGCTGATGAGCGGCTCGGGGCCGACCGTGTTCGGCCTGTTTGCCGACGAGGGGCGCGCCAAGACCGCGGCGAAAATGCTGTCCCACCGCTTCGCCGATACGTTCCTGACCGAAATCGTGGGATAAACTGTATATTGCTGCCGCCTTCCGGGCATACTGGGGACACCAGTTACGGAAGGCGGTGTTTTTTATGGGAGATCAGGCAAAACGGACGGCGGTCGCGGTTGTGACCGCATGCAGCGTGTTGTTGGCCGGCGCGTGTGCGCCGTTGCCGCCCAAGGCGGCATGGTGGTGCACGGCGTTTTCGGTGGCGTGCGATGAGACGGTTGCGCAAAAGGAAGATTGCGAAAAGGTGGAATTTCGCTGTAAACTGGTCGATTGGTGGCAGGAATTGGCGGGATAAGCCTTGAAGCGTACCGGCCGCTGTGGTATAATCATCTATCATGCGGCGGCTTCCCACGCGGCAAGCCCCGGCCGAAAACCATCAACGGAGGATAAATATGAAAATCATCAATGAAAAAGGCAAGCTGTTCGGCGTGGTCAACATCGTCGACCTGCTGGTGCTGCTGGCTGTGATTGCCGTCGCCGTGGGCGTGGGTTATAAGCTGTTCGCGCCGCAGATTGCCGACGCAACGGCCAAGCAGATGCCGATGACGGCAATTGTGCGCGTGCGCGGCGCAACGCCTTTCCTTGTGGCTGAGATTGAGCGCAATGACCAGGTTGGCAAGCAGATTGTCAGCGGCAGCTCGTACACCACCGCGACCATCACCGATGTGAAGATTGAGGACTATGTCCAGCAGGTAACGACGGCGGACGGCCGTATCGTCGACGCGCTGGACCCGAGCAAGAAGGACATCATCTTCACGATCGAAACCACGGTGCCGGAGGGTACGGCTGCACCGTCTATCGGCACGCAGGAGATTCGCGCGGGCCGCACGATGATCGTCAAGACCAATGACTTCGAAACGACCGGCAACATTGATTCGGTACAGATCGGCGAGTAAGGCCTATGAAAGCGATGTTTGAAAACAGCCTGCTCGTGCGGGCGCTGCTCTGCCTGCGCGCGTGGTACCACGAGGGCGCGATTGCAGGTTTTTTCCGGCGTATCGCCGCAGCCTACCCGGATTCGCGCTTCCGCCGCATCTGGGACGGCTTTTGCGCTGCTCCCATTTGCACCGCGGCCAACAGTGGCTACGCGCGTGCGGTCGCCGCGCTGCGGCGTTTGGTGGAGCGCTTGGGTGACGCGGCGGCGAACAGCCTGATTTACCGCGTCTGTTTGGCCATTTGGAGTCCGGTTTCGACCTTCCTCGGCGGCGGCATTGTCGGCCGGGTGTTCCGGTTTTTCGGCGTGCGCGGTCTGCTGCTGGTATGTCTGGCGATGTATTTGCCGTTGGACGTGCTTATTCGGTGGCTATCTATGACCAAGGGGTATTTGCCTGGTTTTGTCGGTTCGGTGTGGGACGAGTGTCTGATGCTTGCGGCGTTCGCCTATATCCTATGGCATACCGCGATGAGGCGCGCGCCCATCCAGTCGCGCGCAACGCCGGTCGATGCCTATCTGCTGTTGTTCATCGGCGTGGGATTTTTCCTGATGTGCGCGGTGTCGCCCTACCCGTCGATTGCGCTGGACGGATATCGCGCGGTGGTGCAGTACCTGTTCTGGTTTTTCCTTGTCACCCGTCTGATCGAGGATGACCGCGATTTTGCCATCTTTTACGGTGCGCTGCTGGTCATGGCGGTGGCGATTGCGCTGCACGGCATTTACCAGTATATCATTGCCGCGCCCATCCCGGCGGGCTGGGTCTCCCAGACCGAGGAGAGCGTGCGCACACGCGTCTATTCGCTGACCGGCAGCCCGAACATCATGGGCAGCCTGCTGGTGCTGTTTGCGCCGATGGCGGCGGGGCTGGCGTACTACTGCAAGAAAATGTGGATCAAGGTGCTGGCCGTCGGCGTGACCGGTATGATGTGCCTGTGCTGTATCTTTACCTTTTCCAAGGGCGCATGGGGCGGCCTTGCGGTTGCGGTTGTTGTGTTTGCGATCTTCCTCGACCGCCGCCTGATTGCGCTGATGGGTGTGGCCGGTGCGGGCGCGCTGCTTGCCATCCCGTCGATTGCAACCCGCATCACCTATATGTTCACCGCCGATTATATGGAGGCCAGCCAGCGCGCGGGCCGCATGGTGCGGTGGGAGACTGGCCTTGAGCTGCTGCACACCTCCAACCCGGTTTTGGGCTTCGGCCTTGGGCGGTTCGGCGGTGCAGTGGCGATGCAGAACAAGATCATCGAGGAAACCGAAACCTTCGAGTATTTCTATATGGATAACTACTATCTCAAGACGCTGGTCGAGATGGGGTATGTTGGTTTGATTTTCTTCATCATCCTGCTCATCGGCATGGCGCTGTGGTGCCTGCGCTCCATTGGGAGGACAGGCTACAACGAATCCGACCGCACGCGCGTGCTGGCGGTATCCATGTTCGCGGGGATGTGCGGCGTGCTGGTGCACTGCTATTTCGAAAATATTTTCGAAGTGCCGTATATGATGGCCTATTTCTGGTCGATGGCGGCGGCGGTGCTCTATCTGGGTTATTTCCGTAAAAAGCGTTGTATCTTTGTTCGGAAAAAATAATGATTTCCGTCAAAAGGGCGGCAAAGCGTATGCTTTGCCGCCCTTTTTTGCGCATTTTACACAAGAGAATGGGCTTAACGCGCATTTTACATAGCGCGGCTTTTGGATTTTACATTGGGTTTGTAATATGTTCTTGTAAACAAACAAGATCAAAATTGCAAAGGAGAAATCTACATTATGAAAAAGAGTGTTTCCCTGCTGCTGGCAGGCCTGATGCTGTGCGGTGCGCTGGCTGGCTGCGGCGGTACGAATGATTCCTACGGTGCAGGCGACGAAGGCGCGGCGGACGGCAGCACCTCTGGTGCAGGCGGCGCGATCACGGTCATTTCCCGTGAGGATGGCTCCGGCACGCGCAGCGCGTTTGTTGAGCTGACCGGTGTTGAGGACGATAACGGTGATAACACCACGGTCGAGGCGGAAATCGCCAACAAGACCGACGTTGTGCTGACGAGCGTAGCAGGCAACGCCAAGGCGATCGGTTATGTTTCGCTCGGTTCGCTGAACGATACGGTGAAGGCGATTCAGGTAGACGGTGTGGATGCCACGGTTGATACGGTTAAGAGCGGCGACTACAAGCTGTCCCGTCCGTTCAACATTGCCACCAAGGGCGAGCCGACCGGCGTTGCGAAGGATTTCATCAACTTCATCATGAGCGCAGACGGTCAGGCAATCGTTGAGGAAGAAGGCTACATCAAGGTAAACGACGAGGCGGAAGCCTTCACGACCGATGGCTCGGAGGGTCAGATCGCGGTTGGCGGTTCGTCCTCGGTTTCCCCGGTGATGGAAAAGCTGATCGAAGCATATCAGGCGGCTAACCCCAAGGCGAAGATCGAACTCCAGACTTCGGACTCCACCTCGGGCATGACCGGCGCGATGGACGGCACCTTTGCTATTGGCATGGCGTCGCGTGAGCTGAAGGACGAGGAAAAGGCAGAGCTGACCGGCACGGCCATTGCGCTGGACGGCATCGCGGTTGTTGTTAACCCGGAGAACACGGTTACCAACCTGACGATGGATCAGATTAAGAGCATCTACGTCGGCGAAACCACCGACTGGGCGGACGTCGCGTAACGAAAACGGAACAGGGAGACAGGGCGGAATGGGTTTCGCCCTTTCCCGCTGCTATGGGGTGAAAAATCATGAATGAATCCGCGGCCCGACGCACGGGCGGCATGAAAAACCTGCTGGAAACGGTGATGCACGGCGTGTTTCTGGTGTGCGCGTTGGCGTCCATTCTGGCAGTTGCGCTGATCTGCGTTTTCCTGTTTGCAAACGGCCTGCCCGCGATCCGGGAGATTGGCGTTTTGGATTTCCTGACCGGTACGACGTGGAAACCGGGTAACGATATTTACGGCATCCTGCCGATGATCGTCGGCAGCATTTACATCACGGCGGGCGCGATCATTATCGGCGTACCGATCGGCCTGCTGACAGCCATCTTCATGGCGTTCTACTGTCCCAAGCGGATCTATGGACTGCTCAAGCCCTGCACCGAGCTGCTGGCCGGCATCCCGTCGATCGTATACGGCTTTTTCGGCATGGTGGTCATCGTGCCGGCGGTTCGCAATGTGGCGGCGCTGTTTGGCGAGGATATCTCCGGTTCGTCCATCCTGGCGGCGTCTATCCTGCTGGGCATCATGATTTTGCCGACCATCATCGGTGTGTCCGAGGCGGCGCTGCGCGCAGTGCCGAATGCGTACTACGAAGGCGCGGTCGCCATGGGCGCGGCGCATGAGCGCGCGGTGTTCACCGTTATGCTGCCGGCCGCTAAGTCCGGCGTGCTGGCAGGCATTGTGCTCGGCATCGGCCGCGCCGTCGGTGAGACGATGGCGGTGATTATGGTCGCAGGTAACCAGCCGCGCCTGACCGGCAACATGCTCGCCGGCATCCGCACCCTGACTGCGAACATCGTGCAGGAGATGGGCTATGCCTCCGGCCTGCACCGCGAGGCGCTCATCGCCACGGGCGTGGTGCTGTTCGTGTTCATCCTGCTCATTAACCTGACGTTTTCTGTGCTCAAAAGGAGGAAAGACGCATGACCGGCGAAACGACTGCCGCGACCGGCAAGCGCGCTGCGGCAAAAAAAGATGCAAAGCCGCGCGTTTATGGCCGCCGCCGCGCCAAACTGCAAAAGGGCTTGGTATACGGTGCGGCTACGCTGACATTTGCCGTGCTGCTGTTCCTGATTGCATACATCCTGATTCGCGGCATCCCGCATCTCAAGCCCTCGCTCTTTGCGTGGACGTACAATTCCGATAACGTATCCATGATGCCTGCGATCATCACCACCGTGCAGATGACGCTGCTGGCGCTGTTGCTCGCGGTGCCGCTGGGGCTGTTCACGGCGATTTACCTGAACGAATATGCCGCGCGCGGCAATAAGCTGGTCGGTATCATCCGCATCACGACCGAAACACTGTCCGGTATCCCGTCGATCGTGTACGGCCTGTTCGGCATGCTGTTCTTTGTTACGCGGCTGAAGTGGAACTACTCGCTGCTCTCGGGCGCGATGACGCTGGCAATCATGATCCTGCCGCTCATCATGCGCACAGCGGAGGAAGCACTCATGGCAGTGCCCGATTCCTTCCGCGAAGGCTCGTTCGGCCTCGGCGCAGGACGTCTGCGCACAGTGTTCCGCATTGTGCTCCCGGCGGCGATGCCCGGCATCCTGTCCGGCATTATCCTTGCCATCGGCCGCATCGTCGGCGAGACTGCGGCGCTGATTTTCACCGCGGGTACGATGGCGCAGATTCCGACCCTGTTCCAGTCCGGCCGCACGCTGGCCATCCATATGTATGTGCTGTCCGGCGAGGGTCTGCACATGAACGAAGCCTATGCGACCGCGGTGGTGCTGCTGGTGGTCGTGCTGCTGATGAACGCTCTTTCGGCACTGATTGCCCGGAAGCTGACCAAAAAGTGAGGAAATAACGCGATGAAACCGAATAAAATTACCATCCGCGACATGAACCTGTATTACGGGGATTTTCACGCCCTGCATGATATCGAACTGGACATTAAGGCCAACGAAATCACGGCGTTTATCGGCCCCTCGGGCTGCGGCAAGTCGACGCTGCTGCGCTCCTTGAACCGCATGAACGATCTGGTTGAGGGCTGCCGCATCACGGGCGATATCCGCCTTGACGGTGAGGACATTTATCACGGCTGTGACGTCAGCCTGCTGCGCCGCCGCGTCGGCATGGTGTTCCAGAAGCCCAATCCGTTTCCGATGTCGATCTATGACAACATTGCTTACGGCCCGCGCACGCACGGTATCAAGAGCCGTGTCAAGCTGGATGAAATCGTCGAGACTTCTCTGCGCCGCGCCGCGATTTGGGACGAGACCAAGGATAGCCTGAAAAAGTCCGCGCTGTCCATGTCGGGCGGCCAGCAGCAGCGTATCTGCATTGCCCGTGCGCTGGCAGCTGACCCTGAGGTACTGCTGATGGACGAGCCGACCTCCGCGCTCGACCCGATTTCGACTGCAAAGATCGAAGACCTTGTCTTAGAGCTGAAAAAAGACTATACTATCGTTATGGTCACACATAACATGCAGCAAGCCACCCGCGTTTCCGACACAACCGCGTTTTTCCTGCTCGGCGATATGATTGAGGTCGGCGACACCGAAAAGCTGTTCTCCATGCCGACGGACAAACGCACTGAGGACTACATCACGGGGAGGTTTGGCTGATGCGCAACCGTTTTGATACCCAGCTCGCTGAGCTGAATAATGAACTGGTGGCGATGGGTGCGCTGTGCGAGAATGCGATCGCCAGCGCGGTCAAAGCGCTGCTGGGCGGCGACGTTAAGTTGGCCGCTGCCGCTATCCGCATCGACCATGAGATCGACCGCAAGGAGCGCGAGATCGAGTCGATGTGCCTGAAGCTGCTGTTGCAGCAGCAGCCGGTCGCGAGCGACCTGCGGCTGATTTCGTCGGTGCTCAAAATGATTACCGATATCGAGCGCATCGGCGACCAGGCAAGCGATATCGCCGAGATCGTGGAGCTGCTACCCGATGCCTGCGGCCACGACGAGCACATTGAGCAGATGGCGCAGGCGACCATCAAGATGGTCACCGACAGTCTGGACGCCTTTGTGCGCCGCGACCTGACACTCGCGTGGAGTGTCATCGAGTACGACGACGTGGTCGACTGCCTGTTTGTTGAGTGCCGGCAGGATCTGATTGCGGCGATTGCACAGAATCCGGGCGACGGCGAGCGCGTGCTCGATGTGCTGATGATCGCCAAGTATCTGGAGCGCATTGGCGACCATGCGACCAACATCGCCGAGTGGGTGGAGTTTTCCATCACGGGCACACACAAAACCGAGCGATAAAACCGCAAGGGGACGGCTGTTCCGGCGGTTTTGGAGGAGGAAACACCATGATCTATTGCGTGGAGGATGACGACGGAATCCGCGAGCTGGTCGTCTACACGCTGCAAAACACCGGGATGGATGCAAAGGGCTTTGCCGATGGGCAGGCCCTATTTGCCGCGCTCAAAAATGAGGCGCCTACATTGATCCTGTTGGATATTATGCTGCCGGGAGAGGATGGCATCGCCATCCTGCGGCGGCTGCGCGCGCAGGAGACGACCGCGTCGGTGCCGGTCATCCTGCTGACCGCGAAAAACACCGAGTACGATAAGGTGGTCGGACTGGACAGCGGTGCGGACGACTATGTCGCCAAGCCGTTCGGCATGATGGAACTGGTCGCGCGTATCCGGGCAGTGCTGCGCCGCACGCAGGCGGGCGAGCCGGGGGGCGTGGACGACCGGCCGCTGGCCGTGGGCGATATTTGTGTCGACGAGCGCGCGCATAGCGTGTTTGTCGGTGGGCAGGAGGTGCAGCTGACGCTGAAGGAATATCAGCTGCTGTGTCTGCTGATGAAAAACCGCGGCGCGGTGCTGACGCGTGACGTGCTGCTGGAAAATATCTGGGGCTATGGCAGCGAGAGCGAGACACGCACCGTAGATGTCCATATCCGCACGCTGCGCCACAAGCTGGGCCCGGCCAGTGCATGTATCGAGACCGTGCGCGGCGTGGGCTACCGCATGGGAGGCCATGCATGAGAAAGCGCGTTTTCAGCAGCATTTTCCTGACGGCGCTGGTCACGCTGCTGGTCACCGTTTCTTTGCTGCTCGCGGCGGTGCATGTTGGGCTGACACATGACCTGCGCGACCGCTTGCGCGACGAATGCAGTTATATTGTGGTTGCATCGGCCGAAGGCGGGGAGGAGGAGCTCCGACGCATTGGTCATGTGTACGCTGACCGCATCACGCTGGTTGCGGCGGACGGCACAGTGCTGTATGACAACCAGACCGATGCTGTCACGATGGAAAACCACGCCGCCCGGCCGGAAATTGCAGATGCGCTTGCAAACGGCGTAGGCGAGTCCAGCCGCCTGTCCGATACGCTTGCCGAGCAGACCTACTACTATGCCGTCCGGCTGAATGACGGTACGGTGCTGCGCGTGGCCTCGACTGCGGACAGTGCATTTGGCGCGTTATCCACAGCTTCCCCGTGGATGGTGCTGATTGTGCTGCTGGCCTTGCTGGTGGCCGTGCTGCTCGCGAGCTGGCTGACGCATGTGTTCCTCGCACCGATTGTCACGCTCGACCTGCACGAGCCGCTCAAAAACGACGCTTATGACGAGCTTTCCCCGCTACTGCACCGCATGGATAAGCAAAATCGCCGCATTGCAGCGCAATTGCGCGAGTTGGAACGGCGGCAGGTGGAGTTTGACGATATCACCGCCCGTATGGACGAGGGGCTGGTGCTGTTTTCCGCGCAGGGGGAAATCCTGTTTGCCAACCGCGCGGTGCGCGAGCTGTTTCCAAAGGATACGGCTGCGGGCAGTTACCTGACGCTGTGCCGCGATGCCGAATATATCCGCGCGGTGGAAACCGCGCTCGGCGGCGAGAGCACGCACGGCCGCATGGAGCGCGACGGGCGCGTGTACGCGCTGTCAGCCAACGCAGTCGAGGGTACTGGACAGGGGCATGCAGCGGTGCTGCTTGTGGTTGATATCACCGAACGTGATCAGGCGGAACGGCAGCGCCAGGAGTTTACCGCGAATGTGTCCCATGAACTGAAAACCCCGTTGACCAGCATCATGGGTTATGCGGAGATCGTAGAGAATGGCATCGCGCGGCCGGAGGATGTCAGCCGTTTTGCGGGTAAAATCCGCACCGAGGCGATGCGCCTGCTGCAACTGATCGAGGACATTATCCGTCTTTCGCGGTTGGACGAGGGCGGCAGCCCGTTGCCGTTTGAGCCGGTTGAATTGGCAAGCCTGTGCGGTACGGTGCGAGACCGACTGGCGCATAAGGCGGCGGAGCAGCAGGTCACGCTGTCGGTGCAGGGGGCGCCGGTTACGGTGTCCGGTGAGCGCCGCACGCTGGAGCAAATGGTTTTTAACCTCGCGGATAACGCGATTACCTACAACCGACCGCAGGGCAGCGTGACGCTCGAAACTGGCACGGAAAACGGCGCACCGTTTGTGCGTGTGTCCGACACGGGCATCGGTATCGCGCCTGCCGACCAGCAGCGTGTGTTTGAGCGGTTCTACCGCGTCGACAAAAGCCACAGCCGCGCAAGCGGCGGCACGGGATTGGGGTTGTCGATTGTCAAGCATGGCGCGGCGTTGCACCATGCGCAGATAGACCTGCAAAGCGCGCTCGGGGAGGGTACTGCGATTACGCTGCGCTTTCCGAAAACTGAATAAAAAAGAAAATCCCGCAGGGAAATTCCCTGCGGGTTGTTCTATTTGCGGAAAATCAACCGCCATAGCAGCGCGCCGTGTGGGTCGCGGAAGCCGGTTACAACGCGTTTGTACTCGCCGCAGCCTTCGCACAATTCGCGGAGAAAGGATAATTTTACGTCAGCGCGGGTATAGTGAGCCTCGTCAATGCGGTTCATGCAGTCCAAGCAGAATTCAGCCATTCGATTCACCTCAATACGATTTTATACTACTTTATCGCATTTTACAATATTACGTTGCATAAGATGGTATAGTGTAAAAAAGTGAGGTGTAACGGTTGAAAGAATTAAAGGTTAAGGTTTCGATTACGCTGGATGCAGATGTTGTGCAGCAAATCCGCGTACTCGCGGAGCAGGATGACCGTTCCGTTTCACAATATATCAATATGGTGTTGCGAAAGCACTTAAAGGATGAAAAAGACCAGCCGTGAGGCTGGTCTTTATTTTAAGAAAGCCGGTGTTTAAAATCCTCATAGCCAAACATCCGCACGGCTTCGTCTGTGCCGTCCGCACGGCGAACCGCAAGCAGCGGGAGCGGCACGCCGTTAAAGGTATTGGTTTTGACCATGGTGTACAGCGCCATGTCCTCAAATACGACTTGATCGCCCGGGCGCAGTGTGGTATCGAACGAGTATTCTCCGATCACGTCGCCCGCAAGGCACGAGCGGCCGGTCAGCAGGTAGGTGAACGCCTTTTTGCCCGGCTCATCCGCGCGGAACACGGGCGGACGGTAGGGCATTTCGAGCACGTCTGGCATGTGGCAGGCGGCTGAGGTGTCCAGAATGGCGATTTCCTTGCCGTTTTTCATCACTTCCAGCACGGTCGCCACGAGATAGCCTGCGTTCAGCACAACGGCTTCACCCGGCTCGAGATAAATCTGCACGTTATATTTTTCGCGCAGGTCGTTGATGCACTTCACCAGTGTTTCCACGTCATAATCGTCGCGCGTGATGTGGTGGCCGCCGCCAAGGTTGAGCCACTTCATGCCCTCCATGTACTCGCCGAAGCGCTCTTCAAACGCTGCGACTGTGCGTACCAGATCGTCTGCGTTCTGCTCGCACAGGGTGTGGAAGTGCAGGCCGTCGATGCCGGTCAGCAGCTCGGGCTGGAAATTTTCCTGCGTGATGCCCAGACGGGAGTTTGGGCCGCAGGGGTCGTAGATTGCGTGCTCGGCGGGCTGGGTCGAGCACTCCGGGTTGACGCGCAGGCCGCAGCTTTTGCCAGCCGCACGCGCAAGGCTGCCATAGGCCTTCCACTGGGTGAACGAGTTGAACACAATGTGGTCGGCGTAGTGCAGCAGCTCCTGAAATTCGCCCTCGGCATAGGCCGGGGAGTAGACGTGGGTCTCGCCGCCGAATTCCTCGTGTCCGAGCCGCGCTTCGTACAGGCCGGACGCGGTGGTGCCTGCCAGATATTCACGCAGCAGCGGATAGACTGCGAACATGGAAAACGCCTTTTGTGCGAGTAAGATCTTTGCGCCGGTGCGTTCGGCAACGTCGCGCAGTACAGCTAAGTTCTGCACCAGACGGTTTTCGTCCACAAGGAAGCAGGGCGTGGGCAGTTCGGTAAATTTCATATCAGTCCACCAGCGCCGGGTTCTCGTTGATCTGCCACGGCAGGCCCCACTTGTTCAGCGCTTCCATGTACGGATCGGGATCAAACTCCTCGACCGTATACACGCCGGGTTTGTTCCACTTGCCGGTCATCAGCATCGCCGCGCCGATCATCGCGGGCACGCCGGTCGTATAGCTGATGGCCTGCGAGCCGACCTCGCGGTAGCACGCCTCATGGTCGCAGACGTTGTAGATATAGGCGGTCTTTTCCTTGCCGTCCTTCTTGCCGGTGAAGATGCAGCCGATGTTGGTCTTGCCCTTGGTGCGCGGGCCGAGGGTGGCCGGATCGGGCAGCAGCGCCTTGAGGAACTGGATCGGCACGATCTGGTGTCCCTCAAATTCGATCGGGGCAGTGGACAGCATGCCGACGTTCTCCAGACACTTCATGTGGGTCAGGTACGACTGGCCGAAGGTCATAAAGAAGCGGATGCGCTTAACGCCGGGGATATTTTTCGCCAGCGATTCGATTTCCTCATGGTGCAGCAGGTACATATCCTTTTTGCCGACCTGATCGAAGTCGTATTCGCGCTTGATAGACATCGCCGGAATCTCGACCCAGTGGCCATCCTCCCAGTAGGAGCCGGGCGCGGAAACCTCACGCAGGTTGATCTCGGGGTTGAAGTTGGTGGCGAACGGATAGCCATGGTCGCCGCCGTTGCAGTCGAGGATGTCGATGGTGTCGATCTGGTCGAACAGGTGCTTTTGAGCATAGGCGCAGTAAGCCTGCGTCACACCCGGGTCAAAACCCGAGCCTAAAAGCGCGGTGAGACCGGCCTTTTCGAACTTTTCCTTGTATGCCCACTGCCACGAGTAGTCAAAGTAGGCAGTAAAGCCCGCTTCCTTGCAGCGCTTCTCGTAAATTTCGCGCCACGCGGGATCGTCCGTATCCTCCGGCTCATAATTGGCCGTGTCCATATAGTTGACGCCGCACTTGAGGCACGCATCCATGATGGTCAAATCTTGATAGGGCAGGGCAATGTTCATCACGATATCCGGCTTGTATTCGTCGATGAGCGCTACCAGCTCGTCTACATTGTCCGCATCGACCTTGGCGGTGCGAATCTTGGTGGGAGTGGTACCATCCAGCTTTTCCTTGATTGCGTCACACTTGGACTTAGTGCGCGAGGCAATCATGATTTCCTCAAATACGCTGCTGTTCTGGCAGCATTTGTGAATGACAACCGAGGCGACACCGCCGCAGCCGATAATGAGTGCTTTTCCCATAAATCATTCCTCCACTTTTTCCAGTAGTTTTTGAACGTAATTCGGTAAATAAAACGCACCTTTGTGCAGATTGGTGTTGTAATACTTGGTTTCGATGCCGCGGGCGTTCCATGCATCCGCGTCGAGGCCATGCACCGGATGCACGCCGCGGGACGAGAAACCGAACAGCCAGTGGCCGGACGGGTAGGTCGGTATGTGCGCTTGAAACAGGCGGGACAGCTCAAACGAGTGGACGATGTTGCGGTGCGCGCGTTGGCAGGCGAGCGCGTCACCCTTATAGAACGGGCTTTCGTGCTGGTTGACCAGCACGCCATGCTCTTTCAGCGCTTTGTAGCAGTTGCCATAGAACTCCATGGTGAACAACCCTTCGCCCGGGCCGAACGGGTCGGTCGAGTCGATGATGATGAGGTCATACGCATCCTCAATGCGGCGGATGTATTTCAGCCCGTCCTGATAGAGGATGTGCACGCGCGGGTCGTCCAGACTGCACGCGACGGTCGGCAAAAATTCCTTGCACACCGCGACCACGCGCTCGTCGATTTCGACGAGGTCAATATGCTCGATGTGCGGATAGCGGCACAGCTCGCGCACGCAGCCGCCGTCGCCGCCGCCGATGACCAGCACTTTTTTGATCTGGTCGCCCAGCACAGCGAGCGGGACGTGTACCATCATCTCATGGTAGATAAATTCGTCGCGCTCGGTCAGCATCATATAGCCGTCGAGCGTCAAAAAACGGCCGAATTCTTCGCACTCGAACACGTCGATGCGCTGGAAGTCGCTCTGTTCGGTGTAAAGCTGCCGGTCGACCTGAATTTGCAGGCCGACGGTCGGCGTGTGCATTTCGGTAAAGGTGAGTCGCATGAAACATTCTCCTTGTTCAGACACCGGGGCTGACCACGCCGCGGATGACCTGCAAATCGTTCACTTCCGGGTCTTCGGTGCCCAGCAACATGCAGTTTTTGTCTTTGGCGTAGCGGATATAATCAATGATCTCGCGGGTGATGCGTTCGCCCGGGGCAAGGATCGGGATGCCGGGCGGATAGCACATAACAAACTCGGCGCAGATACGGCCGGAGGCTTCCTCCAGCGGGACGGCCTGCTTGTCCGCGTAGAACGCTTCCTGCGGGGCGGCGACGACCTGCGGCGCAATGTACTCCTGTCGCATGAGCGTTGCCTTGTCGCGTTTATAGCGCCGGTGGATGTCGGACAGCGCCGCGACCAGACGCTCGAGGTCACGTTCACGGTCGCCGACCGAGACATAGGCCAGCAGGTTGCCGAGGTCGCCGAACTCGGTCTGGATGTCGTAAAAGTCGCGCAGCACGTCGTAGACTTCGATGCCTGCAAGACCAACGTCGAGCGTGTTGACGGCCAGCTTGGTCACGTCGAAGTCACAGACCGCGTCCCCGTCGATCAGCTCGCGGCCGTAGGCGTAATAGTCGCCCAGTTGGTTGATTTCCTCGCGGGCGTACTCGGTCAGTCGTGTCACCCGATTAAAAATATCTTTGCCATAAAGCGCAAGGTTTTTGCGCGAAATATCCAGACTGACCATCAGTAGGTACGAGCCGGAGGTCGTCTGTGTCAGGTTGATGATCTGGCGGACGTATTCGGCGTTCATATCCGGGCCGCACAGCAGGAAGCTCGACTGCGTCAGGCTGCCGCCCGATTTGTGCATGGAAACCGAAGCAAGGTCGGCGCCCGCGGCCATGGCGGACACTGGCATGTTTTCCCCAAAATAGAAGTGCGTGCCGTGGGCTTCGTCGGCCAGCACCTTCATGCCCGCCGCGTGCGCGAGCCGCACGATCTCCTTTAGGTCGGAGCAGATGCCGTAATAGGTCGGGTTGTTGACCAGCACGGCCTTGGCCGAGGGGTGCTTTTCGATTGCCTTTTTCACGTCCGCAACCGACATGCCCAGCGAAATGCCCAGCCGGTCGTTCATCTGCGGGTTGACATAAACCGGGATGGCGCCGGTCAGCACCAGCGCATTGATGACCGAGCGGTGTACGTTGCGCGGCAGGATGATCTCATCGCCGCGTGCGACGACGCTTAAAACCATCGACTGCACGGACGAGGTGGTGCCGCCGACCATCAGGAAGGCGTGCGCCGCGCCGAAGGCCTCGGCGGCCAGTTCTTCCGCCTCACGAATGACGCTGACCGGGTGGCACAGGTTGTCGAGCGGCTTCATGGAGTTTACGTCAACCGTCATGCACTGTTCGCCCAGAAACCGCGTCAGTTCTGGGTTGCCGCGGCCGCGCTTGTGTCCGGGGACATCAAACGGCACGATGCGCATATCCTTAAAGTGTTCGAGCGCCTCCTTGATCGGCGCGCGGGATTGATCCATTATAAAACCTTCTTTCGGAAGGGATATTGCGCGTAAAGCGCATATTTCCATCAAAAGCGCGGGCTTTGCCCGTGCTTTTGATACAAGGGAGCCGATTTGTGTGCCGGATTGGCGCGCAAATCGGCGCAACGGACGCATCCGGACGTTGTCCGGTGCGTCCCCTCGGTCGGAAATGTATTTCCGACCGAAGCGTCAGCATTAGTAGACGTTTTTGCCCGAGAAAATCTCGATCATCTCACGCCGCAGGTCGGAGTGGATTTTCAGGCGTGTCTTGGGCGGCAACTCGTAGATATCGGTGTTGAACAGATAGTTCTGCAAATCGACCTCCTTGAGCAGCATCCGCGTGTGAAACAGGTTGGACTGGTAGACGTTGACGTCCATGGCATCGTACCGGTCAAGCGTCTTGGGGTCGATATAGTCCTGAATAGACGTCATATGATGATCCATGAACAGCTTTTTGCCTTCAATGTCCCGGGTGAAGCCGCGCACGCGGTAGTCCATCGTGATGATATCCGAGTCAAACGAGCCGATTAGGTAATCAAGCGTGGACAGGGGCGTGATTTCCCCGCAGGTCGCCACATCGATATCCACGCGGAAGGTCGCAAGGCAGGTGTCCGGATGGTACTCCGGATAGGTATGCACGGTGACATGGCTTTTGTCGAGATGCGCCACGATCGTATCCGGCTCGAGTGCGGCGGGCTTCATGTGCTCCTCCGCAATCAGGAAGGTGACCGAGGCGCCCTGCGGGTCGTAATCCTGCTTGGAGATATGCAGCACATGCGCGCCGATCATTTCTGTGACGCGCTCGAGGATGCCGGTCAGGCGTTCGGAGTTATACTGCTGGTCGATATACGCGATGTAGTCGCGCTGTTCGCGCTCGGTTTTGGCGTAGCAGACGTCATAGATGTTAAAGGAAAGCGCTTTGGTCAGGTTGTTGAACCCGTAGAGTTTGAGTTTGCTCTGCATATCGTTATCCTCACAAAAATAAAAAATCCTCAAGCAAAAGAAAAGCCCCGCGGCAGCGGGACGAACTTACACTTGAGGAAGGCAATCTCTCTCTTTGGGCCGGATTTTCCCGGACCGTCTGTCTTTGGAAGAGGAAAGAGTCTATATAGCAAGAATCTACTTTTACTACTCTTATTGATTGTTTCACAAGTGTGATGCGCCCGCGGCACACGGCTTTTAAGCAGCCAACTTATAAAATTCAATAAGGCAACAAAGTTGCCATGTGCGGCATTTGACCCGGCTGTCCGTATGGCCTTGGCACCTTCCCGGCGGGGGAAGGGCGGTCAAAGAATTCTGCTGAAAGGCTTTGCCTCTCCGAGTGAATTTATTATAGCCCAGAAACCGCAGAAATGCAAGTTTTTCTTGCGGATTTTACACACGTCTGCATGCGGCGATACAAGGACATAAAAAGTTTACAGTCGAACCTTTGAAAAAAAGCGCGAATCGTAGTACAATAAGAAACACACAAAGCGGACATGGGGGAGTTAAGACAGCGTGAAAGTAACAGGTTTCCATACAAGCAGCCGGAAAAAAGGCAAACGGACGGGCGGCGTGGGCGCGCTGCTGCTGCTCGGGCTGGTGATTATATCATTTGTGGCAGGCATGCTGACGCACCGCGTAATCAGCCGCCCGCCGCAGCCGGACGCGGGCCTGACCTATATTGAGGATATTCCGGTTTACACGGATTATCTGCCCGAGGGCTGCCGTGCGCGGCCGGGCGAAAAGCGTGAGATCAAGTATCTGGTCATCCACGAAACGGATAATTTTTCCGCCGGGGCGGATGCGGCGGCGCACAATTCGTTTATCCACCAGAACGCGAATGCCGAGTCGGGCATCGTGTCGTGGCATTACACGGTGGACGATCACGAGATCTACCACCATTTGCCTGACAACGAGACCGCCTACCACGCGGGCGACCAGATGGAGAAAAACGGCGGCAATATGAACGGCGTTGGCATTGAGATGTGCGTTAACGAGGATGGCAACTATGAGCAGACGCTCATCAACGCGGAAAGGCTGTGCGCACGGCTGCTGCTTGAGTATGACTTGAATCCGGATAAGGCGCTGAAAAAGCATGAGGACTTTTCCGGCAAGGTCTGTCCGGCAAAGCTGATTAACGACGGCCGCTGGGATGAATTCTGCACAGCAGTCAAGCAGAAGTATGAGGAACTCAAGGCGGCGCAGGCGAACGGTTAACACTGTGCAACTCCACATACAACCGAATTAAAAGGAAAGGGCGATTTGTAGAAAAACGTCCTTTCTTTTTGTGCATTTTGGTGGTATACTGGCAAAGAATCAAATTTCAAACGGACAAAGGAGTGAATCAAAATGATCGTTGTACTCAAGCAGAACAGCGACAAGGCACATGTCGAACGGTTGATGCAGCATTTTACGGAAATGGGGTTGCGCATCAACTATTCCGAGGGCCAGCATACCACCATCCTCGGCCTGATGGGCGATACCACGCAGATTGACGAAAGGGACATTCTGGCTTATGACGTGGTCGAGCGCGTGCAGCGCGTATCCGAGCCGTTCAAGGCGGTGAACCGCAAGTTCCACCCGGAGGACACGGTCATCGAGGTTGCCGGACGCAAGATTGGCGCGGGGTACTTTAACGTCATGGCTGGGCCGTGTTCGGTGGAGAGCGAGGCGCAGATCGTCGAGGTGGCCGAGTCGGTGAAAAAGGCGGGTGCGTCCTTCCTGCGTGGCGGCGCGTTCAAGCCGCGCACCTCGCCTTACTCCTTTCAGGGGCTGGAGGCTGAGGGGCTGAAGCTGCTGCTCGAGGCCAAGCGTCAGACCGGCCTGCCGATCGTGACTGAAATTATGAGCGAAAAGCACCTCGACCTGTTCGCGGACGTTGATATCATCCAGCTCGGTGCGCGCAACATGCAGAATTTTATGCTGCTCAAGGAGCTGGGGCGTTCGGATAAGCCCATCCTCTTAAAGCGCGGCCTGTCGGCCACGATGGAGGAATTTTTGATGGCTGCGGAGTATATCTTTGCGGGCGGCAACCAGAACGTCATCCTGTGCGAGCGCGGCATCCGCACGTTTGAGACGATCATCCGCAACAATCTGGATATTTCCGCGGTGCCGCTGGTCAAAATGTTCAGCCATTTGCCCATCATCATCGACCCGAGCCATGCCGCCGGACGGCGCGATATGGTTCAGCCGCTGTCGCGCGCGGCCATCGCCGCGGGTGCGGACGGCCTGATCATCGAAGCGCACAACGACCCCAAGTGCGCGCTGTGCGACGGCGCACAGTCGCTCAACTTGCCGCAGTTCGACGCGGTGATGGAGGATATCAAACGCCGCGCGGCGTTCGAAGGAAGGACAATGATGCCGCAGTGAGGGATCTCGTTCGGTTCGGCGTAATTTTGCACTGCTTTGCAACAATTGCGGGCTGGATATTCTGTCTTGTGCTGTTTGCCTTTCCGCAGGAACGGTCGCTTTTCGGCTTTGTGCTGCTGCTTGCGTGGACATTTTGGCAAACCATCCGCGTGCTCGAGTTATTGGCGCGTTTGCTGCTCGGCCGTTTGGAAGAGAAAGAGGAGAGAATGCAGCGGAGCTTTGCCCGACTTGGCGAACAGCTGGGGGACGGGAAGGCGAAAGGGGTTCTGGCTGGTGTACTGTTTTTGATGGTCGGCTGCAAGCTGGTGCTGCCTGCGGTAATGAACCGGATATAACGTGCAAAACAAAAAGCGAGGCATTTGCCTCGCTTTTTGTTATATGTGCTGTCAGATCTTCACCAGTTCGTATTCACGGGTGCCCAGTCCCAGCTTTTCCGCGTGCTCGAGCGCGGACTGCCAGTTGGTGTCCGGGTGGACGGCGTGGAAGTGATCTTCCGGGTCGTCGATGTGGTGGTGCTCAGTCTCGTCGCACAGCAGGCTGGCCGGGTTGACCGGTGCGGCGTTGACCGCGTCTGCGCATGCCTGATCGAGCGCGACCGGGTCAAACGACGCGAACATGCCGATGTTCGGCACGATGGCGACATCGTTCTCGGCATGGCAGTCGCAGTTGGGCGACACGTCGATAACGAGCGAAATATGGAAGCACGGGCGGCCGTCGACAACCGCCTTGGTGTACTCTGCGATTTTGCGGTTCAAAACGATGTTGGACTCGTCGTAGCCGCAGCTGATGGCATCCATCGGGCAAACGCCGATGCAGCGGCCGCAGCCGACGCACTTATCATGGTCGATGGAAGCCTTTTTGTCCGTAATGGTGATGGCGCTGTGGGCGCAGATGCGCGTGCACATGCCGCAACCGATGCAGTGCTTCTGCCGTACATACGGCTTGCCCGCGTTGTGCTGCTCCATCTTGCCCGCGCGTGAGCCGCAGCCCATACCGATATTTTTCAGACAGCCGCCAAAGCCGCTGGCTTCGTGCCCTTTAAAGTGGGTCAGCGAGATAAAGACATCGGCATCCATAATGGCCTGTCCGATCTTGGCTTCCTTGATATACTCGCCGCCCTCGACCGGCACATAGGCTTCGTCCGTGCCCTTCAGGCCGTCCGCGATGATGACGTGGCAGCCGGTGGAGAACGGCGAAAAGCCGTTGAGGTAGGCCGAGTCGAGATGGTCGATCGCATTTTTGCGTCCGCCGACGTACAGTGTGTTGCAGTCGGTCAGGAACGGCTTGCCGCCGCGCTCCTTAACAAAGTCCGCAACGGTTTTTGCCCAGTTCGGACGCAGGAACGCGAGGTTACCCGGCTCGCCGAAGTGGATTTTGATAGCGGTAAACTTCTTGTCAAAGTCGATGCTGTCCATGCCCGCAGTTTTCATCAGGCGGGTCAGCTTTTGCTGCAAATTTTCGGTTAGTGTCGTGCGGAAATCCGCAAAATAGACCTTGGCTTTTTCCATAGGATTCCTTCCTTTCTTGTCTTGCCCTGTTATCAGTATAGCACAGGCGGGCGCGAAAACACAAGCAGCGTGTAGCCGGGGCAAAAAACAACCGCACCTGTCGGTGCGGTTATTTGCGGAAGGGAGAAGCATCATCCGAACGGCCAAGCAGGTAGTCCAAACTGACATTATAAAAGTCGGCCAAGGCACATAACAGGTCATTGGGGATGTTGCGGCGGCCGGTTTCGTAATTGCAATAGGTTGCGCGGGGGATGTGAAGTGCTTGTGCGACAGTTTCCTGACTGAAATCGCGGTCTTCCCTTAGGTCTTTGATACGCAGCTTCATTCCACCACCTCATGAAATTAAGTATATCGGTTGGATAAGAGATACTTGCCTTTTGCGTCAAAATGGCACATAATAAGGGCGAGGTGATGAGTGTGAATCTGATAACCGAAAGTAACATGGGTAATCCGTCTGAATTGCACTATAAAGCTGCCTATCTGCGACTGTTCGGCGCGGTGGCAGGGCTTTCCGAGCGCATCGAAACCGCGGGCATCCGCATGAGCCTTGCGGATGTCCGCGGTGCGCTTGAGCAGGCAATGCAGGACGCAGAGGAAGCCGCTTGCGCTGATTAGCCTGCCGTCAGGTCGGCCAGACTGCCGAACACATAGCCCTCGTTTTCCCAGCGGGTGAGCAGCTCGTCGAGGATACGCGCGTTGGTTTCGCTGGTTGAGTGCAGCAGCACGATTGCGCCGCTATGGATGCGCGGCATCAGCTTGGAAAACGCCTGTTCGTCGGTCGGCTGGTTGTCGGTGTACCAATCCACATATGCCAGCGACCAGAATACCGTTGTATAACCCAGCCCCTGCGCCTGTTTTAGGTTTTCCTCGCTGAATTTGCCCTGCGGTGGGCGGTAGAATTTCTGCATCGGCTGGCCGGTCAGTGCGGTGAATTTCTCTTCCAGTCCGTTCAGTTCGGCAGCGAATGCCTCCTTGTCCGCGATGGCCGACATATCCGGATGGTGCAGCGTATGGTTGCCGACGATGTGCCCCTCATCAACCATGCGCTGCACCAGATCGGGTGCGGAGTCGATGAAGTTGCCCACAACAAAGAAGCAGGCGGGCGCGTTGTGCTTTTTCAGTGCGTCAAGGATTGCGCCCGTGTTGCCGTTTTCGTAGCCTGCGTCAAAGGTCAGGTAAATGGTGTTTTTGCTGGTGTCGCCGACATAGTAGGCGTCCCATTGCAGCAGCGTGTCGGCCGGTACGTTGCCAACGGGCGGTTGCCCCTCGGTTTGAAAGGACAGGCCCCAGTCGCTGATGGACGCAGGCACGGCGCTTTCCGCCTCGGCCGCGGCTTGCGCCGCGCTGCCATCCTCGTGCGGGACGAGGAAGAACAGCGCGACCAGCAGCGCGCATACGCCCGCCGCCGCGCCAATGCGGTACAGCGTGTCACGGGTGATGGTGATGAACATAAGTAACGCCCCCTCTGGCACTACGGTATGCAGCGCGGGGGAGGGTTATGCCGCAAAAAAGACGGCTGCGCGGTTACGAGCCGTAGTCCTCCAGCAGCCGCGCCAGCGCAACCTCGTCGTCGAGCACGATCCCTTCGTCGAGCACTTCGCGGTCGGCCTGCGGCAGCGTGCGGGTGTCGATCGCGGTGCGCAGCACGATTTCGCCGCCACGCAAGACGACCAACTGCCCGTTTTCGCTCAGCGCGACATATGGCTCGGCCGAGGCCGCAGCGGGCATGGCGGGCGCCGCAAACCAGACGCGCGCGGCCAAAAAAGCGCTGATGAGCGCCGCCGCACAGGCCGTCAGCGCGATGCGGCGCTGCCGTCGGGCACGTTGCAGCGCGAGCATGTAAAAGCCCTGCATCATGGGAAATCCCCCTTACCGTTTTGTTGGGTTTTCCTTGAGTATTCCCACGAAAATGCAAATTATTCGTAGGGCGGTGCAAAATTTGTTTGGAATCTGCGGCATTCTGTGGTATAATAGCCGCGGCGGCTACGGCATAAAACTGCCCATCCCTATGAAACGGGCTTTTAATGTGCGGTTTTGTGTGGTATAATAACTCGGAACAACTGTCCCACCCGGAATCGGTAGCCTGGGGGATGGTTCCCGCATAGCGGTGTAAACCGCAAAAAATCCCCGTGCCGGGGAACAAAACGGATGCTGCCCGCGTCCGAACCAGTATGGACGGAAAAACGAGAGCGGGCAAGGAGGAGACCGAATTGGCAAATGGCAAAAAAAGAGGGCACGGCGTCTTGCGTGTAATCTCCCGTGTGATTTTGACGCTGCTGCTCATCGGTGTGCTGTGCGCCTGCTTCTGCGGCATGGCATTTGCATATTATATCCATTCGTACATCAACCCGTCCGCGCAGGAGACGGCGGTCGAATTAAGCACGAACCTCGGCCTGAATCTGAACTCGTTCATTTATGCAGTCGACGACGAAACGGGCACAGAAACGCTGTATGCCACGCTCAGCGGTTTGGAAAGCCGCGAGTGGGTCGACAGTGAAAAAATCCCGCAGTATCTGAAGGATGCTGCCGTCGCCATCGAGGACGAACGCTTTTATAAGCACAGCGGCGTGGACTGGAAGCGCACGCTGGGCGCGGTCAAGGGCTGGCTGGTCGGCGGCGACCAGTACGGTGGCTCGACGATCACGCAGCAGCTGATCAAAAATGCGACCGACGAGAAGGATTACTCGGTCAAGCGTAAGATCAATGAAATTTTCCGCGCGATTGCGCTGGAGAATGAGATCAACGACAAAGACCGCATCCTGACCATGTACCTTAATACGATCTACCTCGGCTACCGCTGCTATGGCGTGCAGACCGCGGCCGACCGTTATTTCAATAAGGACGTATCCGAGCTGACGCTGGCCGAATGTGCGGTTCTCGCGGGCCTGACCAACAACCCGTCGATTTATGACGTATACAACCATCCCGATAAGGTCAAGGAGCGTCAGGGCGACATCCTGGATAAAATGCTCGAACTGGGCATGATTTCGCAGGCTGACCATGATGCTGCACTGGCAGAGGAACTGGTTTACCGTCCCTATGAGGATTATGTGGAAGAAGTGGGCGAGCCTTACACCTACTTTACCGATGCGGTCGTTAAGGATCTCGTCAACGATCTGATGGAGCAGAAGGGCTATTCCGAAACGGTGGCCAGAAATATGGTCAACTCGGGCGGCCTGAAGATCTATGCAACGATCGACCTCGACGTGCAGAAGGCGCTGGACGAGGTCTGGGCGGACGATTCCAACTTCCCGAACACCGAAAAATACGGCGAGCGCCCACAAAGCGCGATGGTCATTACCGATAAACAGGGTAATATCAAGGGTATTGCAGGCGGCCGCGGTGAAAAGAACGATAAACTCGGCTTCTCGTTTGCGACCGATGCGCGCAGACAGCCCGGTTCGTCGATCAAACCCTTGTCGACATACGGCCCGGCGATGGATAAGGGTATCATTACCCCCTCGACCACGGTATATGACAAGCCGCTCTATATCGGAGACGACGGAAAGCCGTGGCCGATGAACGACGGCAAAATGCCGACCGGCAGCGCATTGTCGATCAAGAGCGGTATCACCAGTTCGGTTAACACCGTTGCCGTGCAGGTTATGGACATGCTGACGCCGCAAGCGTCCTACGATTTCATGACCCAGCGGTTGGGCATCCAGCTGGTTGGCAGCCGCACCTACGAAGACGGCACCGTTAAGAGCGATATCGACTACTCGCCGCTGGCACTCGGCGCGCTGACTGATGGCGTGACCGTGCGCGAAATGGCGGGGGGATTCTCCTCCTTCATCAATGAAGGCGTTTTCGGCGGCACGCGCACCTATACCAAGGTGCTCGACTCCGAAGGCAATATCGTCATTGAAAACACCCCCAGCACCGATTTGGGCTTTGAAAATGTGCGCACGGCGTACTATATGCTCGAGTGCATGCAGAACGTTACCGCGTACGGTACTGCGTCCGGCACGCAGATCTCGGGCGTGCAGACCGCTGGTAAGACCGGTACGACGACCTCGAATACCGATATCTGGTTCTGCGGTGTAACGCCGCAGTATTCCGGTGCGGTATGGGTCGGTTATGAACACAACTACACGCTGAATGGCTTGTATGGCCGCAATGCAGCGGCAATCTGGCTCAAGGTGATGCAAAAAGTACACGCGGGCGACTCCGGTCTTGTGTTTGACTCGCACCCGCAGGACTTCACAACCGTGACCTACTGTATGGATACTGGTTTGCTGGCGTCCGGCGCTTGCCGCGCGGCAGGCCGCGCAGCATCCGGCCGCTTCTGGAACGATGAGGTGCCGACGGAGACTTGTAGCCATCAGGGCATTACCACCAGCTACAACTTCGCGAAGGTCGGCGTAACTGATTGGAAGGAAGAGGAAGAGGAGGAGAAGGAAGAAGAAAAGAAGCCGGAGGAAGAGAAACCGGCTGATCCTAACGACCCCTCCATTGATCCCGAGACAGGGGAAGCTGTGACACCGAGTGATCCGGAAGGTGGTAGCACCGGCGGTGAAACCGGCGGCGGCACAGGTGGCGAAACTGGCGGTGAAACCGGCGGTGGTACTGGTGGCGAAACCGGCGGCGGCACAGGTGGTGAAACCGGCGGCGGCACCGGCGGCGAAACTGGTGGCGGTACCGGTGGTGAAACCGGCGGTGGCACTGGTGGCGAAACCGGCGGTGGCACTGGTGGCGAAACCGGTGGTGGCACCGGCGGCGAAACTGGTGGCGGTGAGGAGCCTGTCACACCTTCGCCGGATGACCCCGAAGCATAACGACCGACAAAACGCATAAACTAACAACCGAATATCTGTTCAGCGCCGCACAAGGCCGCACACATCGGGGCGTTAGCGGTGTCCTGTACCCGCAATCCGCTACAGCGGGGATGATGCGGGCGAAGAGGGACGTGCGCGTGGCGAGGCAGCTGCCAACAGGGTGATGAGAGACCGGTACTGCGCAACGGAGGACTGTGAACCATGTCAGGCGGGGAACCGAGCAGCATTAAGCGGAAACCATCGTGTGCCGCAGATCTGCCGATCTTGAGCCCAAACCGCAGAAAGGCAGCCGGGAGCACGCTTTCGAATCGCTCGCGTGCGGTCTTGTGGGGCGCTGAACAGATTTCGCTTGAAACCACGCTTTCAAGCGAGTGGGATGTACCGGGCGATGCCCGGATACATCCAAACGGGACAAAAGTTCCGACAAGCGAAACTTTTGCTCCGACTGGTATAAAAAGTCCGGCGGAGCCAGACTTTTTATCAAATGGCGCGCGTAGCGCGCAGGAGAACGCTGGGAGGCGGGCTTGCGCCCGCCTCTTTTGTGGTATCACGGGCAGGAGAGGAGTTGGCGCATGTATCAGGCACTATACCGCAAGTGGCGGCCGCAGACCTTTGCGGACGTGATCGGGCAGCAGCACATCACGGACACGCTGCGCGCACAGCTGCAATCCGGTCGCCTGAGCCACGCCTATCTGTTTACCGGCACGCGCGGCACAGGCAAGACCACCTGCGCTAAGATATTGGCGCGTGCGGTCAACTGTGAGCATCCGGTAAACGGCGACCCGTGTAACGAGTGCGCGGCCTGCCGTGGTATTCTGGACGGCTCCGTGCTGGACGTGACCGAGATCGACGCGGCATCCAACAACGGTGTGGACAACATCCGCGACCTGCGCGACGAGACGCGTTATACGCCTGCACAGGTCAAAAAGCGTGTGTTCATCATCGACGAGGTGCATATGCTGTCTATCGGTGCATTTAACGCGCTGCTCAAGACACTTGAAGAGCCGCCCGAGCATGTGCTGTTTATTCTGGCAACGACCGAGCTGCATAAGGTGCCCGCGACTATCCTGTCGCGATGCCAGCGGTTCGATTTCCGGCGCATCGGTGCGGAGGACATTGCCCGACGTCTGCTGGATGTAGCCGCAGGCGAGGGCATCGAATTGACCGAGGGTGCGGCGCGGCTGATCGCCCGTCTGGCCGACGGCGCCATGCGCGACGCGCTTTCTATGCTCGACCGCGCGGCGGCTGCCGGGGCGGTGGATGAGCAGGCCGTGACTGCGGCGCTTGGCGTTCTCGGGCAGGACGACGGCATCCGCCTTGCCGAACACCTGAAAACCGGTGATCTTGCAGCGGCAGTCGCATTGATTGACGATTATTACAACGCAGGCCGCGACCTTGCGGCGGTGTACGACCAGATGCTCGGCCTGATCCGCGACGCGCTGCTGGTCAAAACCAGTAAAACTGATGTGTCGGCCTTGATTTCCCCCGCATATTCGGTGAAAAGCTTGCAGAAGCTGTGCGACGGGCTGGCAAGCTCGACGTTGATCGCGTGGAGCCGGGTGATTGGCGAAGCGCTCGACCGTATGCGCAGCGCAGCGAACCGCCGCGTCGAGGCAGAGCTTTGTGCGGTGCGGCTGTGCAGTCTGGGCGCGGAGCAGTACGACTCGCTCGGCGGACGCGTCGAAGCGCTTGAGGAAAAGCTGAAACACGGCGTGCCGGTTGCGGCAGCCCCAGCGCAGACGGTGGCGCGGCAGGCAGAGGATATGCCGCCCCCGCCGGGTGATGAGGACGCGCCACCCCCGCCGGACGACCGTGATGCGCCCGGATGGCTGGCGGATGAGGCGTCCGCGCAGGCCGCGCCCAAACCCAAGCAGCCGGACAAACCGGCGATAGCCGCGTGGCCGCAGTGGCCGCAGCTGCTTGATGCGTTATCCGGTAAGATCAATACAGGCGCATATACCAACCTCAAACTGTCCGGCAAGGGCGTTTTGGAGGACGGCGCACTAGTTATCCTGTGTGAGGACGGCATCACGGTCATGCTGGCCAAGGCGGAACCGACGATGAAAGTTATCAGGGAACAGGCAGCTGCGCTCGCGGGAGCGCCGATCAAGGTCAAGGTACGCGAGGCGGGCGACGAGCCGATAGAACAAAAAAACGCCGCGGTCGACGAGCTGATCGGCCGGGCGAAAGCATTTGACATCCAAGTAAAAGAACTTTGAGGAGGACATAACCAATGGCAAAGGGTAAGGGTTTTGGCGGCTTCGGCGGCGGCATGAACATGCAGGCAATGATGAAGCAGGCGCAGAAAATGCAGGAAAACATGATGAAGGCGCAGGAAGAGATTGCGCAGATGGAGACGACCGGCTCGGCGGGCGGCGGTATGGTAACTGCGACCGTGACCGGTACCTCGACGCTTAAATCCATCGAGATTAAGCCCGACGTGGTCGACCCGGATGACATCGACATGTTGCAGGATTTGGTCGTTGCGGCAGTCAACGAGGCGCTCAAGGTCGCGAACGAGAAGAGCCAGAGCCAGATGAGCGCGGTCACCGGCGGCATGGGCGGTGGTCTGGGCGGCCTGTTCTGATGGATTTTTTCGCGCCGCCGGTTGAGCGGCTGATCGAGGAATTTGCAAAGTTGCCCGGTATTGGACAAAAAACTGCGCAGCGGCTGGCGTTCCATGTGCTTGACTTGCCCAAGGAGGACGCTGAGCGTTTTGCCAACGCGATCCGCGAGGCCAAGGCCAAAACGTTCACCTGCGCGCGCTGCCAGAACCTCGCGGACAGCGAGACCTGTCCAATCTGCGCCGACCAGAGCCGCGACCAGAAAACCATCTGTGTCGTGGCAGAGCCGCGCGACGTGATTGCGTTCGAGCGCACGAAGGAGTATCACGGGTTATATCATGTGCTACACGGTACACTGTCCCCGATGGGGCACATCGGGCCGGATGATATCCGCATCCGCGAACTGGTGCAGCGCGTGGCGGACGAGGACACCGAGGAGGTCATCCTCGCCACCAACCCGGACACCGAGGGCGAGGCGACGGCAATGTACATTTCGCGGCTGTTGCAGCCGTTCGGCATCCGCATCACGCGGCTGGCTTACGGTATCCCGGTCGGCGGGCATCTGGAATATGTCGATGAGGTTACGCTGACGCGTGCGCTCGAAGGCCGTCGAGATCTTTAACGCACGGATTTTCTGCTTTATCCCTACTTTTCCCGCGGCGCAGCCGCGCATGAACAAGGAGACGGCACGCATGCGCCGTCTCCCATCAAAAGGCCAGCTTGGCCGGCCTTTTGATACAAGGACTGCGAAAAGTTTCGCCGGTCGGAACTTTTCGCAGTTTGGACGCATCCGCGCGGAGCGCGGTGCGTCCCCTTCGATCGAAAGCGTGCTTTCGATCGAGCGCGAAGCGCATAAAACAGGAACGGCCGGACTTCCGTCCGGCCGTTCCCGCAATAAAAGGTAGGATAGAGAGTAGAAAGCAAGAACATGTGGGGGGATCTTACGCTTTCCACGATTTTTATAATAGCGGAGTTTTGTGAACGTTTTGTGAACATTTCGCGAAATATTTGGTTTTTCAAACGATCGGGAGGAAAATGTCAGTGGCAGAACTGAAAAAAGAAATCGAAAACAGGCGTACGTTTGCGATCATCTCGCACCCGGACGCCGGTAAAACCACCATCACGGAGAAGTTCCTACTGTATGGCGGCGCCATTCAGGAGGCCGGCATGGTCAAGGGTAAGAAGAACAGCCGCCACGCGGTTTCCGACTGGATGGAGATCGAAAAGCAGCGCGGTATTTCGGTCACCTCGTCGGTACTGCAGTTCCGCTATGAGGGAAAGTGTATCAACATCCTCGATACCCCGGGGCATCAGGACTTTTCCGAGGATACCTACCGCACACTGATGGCGGCCGACTCGGCCGTCATGGTTATCGACGCGTCAAAAGGCGTTGAGGCGCAGACGCGCAAGCTGTTCAAGGTATGTGCGATGCGTGGTGTGCCGATCTTCACATTTATCAACAAGATGGACCGAGAGTCGCGTGATCCGTATGAGCTTTTGGAGGAAATCGAGAACGAGCTGGGCATCGGCACGTTCGCGGTCAACTGGCCGATCGGTTCGGGCAAGCGGTTCAAGGGCGTGTACGACCGTATGGACGACGAAGTCATCGCGTTCGAGGGCGCGGATTTCCGTCACGAGGTCAAGGCGCAGCGTCTGTCGATTGACGACCCGGTACTGGAAGGGCTGCTGCCCGAGGACCAGTACCAGACGCTGATCGACGACGTTGAACTGCTCAGCGGTGCAGGAGACGAGTTCGATTTGAAAGCCGTGCACGAGGGCAAGCTGTCGCCGGTGTTCTTCGGTTCGGCGCTGACCAATTTCGGCGTTGAGCCGTTCCTCAAAAAGTTTTTGCAGATGACCCCGCCGCCGACTGCGCGCACCGCAGATATCGGCGTGGTCGACCCGTTTGAGGATCACTTTTCTGCCTTTGTGTTCAAGATTCAGGCGAATATGAACAAGGCGCACCGTGACCGTATCGCGTTCATGCGCATTTGCTCGGGCAAATTTGTGCGCGGGCAAGACGTACTGCATGTGCAGAGTGGCAAAAAGATGGTACTCGCCGCGCCGCAACAGCTGATGGCGCAGGATCGTTCGATCGTGGACGAGGCCTATGCAGGCGATATTATCGGCATTTTTGACCCCGGCGTGTTCTCGATCGGCGATACGGTGTGCGACCCCAAGCGCAAGTGCATCTATTCGGGCATCCCGACGTTTGCGCCCGAGTTGTTCGCCACTGTACGGCAAAAGGACACGCTCAAGCGCAAGCAGTTCGTCAAGGGTGTCGAGCAGATTGCGCAGGAAGGCGCAATCCAGATCTTCCGCGAGCCGGGCGCCGGTATGGAGTCGGTTATCGTGGGCGTGGTGGGTGTGCTGCAATTCGAGGTGCTCGAATATCGCTTGAAAAATGAGTATAACGTTGAGATCACCCGTGAAAACCTGCCGTATGAGCATGTGCGCTGGGTGGAGAACGACGAGGAGGGCTTTGATATCAAGGCGTTACAGCTGACCAGCGACACCAAGATCGTCGAAGACCTCAAGGGCAACAGCCTGCTGCTGTTCTCCTCGCCGTGGAATATCACCTACGCGCTCGACCACAACGATAACCTGCGGCTGGCAGAGTTCTCGGAAAACGCATAAAACGTCGTTGCCAGAAGTGGACTTTTATGAGAAGAACCGCCATTTTTGAGGCGGTTCTTTTCTGTTTGATGTGAGGTGAGTGCAAAAAAGGGCGGCCTTGTGGCCGCCTTTTTTTGCGTCAAAACGTCAGAGGATTGTCCTCACGCGCCTGTACCGCGCGCATGTACTGCCATAAAAGCACCAGCGGCACGACCTGTGCGCCGAGTTGGATTACGATACCCACCAGCATCAGCACCGGCTGTGCAGACAGCATAAACAGACTGGCCGTCATCGCGCCGAGTAGAGGGGCATACAGACACCAGCGGATACGCCGCGCGGGATAGTTGTAGGCGTGCGGGATGATGCGCTCGTCCAGACCCCAGTACAGGTAATACTCGCTCAATAATCCGGCCACGCTGCCCGCAAGCGACAGCAGCGACATAAAATTTTGCAACATAACGTTACCATGCGACAGCTGGGTGACGACCAGTGCCAACGCGATCAGTGAAATCGACAGCAGCTGCGCCGGGAAGGAACGACCGAGCAATTCGCTTTCGTCCGACAGGCGGTAGAGCACATAGGCGATCACACCGTAACACAGCAGATTGAGTACATTTGCAGCCAAAAGCACCTGCATCGACGTGCTCAGCGCCGCCAGATTGAGTACAGCGGAAACTGCCAGCGCGCCCCAAAGCACGCGCAGATGGGGATAAATCTTCATGTTTTTGCCCTCCAATAGGTTTATTATAGCATACCGGCGGGCGGATGGGAAATGCTTTCTGCATTTTGCGGGGCTTTGCCATGCGTAGGATAAAAAACTGCAATGGTTGGCATAACAGCGGTTGGCGTACCAATCCGGCAGGGGATATGGTATAATCAGTATTGGGCAGCAGAAACGCGCCGCATTGGGATATCAAAACCGGACGGAGGTACGCCATGTTTGCAGACTATCATGTACATTCGGAATACAGCGACGACTCGACCTATCCGCTTGAACAGGTCATCCGGGATGCCATTGGCATGGGGATGGACGAAATCTGCATCACCGACCATGTGGATTACGGTATCAAAAAGGATTGGGATGCAGGGGAGGAAATCGCCTACCGTGGCAGCCAGCCGCTGGCAAATGTGGATTATCCCCGTTATATGGCGGCGCTGCGCGATATGCAGAGTCGCTACGGCGATCGCATCCGTATCCGCGTGGGGTTGGAATTTGGTATCCAGACGCATACCATCCCGCAGTTTCGCGCGCTGCTGACGCGCTATCCTCTGGATTTTGTCATCCTGTCCATCCATCAGGTAGAAAATCAGGAGTTTTGGACGCAGGAGTTCCAGCGTGGGTGCACACAGCAGGAGTACAATGAACGGTACTATGAGGAACTGCTCGCTGTTGTGCAGCAGTATCAGGGATACAGCGTGCTGGGGCACCTTGACCTGATCACGCGGTATGACAAGCAAGGTGTTTATCCGTTCGAGCGGGTGCGACCGCTGGTCGAAGCCATTCTGCGCCGCGTGATCGCGGACGGCAAGGGGATCGAGGTGAATACCTCGTCCCACCGCTATGGGCTGACTGATACCACGCCTTCCGTTGCCATTTTGCAGTTGTACCGGGAACTGGGCGGTACCATCCTGACAATCGGCAGCGACAGCCATGCCCCGGCGCATTTGGGTACCCACATAGAGGAAGCGCGTGCGCTGCTGCGCGATCTAGGTTTTCGGCAGTTTTGCACTTTTGAACAGATGCAGCCGGTGTTTCATCCGTTATGATAGGGAAGATAAAAAGCAACAAGGGACGCGTGTGAGCGTCCCTTGTTGCTTTTTCCTGCCGGTTTATGCTTCGGGCCGCAGCTGCCCTGCCCGCAGCGCAACCGATATCGCGAGTTTTTTGGTTTGACCGCTGTCAAAGTCGATCACGGCGATGTCGCCCAAACGGCTGACCAGTGTGCCCGACCCGAAGACCTTGTGGCGAACCCGTGCGCCCGGTCGGTAAACCGGGGCGTGTGCCCCTGTGTCACACACGGACATGTCCGGTGCAACGGCCATCGTTCTGGCAGCGGATGTAGACGCAGCAGCCTGCGCCGGAGGCACCGGAACCGCTGCTGTCCCAGGTTCGGGCGGGAACAGCTCGTCGGCAAATGCCGAATCCTCGCCCGGTTTGCGGAAAGTTAAGATGGATAGATCGCGCTTTGCCCGGGTCATGCCGACGTAGAACAGCCGTCTATCCTCTTCGTAGGCATCCAGATCTTCTTTGGATGCCTGCGGGCCTGGCAGCGCCTTGGGCAGCAGGCCGTCGGCCACGTCCATCAGGATAACCCGTTCATATTCCAGCCCCTTGCTGGAGTGGATGGTCGACAGGATGAATGGGCAGTCCGCGTCCGTGCCGCCGCGCTGCACGACCGCACGCAGTTCTTCCAGACGTTCCAGCAGGCGCGCGGGTGTTGACTCCTGTGTGCCCAGCGCTTCCAAAATGTCTGCGCGGGACAGGTCGCCACCGCGCTCGTTAAGATAATCCCCATAGCCCATGAAGTGTACGATGCGGTAAACGGCCTTGTCCGCCCGTTCGTCCAGCAGGTTTGCCAGATGGGTTTGCAGCGCGCGGCACTGCTTCTGTGTCCAAGCCGAGGCAGAGGACAGCCCCGCGATAAAGGATAGCAATGTCTCGCCCTCCATGGCGGCGCGGTCGGCCGCGACCTGCGCCATCAGGCGGCTGATGCCCGCGCCCAGCTTGTAGTAGATACGCAGGAAGGTTTCGCCGTCGCACGGGTTTTGCGCAAAGCGGATGATATCCGTGATATCCCGCACAACATGGTTCGAGAAAACCAGGCTGTCTACCTGACGGCAGCGGTAGGCAAGCCCCAGCCGGTCGAGCCGGTCAATGAGCGGCAGCGCGCTGTCGTTATCGCGGTAGAGTACGGCGGTTTCCATGGTACAATCCTGCGCCAGCTTGCACAGCCAGCCATATTGCCGTTGCCGGTCGTAGACCGGATGCGCCCGCACGGCCGGGCCGTCCCCCTGCGTTGCCCGCATGTGCTTGGGACGGCGGTTTCTGTTCTTCTGAATGAACGCGTCCGCCACCTCGACGATCTGCCGTGTCGAGCGGTAGTTCTGCTCCATGTAGAGCACTTTGGCGTGGGGATAGACCTTATCAAATTCGGTCAACGCCTGCGGGTAGGCCGCGCGGAAGCCGTAAATACTCTGATCTTCATCGCCGACCAGAAACAAATTACCGTCCTGCCCGGCCAGCAGCTGGATGACGGCATGCTGGATTTTCGAGGTGTCCTGCGCCTCGTCGACGCAGAAATAGCGGTACTGCGCCTGCACGGCGCGCAGCACTTCGGGATATTGCCGCAGGATGCGCAGGGCGTAGACCATCTGGTCGTCGTAATCCATCTGCTGCCGCGCGCGCAGCGCTTTGTTGTAAGCCGCGAAAAAGGCCGCAAAATCAACCCCTTCGACCTCGATCTGAGTCAGTGCGTTGCCTTGCAGCATCTGGTTTTTGGCATAGGTCAGTGCGGTTTGCAGGGATTTGACCGTGCTTTCGGTGGCAAATTCGCCGCTTTGGGCGCGGTACAACTCGCTGATGAGCGCGGTTTTCTCACCGCCGTCCTCCAGCAGCCGGAACGCCGTGCGCCCGAGCATGCGCTCGTACCGGCGGATGATGCGGCTGCACACGCCGTTGATCGTGCGGAAGGCGAACTGTCCGGCTTCCTCTGCGCCGAACAGGGCAGCGTACCGCGCCTGCATATCGCGCGCCGCCGCGACCGTGTAGGTCATGGTCAAAATGCGTTCCGGTGGGATGCCGCGCACATGGCGCATGTAACCCAGCCGCGCGACCAGCGTAGTGGTTTTGCCGCTGCCCGGCACGGCAAGTAGCAGCACCGGCCCGTCGATTGTTTGCACCGCCACCTGCTGCTGCGCGTCCAGCGTCAGGCCAAAACGCGCCATAAACTGTGAAAAATCCATGTTACTCCCCGTGTGTTGCCGCCTTTTGCAACAAGAACACATAAGTTTCCGCGTCCGAATGTTCCGGCGCGTAGGCATATCCCAGCGCGGAGAACGACCGCAGTGCGTCCGGGCTTTCCGCGCCGCACTCGGCGAGATGGCGCACCATTTCGCCGCGTGCCATCTTGCACAGCGTGCCCTTTTCGATGATTTTCCCGCCCTTTTCCTCTCCAAACACGCAGGTGATGAACCTCGTACCCGGCTTTTTGTACCGGGAGATGCACACGCTGTACTCCTTAGATGCAAGGTTGACGATACAGTCGGTTTCGGCATACAGATTGTCCGCGATGCTGCCGCCCCAGAAGCCGTAGAGGTCGTCTGCGTCCGCAGTTTGCAGCTTGGCCTGCATTTCCAGCCGGTAAGGCGTGACGCCGTCAAATGGGCGCAGTACGCCATACAGCCCGGACAGGATACGCAGATGCCCCTGCACATACGCAAGCTGCTCGGCAGTAAATACACCGGGCGCCATATAGCGGTATTGGATGCCCTCGTAGGACAGAATGGCAGGCGTCAGCCGGGTGCGCAGGTCGGTTTGCCGTAGCCGTTCGACATTTTGCCGCACAATCGCGTCGCTGCACTTCCACAGGGCTTTGAGCCGGGTTTCGTCCATGCCGCGCAGACGGTCATAAAGCGTTTCTGCGCGGCCTAAAAACTGCGGCAGGTCGCGCCACGGCAGCGTGTCCGTGTCAACGTTCATTTTCTTGGCGGGGGAGATGATGATGCGCATGCTCATGCCCCGCCCAGATACGCCAGAATTTCTTCCGCGTTGGTATCCGGCTTGACCTTGAGCATGATTTTTTCGATCACGCCCTGTTCGTCAATCAGGAAGGTCGTGCGCACCACGCCCATACTGACCTTGCCATACAACTTCTTTTCCTGCCAGACGCCGTAGGCCTCTATGGCCTGCCGCTCGGGGTCGGACAGCAATACATACGGCAGTTCGTACTTCTGCGCGAATTTCAGGTGCGAGGCGACCGAGTCCTTGCTCACGCCGATGACAACGGCGTTCTTATCCGTCAGCGCTGCGTGGTGCTGCGCAAAGGCGCAAGCCTGCCGCGTGCAGCCCGGCGTGTTATCGCGGGGATAAAAATATAAAATCACCTTTTTACCCAGAAAGGCAGACAGACGGACTTCGTTGCCATCCTTGTCGGGCAGGGTGAAATCGGGTGCTTTCATGCCAACTTCCAGCATCATAAACGCTCCTTTATAATTAAATAGGGGACACGGGAACTGGCCCGCGTCCCCTGTATCACATTATAAGTGGCGCGCGCCGCGTCGTCAACGCCCAGCGCGTGGTATAACAAAGCGCCCGCCTTCGATCAGGCGGGCGCTGTATTCGTCAGGATACCATATTGGGCGGTTCGGCCTTGCTCTGCCGTTCCTCGGCGGCCTGCTCCTCGTTTTTGATTTCCCAGTGGATGAGCACGGTCAGCGCCGCGCGCAGCAGGATAATCGCGCCGACCAGCCCGATCTCCTTGAACTCGCGCACGATGACCGTGCGCAAAATTTCGCTGCCGAGCTTGAATTCCAGCCCGAGGGACAGCCCCTTGGCCAGCGACAGTCGGGTGAGCGGGTCGCGGTGGATGTAATACCATACGCCCCGCGCGCCTGCGACCACAATGACGATCACGCCAACATACTCAAACAGCAGGATCGCCCATGAAACGATGCTTTCCAGCAGCTGCTCCGCCACGGCCATCGCCGCCCCCTTTTTCGTTTATTTGGCCGACGGTTATTCCGGCTGCGCCGGCAGGGTGTCAAAACCGGTCTGCAATTCCTCGTCCGTCGGGATGTGGTCCTTCATCGTGCCCGCGAGATAGGACTCGTAGGCGGTCATATCGAAGTAGCCCGTGCCGGTCAGGCCGAACAGGATGGTCTTGGCCTCGCCGGTTTCCTTGCACTTGAGCGCCTCGTCGATCGCGCAGCGGATTGCATGGCTGGACTCAGGTGCAGGCAGGATGGTTTCAACCTTGGCAAACTGCACGGCTGCGTCGAATACATCGGTCTGCTTGACCGAAGTCGCCTCCATGTAACCGTCGTGGTACAGCTTGGACAGGATTGGGCTCATGCCGTGGTAGCGCAGGCCGCCCGCATGGTTGGCGGCGGGCATAAAGCCGTTGCCCAGCGTGTACATACGCGCCAGCGGGGTCACATGGCCGGTGTCGCAGAAGTCGTAGGCGTACTTGCCGCGGGTGAACGACGGGCAGGATGCCGGTTCGACCGCGATGATACGCGGGTCGGCCTTGCCGGTCAGCTTATCCTGCATGAACGGCGCAATCAGGCCGCCCAGATTGGAGCCGCCGCCCGCGCAGCCGATGACGATATCCGGGTATTCGTCCAGCATCTCCATTGCCTGTTTGCTCTCCAGGCCGATGATCGACTGGTGCAGCAGCACCTGATTGAGAACCGAGCCGAGCACATAGCGGTAGCCTTCGTGTGTGGTGGCCACTTCAACCGCCTCGGAGATCGCGCAGCCCAGCGAACCGCCGGTTGTCGGGTTTTGCGCAAGGATGGCGCGACCCGCCTCGGTGGTGTTGGAGGGTGAGGGTGTCACGTCTGCGCCGAAGGTCTGCATAACCGCCTTGCGGTACGGCTTCTGCTCATAGGATACCTTAACCATATAGACCTTGAGGTCGAGGCCGAAGTATGCGCACGCCTCGGAGAGCGCTGTGCCCCACTGGCCCGCACCGGTCTCGGTCGTCAGCCCCTTGAGGCCCTGCTCCTTGGCGTAGTACGCTTGCGCGATGGCGGAATTGAGCTTGTGGCTGCCCGAGGTGTTGTTACCCTCGAACTTGTAATAGATCTTTGCCGGGGTGTCGAGCGCCTTTTCGAGGTTGTACGCACGGCACAGCGGCGACGGACGGTACAGCTTATACATATCGAGTACCGGCTCGGGGATATCGAAGTAACGGGTCGTGCTGTCGATCTCCTGATGCGCGAGTTTTTCGCAGAAGATCGGATAGAGCGCATCCTCGGGCAGCGGCGCGTGCGTACCCGGATGGAGGAGCGGGTCGGGCTGTTCCTTCATATCAGCGCGCAGGTTGTACCATTGCGTCGGCATCTGGTCTTCGGTCAAATACAGTCTGTGCGGAATCTTTGCCATGGTAGGTTCTCTCCTTTATATGAAAATATGTGATGAACGGAATAAAAAAACTCCTGCCCCATGTTATCATGGGACAGGAGTCAAATAAACTCTTGCGGTACCACCCAAGTTGACGCTGTTGCGCCCGCTCGTTTTCGCACATCCGACAATGTACGCTCCCCGGATAACGGGCGGAGTCCCCGTCGCAGTTACTCGGCCGCTGCGGCCTTTCGCCTTGCCCTGCTAAAGTCCATTCACAAGGGCCTCGCCTGCCGCGATCACACCATCCGCGGCTCTCTTGGAGGGTTGGTTTCCCTGCTACTCGTCTTCGTCATTGGTTTTTCGGTATGCTCCAAGTATATGCGCGTCGGGGCGTTTTGTCAAGCATAATTTGAGAATTTTTATATTTTATTGCGGTGATATTTTCTTATCATGAGAAGCGCCGCTCGCGGTGCGGCTGCCGTGCCTTGCCGCACCGCGGCGGCTGTGCTATAATCAGTCCAGACGAGAGGCGAAGGAAAGGGGGGGACGCGCCATGCACATCATCGAGGGTGAAAACGACCTGTTGCTGACCTGCGCGCGCGTGCCGGACGGCATCGCCATCCTGCGGTGCGAGACGCGCGACGACGCGGTACATCTGCCGGATACCATCGACGGCGCGCCGGTTGTGCAGCTGGGCGCTTACGCGCTCAGTGAGCGCGCGCCCGACCTTTCCGGCCGTGAGACCTTTCCCGTGCGTGTTACCTGCGGCGGGTCGGAGCCTGCGCATGACGCGAACGCCATCCGGTCGGTGGCGCTGCCTGCACATCTGCAAAGCGTGGGCAGCTATGCGTTTTACAATTGCCGTCGGCTGGAAACGCTGACGCTTTCCGGCGCGGTCACGGAATTTGGCGGCGGCGCATTGATGAATTGCCGTGCGCTGTGCGCGGTTGTGCTGTGCGCCAACCCCGCCGCCCCGACCTGTCTGCAAAAGCTGCTGGGCGAGCACGCGGGCGAGCTGGACGTGCGCTTTGACGCATCCGCGTCTGCGCGCCTGTTGTTCCCAGCTTACACCGAGGAGTTGGAGGACTTGTCCCCCGCGCACATCTTCCAGCGCCGCATCCACGGCGCCGGCTATGGCTACCGCCAGTGCTTCGATGCAGGTGTGCTGAGTTTCCGACAATACGACCTTGCGCTCACTGGTTTGCTCGAGCGGCATGACTTCGTGGTCGCGGCGCGGGTGGCCGCGCGGCGGCTGTCCGTGCCCTATGCCCTGTCGGATACTGCGCGCGGGACTTATCTCGACTGTCTGCGCGCGCACGGCGGCGCGTTGCTGCGCAGCTGTGCTGCCGCTGGTGAGAGTGCGGCGATCTCGTTCCTGTTGTCGCTCGGCGTGCTGACCGCCGTGGACGTTTCCGCAGCCTGCGACGCTGCCCGCGAAAAGGAACAGACCGCGGCCCTGTCCGTGCTGCTCGCTGCGACTGGCAAGGCCGCTGCCAAAGGCCGTGCCAAGACTTTCGACCTGTAAAGGAGCCTTCCCATGTCCCAAAGCGAACGCTGGAACGTCCTTGGGCGTGAGATTTTGTTCTCCGCCCGCACGGAATTATATATGAGCCTGCCTTTTCTGGATGCAGCGCTGTCTGCGCTTGCTGTCTCGGACGGGTTTGATACCGCTACCCTCGCAACCGACGCGAAGAGCTTGTATTTTAACGGCGCGTGGCTTGCACAGCAGTTGGAGCGCGGCCGTCCGCGCGTCAACCGCGCCTATCTGCACAGCGTGTTCCACTGCCTGCTGCGCCATCCGGCTAAAACGCGCGGCCGTGACCGCGATTTGTGGGATTTGGCCTGCGACGTGGCAGTAGAAAGCATTTTGGATACGCTGGATTACCGCTGCTTGCAGGTGGAGCGCCCATCCGTGCGGCGGCAGAACCTGTACCGCAGCCTGCGCGCGGAAATGCCCGTACTGACCGCCGAGGCGGTCTACCGCCAATTCCGGCGTGACCGTCTGAATTCTTACGACTGCGCCACGCTCGCACGCGTGTTCGCGGTCGACGAGCACACGCTCTGGCCGGAGGAGGGCGACGACGAGCAGGACCGGCAGTGGCAGCAGCGCGCCGAGCGCACCCAGACTGCGATGGAGACCGTATTCTCGAATCAGGCGGCTGGAGGAGAGGCCGTGCGTGAGCAGCTGTCCGTCGCCACCCGGCACACGACCGACTACCGCGCTTTCCTGCGGCGGTTCGCCGCCCTGCGTGAAGAGGTTGCGGTGGATGCGGATTCGTTCGATTACGGCTATTATGCCTACGGCCTGCGACACTTCGGCAACATGCCGCTCATCGAGCCGCTCGAAACGCGCGAGGTGCGCAAAATTGAGGATTTCGTCATCGCGGTCGACACCTCCATGTCCACTTCGGGCGAACTGGTGCGCAGTTTCCTTACGCGCACCTATGAATTATTGCAGGACAGCGAAAGCTTTTTCCGGCACATCAACCTGCGCATTATCCAGTGCGACGACCAGATCCGCGCGGACAAGCGCATCACGAACGCGCACGATTTGGCTGATTATATGGCGCATTTTGAATTGATCGGCCAGTCCGCGACCGATTTCCGGCCGGTGTTCGAGCACATCAACCGGCTGGTGAGCGAAGGCGCTTTCCATCATCTGCGCGGGTTGCTCTATTTCACCGATGGGCTGGGGGTTTACCCCAAAAAACGGCCGAAGTATGACGCTGCCTTCGTGATGCTGGAGGGCGGCGCGTATCCCGACAACGTCCCGCCGTGGGCGATTCGCGCCGTGCTGCGTGAGGATGAAATCGTGCGCGGATAACGAATACAGCGAAACACACGTTTCCAACGAGGAAACCGGAGGTTTTATATGCATATCAAACGAGCCAAAAACGAGATCAAAAACGCGCTGCGCGCCTATCTCGCGCGCGATGAGTTCGGTGCGTACCGCATCCCACCCATCCGGCAGCGCCCCATCCTGTTGATGGGCCCGCCGGGCATCGGCAAAACGCAGATTATGGAGCAGATCGCGGAGGAAACCGGCGTGGGGCTGGTGTCCTACACCCTGACCCATCACACGCGCCAGTCCGCGCTCGGCCTGCCCTATATTGAGCACGAGAAGTTTGGCGGGCAGGAATACGCGGTTACGGCCTACACGATGAGTGAGATCATCGCCTCGGTCTATCGTGAGATCGAGCGCACGGGCGTTGCCGAGGGCATCCTCTTCCTCGACGAGATCAATTGCATTTCTGAAACGCTCACGCCTATGATGCTGCAATTCTTGCAGTGCAAAACCTTCGGCAACCAGCAGCTGCCTGCGGGCTGGGTGGTGGTTGCTGCGGGCAACCCGCCCGAATACAACAAATCCGTGCGTGAGTTTGACGTCGTTACGCTCGACCGCGTCAAGCGCATCGACGTGGAGGAGGACTTCGCGGTATGGAAGGAATACGCTTACCGGCGTGGCATCCACGGCGCGATTTTGTCCTATCTGGAAATCCGGCGTGATCACTTCTATCGCGTGGAGGCAACTGCGGACGGCCTGCAATTTGTCACCGCGCGCGGCTGGGAGGACTTGTCCGAGCTGATGCAGGTGTATGAATCCCTCGGCCTGCCGGTAGATCGGCAGGTGGTCGAGCAATACTTGCAGCTGCCGCGCGTAGCAAGCGATTTTGCCAACTACCTGCAATTATATGACAAATATAAGCGCGTTTACCGCGTCGAGGAAATTCTTGACGGCACTTGGGAGCGCGTGCGCGCCTCCGAGCTGTCCGGCGCACCGTTTGACGAAAAGCTGGGCGTGCTCGGCCTGCTGCTTGCACGGCTGGCTGACAGTGCGCGCAATGTTTACCGTCTGGACGGCCTGACCGACGCACTGCATCAGGATTTGATCCACATCCGCGAGGGCGAAAAGACCATCGGCACGTTACTGGACGACAAGCGTGCCGCGCTGTCCCGCCGCCGGGCGGCTGGCTCGACCGACCGTGACGCGCTGTTTATCGCCGCGCGCGAAGTCGAACGGCTGGACGCGATGCGGCAGGGCTTATCGCTGGAAAAAATCCCGACTGGGCGCGCGTTCGACTATCTCAAGGAGAAATTCCAGTCCGACGTGCAGGCGCGCGCGGACGCGGCCGACCAAACCGACCGCGCACTGGCAAACGCGTTTGCTTTCCTCGACGAAGCGCTGGGGGACAGTCAGGAGATGGTGCTGTTCGCCACCGAGCTAACCGCGAATTACTTTACCTCGTGGTTTATCCAGAACTTCGGGAGCGAAGCGTATTTCGCACACAATAAGCGTTTATTGTTTGACGATACGCAAAAACACCTGCTTGCGGAAATTGAGCAGGCAAGGCAGGAATCATAACAAAAAAGACCGGCTATGCCGGTCTTTTTTTGCGGGTCAGTGACGGAAGAACCAGTGCAAAAATGAGCGGTGGTCGCGTATTACCACCACCACATGCTTGAATTCGCAGCATTCCTCACAAAAGTCCCGCCCCCATGATAACTTTACGTCCCATTTTGTGTAGTTGGTGTCATTCAGCTTGTTGAAACAGTCCAAACAAAATTCTGCCATGTTCCCACCTCGTTGTGTTGTGTTATGTGGTTTATTTTAAACCATATAATTAGGATACAATATAAACTACACTCTTTGCAAGAGGTGGTGCATTAAAATGGGGAATTTTATTCCGAAGCCATATCGAACCGAGCAGGTTTCTATCCGATTAGATACAGAACTACTTGCACAGGTGGAAGCTGCCGCCAATAAATATGACATGAGCCGCAATGCATTTATCAATGAATGTATTCGCTATGCTTTATCTAATATGGCCGACTCACCGGAAAATGACACAAACTGAAAACCCGCGGGCAACGCATTGCGCTGCCCGCGGGTTTGTTTATGCAAAGGTTATCGCGCCAAAGGTGCAAGCACGGCGCTTTTTCAGCCAAAATGCCCCATTGCGCCGTACATCTCCGGCCGCCGGTCGCGGAACACGCCCCAGCTGCGGCGCAATTCACGGATGGCGTCCAGATCAAAGGTGTGCGTCAGGATTTCGTCCGCGTCACGCCCGGCCTGCTCAACCAGCGCGCCGGTCTCGTCTGCGATGAAGGACGAGCCGTAGAAGGTCAGGCTGGAAGTCTGGTTCTGGTTATCCGGCGAGGGCGTGACCACTTCGGTGCCAATGCGGTTGGCCGCGACGAGCGGCATGATGTTCGCCGCCGCATGCCCCTGCATGCAGCGCCGCCAGTGCGGCATCGAGTCGCAGTCGAGAATCGGCTCGGAGCCGATAGCCGTCGGGTAGAACAGCAGTTCCGCCCCCATCAGCGCCATGCAGCGCGCGGACTCCGGGAACCACTGGTCCCAGCAGATGCCCACACCGATTTTCGCATAGGCCGTATCCCACACGCGGAAACCGGTGTCGCCGGGCGTAAAATAGAACTTTTCCTGATAGAAATGGTCGTCCGGGATGTGGGTTTTGCGGTACTGGCCGAGGATGGTGCCGTCCGCGTCGATGATGGCTACCGTATTGAACGTTGTGTTTCCCACGCGTTCATAGTAGCTGACCGGCAGCACGACGTGGAAATCGTGCGCAACCGTGCGCAGCACGCTGATCGCCGGATTTTCCTCAAGCGTCGTTGCCAGATGGTAGTTTTCATAGTTTTTTTCCTGGCAGAAATACCAGTTTTCAAACAGCTCGGGCAGCAAAATGATTTGTGCGCCCTGCGCGGCCGCCTCGCGTACCTTTTCCACCGCGGTTTCCAGCCCGTAGGGCATCTGGATGGCCGCTACCGTTACTTTGCTCATCTTGTCCTCTCCTTATGCTTTTGGGATCTGCTGTGTGATGCAGTGGATGTTGCCGCCGCCGATCAGGATATCGCGCGCGGGGATGGCAATCACTTTGCGCGTCGGGAACAGCGTTTGCAGGATTTCCTGCGCTTTTTCGTCCATCGGGTCGCCAAAGGCGGGCATGACTACCGCACCGTTTGCGATATAGAAATTGACATAGCTTGCCGCCAGCCGTTCGCCCGGTGTGCGCGTTGGCTCGCCGTCGCACAGGTCAAGCCCTTCGCACTCCTCCGCCGTGATGGTGACGGGCGCGGGTAGCGGCAGCTTGTGTACGCGGAGCTTGCGCCCCTTCGCGTCGGTTGCGGCTTCCAGCGCGGCAAGGCTCGCCGCGGACAGCTCGTATTGCGGGTCGGTTTGGTCGTCCGTCCACGCCAGTACGACCTCACCGGGCGCGACAAACGCGCTCACATTGTCGACGTGTTCGTTGGTTTCGTCGTTATAGATGCCGCGCGGCAGCCAGATCACCTTGGAAACGCCCAGATAATCGCACAGCACCTGCTCGATCTGCTTACGGGACAAGTCCGGGTTGCGCCCGGCGGACAACAGGCATGCCTCGGTGACGAGCGCGGTGCCCTCGCCGTCGACGTGGATTGAGCCGCCCTCGCAGATAAAGTCCCGCTTGTTGTAGCAGTCGTTTTCCAGCAGGTCGCAGAACTTGCGCGCGACGCGGTTGTCGCGCTCCCAGCTGGGATACAGGCCGTCCACGTCGCCGCCCCATGCGTTAAAGCCCCAGTCGATGCCGCGGCGGCCGCCCTTGCCGTCGACGACGAACGTCGGCCCTACATCGCGCGCCCAAGCGTCGTCGGTTTCCATCACGACCAGCCGCACGCGCTCCGGCAACTGGGCGCGGGCGTTGTCGTACTGCGCTTCTGAGCAGAGCACGGTCATCTTTTCGCTTTCGGAAATGGCCTCGATCACCTTGAGAAAGGCGCGCCGCGCGGCATATGCGCCATATTGCCATGAGTCCGCGCGCTCGGGCCAGATCATCAAGCAGCCCTCGTGCGGGGCGAACTCCGCCGGCATAAAATACCCGTCCTGCGCGGGTGTGGTGTGCAAAATCTTCATGCAATCCCTCTCCGTTTTTGCGTTCTCCCTAATAGGGTACATCATTTTGAATTAACTTGCAACATTTTCCCAGATATGTTACACTCAATACACAAAAACTACAAGGAAAGTGCCGCATTCGTCCATAAAGAAGGCTTGCGGCGCAGTCCAGAGTTTATCAGGAGGAACCCATGTCCAGCTATCCCTATATGTATACGCAGACCTATACCTATTCCCCGTTTTTCACGGTCGCGCTGCCTATCCTTGCGCTGATTGTCATCGTGACAGGTGGCCTCGCACTCTACTTCCTGTTTGTGCGCCAGCCAAACCGCTATGCGGGCGCGCTTGCCCACCTGCACGATATCCTGAACTTCCGGCATTTCTTCACGGAGGCGCTGCTGCGCGCGCTGTACTGCATCACTGTGGTCGCGCTGGGCGTTTACAGCTTGATTTTGTTGTTTACGCACTTCTTCCTTGCACTGCTGCTGTTCGTTGGCGGTAATATCGTCGCGCGCATCACCTATGAATTTGCCCTTCTGCTGCTGGTATTGTGCCGCAATACGCAGGAGATCAACCGGAAGATGGGGCCGCTGCCGCAGCAGCCGCCCGTCCCGCCGGCACAGCCGCAGAATCGGGCACCGCAGCCGCCTACGCCCCCGGTGCAGCCGCAACAGCCGCCCATCCCCCCGCAGGATGGCCAGCCGCCGCAGGGCTGACGGATCACCGCATATAATTTTTCGCAACGGCGCGCAGAAGTCGGTTAACTTCGGCGCGTCGTTGTGATAAAATAAGCGTAAGCTGTCCAAGCTAAGGCGAAAAGGGGGATCGCGATGAACAAGCAACCGTCATCCGTTAACAGCCATCCGGCCGCAGGCTGGGAGCCGCCGCTCGCCGGACAGGCGCGCCGTCTGTTCCTGATCGTGCTGGCTTCGGTCGTCATGGCGGTCAATATCAAGAGTTTTGTCGATGCAGGCGGCCTGTTCCCCGGCGGGTTTAACGGCCTGACCCTGCTCATCCAGCGCAGCGCGCAGCAGTTTGCAGGTATCGCGCTGCCGTTTACTGCGATTAACCTGTTGCTCAACGCTGTGCCTGCGGTGGTCAGCTACCGGCTGATCGGCAAACGGTTTACGATCTATTCCTGTCTGATGATTGCGCTGACGAGCGTGCTGACCGATATCATCCCCTCCATGCCGCTGACGGACGATGTGCTGCTCGTCTCCATCTTCGGCGGTATTTTCAGCGGCCTGTCTATCAGCCTGTGCCTGCTTGGCCGCGCGACCAGTGGCGGCACCGACTTTATTGCGGTTGCCCTTAGTGAGCGGCTGAACGTGGATGCATGGAACTATATTTTCATCGGCAACTGCCTGATGCTTGTGGTTGCAGGCGCGCTGTTCGGCTGGGACAAGGCGCTCTATTCGATCATATTTCAGTTTGCTTCGACGCAGGTTGTCAATATGCTTGACCAGCGTTTCAAGCGCAACACGCTGTTTATCATTTCCAACCGTGCGCAGGATATCTACGAGCACATCAAGGATACCACGCACCACGGCGCGACGCTGTTCCATGGCACCGGCCTGTACAACGGAGAAGAGCGCGATCTGATTTATTCGGTGATCGCCAGCGATCAGGTAAAAGAGGTGGCGCGCGCTGCGCGTGAGATTGACCCGCATGCCTTTGTCAACATCCTGAAAACCGATCAGGTGGCAGGCAATTTTTATCGGCGGCCGCATGACTGATGCTCGCCCGAAAACACGTTTTCGGTGCGAAGGGCAGCGCCGCGCAGCGCGCGGACGCCGCCCAAACTGCGCAAAGTTCCGACGCGCGAAACTTTGCTTCGCACTGGTATCAAAAGCCCGGCAGAGCTGGGCTTTTGATGAAGCGAGCGGCTTGCCGTCCACTTCTGATTTATGCGCGCTATCGCGCGAGCACACAAAAGCCGTTTCGTACCTCAAAAGGCGCGAAACGGCTTTTGCATTTATTTCTTTTATGCGTTTTCGCAGCGTTCGAGTAGCTTCTCCCACTGCTCGTCGACGTATTGCTGCGCGGCTTCGAGCGTCCACTCGTTGCCGGGCTTGAAACAATGCTTGAAGCGACCCTGTAACTTCATAAACTCGGTCACCGGCAGCTTGTTTTTCGGCATGTAGCTCAGGTGCCAACGCCCTTCGATGATCTCATAGAGCGGCCAGACGCAGGTTTCGACCGCCATTTTACAGATTTCGGGCAGCAGCTCAGGCGAATACTGCCAGCCACGCGGGCAGGGCGACATGACGTTGACGAACGCCGGTCCCTCGGTGTAGATCGCACGGTGCGCCTTTTCGTGAAAGTCCTTGAAGTTGCTGAGGAAGGTGGTCTGCGCAACATAGGGAATATTGTGCGCGGCCATAATCTCGGTCAGGTTCTTCTTGTTCTGCTTTTTGCCAACCGACACCGTACCGGACGGCGTGGTCGTCGCGCTGGCGAAGCGCGGCGTGGACGATGAACGCTGGATGCCGGTGTTCATGTAGGCTTCATTATCGTAGCAGAAATAAACCATATCATGCTCGCGCTCCATCGCGCCGGACAGCGACTGGAAACCGATGTCGTAGGTGCCGCCGTCGCCGCCGATGGCGAGGAATTTATAAGTGCCATCCAGCTTGCCCTTGCGTTTGAGCACATTGTACGCGGCCTCGACACCGCCGCAGGTCGCGGCCGCGTTCTCGAACGCGGAGTGGATGTAGGAATCCTCCCAAGCGGTGTAGGGGTACAGGAAGGACGAAACCTCAAGGCACGAGGTTGCGTTGCACACGACCGCCTTGTCACCCTCGTCGAGCGCGCGCAGCATACCGCGGCATACCAAACCCGCGCCGCAGCCCGCGCACAGGCGGTGGCCGCCGACAAAGCGCTCGGGCTTGGACAGTTCCTTTTTATGATTGTACGCCATGTCAGAGCACCTCCTTTTCGCTGCTGCGCTGGCCCATGTGGATGTATTTCGGCCCCTTGCCGCCGTTTTCGGTTAGCAGGAACAGGTGGTCGAATACCCGTGCGATGTCCTCGGTCGCCACATCGCGGCCGCCGAGGCCGTACACCACGTTGATCAGCACCGGACGGGTGTCCAGATCGTAGCAGGCAGCGCAGGTTTCAGCGTAAATCGGGCCGCCGCAGGCGGAAAAGCCCTCGCTCTTGTCCATCACGGCAACCGCCTTGACGTGGCTGAGCGCCTGCGCCAGCTCCTCGGCTGGGAACGGGCGGAACACGCGGATTTTGATAAGGCCGACCTTGCGGCCTGCCGCGCGCAGTTGGTCGATGCATGCCTTGGCCGTGCCTGCGGTCGAGCCGATCAGCACGATGGCAACTTCCGCGTCCTCCATCTGATATTCCTCAAAAAAGCCGTACTTGCGGCCAAAGGTCTTTTCAAAATCGGCTGCAACGTCAAGAATCGCCCGCTTGGCGTTCTTCATCGCCTCGGCCTGCTGCACCTTGTGCTCCATGTAGTAGGGCGAAACATCGTACGGGCCGACGGCGAGCGGCGTTTCGCGGCCGATCAGCGCGTGCTCGGGGTGGTACTCACCAACGAACGCTTTGACCGCGTCGTCCTCTTCGAGCAGGATGTTCTCGACTGCGTGCGAGGTGATGAAGCCGTCCTGACAAACCATGATCGGCAGGCGCACATCCGGGGTTTCTGAAATGCGCATGGCCTGCAAGTAGTTGTCGTAGGCTTCCTGATTATTCTCGGCGTATAGCTGAATCCAGCCCGCGTCGCGCGTACCCATCGAGTCCGAATGGTCGTTATTGATGTTAATCGGGCCGGTCAGCGCGCGGTTGACGCACGCCAGCGTGATCGGCAGACGGGAGGACGCCGCCACATACAGCAGTTCATACATATAGGCAAGGCCGCAGGATGAAGTTGCGGTCACGGCGCGCACACCAGCCGCCGATGCACCGATGCAGGTCGACATCGACGAGTGCTCGGACTCAACGGTCACATATTCGGTGTCCACCTTGCCGTCCGCGACATACTGCGCGAAGTACTGCGGGATCTCGGTCGAGGGCGTGATGGGGAAGGCGGCGAACACGTCCGGGTTGATCTGCCGCATGGCGTAGGCAACCGCCTCGTTGCCCGAAAGCCGGTCTCGGATGCTCATCACTTTTCCTCCTTCACAAAGTCGATCGCGCCGAAGGGGCACACCTTCCAGCAGATGCCGCAGCCCTTGCAGTGGTCAAAATCGAAATCCGCACGTTTGCCGTCTGTCACCGGGATGGACGAATCCGGGCAGAACGGCGCGCACAGCAGGCACTGCTTGCACTTTTCCTCGTGCCAGACCGGGATGTTGGCACGCCATTCGCCGGTCATGGTCAGGCGGGCGGTGCCGCCCTCATAAATTTCGCCGCCCGGGGTCAGATCCTGCCACGGCGACTGTTCGCTAATATCCTTTGCGCACTTTGCCATTATCCGCGCACCTCCTTGAGAGACTGGGTCAGGCACTCCATGTTGCCTGCGATGACCTGCGGCTTGGTGGAAAACTTATGCTTGAACGAAGCTTCCATATCCGACTGGAAGCGCCACGGGTCGAGCACGCCGCTGACTTTGACGATTGCGGCGAGCATGGGCGTGTTGGGGAAATACTTGCCGAGCGTGCGTTCGGAAATGGCGCGCGCGTCGATCGTGTAGACGCGGCCCTCATAACCGCGCAGCAGCGGGCGCACCTCGTCAGGCGATTTGTGCGTGTTGATAACAATCGCGCCCTTGGGGTTTAAGCCATGCGTCACGTCGACCGATTGCAGCAGCGTTTCGTCGACTACGACGACGTAGTCCGGCTCGTAAATGTTGGAGTGGATCGTGCAGCGCTCGTCCGAAATGCGGTTATAGGCTGTAATCGGCGCGCCCATGCGCTCCGGGCCGTATTCCGGAAAGCCCTGTACATATTTACCTGAGGCGAACGCCGCGTCTGCCAGCAGCAGGCAGGCGGTTTTGGCGCCCTGTCCGCCGCGGCCATGCCAGCGGATTTCCACCATGTTTTTCATGTCGCTTCCTCCTGTTATGTTGTTGTCCGATGGGGGACAAAAAAGGCTTCCGTCCCTTTGTAAAGGGACGGAAGCCTGCATCAGCCCACGTTATACCACCCATTTACAGCGTACCATCATACGCGCTTCCTGTAACGGGGAAAACCGTCAGCACCTACTTCCTGTGGGGTTCGGGCTGCAACTCCGGAGTGATCTTCGGCATCGTCCTACTGGCGCCGGGCTTGCACCATACCCCGGCTCGCTTTGGCGTTTGGAAACGATCCTACTGTCTCCCTCATCATCTTTGGGATGTTTTTCATAACTGCACTTTATTATAATAAAGAGATAACAACCTGTCAATCGTCATTTCGCACAAAAACAGATGTTTTTCTCATGCGGACAGGTTCAGGCTTTGCCAGAGATCAGCCACGGGGCGGGTTCGGTGACAAAGGTGTGCTTGCCCGTGAGTTTGGACACCGCAATCTGGATGACCTCGGTCTCCCCGATGCCATAGCGTGCAAACAAATCCGGGATGGACGCGGCGCAGCGGAAGTCGAGCGTATAGATAACGAACTCCATGTGCGGGTTGAGACGCAGCAGGCACTCGATCTCCTGCTCCATGCTCGCAGAAGCCACCAGCATGGTCAGGCTGGGCACAGGTAAGTCCTTCATGGTTTCGTCGTCGACATGGTCGATGATCTGGATATTGTTCAGGCCGAACTGCTCGATGTTTTCCTCCATCGTGCGGCGGTCGTTCTGGTTATACTCAACCGCAATGACCGTGCCTTCGCCCGCGATGATGGCGGACTCGACCGCGATCGACTCGCCCGAGATGATGCAGACCGTATCGTTCGACGCGATGTGCATCTTATTGAGGATGACCGCGCGGATTTCGCTGCCGACGTAGTGGATCGACCCGCGTGAAAAGCTCGAGTTGCGCATGCCGATCTTGTAGGTCGAGCGGGCGTTGGGGTTCAAAATCAACATGGCCGCCGAGGCGTTGATGCCGCGGTTGATCATGTCGCGCAGCTTGTTATGCTCGATCGGGCCGGAGGGGTCGGAGCCGGTGTTGTACCACACGTCGCACTCGCCCAGCCCGGCATCCCACATGCGGTAGAAGATGTCCGCGTGGCCGGCCTCGGTGAACACGAGCACCGCGTCGTTGGATTCGACGGTCGGGATGAGGTTTTTGTTCTTGCGGGTGATGTCGAGGATTTTGACCTTTTCCAGATCGACCTGCGTGTTTTCCGAAAAATATTGCAGCCACGCGAGGATCTGCGTATTGTTGAACAGATGCTGCTCCATGAGCGCTCCCTCCTTTTTGTCCATTGCGGCAGCTGCCAATCGGCCGGCTGCTGCTATATGATTTATTATAGCACAGCGGCAAAACAAATGGAAAGCCTATCTTTCCTGTCGTTTTCCCCGTTTGGCCGCGCCGCGCTGATATTGCCAAAAAACGCCGGGCATGCTACAATAAAAGCAACCATTGGCGGGCACTGGATTGCCCGAAAAAAGGAGGCCGCCCCGTGAAAATTCAGGAAAGTGCGGAAAATTATCTGGAAGCCATCCTTGTGCTTATGCAGCGCAACGGACAGGTGCGCTCGATCGACGTGGCGCACTACACCGGCTTCTCCAAGCCGAGCATCAGCCGTGCGGTGGGACTATTGCGGGACAACGGCTATGTTTCGATCGACCAGAACGGCCTGCTCGGGCTGACCGAGTCCGGCTTGCAGATTGCAGAAACCATCTACGAGCGCCACACCGTGCTCACCGAGCTGCTGACCATTCTGGGCGTATCGCCCGAAACCGCCGCCGAGGACGCCTGCCGCATCGAGCATGTCATCAGCGCGGAGACGTTCGACAAGCTCAAGGAGCACGCGCGGCGGTATACCGACAAAGCATGAACCGATGTCAAAAGGCCGGCCGGCTGGCCGGCCTTTCGCATCGGTGCAAGGAGGAAGGAGAACCATGCCGCAAACCATCGAAACGCTGCCGAACGGCCTGACGCTGCGGCAGGACGACCGCTTTTTCAAACTCGGGCAGGACAGCGTGCTGCTCTCGTCGTTCGCCAAACCGCGCCGCAATGCCAAGGTGCTCGATCTTGGCTGCGGTACGGGTGCGCTCGCGCTGCTGATCTATCGTCCTGACCTTACAATCACCGGGCTGGAATTGCAGCCGGAACCGCTCGAGCTGTTCCGTGCATCCATCGCGGATAACGGCGTGGATATCACCGCTGTGCAGGGCGACTTGCGTGCGATCCGCACGATTTTTCCGCATGGCAGTATGGACTACGTTATCTGTAACCCGCCCTATTTTGACCGCACGGCGGGCAAAAGCGCGCCCTCACCGGAAAAGCGCACCGCCCGGCAGGAAGGCACTTGCACGGTTGAAGAAGTTGCCGTTGCCACGTCCTTTGTGCTGCACACGGGCGGCAAAGCGGCCTTTGTATTCCGTCCCGAGCGGTTGTGGGTGCTGCTTCAGGCGCTCGACCGCGTGAGGCTCGTGCCCAAGCGGCTGCGGTTTGTGCATCAGAATGCCGCGGCAGCACCGAGCGCGGTGCTGGTTGAGTGTCGCAAGGGCGGCAGCCCGGAGGGGCTGAACGTTGAGCCGCCGCTGCTGGTGGATAGTGAAGAATATCAAAGAATATACGGAAAATAATATATTGAGGAAATATTGCTATGAGTGAAGCTATCCTGTATCTGGTCGCTACGCCAATCGGCAATCTGGGCGACCTGTCGCCCCGTGCGCGCGAGGTGCTCTCCTCGGTTGATTTCATCGCCGCCGAGGACACACGCGTGACCCAAAAACTGCTGACGGCCTGTGCTCTGCCGCGCAAGCCGCTCATCTCGTACTATGAGCACAACCGACGTGCGCGCGGCGAGGAGGTGCTGCAAAAGCTGCTGGCGGGCGAAAGCTGCGCGCTCGTCACCGATGCGGGCACGCCTGCCGTATCCGACCCCGGCGAGGATTTGGTCGCGCTGTGCGCCGCAAACGGCGTGCCGGTTGTGCCGATTCCCGGCTGCTGTGCCGCCGTGTGCGGGCTTGCCGCCTCCGGCCTGCCGACCGGCCGCTGGTGCTTCGAGGGTTTTCTGTCGGTGAACAAAAAAGCGCGGCGTGAGCATCTGGAATCGCTCAAAGAAGAAACGCGCACGATGATTTTCTACGAAGCGCCGCATAAATTGTGTGCGACGCTGCGCGACCTTGCCGCAGCGTTCGGCGGCGGGCGGCGCATTGCGCTTTCGCGCGAACTGACCAAGCTGCACGAGCAGACCCTGCGTATGACGCTGGACGAGGCGGTCGCCTACTTTGACGAAACGCCGCCGCGCGGTGAGTTTGTGCTGACGGTCGAGGGCGCGCCTGCGGCGGCCGACACGCTGGAAACCGAGGATGCACGCCTTTCTGCTGCCGCCGATGAGGTGCGCCGCCGCGTGGCCGCCGGTGAGACACAGAAGGACGCGGTCAAAGCGGTTTCCGCTGCGGCTGGCGTCAAGAAAAACGCCCTCTATCGGCTGGTGCTGGAGCAGGACGGGGCGGACGGCTGAGCCTGTGTAAAAACCACCATTCCGCCCGGATTTGTTCACACAACGGACAAATTGCGGCCGTATACTCAATCTGTATTAAAGAATGAAGGTGGGATTGCTATGTCTACGATTTTGATTGCGGATGACGAGGCGCGCATCCGCCGACTGGTCAGCGACTTCCTCAAGCGGGATGGACACACCATCGTCGAGGCTGCGGACGGCACCGAGGCGTTGCATATTTTAGAAAATAAACATGCCGGGCTTGACCTTGCCATTCTGGATGTGATGATGCCCGGTATGGACGGTTTCGAAATATTGCGTGAGCTACGCGCGCAGGAGTGTGGCGGCAAGCACCTGCCCGTCATGCTGCTGACCGCCCGCGCCGAGGACGCTGACCAGGTGCGCGGGTTGGAGGGCGGCGCGGACGATTATGTCACCAAGCCGTTTTCCCCGATCGTGTTGGCCGCGCGTGTACGCGCGCTGCTCAAGCGCGAGGGGCGCACAGGCGCACCGGTCGAACAGTTTGGCGCGTTGTCGATCAATGAACTGCGGCGTGAGGTTTCGGTGGATGGTTCGGCCATCGACTTGACACCCAAGGAGTACGAGTTGCTGGTCTATTTCAAGAACAACCGCGCGATCGCGTTGTCACGAGAGAGCATTTTAAATGCCGTGTGGGGCTACGACTACTTCGGCGACCTGCGTACAGTCGATACCCATGTGAAAAAACTGCGCGCCAAGCTGGGCGATTGCGGTTCCATGATCGCAACCGTGCGAGGCTATGGCTACCGCTTTGAGGGCTGACTATGAAACGCCGTTCAATTCGCTTTCAGTTTTTTGCTGTAATCAGCGCGGTTGCGGTGGTCTTTATCGGCATGCTGCTGCTGCTCAACCTGTTTTTCTATCAGGATTACTACATGCTCACGCGGCGCAATGAACTGCGCAACGCCTATCAGAGCATCCGCTCCAGTTACACGGGCGATATGGAGGAGATCGCTACCGTACTGGACAGTTACGAAAACCGGAGCACTATCCGGTTGGCCGTCGTTTCATCGGACGGTGTGGTGCAATATTCCTCATTTGTTTCCGGCGCGAGCAATGGGCAGGGTGCCTTGCAGCCGGATTTCGACCTGCGCGGCTATGCTATCCTGCGGTCAATTGCGCAAAATTGCAACACGGAAGTGCTCAGGCGGCATAATTACCAGTTTTTGAGCGTCAAGCTCTGGGACGGTGACCAATATCTCTGTCTGGTGGGTTCGCTGGATAAATCTGCGGAGCAATGCCTGTTTGCCTATGTACCCTATGCGTTTATCGAGCAGAATTCTTCGCTTAATCTGGTATTTCTGCTGATTGCGGGCGGTGTTGCGTTATTGTTCTGCCTGATCTGCGGCTATTTCATTTCGCGGCAGTTTACACGGCCGCTGGTCAATATGGCCGGTGTAGCCGACCGCATGAGCGAATTGGACTTTTCCCAAAAATGCCAGACCGGCGGCAGCGATGAGATCGACCGCCTCGGCCAGTCGCTCAACCGGCTGAGCGCCTATCTGGAGCAAACCATCGGAGAACTGAAACAGTCCAACGACCAGTTGGCGCAGGAAATTGAGAAAAAGGAGCGTATTGACGCGATGCGGCGCGAGTTTATCGTCAACGTGTCGCACGAGCTGAAAACGCCGATCGCGCTCATCCAAGGCTACGCCGAGGGCTTGACCGCAGGCGTGGCCGACGACCCCGAGGATCGCAAGTTCTATTGCGACACCATCGCGGACGAAGCCGATCATATGAATAAGCTGGTCATGCAGCTGCTTAGCCTGTCTAAATTGGAGTTGGGCGCGGAGCAGCCCTATCTGGAGGATATCGACCTGCACGCGCTGTGCGCCGAGACGGTGCACAAGACTGCTGTGCTGTGCGAAGCGCGCGGGCTGGTCGTGCAGTATGACAACACAACGGTCACCGTCCGCACGGATGGCGACCTGCTTCAGCAGGTGTTGATGAATTACCTGTCCAACGCCATCCGGTACACCGAGGCGGGCGGCCATATCGAAATTTCTGCCGCGCAGACCGATGCAGGTACCCGTCTGACCGTGTTCAACGAGGGCGAGGGGCTGCCGGAGGATGAGTTGCCCAAGATCTGGGAGAAGTTCTACCGCACCGACCGCGCCCGCACGCGCGAGGCGGGCGGCACGGGCATTGGCTTGTCGTTGGTGCGCGCCATCGCGGACACGTTGCACGGAAACTGCGGTGCGGAGAACGTGCCGGGCGGTATCGCGTTCTGGTTCCTGATCCCGCCCGCACCCGAGGGCGGCGACAGTGCTGTGGCTCCCACTGAATAAGAAAACCCTCTGTATAGGAAATGCAAACCTATACAGAGGGTATTTTTATGTGCTCATTGTACCGAGCGCGAGCTTTGCGGCGCAAGGCCGCTTTCCAGCTGTCCCGACCGCTGTGCGGACAGCAGCAGGCCAAGCAGCAGCATAGTCTGGCACAGATAGTTGCCGCCGTAAGACAGCAGCGGCAGCCCGTAGCTCGCAATCAGGATAATGCCGCAGTTTTGCAGCACATACATCAGGGTTTGCAGCGCAAAGGTCGCCATCACGCCCATGCACACGCTGCGCGCGAGCAGGCCGGTCTGCCGCCGCGCAATGCGGAAACCCCAGACCGGCAGCAGCACCGCCGCCGCCAAAATCAGCAGCACCGCCGCCCAGCCCCAGTAATACTTGG
>DWZQ01000014.1 GCA_019117485.1 Candidatus Agathobaculum intestinipullorum | reverse complement strand
GCAGAGAGGACAAGCCCTTAACTCCCGTCCTCTACTCCACGCGGGAAGGAGGTGAACTCTATGGAGCTATCTTCTTCCGACAAGGAAAGAATACAACATCAGTACGACGCATTAGCAAAGAAAACTTTGGTAGGCGAAGCGAAAAGCTACCGCCGCACTCTTGCGAAACGCGCAGCCCGCGAAGTAACTTTTTCGGATTTGAGCGAAAGTGAACTCGCGCAGCTTTTCACAACGGACGAATACGAAAGCGATTATTTCCGTTTTCAAGTGTCCGGCTTTGATGTACTCGTCAAAAATGAACTGCTTGCCGAAGCCCTTAACGCTTTGCCCGAAAGAAAACGCGATATTGTTCTTATGTCCTACTTCTTGGATATGAGCGACACGGAAATTGGCGAACTGCTGAATGTTGTACGCACAACGGTTTTCCGGCATAGGAAATCCGCACTTGCGAAGATCAAACAGTATTTGGAGGGAAAAGCAGATGATGAACACCGTTAGGAAATCTGAAAATCTGTTGCCGTTCCCTGTCATTTCCGCAGCGGCAAACGGCGACACAAACGCCATGTGCGCGATCTTGAAGCATTACGAGGGTTACATAGCAAAACTTTGTACCCGCACGCTGAAAGACGACGCGGGCAATACCTACTCCTATGTGGACGAGGAAATGCGGAACAGGCTGCAAGTGCGCCTTATTACCCGCACTCTTGCTTTTCATGTAGGATAACCATTTAGCCCATGCGGGGAGCGTGTCCCCTTTCCACGCTTCCCGGTATGGGCTATTTGTCGTCCCGTAAAAGCAGATCGGAAACGGTATGCTTTTACAGGCCGATAAAGCCTATTGTACTTTGACAAAGAAAGCGGCCTTTGGTACGCAGCATAACAGGCAAACGGGTACATTCCGTCTGTATCGAGCCATGCGGCGGGTACGCCATGACAGCTTTTCCCCCACGGGGAAAAGCCGAGCGAGAAATACCGCGCTGTAAAACAGGTTTAGCAGCTTGTGGGCGACGACATACAAGGCGGCACAATGATACTCGCGCATTGGACGCCCTCAAAGCATCGTGCGCCGCACCCATAAGCATGGGCCGGGGTGAAACTCCCGTGAGGTTGCAGCTAACAGCCGCCCGTTTCTGCCTTTTATTGTTTATTTTCTTTCTATCCCACGAAAGGGGGATTTTTACAATGGAACAAACAAAAAAGCAAGAAGCAAAATCCCCGGTTGTGCGTGAATACAAAATCGGGGATATAACCTATATTGTCAAAGCCGTTGCAAAAGACGGTGTAAGAGAGGACGCCGCGACAAAGGTACGCCGCTTAATCCAAAACGATCTAAAACGAGAAAAAAGCCCGGTATAATGCTGAAAATGCTCTCCTATTGCAGACGGGCGGCGGGTTTTGTGGTATAATACATATAACCTGTTTGTCCGGCTGTCGGAATAGGAGGTAACATGAAACAGTCGGATAAATTGACCGCATACTATTTTCGTGCGGCACATCAAGCAGATACTTTGTACCTTGACAATCAAATGCAAAAACTTCTTTACCATGCGAGCCAAAACGGGATTGCTGCCTTTGCGCTGTATGCGGATAACGGCTATAACGGTTTGAACTTTGATCGTCCCGCCTTTTCCCTCATGCAGCAAGATATGAGAAACGGGAGATTGGAAAAGATCGTTGTAACAAGCCTTGACCGTATTTCCCGCAACTTCTTTGACGTAATCGCTTTTGCAGATTGCGCCGCTGGTATGGGCATTTCCCTTGAAGCAGTCAACGGCGATCATGCCGCGCTGGATTGTGGCAGACAGTTATATGCTGCACTCACCGTGAAAGGTGGTGCGTGCAGATGAACAATACTTTTTCCTTTCAGCAGATTGCAGCCCCTAAAGTATTAAGTGCGGAAGTCCGCGAAGCTATCTCAAACAACGTCCTGCAATTCTATGTGCGCGATCAGCAGCAGAACACACAGGACGAGGGTATAACGGCTTTGTATGAGCGTCTTTCACAAGAGGACAAGTTAGAGGGCGAAAGCAACAGTATTGCAAACCAAAAAAAGATTTTGGAAAGGTATTGCCGGGAGCATGGGATTACCGCTTATCGACATTATGACGAGGACGACGGATATTCCGGCACAAACTTTAACCGTCCCGGCTTTCAGCGTATGTTAGCCGATATAAAGGCGGGAAAGATCAAGCGCGTTATCGTCAAAGATATGTCCCGTTTCGGGAGAGATTATTTGCAAGTCGGTTTCTATACTGATATGCTGTTTCCCGATTTTGGCGTGCATTTTATCGCGGTCAATGACGGAGTTGACAGTACGCGGGGAGAAAACGAGTTTACCGCAATCCGCAACGTGTTCAATGAAATGTACGCCCGCGACACATCAAAGAAGATACGCGCTACTTGGCAGACAAAGGGAAAATCCGGCGAACACCTTACCACAATCCCGCCTTATGGCTACATGAAAGACCCCGACAACAAAAAGAAATGGATTATCGACGAGGAAGCCGCAGCCGTTGTGCAGCAGATTTTCGCGTTGTGTGTTTCCGGCATGGGGCCGACGCAGATTGCAAAATGGTTAGAGAAAAGCGAAATCCTCAATCCTACTTTCTATTGGCTGTCAAAGGGTATGAAGGTAGGCAACAAACCGAAGCCGGGGGCAAACCCGTACAAGTGGACGAATGAAACGGTTTCCCGTATGCTTGAAAAAATCGAGTATTTAGGGCATACCGTGAACTTCAAGACCCGCAAGCAATCTTACAAGAGCAAAAAGAAGTTGTGGAATGACCCGTCGGAATGGGTGATCTTTGAGAACACGCAGCCGCCGATTGTGGAAGAAAGCGTATTTCTCATTGTGCAGAATATACGCCGTTCCCGCCGCCGCCCCACCAAAATGGGGGATATGGGTATTTTCTCCGGTCTGCTCTATTGTGCAGAGTGTGGCGGCAAGATGTATCAATGCCGCGCAACCAACTTCACCGAAGAACAGAAGTATTTTATCTGTTCAACCTATCGGAAAGGCAAAGACTTATGTACGACCCATTCCATTAAAAATGTTGTTCTGCATGAAATCGTCTTACAGAACTTACGGGAAGCAATCGCGTTTGTAACGCAGCATGAAGCCGAGTTTGTGCAGGAAGCAGCGGACAGCAGCTTACGGGAGCGCGACGCGGAGTTTTCCCGCAAGCGCGATACCCTTTCCAAAGCCGAAAGCCGGATTGCCGAGTTGGATAATCTGTTCAAGCACTTATACGAGGACAATGTAACCGGGAAGCTATCAGATGAACGGTTTATCAAAATGTCCCATGATTACGAATTGGAGCAGGAAAATCTAAAAGCTATGGCCGGGGTGTTACGGGAAGAAATCAAGCAGCAGGAAAAGCAAAAGACCAACGTAAAAGCGTTTATCAACGCGGTAAAGAAGTACACCGATATGCAGGAACTTGACGCTGCTATACTTCGGGAGTTTATAGATCATATCGAGGTTTCCCACACCGACAAGAAATCCAAAACGCGGGAGATCACGATTGTTTATAACTTCATCGGTGCATTTGATTTTGAACGGGCAAAAGAAAAAGCCCAAAATACAACTCAAAAACAGCAAAGAACGGCATAGCCGTTTGGCTATACCGTCCCTTGCTTCAATGTTTTCTTAACTCACCGCCCCTATGTGGTGGGCATTTTTTCATTTATTCCAACGGATCATTGATCTCGATGTTGCGGCCGTACACAATGCGCGGCACGCCGGACAGATCCTCGGTTACGCCGATATCGATAAAACGGTTTTCCTCTAAGATCGCGACAACATCACTTGACTGCTGCCAGCCGCACTCGAACATCAGCATGCCGCCCGGTGCGAGCAGCGAACCCCAGTTCGCACAGATCGCGCGGTAGAAGTCCAGCCCATCCACGCCGCCGTACAGCGCTTCGTGCGGCTCGTAGTTATAAACGCTTTTGTCCAACTGGTGCATCTCGGCGCGGGTGACATAGGGCGGGTTAGAAACCAGAATATCAAACTGCCCCATGTTGCCGGGCGGACGCAGACGCACATCCGCGCTGAGCGCCACAAAACGGCTTTGCACGCCCAGCCTGCGCGCATTTTCGCGCGTGATACGCAGCGCGCCCTCAGAATTGTCGACCGCGACGACGCGCGCGTCTTCCACATGGTACGCGGCGGCAATGCCGATACAGCCCGAACCGCAGCACAGGTCGAGGATACGGGGCGAAACCTTCTTTTTGGCCTGCGCGATCACCATTTCGCACAACGGCTCGGTGTCCGACCGCGGGATGAGCACATTTTTATCCACCTGAAAGGTCAGGCCGTAAAAATCCCACTCGCCCAGTAAGTACGCCAGCGGTTCTCCGTCCAGACAGCGGTCGCACAGCAGATGCGCATAGTCGACGGTCGCATCGTCCAGATAGGCATGCCCCCAGTCGGCAGTGTGCGCCTTGTCGGCCTTGCAGGCGTAGGCTGTCAGCTCACGCGCGGCCAGCGAGGGCTGGGGATCGTCTGCTTCCTTGAAGCGGTGGTATAGCTCCATGTAGACATCGTTGATCGTTTTGGTCAAAGGTTGACCCACCCCTTTATATGTTAAATTAGGCGTCTATTGACGGATTACTTTTTCTCAAAGCGAAGGAAACATCGCCTGCGCGGCGAGGCGTGCAGTTTCCACCGCAGAAGCGCGCTTTGGCAAAGCGGAGAAACGTGCCGCTGCGCGCGGCGGGCGCATAAGAGGGGCGAAACGGTCGCGTTTCTCCCCTCTTATGAATCTCCTACAATAATAATTACGGTATAAGGCGCGGCAGCCAGCCGCGTCTTTTTCCATCTCAAAGCTGAAGCTGTTAGAATGAGGGAGTAAGTGGCCTGACAATATCAACCATGGGCCAGCACGCCCGAAAGGGAGTCCGTCAGCCGCCTCTCTCATTCGCAGCATTCGATTTGCGCAGGTTGTACCACCGATATTCGGTGCGTTCGCGTCACCCAGGAGATTGAACAGGCGATGAGAAACGGCGGAAAGCCATATCCAATCAGAAGGAGGAGCAAAATGAACGCAGTAGGGATCGATGTTTCCAAAGGAAAAAGCATGGTGGCTGCCCTGCGGCCAATGGGTGAAGTGGCGTTGTTACCACAGGAATTTCTCCATACCGAGGTTGGTTTAGAGCAGATGGCCTACGCCATCATCGCACTGGGAGAAGATACCCGTGTTGTCATGGAAGCCACCGGGCGCTACCACGAGCCGATAGCTGCCGCCCTGCATGAATATGGGATCTATGTCTCTGTCCTCAATCCACTGCTCATTAAGCAGAGCGGGGGCGGTTCCATCCGTAAGGTCAAGACCGACAAGGCTGACGCCATGAAGATCGCCAAATACGGTCTTGACAACTGGGTGGATCTGCGGGAATATACTCCTATGGACACTGTAAGACAACAACTGAAGCTGTGCAGCCGCCAGTACAATCTCTACATGAAAACGGTGGTATCGCTGCAAAACAATCTCATTTCTCTGACCGACAAGACCTTTCCCGGCGTGAACGAACTGTTCTCCAGCCCGGAGCGTGCGGACGGCCACCAGAAATGGGTGGATTTTGTCATGACATTCTGGCACTGCGACTGCATCTGCCGCGTCAGCGAGAATGCATTCACCGAGCGTTACCAGAAATGGTGCAAGCGCAAGGGCTACCATTTCAGCACGGAGAAGGCTTTGGATATCTACGCTGGAAGCTGCGGTCATTTCACCACGCTGCCGAAGAATGACAACACAAAGCTGCTCATTACCACAGCCGCTCAACAGTTGCTTGCAGGCAAGATGACGCTGGCCGCACTGCGGGCCGAGATGACAAGGCTTGCCATGCAACTCCCAGAGTACGAAACCGTGCGCACCATGTACGGTGTTGGCGAAACCACTGCCGCGCAGCTCATGGCCGAGATCGGCGATGTGCGCCGTTTTCCGCGCCGCAGTTCCATCGTAGGCTTTGCGGGCGTAGACCCCGGTGTGGATGAATCCGGCAAACACAGCGCCAAGAGCGTTCCCACCACAAAGCGGGGCTCACCACATCTGCGCAAAACACTGTACCAAATCGTCTGCACTTACCTGAGAAAAGCTCCAACAGATGAGCCGGTGTACCAGTTCCTCGATAAGAAACGCAACGAGGGCAAGCCGTATTTCGTCTACATGACCGCCGCCCAGAACAAGTTCCTGCGCATCTACTATGCTCGTGTGAAAGAATGCCTTGAGGCATTCGATGCACAACAAGGCTCTGTGTAGAGTTAAACTAACTGCCATCTCCATCACGGCTGGCGATGTAATTCTTCTCCAGCCTGTTTTGTTATACCCTTTTTCGGTCTCGCAAATCTTGCGGGACTTTTTTCATTTCAGCTATTGACTTTTGTTTGCAGGACTCTCTTCTTCCTCTTGGGAGCACGGGGCGCTTTGCGCCCCTACTTCGTACCGGGACCGCTGCGAAAGAAATACGAGGGGCCGAAGCGGAGGGAGTTCCGCGCAGATGGTATTGCCTCTTACCCCCGGATAGGCTGGTGCATCCTGCCGAAAGCGAGTGCAGCAGCGCAAAAGCATCCGGAAAAATCGTTGCGTGAAACAAAGCAGCCTGCACTTAGTCACAGCCGGGCGTCCCCGCCTCCCAGCCCCGGCGCAAAAGGAAACAAACGCGACGTTATCGCATCGCAAATTTTTCCACAGCATGTGGAGAAAATTTGGATGCGGTCGCGGGCAGCCGGTCACGTCCCTTGGCGGGGGTGATTCACAAGAGGGGGCAAAGCCGCCCCCTCTTGTGCGCCCGCCGCGCAGGCGCGTTTCCTGCTTTGCCAAAGCGGCAATTTACCAATTATCCGAACCGTCGTCGGGAATGACGGCTTTCATGCCGGTGATAGCGACCTCAATCATCGAATCATCCGGCTCGAACACGGTCAGGTGCTGAATCATCAGACCCGGCCAGCGCAGCGCACGCGACACGATACTCTCCGAGCGCCCTGCATAGCGGTTAAACTCATAGCTGATGCCAACGACCAGCGGCAGCAGAATCAAGTGCGCCAGCATGCGCAAAAACGGGTTAGTGATATCGACGATGGAAAAGACGATCGACGAAACGATCGTCGCAATGATGATAAGCACAAACATAAAGCTGGTGCCGCAGCGCGGGTGGTACTTGCGCTGACGGCGCACATTTTCGACCGTCAACTCCTCCCCTGCTTCATAGCAAAAAATCGTCTTATGCTCGGCGCCGTGGTACTCGAACGTGCGGCGGATGTCCTTCATATGCGACACCGACCACATGAACAGCAAAAACAGGATCACGCGCACGACGCCTTCCAGCACGTTGCGTGCCAGCACGCCCCAGCTTTCCGGCACAAAGCCGCCAAGGAAGCTGGGCAGCAGCAGGAACAGCGCGACCGGCAACGCGATACCGATAACGGTCGAAATGCCGAGGATGATTTTGTCCAGCCCTTCCGAGCCGAACTTCTTTTCCAGCCAGACTTCAAACTTAGAGGGCGGCACGTCGGCTTCCTCGTCCTCAAAGAACGAAGCGGAATAGTTGATGGCCTGAATGCCGTCCTTCATCGCGATAAACAGGTTATACGCCCCGCGCAGCACGGGCTTTTTCCACAGGGCGGACGGCTTGTGCGCGTCCTCCTCCTTAACGACCAGCTCACCGCCGGCCTTGCGCACCACCGTGCAGGTCTTTTTCGGGCCTTTCATCACAATGCCCTCAATGATGGCCTGCCCGCCGATGGTGGTTTTCTTCTGGGTTGTCATGGTTTATCTCCTTCGGGGGTATAGGGATTGTCCGGGATTTTGGGGATCGCACCCGTGATGCCGAGCGCTTCCTCCGCCTCGGCGGCCGGCAGCGTAACGGTCACAGTCGTGCCCGCGCCCAGTGTAGACGCGATATCCAGCGTGCCGCCGTGGAGGGATACGATCTCGTCAGTGACGGCAAGGCCGATGCCGCTGCCGCGCTGTTTGGACGAACCCTTGTAGAATTTCTCCTTGACGAACGGCAGCTCGGCCTCCGGGATGCCTTGGCCGTAGTCGCGCACAGACGCGACCACCTTGCCGCCGTCGCGCCGCAGGACGATGTCGATCTTTTTGCCGTCGCCGCCGTATTTTGCGGCGTTGTCAAGGATGTTGAGGAAAACCTGCTTCATGCGGTGGCGGTCACCGTTGATATAGTAGTTGGCATCCACGTCCTCGTCATAGTTTAACTGGATGCCGCTCTTATGCAGCAGGTTTTCGTACATGTAAACCGCTTCATACAGTTCAATCGACAGGTCGAACAATTCAACCTCCAGCTTCATGCGGCCGGACTCGATGCGGGCGAAGTCGAGTAGCTCCTCGACCATGCGGGTCAGGCGGTTCGACTCCTTCTGGATGATGGTCAGACCCTGCATGACCTCCTCCGGGTCCTCGCCGCCGCCCGCAAGCAGCGTTTCACTCCAGCCGCCGATGGCGGTCAGCGGGGTGCGCAACTCGTGCGACACCGAAGAAATGAAATCGTTTTTCATGCGCTCGGCGCGGCTGATTTCATCCGACATATAGTTAATCGTATCGCACAGTTCGCCAATTTCGTCGTCGTAGGTCTTTTGCAGGCGCACGCCGTAGCGCCCCGCCGCGATTTCCTTGGCAATCGAGTTAATCTTGAGCACCGGGTCAACGATCGACTTGACAAAATAGCTGTTGGACGCAACGACCAGCATCAGGAACACCAGACAGGCCAGCAGCGCAATGCCGATAATAATCCAAATCTGCCGCTCGACGATGCGCAGCGAGGTAATAAAGCGCACACCGCCGATCAGGTCGCCGCGCGAGGACAGCAGCGGTGTGGTCACGCTCATCACCCGTTCGTCGGAAAGCGGGTCGCGGCCGGTGTAGACTGCGGTCTTTTGCGTGGACAGCGCCTGCGTAGCGTCCTCGGTGGAGGCCATGCCGCCCGCCGAAAGCCCGGAGGTGGACAGCAGGATACGGCCGTTTGCGTCCAGAAACTGCTGCTCGAGCTTATCCTGCTCCTGGAAGGTCGCGACCGTAGACTCCGCCTGCGCGTAAAACTGGTCGTAGGTTTCGGTGAAGTATTTGCGGAAGGTATCCGCAGCGGTTGTCGCGCGCGAGACCAGATTGTCCCGCACAGTCGCATAATAATAGCCCGAGATGCCGACCGATACAAGAATGACCACGGCCGCAAGGATGACGAGCACGAACGACAGCGAATTCATCATCCAGCGCCCTTTGATGCCGCCCGGGGAATGCAGCACCTTGGGCACGGCCGGCTGGGGCGGCACATCAGGCTTTTTCTTTTGTTTGTGATAGTTCATAATATGGGGCCTTTCTGCAGAATGCCGGTCTGACCCGCGCCTGACGGCGCGGGAGGGCGGGTTAGCCCTCCCACATATAGCCGTAGCCGCGCACGGTGACGATATGCGTCGGCTCGGCAGGGTCGTCCTCGATCTTGATGCGCAGACGGCGGATGTTGACGTCTACAATTTTCAGTTCGCCCACATAGTGGTGGCCCCAGACCATCTCAAGCAGCTCATCCCGCGAGAGCGCCTTGCCGATGTTCTCCATAAACGCTTTGAGCAGGCCGTACTCGATCTGCGTCAGTTCGATCTTGATGCCGTTCTTGAGCACCTCGCGCGCGCGCAGGTTGAGCTTGAACGGGCCGGACTTGATCACGTCCTCCTCCGAGAAGGGCGAGCCGGACACGCGGCGGTACAGTGCGTCGACGCGCGCGGCCAACTCGATCACCGAAAACGGCTTGGTGACATAATCGTCCGCGCCGTTCATCAGGCCGGTCACCTTGTCCGCTTCCTGCGTGCGGGCGGTCAGCATGATGATGCCCGCGGCGTAACCCGCTGCACGCATCGAGCGGCAGACCTCATACCCATCGATACCGGGCAGCATCACGTCGAGCACCGCAACTGCGATATCCTGATTGGCATGGTATTTTTCCAGCGCTTCCTCGCCGCTCTCGGCCTCTATCACCTCATATCCGCTGCGCTTGAGGTTGAGCACCAGAAAGGAGCGGATGTTTTCCTCATCTTCCAAAACCAGTATCTTGCGCTTCATGGATCTGATCCTCCTTATTGCTCCATGTCAGTTGTTCCAGTCCTGCTTGAGCAGGGTAAAACGGCTTTCGAGCGTGTCGCCGTCGATGGCCAGCGAGCTGTCCGTCGCTGCTTCCGCAATGCGGGCAAAATACACCGCCTGCGCCGTTTGCCCGAGCTGCACCAGATCGGTGCGGCCGGCGTAGTAGTCCCGGCTGGAGCCGGTGGCGCAATAGATCGTGAAAAGCGGGATCTGTCCGCCGCTGCCGACATATTCAAAAAACGTCACGGCGCTCAGGCCGTTATCCGCCGCTTTGGTGGCGGTAATGCGGTCATGCCATGCGGGGTCAATCCACAGGCTCCACGCATCCGATATATTCTGATAAGTGGTCTGCGCCAGCTGGGGCGGCTCGTCCACACTGTATGCGTACCAATCGAGCATAAACACCGCGTCGGACGCAGCGGCGTCCGTATAGCCTGCCATCAGCACTGCGCGCGGTAGTTCGGTCACGCCGTCGTTATTGACATCGGCCGCGTAGACCGACACCGGCCGGTAGGTGCTGCGACTGATCGAGCCTTCGCCGTCCATCGCAAGGTTGCGCAGCGTGCCGTCGGCATAGACGAAGATATCGGTCGTCAGACCAATGCCGCTGACCACCTTCTCCTCGGTAAATACGGCGTTGCGGTTGCCCAACACGCGCCCGCTCACCATGCGCTCGACTGACACAGTCTCCGCGCTGGTGGACGCTTCGCCCACCATGTCCATGCTGCCGTTTTGGTACTGGTACAGCCGCGCCACCCGTTTGCCCTGCGGCGCGGTGGTAATCAGCAGCAGATCCTTTGCGCCGTCGCCGGTCAGGTCGGTCAGCTCCATGGCGGAGTATTCGGTCTCCAGCAGCACGCCGGGCGTGCAATCGTCGTTAAAATCGCAAACGGTCAGGGCGCCCGTGCCGTCGCCGGTCAGCCGCCAGCTGACAACCATGCCGCGCTTTCCGTCCGGCGTGATGACCGGATAATCAACCGACTGAATTGCCGTGCCCTTGCCCTCAATTGAACCGGTGCAGACATAGCTATCATCCTGTTTGCGGTAGACATATACCTGAAAATCATTGCTGGTTGCCGAGGATGCACCGCGGAAAAACACGATGGCCTCCTCCACACCGTCGCCGTTGATGTCGATCAGTTGGATCGCCGAACGGTTATCGCCCTCTGTGGGCGCAGTATAGGATACACCGGACGCGAGACGCTCTTCCAGCTCGACCTGTAACGTTTGGTAATTGGTCGACGGCTTGGGGGCCGCGAGCAGCTCGTCGCCCATCGGGAACGTGCAGCCGCTGAGCACGAGCAGAGCGGCCAATACGGGTAGTATTCGTTTCGGTTTCATGGATTTCTCCCGTTTCGTGGACTACATACATATATACAAATTCAGTATAGCACAAAAAGCAATTAGGTGGTACTGGAAATTGCACAAATTTTGCTGGAAAACCATAGCGCCGCCCTGTCCACACGATCGAAAACGGCGTTTTTCTATGGTTCTCTTTCACCTGCCGTTTATGCCTGATTACTTTGACGCATCAGATGCCAAAATGTTTCCTTACCTGATGCCTGCCGCGCGGTTTTCACGCCGCGCTATGGCTGCTAAAATGACGCACAAGCTACCATGGTTTCCCCACTTTCGCATTGACAAAAGCCGATAAAATCGCTATACTGATACCAATGTCCTGCGGCCGGATGCACGAAAGGCGCGCACCTGAACAGGCAGGATAAAATTTTACAATAGATGCGGATATGGCGGAATTGGCAGACGCGCAGGATTTAGGTTCCTGTGGAGAGATCCGTGTGGGTTCGACCCCCACTATCCGCACCAGTCCGGGGCAAAGCATGCTTGCCCCGGATTTTTCTTTTCCGCAACCGGTTCAGGTGCTCCCCTGCCCTGCCGCCGCTGGTTCTGATGCAGCATCTTTCAGCAGGCACTGCAAATCGAGTGCCTCAAAACCGGCAAGCTGCTTGCGCTGGGTGATTATCCGTGCTGACGATGCGCCGTTTTCCGTTTGTGTTTTGCCGCCCAGTGCGCTATACTGAAAATAAAGGACTGCGGGTTGTGTCCCGCACAGGAGGAACAGAATATGCACATTGGGGACTATCTGCCCTTTTGGGATAAACTGACCGACGGACAGCGCGCCACACTCGCGGGCGCGGCTGTGCCGCGCCATTTCGCGCGCGGCGATATGCTGCACGAAGGTGGGGTGTGCACCGGGCTGATCATCGTGACCAGCGGCCGCGTGCGCGCCTTCATGCTGTCGGCCGACGGACGGGAACTGACGCTATACCGTCTGCTCGAGCGCGAAATCTGCCTGCTTTCTGCGTCGTGCGCGCTGCGTGGACTGGATTTTGACGTGATGCTTGCCGCTGAGACCGATTGCGACGTGTTCGTCATCCCGGCGGACGTGTACCAGAACGTAATGCAGCAGTCCGCGGCGGCAGCGGCGTTCACCAACGAGCTGATGGCCACGCGCTTTTCCGACGTGATGTGGCTGATGGATCAGCTGCTGTACCACAAGCTGGACTGCCGTCTGGCCGCGTTCCTCCTTGAGGAACGCGCATTGACCAATGACGGCACGCTCCACCTGACGCACGAGCGTATCGCCGCCCATCTGGGCAGTGCGCGCGAGGTAGTGACGCGGCTGCTCAAGTATTTCCAAAGCGAGGGGCTGGTGCAGCTGGGGCGCGGCAGCGTCACCCTGCTGGACGAAAACCGGCTGCGTGCCCTTGCGGGTGATAGCCTGCGCTGACGGCTATCACCCGCGCGGCGCGTTCGGCGGACTATGACTGCATGCTCGCTGCGGCGCGCAGCCTATCGTTTGCGGATGCCGGCGGTTTTCCGAACATGCCCGGCAGATTTTCGCAGAGGCATTTAGAACATAAAAAAGGACGGCTTAGCGGCGGTGAATTAGGAAAACATCAAAGTAAGGAATGGTATAGTCAAACGGCTATACCATTCTTTTTTGTTTTAGCAGTTTTTGTTTTGGTCATTGCGTGTTCAAAATCAAATGCACCAATAAAATTA
>DWZQ01000013.1 GCA_019117485.1 Candidatus Agathobaculum intestinipullorum | reverse complement strand
GCTCTGGACATAGTGCCGCCAGAAGAAAGCCAACCATAACGGCTGACCGATCCGAACAGATAGGACTTGCCGGTACCTTTGGGGGCTAGTTCAATCAAATTCAGTCGCTTCTCTACAAAAGGAAGCAATCTCGTAATCATGGCCAGCTTCTGCTGACGGGATTCGTAGCCAGCTGCATTATAATCGATGGCGCCAAGAATAATGTCAATCCACTCATCAAGGGTGAAAGATTCACGGGCATACTTGTACTCATCCAAGTCGATAATATACGGACAGAAATCTTGGAAACTCACCAACTTAATTTTTCCGGCATCCCTGTCGCTCTCCGGGAACTGATATCCAAGTTCTACGATTCCCCAATTCTCTTCAGCCTTCAACAATGCTGCGCTGCAATTTTCCCAAACATCTCTCGGAATCACAGTATCTTTAGTGGTCAGACCAAAATCAGGAAGCGAGAAAGACAGACCCTGCGTCTTGATATCAATATCAACCGATATCTTGGCCAAAAATTTCATCTGCTCTTGATAGTTGACAATACGGTTCTTGATAGATTTCCAGTCCTCTTTTTTCGGAATAAACTCACGAATAAAAGCTGTAGCCCCATCAAAATCAATTTCGCCATGGTCATCCTGAAAGCGCTTTAACACCCAATCCCGCATGAATGATGGCATCTTGAAGGAGGTAATAAAATTGCTCTTCTTCAGGTCTTTATAGACAACCATCTCATCAAAGTTGTCCTTTAACTTTTCCACCATATCGGCAGACTGTAACTCGCTCATATTTGCCTCCTCCGATTAGAACAAATCTACTTCGCGGGTCTGCTTTTGCACTTTAAACTCCAGCTTCACCGACATATTTTTCTCGCCATCATAAACCTCCGCAGAGTAATTGCCTTTCCTCTTAATCTTCGAAATTTCAAATCTTGCATGTTTCTTATCCGCTACAAATTCACCGTCATAGAAATCGTTATCAATGAGCAGTCGAGGCTTGCTGAGCGGAATATTGGAATAAAGCACCAATTCTGGAGTAACACGCGGCTTTAGTGTAATGACAGGATTAACAAAGCAAAGTTCAATATTGTCCGGACGCTTTGTCAGGGTGATGATGGGCACCACCACTTCCTCAAGGGAAGCCCCACCGTGTACTTCTACATTTGCCCGACGGCCACCCTTAAAACGCTCATAGTTTGCAAGAACAGCAAATCCATCTTCATAAGCAACAAACGACAGATTCGGATCTTCTGCAGCCGGACAGCATCGTCCGCTGTGTTCACCAGATTCCTCTAGCTCAATGCTAGAATTCAACTCATGACCATAACGCACTGCCAATCTGCTGGCACCGTGGTCGGCTACAATCAACGCTTTCTCCAGCGTGCCTTGCACAAGCATGGACTGAATCATCCGTAGTTGTTCATCGATTACATCCAGTTCCTCAAATAAATGGAGCGGGTACTCACATTTCCGATAATCGTAAACCTGGCTGTGATGCTTTATCTCGTCAAGGTCATCGATTTTTCTCCAGTCTCCGTCCGCAAAATGCTGCAAAAACTCTTTGTTTTTAACTGTGATGGAAGGCAGCTCGCAATGGCCTATGGCTACTTCTGATACCAAGCCATATTCCTCGCACTTTGCCATAATAAAAGCAAGGTACTCCACGCCAAGTGCATCGAAAAAGAAGCATTGTACCTTCTTCTTATCCATGTGGGAAATAATGCTGCTCCTCGGCTGCAATTTATTATTCGGCCGAGGTGATTGGGCGTAAGCATTGACCCTTTTCAGAAACTCCGGAAAGATACGATTTGTAAGCTTTTGAAGTTTGTAATCCCGGAAATATGTAGTCAAATCACCCCGGAATCTACTGTCGGATTCCGGCAACTTAGTGTTCACGGCATCAAAGACGAAATCCTGCATATATAAGTGTAGAGATTTAGACATACTGCGTGTTGCACGAAAAATTTCTTCCGGTGTGAAATCATAAAGGCTGAGGCACCGTACAAATTCGTACTTTTCTTGTGCGCTGCTGTCGGTCAGATAGAACACCTCGTCCTTTTGGTGACGGCCCAGTTTATCACAATATTTTTTAATAAGCGACAGATTCTCCGGCAACTGCTCCAACAGCCTCTTTCGCTCTGTATAATACCGCTCAAACTCCGGATGCGAAATATCTACATCTGCAAAGTCTAGATATGCATGCATCTCAAAAGAATCAACATGATCACAATTTTCAAGTATCAACGTCAGATAGTGGTTATTGGCCTCGCCGAAGGACTTCAATGACAGCCACAAGAGCCACTGCATCTTCTTATCGGCGGATCCCCAAACATCTGATAGATGCGCCGACAGATTTGCTGTAGCGCCAAATTCATCACAAACCAACGCGGAAAAGCTGCTCTTGCCAGACATTTTAGAAGCAAGCCAGCTCCACTGCACATCTGTTCCGTATGCTTTTTCCGTCGCTCCTGCAATGTCTGAATATTTTGTGGTCAACGCCTCATAAATGCCTTCAGATGCAGTAACGGAATAAGCAGCGTTTCGGAACATATCAACAGGAAACGAGCAAAGTGCCGTCACAGCAGGGTGATTCTGACGCTGCATATCCGTCAATCTTTCAAGATAGGAGAGAAGTCTCGGAATATCAGAAAGTGGCCTAAATCCAATGCACTCTTCTTCAGTTTTCGCAAACTTTATCTGTGGCAACGGCGAAACCTCTCCGTCAACCAAAAGGACTCTTTTTTTCAACCGGATATCACGATTTATAAATTTCTGAAGCGTCTGTTCACAATGATCAAGAAGAACAATGCCATATCCGCTGATAGGGTAACTAAGAACCTCATCCAGCTTTGCGGCCAACGCACTATCGCTGCGAAGCATCTGAGCCTGCGATAGCCCAACTAAGGCATAGTTTCCACTACCGCTTGCAATAGAGACGGCTGCATCGACATCAGGCAGACCGTTGGGCAGGCAATTTTGGGAAATATAAACACATCTCTTGCAGCTATCGGCCTCAAGGCGTTGGAGTATTTCCTGATAAACATCGTAATTCTCCGTATTCACCAACAAGAAATAGCCAGTCTTTTTTCCGTCAAAATAGGCACTCATTTGCTCGAAACATTCACTTGTGTTAATGCAACGCATAAATGCCCTCCTTATTCATTCTTCAGAATTTCCATCCCCACCGTAAGATTATCAGCAATGAGCTCATTCAAATAGCGACGCAGTTCAGTAGCATCCATCTTATCGATAACAGCCTGTGCACGCTCACAACCGCTGAGTTTGTATTGCTTTTCTGCCAGTACTTTCAGCCGATTCTTCACTGCAGAATTATCTATCCAATTATACGCCTTGTCCGGGATACTTCCAATTAGGCTCTTCCGAATAGAATCCGCATCCTTCAGCATAACGGCGTAATCGCCGACAACACGCTCCATGAAGCAGCGATCTCGCTCCAGCGGGTCATTCAAACGATCATAGAACGTAGCCGCCTCAAGATAATTGATGGCCTTGGTAATATCTGCATCCGAAGCAGCATATGCAAGGATGGTGGCAAAGATAGTTCTTGCCTCTCCGCGCTCTGTGTCATCGAACATACAAAGAATCGGTGTATCATATCGGTCAGACCAATCGGAGGGGTCTTTTGTTCCGGTTTTCTCCAGCCAGAGGTTCTTCAGCTGAGTCCTCCGAATGCTCTTTTTGTAGTTGCTTACAGCATTCTCAATGTATTGATAATACTCCGTGCTGGACTTGGTAAACTGACCAGCAGGAAGAGTATTGCAGAATCCGGCAACATCCTGCTCATCCAGTTCTTCTACAAACGTGCCCGCAACCTGTTTAAAATACGGCAACTGGTCTTTATAGAAGTGCTCAAATGCCTCACGTTGCGTTATCAGCGCATTATAAAATTGTTGCTTATACTGTTCCTGCAGTTGGCCGCTCTGCTTCATGTAATAAAGATGGACTAAAAGCTGGCTCAAGTCTCCGGTATATTTGCGCAGGACATCATACGGCATGCGGATGTTGTTGGAGCGTTTATTCCATTCCAATACCATATCCCGAAGGTTGGTGCATTTTGGAAGGCTCTTATTGCTTTCGGCAATGATGCGATACTCCAAAATGACATCCGAAATTTTCTCGTCCGCAGTAACAGAGCTCCATACCCAGTTCGCGGCATCCGCGTTAAACTTCAGTTTTACCTGGTCAAGATAGGCTCCACCATCGCCAATTTCATTTGCCAGCTGACGGAGAGCACCGCCCTGATAAGCATCAATATACGCCAGCATACCCTTGCGACACATCTCATCGGTCAGGAGACTTTCCATGTCCCGCGTGATGGCGGCATTGTCATGGACAAGGGAACCAATCTGGTCTGCAAGAGCGCTCTCTGTGTCCTTGTTACTGTTAGCAGTATTGGCGATTCCACAGTAAGCATCAATTACGGTGGTAATCTGATCAGCAGGTGTCTCCAACTGCACCGTGTTCAGAATATATTTCAGGCACCAAATAGGGAAAGTAAGGCCTTTCATCTTGATTCGTATTTGATCGCGGGCGCTTTCGATAGAGCCACACTGCGACATCGGAATATGAAACGCAGCAGATGTGCACTGTAGGAAGCAGCGCTGGCTTGCGCTCATAGCAACGATATATTCTTCTTTATATTTCGAAGACGGAGAAAATTTCTGATTGATTGCGTTAGCAATCATCTGCTTCATTTTCCCTTGTGTCATGCTTTCACTGAAAGGGCCATTGCTCCAGAAATAATCGGCAGTGGCATATTCTTTCAGCACAAAGCCCATAACAAAAGCAGTCGCATTGCTGGGCATAAATCCGTAAGGCGCCTCTTCCAACGCCTCATAAATGGAAAGAATGCTGATACGACCGGAAGCCTTCTCAAATCCAGCTTTTATGACCTTCTCTACTTCCTGCTTGATGCGGACAATTGGCAGGCTCTTTTTCGTCGGGTCTTCCCAATAGCGCTCAACCTTCCATGCACCCTTTAGTGCAGTCGCAAGGCTGGTTTTCACATTGGAAGATTTAAAGGTGGACTTCAACTCCTCTGTGATGCCGCATTCAGCGCCCTGGGCCAGAGGGCCTTTCACGAACATGTTATCAATCAGATTGAACTGCTCAAGGCCGCAGAAATAAATCTGGTGGTTGAGTTTCTGCAGCGCCTCCTGCAATGCGGCAAGATTGGCCACGCGAGTGCCGCTCTTATGCTCAGGCGTATAAAGGATAAAAGCACCCGCAGAAATTCTCTGTTTCCATTCAGTCAGGCACTTTTTCGCTTGCGTTTCAAATCCCATTGCACGCTGACGGTCGTTCTGAGCATAATTCTTACTGTATGCCATGTTCTCTACATACTGGCTCAAAAGGTCATCACCCATAGGTGTCAGGCATTCAATATAGAAAAGCTCGTTAGAAGGCTGAACGATTGCTTTTAAAATGGCATTTCTGATGGTAGCAGCCTCTGTATCATTCAGAGCAAAAGCTACCACAGTCTTAAAACGATTTGGCTTGCTCTGTCCACTCAGCTTGCTGCTGACTGGTGTTAAATTAGAGGAAGCTGCGCCCTCCATCACAAAACGGGGACGGATTGCAACAGGAAGCTGCACTGCAGACATCAGGTCGGCAGAAACAATCAAATCCTGCGTTTTTGTGCTGTTGCGGATATCGGCCTTTAGCTTGTTAATCTTGCCAATGTCGCCGTCACGATTCGCAACAGTGTATTCCTTTAGACCATTGCCTACGGGTTTTTCAAAGAGCAGTCCCTGCTGACACAGACCAGCAGCAATATTACGTGCTTTGCCCTTTGACCAGTCAGTACCCACAAAGGCCAGATCGATATTTTGCTCGTTGGGGCGCAGAAGCTCCACGTTGCCCACACGCAAGGAAATGGCTTCCAGAAGCAGCACAGTTTTAAACACTCGCTCCTGGTCTGGAGTTAGGATACCCTTTTTCAGCAGACCGAAGGAATCCAAAATCACGCGAACATCGTCATTCAATCCATTCTGGTCTTTCCCGGTAAAGAAATCCCAGAGCATGTCGATGGTGAGTAGGTTTATACTCTCCTCAGGACCATACTCGTTAATAAACCACTTGAAACCTTTTGCATCCGACATGTCATTACTGATAATGAAGTCAAACATACTACGAGCATTGGAATTGAATGCCACTGACATGTGTTTCAACAGCAGCGCTGCATACGGATGAATTGGAACGATAGACTGCAACTCTGTATCAGAAATGACGGTCTTTTGCCCCATTGTGGAGTGCTTTTTTGCACTGGCAATAATGGTATTGCGGACACTGGTTAACCCTTCATTTAGGTCACCCTTGTATTTAGTCCACTCCGGGAGGAGCACAGGGTCATCCGTAGTTTTCATGGCCTGCGCCATCAACCGAAATGCCATATTCTCCGGCATCTCAATACGGACAGTTACATCGCCCACAAAACGATTCAGAATCTTCTTACGCATATCCTTATCCTGAATGAGAGAACTGCTTTCGTGGGTCACGATAAGGAAATAAAACGGGTGGGACTCGCTGATTTCTGCAAGGGTCTGAAAGCCAGTCAAGGCATTCTGATTGTTCTGAAAATACTCCGTAAACTCGTCCCACACGAAGAGAATAGCGGAGATGTCGTTCTCGTCAATGATGCTTTTGATCCAATCGCACATGGCCGGAATATCCAGACGCAGGGCCGTAATGCCATTGTCCTCGGCAACCTTCAGGATATTGCGCATCATTTTAGAAACAGCGGCCTCGTCCTCGGAGTTCTTCAGCACAGAGATGACCTCATTCACATGCTTGCCGCCGAAATCCCACATGTACTTATCTTCCTGAATCAGGCTGTCAAAGTAGACTCGGTTTGCCTCTTTGTCTTCCAGCCAGCGCAGGGCGGATTCCTTCAGGGATGCTTCACCACGATTGGTAATGCCATGCTCCTGCAGCGCAGCTGCGATGCTATCCTGTAAGGCTAGAATCAGGTCTTGGTCAGAACGGATAGACGCAGAGCCAATCCGGTGGATGGTAATCAATCTGCCGTTGCTCTTGTCCGTAATGAGCTGCTGGCAAAGGTCATCCCGGAGGCCATAATCCTTAAAATAAGCACGGATCTCGTCATCGCTGGCCTCCAGCATAGATTTTACCGTCAGAGCAGCATGGGATTTGCCGGTACCGTAGGCACCTTCCACCCACAGGGACCGGGAGTCCTTGCCAGAGAGCATGATGTGGGTTTTCTCCAGCAGCTTGACAAAGGTCTCATGAGGATAGAATGAAGTCCATTTGACTTCACCAGATCTTATCAGGTCAGCCGTAACCGCCGCATAATACTTTGGATCAATGTTAAAATAATCCTTGTAGGTTTTCTTGCTCATCGTCTTTTCTCCTCCTATCTCAGAATATAGCCAACACATCCTGAGAGGATTTGCCTTCACGTAAGCTAATAGTATCCAGTCCCAAAGAGAAACTGGCCGAAATGAAGTCTGGATAGTTTACGGACAAACCATTTAGAATCGGAACCATCGTATCGTAGTTCAGGCCAAAAATTCTGGTCGGACTAATGCCGTCACGCTCTATGGAGTCATCCAGCAGCGTGGACAGCGAGAACTGGTAATATCCGCCACATTTCTCCGCAAACTTGTAAAGTGAGTAGAGAATGACACGGGCATCTGGTTCAGCCCAACTACATCTCATAATAGAGTTAAGCGTTACCGTCTCTCTACCAGAAGCGGATGCTTTTTCGACTACATCGCAGTCGGCAAAGATTCTATCTTTACCCAGAGGCGTCTTGGCCATTATGATTTTAAGGGAATCAATAACATTCCGCTTACCCTTTCCTTTGGTATCATTCTCCATCACATCTGTCAACATCAAATTCAATAGGTCAGGTGTATATGATATTCCAAATTCAAGTGAAGTGACGAACCAATTAAACGCAGGTGTGTAGACCAGATTGCAAAGAATCAAGGCCCACGAGGTCTGACTGTATGCACCCTCTCTGATAATTACATCCGCAAACGGTGTCGGCACGCATTTAGTGTACTTGTCTCCATCCGCAGTTTTGTCGTAGACTGTAAGGCCTGCATCATCCGCAAAATTCTTGAATGCATCTTTTTTCTTATTAGCGACCTGACCATCACCATCAGAAAGCCAGAATTCTTTTCCACCCTTATATCGAATGAATGAATCCAGCCACTCATCCCGCGTTCCAAAGGTAAAATACCTATCAATTCCCGCCATTTTTCTCCCCTCCGTTATCTTGTTTCGTATCGATGCATACCTTAAGCAATGCTCTTGGACATCGTGACATCTGTAGCAGTGTACACAGTTATCTCTAATCACTATCCCGTCCTTCATGTCAATGCAATCATGTTTGCATTCTGCCTCGCATTCTCCACATCCCACGCAGTACAGACTTTTGATGATTACACTTCTCATCAACGATTGAAATTTAATATCCGTCTTGGAGTTCTCACAGTTTTCCAGAATAAAGGTCGTTTTGCTTTCACCCAATGCTGTTCTGACAGTATAGGATTTTCCTTCAAACAGAATTGTATATTCATCTTCCGCCACCTGTGTTATATCACCAATTGTCTTCCCCCAATTTTGCCATTTGAGATGCGTCACAAAAGTATCTATCATAGGCGGATTGCTTCCGCCGATGACCTCAAACTTATCCTGGCCTAGATTAAGCTCACGTCCAGATTTACGGGTTCTCCAAAATCCGCCATCAATGAACTCTTTCATATCGGCCTCTGAGTAATTGGTTTTCCCGCTCGTAGAAGCTATTTTCCTAAGAAAAAAATCCACTTCAGACTGATATGAACAGCGCTTTATATACTCGTGCTTTCCAGTTGAATTGGGACAAACTAAACATCCAACCCTCATATTTCCCTTTTTATATGCCTCATTCAAGTGCAAATGCCTTTCATAGATATAGCAATATAACTCTGCGGAAGTCCAATCGAGTATTGCATGGCAGCTCATTTGACCACTGTGCTTCTGGCCATTGCTTACTGTATCATAAGTGCTTCGTGCCAAGCTTTCTTCAGCGCGCACTCCGGTAAAGGCCATTCCTGTAAAATCTCGCTTACCTGTTATCTCCCTGAGCAAATTAATCTGTGGTGACGTTTTATGTACACTACAACACCAGCGATTGCTGGTTGAAGGTGGCCCAAAGCAAGACCATGTATTTTGTGGAAGCAGCTTGGATTCTGCTTGATAGAACCGTATGCCCTCACTTATGCAGTCTGCTTTAATTCGTTCCACTAGCTCATACGTATCAGGAAATTCCATACGGGTATTTCCAAACAAAACCCAAAAATCATCGTGAGGAAGCGCACGCTGTACAATGTCTAACGCTACAACACTGTCCTTTCCACCACTGAAAGCAACATAAAAAACATCGATTTTATCTTTATATTCCCTATATGTATTATAAACTGTCTGAATCGTTTCTTGAACGAGAGTTTCTAAAATGGCTTCGTTTTTTTTCGTCATTGTTTCAACATCAACGAATTGTAACGGTATTCCATCTGGCTCAGGTGTATCCAAAAGGACTATCTCTGGTTTGGAATAGTACGAACCGCCTTTAGTTCTGGCAACCATTCTGCCGCGATAAATATAGTTATTAGCTTCTGCCCACATGAGCGGAGCGCAGTCGTCTTTGGGATACGACCAGTATTGGTCAAATCCCAGTAGTGTCAATTCTGAGGCATAAACAGGACGCGGTTCCTTGCTGAACTTCGATTGCTCTGTGGTCAGAAGCAATCCTCCTGTCTCCTCATCCCATAAATATTGGTACATCAGGGTTTCCTCATTTCTCCTGTTTTTCTCTCTGTTCTTTTACCAGCTTGGCCTCCTGAACCACCGTCTCGATGCCTTCATAACGTCTTCGCTGCTGGTATCCCTTATCGACAATATATTGCAGAGCATCCTTGGTAGAGTCCAGTGCATTGGATTTCGACAGAACATCCACCAATAAAGCGCGGTAATCCTGAAAATCTGCATCCTTGCGCACCATTGCACCGTATACACCGGTTTTGATGAAAGAGGAGTGCAGCAAACGGAATTTCCTGCTGAAGCCAAACAGATAGCTCTCCAGCAGATAGCTGTTCCACGGATGGCCGATATTCGGGAAGCACAGAAAAAGATTTATTTCCGAAAGTGGAACATAATCTCCCGGACACATTCCGTCTAAAATTTCGTCTATTGCTTCTACATCAAACTTTATCTGGTCTTTCCGCAGCAATTCCGTGGCGGAGATACGAATCATCTCGCTCAATACCGAATCCCAGTAAATCACAGTGCTCATTTCATCGCTCAGAGCCGACAGCTCGTCAACGGACAACACCTCGTGGTCTTTTGCAAACTCTGTAAAAACATCTGCCATGCTCAATTCCTTACCCTTGAGGGTAATAATAGGCCCATTAAAAGCGAACTGATCTCGGAGGATGTATCCGAGGCAATTCCTTAAGCCATAGGTGGTGTATCCATCCGTATTGATTGCAATGCTTGGGCATTTTTCTGCAATCAGCTGCATCAGGCGAACATCCGTAATATGACTGTGATAGCTCAGTTCTTCATTCATCAATGAAGAAAGATATGCTAGCTCATCTGCACTGACCGGCAGATTTGGTGCATAGAAATAGGTCTCAGCTGCAACCTTCACGATGGAGGCTGTCGTAACCAGAATGGTCTTCGTCCTTTCATAAGGAAGAAACCATGCCTTCTCATGAATTGCAGCATAATCCTGCGGCTGGTGGAACATCTTCATAATGCGAAGCAAGTCCTCCTGGGCATTTGCACCAGACCAGTTATTCGTCAGAAAAGAATAACGATGAGTGTATTTTCCGTTGGCATGGGCCATCAATAGCGATGCCAAGGCATCCTGATTGTATATGTGCAAATAGTCTGCAAGCGGCTGCTGGTATTTATCATAAACCGCTTCGATGTAGACGGCCGTTGCGCCAGAATCAAAAGCAGACAGAATATCACTCACAATTTCCATAATCAAGTTATTTTGACTGTCATCCTGCTTGGGGAATACTCTATTATCACACTTTGTCCCGACGATACTCATGATTTCATCAATGCGATCATCTGTTTCTGCTGGGGGACAGCCATACTTTTCCGCATAAAATCGCCTAAACCGCCCACGAAAAATTGGCCGCCCCGTTTGGTAGCCATCCTCGCCAAAATGCTCTGCAAGAATCTCCGTATAGCGGATCCGAGTCTCCTCGGAGAGGTACTGCGGATTTATAACCGCCTCAACGGTTTTTAATTCTGGAAGTTTCTCTTCTGGCCGGGTATGGGCTGTTGTACTGGAACGGTAAGCGACGAGCTTGGATATCGCTGCCCGGAAGCGGTTATGCTGCTGCGCATTTAGATTCCGGAAAACCGGGACCTTCAAGAGCTCATCCAAAAGCTGCTGTAGCTTATTGGCATCTTCGATTAAGAACAAATCCGTATCGCAAACACCATATTCATTGGCAGCCTTACTGGACTGTCCGATGGCAGAAACATAGCTGCGGATAGTACCTAATGCAGAACCGGTCTGCTGCATCCAGCTTATAAACTGTTCTTTACTGCTTTCGGCATCTGAGCTATCGGCACAGTTGCCTGTTCCTGTTGTCGAAATTGTTTGAGGCGCTGTAGAGCTTCGCTTCTGGTAATATACTTCCAGATTTTCATAATCTACATTGCACAGGTCAAGCAGCTTTTTTATCTTTCCTACAATATCTGTAGCGCTGAGGTTCGTTTCCAGATAGAAATTATCCTGTACCTTTTTGGGAGCCGTCATGCTGCTTATTCCAGCCTCATCAGTGAAATCGCACCGGCTCTGTCCATCGATATTGCAGTTGATATAAGAGCGCAACACATCTGGATAATCATCCATCAGGCACTTGACGACTTGAACATATAATTGCGTCCAAAAGTTGACTTTGCCCTGCTCCTCTTCGAAATATGAATACTCCGTCGGCTGAGTAAAAGCCAGGGACTGAATATTGGTGAAATCGATCTTGTATGCGACAGTGCCAACAGTGGAAGGCGCTGCTGTTTCTCCATACCCAATCAACTCTGGAGAAGGTTCTGCAGGTTTTGTCTCCATAGGGGTTGCAGTCTGGTTAGACTTCATTGGTGCCGCCTGAGTCAGCAGCTCAGGATGCTCCTTCACAAAGCGGTAGTAAAATCGCATTGCAGAGCTCATTTTGCTCAATTTTTTCTTATATGTAAAACGGAAGACCTTATTGGAATCAACCGTGTTCATTACTTTACGAATATCGGCAAGGTTAGTCAATGAAAATAGCTTTTTCTTAATTACGCTGCGCTTCAGGCAAAAGTCCTCAATGTCAGTATATATCATATATAATTCCGACAGTTGCGCCGGAGATACTTGTGTTTCCAGCCATGCAAAATACTGGTCTTGTATTGATTTGGTATCCGACACGTTCCTTGCCTCCCTCAGCATTTTTTCGTAGGTCGCTCTGTCATTCTGGTACATGGCAACCGCATCCTGAAATAGCTTAGGCATGGAGGATTTCTTCATGCCCTTTTCGCCATCAGTCAGGATGTATTCCATCGTGGACATCTGTAGCGTAATGCCGTTTACGTTACGAAAAATGTCGTCTACTTCGATACCATTTCTCTTCGCACGTGAACGAAGTTTTGAAGACACAGCTACAATTGCATCTTTCCGGGACATCCTTCCCTCACGAGCGGCGATCAGCGCATTCAACATAATGACTGCTTCACTCATATCCCAAGGTACTCTTTGCGCCATCTTACCACTCTTTTCTATCAGTATTTGTATCACTCTCTATGAAAAATTTAATATGTACTCTTTTCCTCCAAAATAACAGAACATATATCTCCAATATCGCAACGCAAATACTGACAAATACGCATCAGAACACTCAAGGCAACCTCTTCACCCTTATTCAGCTTAGCCATAGTTCCGGTAGCCAATTTCAAATCTGTACGTAACGTGGCTTTACTGATGTCTCGCTCTAATAGTAGCAGCCACAGCTTTTTATAACTAATTCGCATATTACATAACTCCCTGTACTGAATAGCTCGACAAAACTATTTACATTTTAGAACAGAAAAACAGAAAATACAACCGATTTCTCTGGAAAATTGAATTTAAAATTTGAGTTCTTGAACTTAATGAAAACACCAGTGTCGGTCAAAAACCGACACTGGTGTTTTGTGTCCTACTATATGCTAAACCATCCCGAAGTGCTTCAGCGCCTCCATAATTGCCGCTTCCTTTTCCGGCGGGCACTGCGGTACTTTCGCGTCTTCCTTCTTCGATAGATTATAGTTTGGCCCAACATTCAGCCCACATTTCCGTTTGACCTGGGAGATGTACAGGCTGGATACCTTCAAACCATACTTCTCCAGCACATATGCTTTGATTTCGTCATAGGTAGCCTTGCTCTCCGCCGCTGTCAAATCCAGCTCGTCCAGATTCAACTCCACTTCGATATGCTGCTTGGTGTTAAGTTTGGACAAGAGTACTACCGTCTCCACATGCCCGGTTCGCGGGAACAAATCAAACGCCTGTGCCTTTTCCATCACATACCCTGCGCCGGTCAGCTCACGCAGGTCGCGGGCGAGGGTCGCCGGGTCGCAGGAGACGTACACCACGCGCGGCGTCCGCATTTTCAGGATCGCGTCACGCGCCTGCTCGTCCAGCCCTTTGCGCGGTGGATCGACAACCAGCACATCGGGCGCAACGCCGCGCGCGGCCAACTGCCGCGCGGCCTGTCCTGCATCCGCACACAGGAACTCGACGTTATCCATACCGTTGCGAGCCGCATTCTGTCGCGCATTTTCCACCGCCTCGGGCACGATTTCGACACCGATCACGGTTTTGGCGTGCGGCGCCAGCGTCAGTGTGATCGTACCCGCGCCGCAATACAGGTCGAGCACGGTTTCCTGTCCGGTCAGACCGGCAAACGAAACCGCACACTCGTACAGCCGCTCGGCCTGCGCGTGATTGACCTGATAAAACGCCTCGGGCGAGAGCAGGAACGAATGCCCGCACAGCCGATCCTCCAGCATCGGCTCGCCCCACAGGACATCCGTGCGGTCACCAAGGATGACATTATCCCCCCGCTGGTTGTGGTTGATCAAAATGCCGGTCAGCGACGGCTCGGCTTCCCGCAAGCGACAAATCAGCTCACTCAACGCGGGCATTTTGCGCGTCGCCGCGATCAAGGTCAACTGACTTTCGCCGCTTTTTTCACCCACACGGACGTAAATATGCCGCACCGCCCCCCGTTTGGTCTGGTAATCATATGGCGGCACGTCGAAGTCACGCATCCACTGCCGCACAATGGCCGCAATGCGGTCGGCGGTCTCGGACTGGATCAGGCACCGCCCGACCGGCACAATGTCATGGCTGCGCGGCCGGTAAAACCCGGTGACGATATTGCCGTCCACGTCCCGTCCGACCGGATACTGCGCCTTGTTGCGGTAATGTTCGGTTGTCGGCGCGCCCGTGATGCCGGCAAGCACCGTGCCGTCCAGCCCGCCGATGCGGGTGAGCGCGTCGCGCACCTTTTTCTCCTTGGCACGCAGCTCCTCCTCGTAGGTGATGTGCTGATAGCAACAGCCGCCGCACTTGTCCGCAACCGGGCAGGCAGGCTGGATGCGCACACCTGACGGCACGACCAGCTTTTCCAGCCGCCCGAACGCCACACTTTTGGTCACCTTGGTGATACGCACATCGCACTGATCCCCCACCGCCGTGCGCGGCACGAACACCGCACGGCCGTCGATTTTGGCAAGTCCGGTGCCGTCTGCTGTATAGTCGATGATCTGGCATCGGTAAATTTTATTTTTGGCAAGCTCCATGTTCGGCGCCCCTTTTCCAATCTGATACCCCTATTATAGCATGCCTGTCCGGTCTGCCGCAATCGGAAAGCGCGCCCCGCATGTCAGGCCGCTTGCCCCTTTCATTTTGTATCTTTCCCCACGCAGCAGAAAAGCGTCCACGCGGACGCTTTTCTGCATTTTGTTCTGATTTTCTGCAATATCCTACTTTTACACCGTTTAGGACGTGATAATCTCCTGCGCCATCTGGAAGAAATCATCCTCTGCCAAGTCAGCCGGATCAAAGGTATAGATCGAATATGCAATAGCATCTTCGATCCACGAGACCCGATAAAAGGTATTCTCCTCACGCACAGACGAGCCATAGGCAATATTAATTTCGCCACGCTCAAATGCCGCCTGTTCCGCTTCTGTTGGCTGGATGCTGCCATCTGCCGGCAGCGCGATAGCTTTCATTGCACGATAGTGTACCTGCGTATCACCCACCATGCGCACGACGTCATACGGTGAAGCATACTGTCCCTCTTCCTGCACGGGCTCTGTTTCCACTGTCAATGTTGCACCAGCTTTTTCATAATTCAACAGCACTCCAGTAAAGCTGCCCAGCGTATTGCCGCTTTCGTCTCGTTTGTCCACAGTGTCCTCATAGCCTTTTGCAAACACATAGCCATTGGAAAAGGATTCGACATATTTTGCACCCGGAACATGCTCCTGCACATATTCCGCCGTCTGCGCAAAATCCGTCCAATTCTGATCCAGCCAAGTGCTGGAATACCAGCCCACAACGCCGCTCCCCGCCATTGCGCCGGTAATGGCTACCGCCGCGACCAGCGCGACCGCTGCCAGCCGTTTGGCAAACGGGCGGCGCACCTTGCGCGGTGCCTCGCCGCTCTTGAGCGCAAAGTCAATGCGGGTCTTGAGTTTGTCCGGGGCTTCCAGCCCCTGTGCGCACTGGTGCAGCATTTCCTGCATCTCTCGATCCATCTTCATCTCATCCATGTGTTACAGCCTCCTCCGGCTTTCCCTCTTTTTCGGTCAGCGCCTGCCGCAGATGGCGGCGGGCGGAAAACAGGCGGGATTTGACCGTACCCTCGGTCACGCCCAGCGTGCGTGCGATCTCTTTGACCGGCCGGTTGTCGAAATAGTACAGTACCAGCACGGTGCGGCGTTTTTCGTCGAGCGCGTACATCGCCTGATATAGTCGCCGCTGCTCGTCTGTCCGCAGCACGGCGGACAGCGCGCTTTCGCCCTCGCCGGTCTCGAAAAAGTCCGCGACCGGCGTTTCACGCTTTGATTTGCGGCAGTACTTCCATGCCGCGCGCGTGAGCGTCCTGAGCAGCCATGGGCGGAACTTCGCCCCGTCCTTGAGCGACCCGATCGACCGCACGCAGGTGACGAAAGCCTCCTGCGTCAAATCCTCGCCGTCCGCACGGTTGCCGGTGATCAGGCAAGCAACGCGGTACGCGTCATTCTTGTATCGCGTATACAGTTCGTCGAACGCCTGCATGTCGCCCTGCTGCATCCGGCGGACGAGTTGTTCATCGGTCATACGTCTTGCTCCTTTGCGTTTTTGGTGCACCTGTCTATAAGAGCCGCGGGATGGCGGTTTGGTTCACGGATTGTGCGAAAAATTTTCCGCAAAATTATTGGACAAAAGCCTGCCGCTTTGGCGGTTGCCTTTTGGGTACCCGTCCCCTATACTATTACTATACTCCAAACCGCAAAAGGAGGAAAGCCCCGATGGACAAGCAGGAATTTTTTACCGGAAAGGTGTTTGACGCGTGGCGCTGGTTTGGCGCTCACATTGACGACCGCTCGGTCATTTTTCGTGTTTTTGCGCCGAATGCTGTCAAAATCACTGTAACTGGTGCGTTTAACAGCTGGAAAGAGGACGAGCTGAAACAGGACGGCCGGAGCGGGTTCTGGGAGGTGACAGTCCCGGATGCGCGGCCGGGGCAGTTCTACAAGTACCGTATTTATACCCCGGGCGGCGCGGTCGTCGAGCACTGCGACCCCTACGGCTTTGCGATGGAGCTGCGGCCGGGCTGCTGCTCTGTCATCACTGACCCGGACGAGTATACCTTCACCGACGCGGACTGGATGGCCGCGCGCACCGCCGCGCCCGACGCGCCGCTGAACATCTACGAGTTGCACCTCGGTTCCTGGCTGCGCAACCCCGCAGACGAAAACGGCTGGTACCGCTACGACGAGATCGCCGACCAGCTCATCCCCTACCTCCAAGAGCACGGCTTTACGCATGTCGAATTTCTGCCGCTGTCCGAGCATCCGTTCGACGGCTCATGGGGCTACCAGAACACCGGCTTTTTCGCGCCCACCTCGCGCTACGGCACGCCCGCACAGCTGAAAATGCTCATCGACCGGCTGCATCACGCGGGCATCGGTGCAATCATGGACTTTGTACCCGTACACTTCGCGGTCGACAGTTACGGCCTTGCGCTGTTCGACGGCACGCCGCTTTACGAATATCCCCACCCCGACGTGGGCGAAAGCGAGTGGGGCAGCTGCAACTTCATCCACTCGCGCCGCGAAGTGCGCTGCTTTTTGCAGTCCGCTGCCGACTACTGGCTCGACCAGTTCCATTTTGACGGCCTGCGCATGGACGCGGTCAGCCGCCTGATCTACTGGCAGGGCGACCCGGCGCGCGGCGTCAACGGCGACACGATGGAGTTCCTCAAAAACATGAACGCCGGGCTGAAAGCCCGCCATCCGTCCGCGCTGCTGATCGCCGAGGACTCCACCGCCTACCCCGGCGTGACGCAGCCGGTCAGCAAGGGCGGGCTGGGCTTCGACTACAAGTGGGATCTCGGCTGGATGCACGACACCCTCTCCTACATGCAGACCCCGCCGGACGAACGCCCCGAACGGCGCGGACAGCTGCTATTTTCCATGGAGTATTTCCCCAACGAGCACTATCTGCTGCCGCTATCGCACGACGAGGTCGTGCACGGCAAAGCGGCCATCGTGCAGAAGATGTGGGGCGCCGACCTGACCGATAAGTACGCGCAGGCACGGTCGTTCTACCTTTATATGTTCGCGCATCCGGGCAAGAAGCTGAATTTCATGGGCAACGAGCTTGGCCTGCGCGTGGAGTGGAGCGAAGCCGCCGAGCTGGACTGGTCGTATGCCAACGGCATGTTCCACACGTTCTTCCGGGCGCTGTCACAAACCTACCGCGACCACCCTGCGCTGCACGCGGACTACGAGCCGGGTGCCTTCCGCTGGCTGGACGCAGACAGCGCTGCGCCGTGTGTGTTCGCGTGGGAGCGCCGCAGCAAAACCGAGCGGCTGGTCGCGGTGTGCAACTTCGGGGATGAGCCATATGCCTGCCCCCTCCCCTCCCCCAACTGCACCGTGCTGCTGCACACCGATTGGGAACGCTTCGGCGGCCAGACAAAAGAGAACGACTGGTCATTTTTTGATGATTCCGACGAAATTTATCTGAAACTGCCAAAATTCAGCGCTATACTACTCAAAATTATCGAGGACTGATTTTCTCAGAAAATACAAAACCGCGCAGGAACCGATGCGTTCCTGCGCGGTTTTGTCGTCCTGACACAGCCCCTCGCTTGCAAGCGAAAACGTCAGTTTACTTTCGGGAACAGTTCCTGATCGATCACCGCGTCCAGCGTCATGCCCGCGTAGGCCACCTGCGCCAGACCGTCGATGAAGCGGCTGACCGCTGCCAGCAGCAGCGAAATGTTATCCGCCACAAACGGGATGATCTTTTCCAGTTCGAGCGAGCCATCCAGCAGCGTATTATGCTTGAGGTAAATCTGCCCGCCCTGCTCGAACAGGCCAAACGCGCCGAGCGCACAGAAATCGTTGCAATAGCTGCAGGCGCGACGCAGCTGGTTCACGTTCGCATCCGGTGCGCCCTGAAACAGCGTGACAAAGAATTGCAGCAGGCCGCTGTCCTCGCTCGGCAGCTGCATCGGGATGAAGCACGCCTCGATCACCACATCCTTGGCGACCTTGCCCTGCCGCATCGCCTCGCAGCGCAGCAGCGTGGGCGCGCCCTCCTTACGCATGACCTCCGCGCGGAAGCCGTTCTGGTTGAGTACCTCGGCCATGCAGCCGAGGATCTGCTCCTGTTGTTCGAGTTTCATCCCTTTTTCACCCCAATATCCGTGCGGTAATGCGCCTTTTCAAAGTGGATTTTCTTTACATCATCGTATGCCTTGACGATCGCCTCATCGAGTGTCGGCGCGGTTGCGGTGACGCCGAGCACGCGGCCACCGCTCGTGACAAACGCGCCGTCCTTCACCGCCGTGCCCGCATGGAACACGAACGAGCCGGTCACATCATCCAGCCCGGTGATCACCTTGCCCTTTTCATAGGCCTTGGGATAGCCGCCGGACGCCATGCACACGCAGCAAGCGGCATTATCCGCCCATTTGATCTCGATTTCATCGAGTTTTTCGTCGATGACCGCATTGAAGATGTCAAACAGGTCAGTTTCCAGACGGGACAACACGGCCTGCGTCTCCGGGTCGCCAAAGCGCGCGTTGTATTCGATCACCTTGGGGCCCTTGGGGGTCAGCATCAGGCCGAAGTACAGCACGCCCTTGAACGGACGCCCCTCCTTGGCCATCGCCTCGACCGTGGGCTTGAAAATCGTTTCCATGCAGGTTTGCGCGATATCCTCGGTGTAGAACCGCGAGGGCGAGAACGCGCCCATGCCGCCCGTGTTGGGGCCCTCATCGTGATCGTAAGCGCGCTTGTGGTCCTGCGCCGACGGCATGGTCTTGAGGTGCTTGCCGTCGACAAACGCCAGCACGGACACCTCCGGCCCGGTCAGGAACTCCTCGATAACCACGCGCGCGCCCGCGCCGCCGAACGCACCGCCGTCGATCGCGTCCTTGACGGCGGCGATCGCATCCTCTTCAGTCATGGCAACCGTAACGCCCTTGCCGAGCGCCAAACCGTCCGCCTTGACCACGATCGGCGCGCCCTGCTCCTTGATATAGGCGATGGCGTCCGCCGAGTTTTCAAACACGGCATAGCCCGCGGTCGGGATGCCGTACTTTTTCATCAATTCCTTGGCAAAGGACTTGGAACCCTCAATGATCGCCGCGTTTTTGCGCGGGCCAAACGCGCGGATGCCTGCTTCTTCGAGTGCATCCACCATGCCGAGCGCCAGCGGGTCGTCCGGCGCGACCATCACGAGGTCGGGCTTGTTCGCCTTGGCAAACGCCACCACGCCTTCGATATCGGTCGCCTTGATATCGACGCACTCGGCTTCCTGCGCGATGCCGCCGTTGCCCGGTGCGCACCAGATATGGTCGACCTTAGGGCTTTTCTTCAGGGTATGCACGATGGCGTGCTCACGCCCGCCGCCGCCGATCACCAATACTTTCATGGATTTTCTCCCTCCGTACGGATGTATTCTTTCTGCGCGCGGAACGTGTCCGCCAGCAGCGCGATGTAGCCGAGAACGGTCAACGTGTTGACCGCCGTCACGGTCAGCGCCAGCGCATAGTCATTCAGCCAACCGGGCGCCATGAGCAGCGCCAAAATCCAGCCCGCGCTCCACACGACGAACACCGCCCACTCGGCCAGCGCGCCGCGCCCCGCCGCGCGCATCTGGTCGATATACGCCAAAAGCAGCATGCAGCCGGTCAGCAGCAGCGGCACGAGCGAGGCATATTCCAGCGCCATGCGCCCCAGTCCCGGCGGCAGCACGCCCGGCCCGCACAACACGGTAAAGCCGATGGACACGTCCGCCGCGATAGACGCGCGCAAAAACCAGCGCGAGACGCGCTGTAAGGACAGCGCGCCCGCAGAAATCAGTGCGCTGCCCACGATTTGCAGCATCCAGTTGTCCCGCACGACCAGCCCGAGCAGCAGGCCGCCCGCAATCGCCAGATAGGCATAGTAGCCTCGGATCAGTTTCATCACAATCCGGCGTGTATCAGTGGTGGAACAGGCGCATGCCGGTGAACGCCATCACGATACCGTACTTATTTGCGGTTTCGATGACGTTATCATCGCGGATCGAGCCGCCCGGCTGCACAATATACTGCACGCCCGACTTGCGCGCGCGCTCCACGTTGTCGCCAAACGGGAAGAACGCGTCCGAACCCACGGTTACGCCGGTATTTTTCGCAATCCACGCCTTCTTTTCCTCGGCGGTGAGCACCTCGGGTTTGACCTTGAAGGTGTTCTGCCACACGCCGTCGGCCAGCACGTCCTCGTACTCGTCCGAGATATACACGTCGATCGCGTTGTCGCGGTCGGGGCGGCGGATACCGTCCACAAATTGCAGGCCGAGCACCTTGGGATGCTGCCGCAGGAACCAGTTATCCGCCTTGTTGCCCGCAAGGCGCGTGCAGTGGATGCGGCTCTGCTGGCCCGCGCCCACGCCGATGGTCATGCCGTCCTTGACGTAGCAGACCGAATTGGACTGCGTGTACTTGAGCGTGATGAGCGACAAAATCATATCGTGCTTGACGCTTTCGGGCAGCTCCTTGTTGTCCGTGACGATGTTATTCAGCAGGCTTTCGTTGATTTCATAATCGTTGTAGCCCTGCTCGAAGCGAATACCAAAGATATCGCGCTGCTCGATCGGCTTGGGGACATAGTCCGGGTCGATCTTGACGACGTTATAGCCGCCCTTGCGCTTGGTTTTCAAAATCGCCAGCGCCTCGTCGGTGTAGCCCGGCGCGATGATGCCGTCCGACACCTCATGCGCGAGGTAGGACGCAGTATCCGCGTCGCACACATCGGACAGCGCCGCCCAGTCGCCGTAGGAGCACAGGCGGTCGGCGCCGCGCGCGCGGATATAGGCGCACGCGATGGGCGACAACTCGTGGTCGGCTTCCACAAAATACATCTGCTTTTCGACCTCGGTCAGCGGTTTGCCGAGCGCCGCACCCGCGGGGGAAACGTGTTTGAAAGACGCCGCTGCCGGCATACCAGTGGCTTTTTTCAGCGCCTTGACCAGCTGCCACGAGTTAAACGCATCGCAAAAGTTGATATAGCCCGGCTTGCCGTTTAAAACCTCAATCGGCAGCTCGCCCTCGGTCATAAAAATGCGCGCGGGCTTCTGGTTGGGGTTGCAGCCGTATTTGAGTGCCAGCTCGTTCATGCCTTGCCCTCCTCATTCTTGTTGCGGATCTCCTGCCAGTATGCGCCGGTTTCGAGGTCGATATAACGCACAAACAGTGCAACCTTGTTCTGCTCGTTCATGCTCGTCCACAGCATCTCTGTGAACTGCTTGATCGGCTTTTCAATGCGGATGCACTTCGGCTCGCCACGGAACGGCGGCAGCGGGTCGCCGTCGCACTGGTAGGTGTGGATAAAGTGGCCGAGACCGGGCACCGGCTTGTCGTACTCATAGAAAAAGCGCTTATTCGCCGTGCGGTCGGAGGTGAAGTTCTTGAGGATGGACAGGCTGTACGAGCCGTCCTCGTTGATCACGCCCGAAATGCGCGAGGTGTAGTTCGGCGGGTCAGGCTCAAACTGACGGGTGCGCAGCGCGTCGATATAGCTCTTGCCGTCCTTGAGGTACTCGCAGATCGTGTCGGTCTGGTCGCCGTTGGTGACGACCAGCTTGCCGCCGCACTGGCGCACCGGATGATAGATGATGAGCGAGGGGTCGGTCATCTTGGACGGGTCGAACGCCTCGGTGCGGATGCCGTCCTCCGTCTCCACAAAGATGCGGTTGCGGCTGTTCTCCGAGCGGCCCATGATGAAATAGGCGACCACGTTATACTTATTGTCCAGTGTGCGGCCGAAGATGATGCCGCGGCCGGGATAGGCATTGCTCAGCAACTCATAGCTGATATTGAACACATTCTTGCTCATACTGCTTTCCTCCTTACTTTCTGGCGACCCATGCGCCCTTCACCTGCAAGCGCCCCGCGCAAAAATCGCTGACGGCCTGCGGCAGCAGAATCCACTCGGCCTGCTCCATTACGCGCTTCTGCAAGGTTTCAGGGGTGTCGCCATCCTCCACCCCGACGGCTTTCTGCGCGATGATCGCGCCGCCGTCCACCACTTCGGAGACAAAATGCACGGTTGCGCCGGTCACCTTCACCCCTTTGGCGAGGGCGGCCTCATGTACGCGCAGGCCGTAGTACCCCGCCCCGCAGAACGACGGGATCAGCGACGGGTGCACATTGATGATGCGGTTTTCGTACCGGCGGCAGAAGCTGTCCGGCAGCACGGTCATAAAACCCGCCAGCACGACCAGATCGACGCCGTACTCCTCCAGAATGGCGGTCAGCGCCGCGCCGTAGCCGTCTGCGTCCGCAAAGTCGCGGCGGCGCAGCACCGCCGACGGGATATCCGCCTTTGCCGCCCGCTCAAGCGCGAACGCCTCCGGGTTGGACGACACGACCAGCCGGATACGGCCGTTTTCGATCTTGCCCGCGGCCTGCGCGTCGATCAGCGCCTGTAAATTGGTGCCGCCGCCCGAAACCAAAACTGCGATGTTTTTCATCCCGCTTCTCCCTTATTCGAGCACGACGCCCTTTTCACCGGCAACGCACTCACCGATGACGTAAGCCTGCTCGCCTGCGGCAGAAATCGCGGCCACCGCGCGGGATGCATCCTCAGCAGCGACGGCCAGCACCAGACCCGCGCCCATGTTGAACGTGTTGTACATATCGCGCTCCGGGATTTTGCCGGTTTTGGCAATCAGGTCGAACACCGGCGGTACCGGCATCGCCTTTTTCTCGATCTTGGCGCAGATACCGTCGGGCAGCATGCGCGGCACGTTCTCATAGAAGCCGCCGCCCGTGATATGGCTGATGCCCTTGACCTCTACCTTGCCCATCAGCGCTTGGATAGCTTTGACGTAGATCTTGGTCGGGGTCAGCAGCTCCTCGCCGAGCGTCTTGCCGAATTCGTCGATGTAGCGGCGCACTGCCTTTTCGTTGATGCCCAGCGTCTTGCGCACGAGCGAATAGCCGTTGGAGTGTACGCCCGAGGACGCCACGCCAATCAGCGCGTCGCCCGGACGGATGTGCGAGCCGTCGATCATCTTCTCCCGGTCGACCATGCCGACCGAAAAGCCCGCCATATCGTACTCATCCTCCGGGTAGAAGCCGGGCATTTCGGCGGTCTCGCCGCCGATGAGCGCACAGCCCGCCTGCCGGCAGCCCTCCGCGATGCCGGAAACCATCTGCGCGATCTTGGCCGGATGGTTCTTGCCGACCGCAATGTAATCGAGGAAGAACAGCGGCTGCGCGCCGCAGCAGGCGATGTCGTTGACGCACATGGCCACGCAGTCGATACCGACCGTGTCGTGCTTATCCATCAGGAAGGCCAGCTTGAGCTTGGTGCCCACGCCATCCGTGCCGGACACCAGAATGGGGTCGGCCATGCCCTTGAAATCCGGGCGGAACAGGCCGCCGAAGCCGCCGAGCGTACCCATAACGCCCTTTGTGAACGTCGACTCGACCATCGGCTTCATCAGCTTGACTGCCTCGTAACCGGCGGTTACGTCTACGCCGGCCGCCTTATAGCTTTCAGAACGGCTTTCACTCATAATGATTCTCCTTCGTTGTATTGTGGGGGAACGGTTTATTCCTTGCCGTTCCAGCAATAGGTGCAGACCTTGTCGCGGTCCAGCCCGATGGCTTCCAAAAGGCCCTCGAGCGACTGGTAGCCCAGCGAGCTGAAGCCAAACTTCTCGCAGATGGTTTTCAGCATGCACTGGCCGCGTTCGGTGTTCGCGTCCGCGTATTCCTCCAGATGCTTCTGGCCTTCCTCGCCCTCCAATTCCTGCACGATGCGGCGGGCGAGCAGCTCCATCTCCGAATTGGAGGAGGAGAAGTTCAGGTATTTGCAGCCGTACATGATCGGCGGGCAGGCCGAGCGCATGTGCACTTCCTTCGCGCCCGACTCATACAGGAACTCAACCGTCTCGCGTAGCTGCGTGCCGCGCACGATCGAATCGTCCACAAACAGCAGCTTTTTGCCCTCGATCAGCTCGGGCACCGGGATCTGCTTCATCTTGGCGACCTGATTGCGCACCTTCTGGTTTGCCGGCATGAACGAGCGCGGCCACGTCGGCGTATACTTGACGAACGGGCGGGCAAACGGTTTGCCGCACTCGTTGGCGTAGCCGATGGCGTGCGGCACGCCCGAGTCCGGCACGCCTGCGATAAAGTCAACGTCCGCGGCAAGACCGCGTTTTTTGTCGTCGCGCGCCATGATCGCGCCGTTGCGGTAGCGCATGACCTCGACGTTGACGCCCTCGTAATTGGAGTTGGGGTAGCCGTAATACGTCCACAGGAACGAGCAGATTTTCATCTCCTTGCCCGCGGGCGAGAGCGTTTCAAAGCCGTCCGCCGTCACCTTGACGATCTCACGGGGCCCAAGCTCGTAAGCGTCCTCGTAACCCAGCTTGTGGTAGGCAAAGGACTCGAACGAAATGCAGCAGCCGTCCTCATTCTGGCCGATCAGCACCGGCAGACGGCCAACGCGGTCGCGCGCGGCGATGATGCCGTCCGGGGTGAGCACAAGCAGCGTCAGCGAGCCGTCGATCACCTCCTGCGCATGCAGGATGCCCGAAATGAGATCGTCCTTCTGGTTGATGAGCGCCGCAGCCAACTCGGTCGAGTTTACCTTGCCCGAGCTCATCGCCATGAACTGATGGCCGTGGTCGGAAAAATACTCGGAAACCAGCTTTTCCGCGTTGTTGATGATGCCGACCGTGGTCAGCGCGTAAAGCCCAAGGTGCGAGCGCACAAGCAGTGGCTGCGGGTCGGTATCGCTGATGCAGCCGATGCCGCTGCAACCGGAAAAATCCGCCAAATCCTTCTCAAACTTGGTGCGGAACGGGGTGTTTTCAATGCTGTGGATCTGGCGCTGGAAGCCGCGTTCCTTGTCGTACAGGATCATACCGCCGCGGCGGGTGCCCAGATGCGAATGGTAGTCTACGCCGAAGAAAATATCCAGCACGCAGTCCTCCTTGGAGACTACGCCGAAAAATCCTCCCATTTGTTACTCCTTGTCTTGCTGCCCGGCGGCCTTTCCGTCGTCGAGCGGGATTTCGTTTTCAAACATATTCTTTTCCGCCTGTTCGGGCACCGGGATCGGGTACTCGCCCGAAAAGCAGGCGTCGCAAAAGCCCAGACGGCAGCCGACGGCGATCTTGCGCGCCGCTTCCAGCGACAGGAAGCCGAGGCTGTCCACGCCGATGATCTGGCGCATTTCCTCAACCGTGCGGCCGTGCGCCAAAAGCTGGCTGCGCTCCGGGATATCCGTACCGAAAAAGCAGGGGTGCCGGAACGGCGGCGCGGAAATGCGCATATGCACCTCGGCCGCGCCCGCGTCGCGCAGCAGCTTTACCAGCCGCGCACAGGTCGTGCCGCGCACGATTGAGTCGTCGACCATGATGACGCGCTTGCCCTCGACCGCGGTGCGCAGGGCGTTGAGCTTTAAGCGCACCGAACGCTCGCGCTTATCCTGCCCCGGCTGGATGAAGGTGCGCGCGATATAACGGTTTTTGATCAGCCCCACGCCGTAGGGGATGCCGGAAAACTTGGCGTAGCCGATCGCGGCGGGGATGCCGGAGTCCGGCACGCCGATGACCACGTCCGCGCCGACCGGATGCTCGATCGACAGGTACTTGCCGGCCTCCTGCCGGGCAAGCTCGACGCTTGCGCCGTCGATAACCGAGTCCGGGCGGGCAAAGTAGATATACTCAAAGACGCAGGCCGAACTTTTGCACTGCACGCCGCAGTGCATCGAGCGCAGCTCGCCGTCCTCGACCACGCAGATTTCGCCCGGCTCGACGTCGCGCACGAACTGTGCGCCCAGTGCGTCGAGCGCGCAGGTTTCGGAAGCGAACATATACGCCCCGTCCAGCAGGCCGATGCACAGCGGGCGGAAGCCGTGCGGGTCGCGCGCGGCAATCAGCTTGCGCGGGCTCATCACGACGAGCGAATACGCGCCCTCGATCACGCCCATGGCGTTTTTGACGGCCTCTTCGATGCTGCCGCATTTCAGGCGTTCGCCCACGATGGTGTACACCAGCACCTCGGTGTCGTTCGACGAGCGGAAGATGCCGCCCGCCAGCTCAATGCGGCGGCGCAGCGCGCCCGCGTTGACCAGATTGCCGTTGTGCGCAACGGCAAGGTTGCCCTTGACATGCGTAATCGCAATCGGCTGCGCGTTTTCGCGCGACTGCTTGCCGGTCGTCGAATAGCGGACATGGCCGACCGCCATCGAGCCGGGCATACTGTCGAGCACGTCCTGCGTGAACACCTGACTGACCAGACCAACGTCCTTATGGCAGCGGATGACGCCGCGGTTGTTGACCGCGATGCCCGCGGCCTCCTGTCCCCGATGCTGCAAGGCGAACAATGCTACATACGCTTCGTGCGCGGCGGCGATGTCCCTGCCCGGCGGCGCGGCGATGCCGAACACGCCGCACTCCTCGTGCACCTTGTCAAAAGGGGTTTTCCTTTGCTTGAGAATACGATATTTCATGGGTTTGCTATATCTCCGGGTTACTTGCCCATTACGCGCTTCATAATTTCCTGGTAGGCTTCCTCAACGCCGCCCATATCGCGGCGGAAGCGATCCTTATCGAGCTTTTCGCCGGTGGTCTTGTCCCACAGGCGGCAGGTGTCCGGGCTGATCTCGTCGGCCAGCACGATCGTGCCGTCCGCGGTCTTGCCGAACTCCAGCTTGAAGTCGACAAGGGTGACGTTCAGCGTATCGAAATACTGCTTCATCACTTCGTTTACCTTAAACGCCATGCCCTTGATCTGCTCGATCTCCTCACGGGTGGCAAGCTTCAAAGCGATCGCGTGATAGGCGTTCATGAGCGGGTCGCCCAGATCGTCGTTTTTGTAGGAGAATTCGATGGTCGGTTCGTCGAACACGATGCCCTCCTTCACGCCGAAGCGCTTGGCGAACGAACCGGCCGAAATATTGCGGATGATAACCTCGAGCGGTACGATGGACACCTTCTTGACCACGGTTTCGCGGTCGGAAAGCTGCTCGACGAAATGCGTCGGCACGCCCTGCTGCTCCAGCAGCTGGAACATATGGTTGCTCATGACGTTGTTGATGACGCCCTTGCCTGCAATCGTGCCTTTCTTTTCGCCGTTGAACGCGGTCGCGTCGTCCTTATAATCGACGATGACGAGGTTAGCGTCGTCTGTTGCGAAAACCTTCTTGGCCTTGCCTTCGTAGAGCTGTTCTTTCTTTTCCATGTCCATACTCCTCCATTTATATGTGTAATTTAAAACAAACAAATTGTTTTGGGTTTTACCCGGCGTGCGGCAATGGGTCCGCGCGCCGCGCCTTTACCTCTTACTTCGTTTGAAACCACGGTTTCAAACGAGGGGGAAGCGCCGCGCCAGAAACGTCTTATCTGACGCGCGAAGCGCGCATCCAACAGAACATTGCGGCACGCCGCAATGTTCATAAAAACCCGCGACATGCGCGTGGGTTTTTATACAAGTGCGGAGAAAAGTTTCGCTTCGCGGAACTTTTCATAGCCCCGGACTTGTCCGCGCAACGCGCGGCATGTCCGAAATTCGATAGAAAATGTATTTTCTATCGAGTTTACGCAAACTGCGCGCGCACCTTCTCGTCCTTGGCGACAACCTCGTCCGCCATGCCCGCCTTGAACGCGGCCAGCTTGTCCGCAAGCGCGTCGTCCGACAGGGCGATCATCTGCGCGGCAAGGATGGCCGCGTTGTCCGCGCCGTCGATCGCAACCGTCGCCACCGGAATGCCCTTGGGCATCTGCACGATGGAGAGCAGGCTGTCCATGCCGCCCATCACACTCGTGCCCATCGGCACGCCGATGACCGGCAGCGTTGTGTACGCCGCGAGCACGCCGCCCAGATGCGCCGCCTTGCCCGCCGCCGCGATGATAACACCAAAGCCATCCGCCTTGGCGTTTTTCGCGAGCTGTTCGGCCACCGCCGGGGTGCGGTGTGCCGAGCAAATGCGCACCTCGGTCGGGATATCAAAGGATTTTAAGCGGTCGACGCACTTTTCCATCACTTTCAGGTCGCTGTCCGAACCTATGACGACCAGCACTTTTTTCATCTGCAATTCCTCCTCAAAAACAAATGAGGACACGGGTATACCCGTGTCCTATATTCGTCAATTGGCTGCACCGATGCCCGAAACCATGCACGAGTGCCCGGGCATTTCAAAAAGGCTGCGGGTATGCTGCGCCGTTTGCTTCAAAAACACACTGCCAGTCATACGCGCACCTCTTTCCTCGAACAATCGGTGAAGATACACTATTATTCTATCCAATCTGCCCGCGCAATGCAAGCATTTTACCTGTCTTTTTCGCGTTTTGTGCAAATGCCCAAAGAAAACCGCCTGCCGCCTCAGCTTTCGTGCAGAACGCCCTTTGCATATAAAACAGCCTCCATCTGGTGAACGCGCTCGGTCCACGAACACTGCGCGCCGTAGTCCAGCCGCTTTTGCACCTTGTCCGCATCGTTTTCCGCGGCTGCCGCGTCGCACAGCGAAAGGAATTCGTCCGCGTCGTGCGCGATATAAACCACATCCTTGAAATCCTCCACCTGCAACGGCTCACGCGTCGACACGACCGGCTTACCGGTGGCAAGGTATTCGTAGAATTTCAGCGGCGACACATCCTTACTCAGCGCGCCCGCGCGGAACACGTTCAGGCACACGTCCATCTGTGCCAGATACGCGGGCAGCTCGGGCTGCGGCACCAGACCGTGGAACACGATATTCGGGTACTTCTGCAAATGCGTCAGGTCGACGCCGGGCAGCGTGCGCCCGATGAGGAAAACCGTCGCATCCGGCCGCGCCTGCGCCAGTTTTTCGATCAGCGCATAGTCGATGCACTCCTGCAACATGCCGACAAAGCCGAACACCGGATGTTTGAGGTTTTTCATATCGTCCGGGCAGGGCAGGCTGCCCTTTTCCTTCTGCACGCGCGAAAAGATCTCATACGCCGCACCGTTCGGGATCATTTTGGTCGTGGGGTTGACCTTTTCGAGCGTTTCTGCCAGCCCGACCGCGGTCGCAAACACCTGATCGGCGGGCTGGGCCAAATCGCGCTCCATCTGGTCGACGACCGCCGGGTTTATGTGCCCCTTATAGGCCGAGTGTCGGTCGACACAGTCATACACCAGCGCGCGGTGCGGCACATGTTCTACAATGTCGCACGAGGACGGCGAGTAGCACCACAGCACGGTCTCGTCGCCAAAGCCATGCTCGCGCATCTTTTTGCGCACAAACGCCGCCTGCCGCTTCTGGTTGATCTTGTTGACCCAGCGGAACTTGTTGAAAAACGGCAGCACGGGCGGCAGTGCGTACACCGTGATATTCTCATGCCCCTCTACCTTTTCGCCCGGCTGCTTGTACTTATTGATATAAGCCGACGCTTTTTTATCCTTGAGCGGCGCAATCAGCGACACCGGCGGGTCGAAGTACAGCACCTCTGCGTTCCGCAGGCGGCTCATGACGTTCTGCTTGCGGGTGGGCAGCGGGTGGTAGTTGGTGGTCGACAGGCATACCACATGGTTTTTCATATCGTTTATCCGTCCTTTTCGTTTGCAAGTCCCAGCAGGATGGCCGCGCCGTGCACGTTTTCGTGCTCGCGCTCGCGCAGCATCTGGGCGGTGCGGCGCACCTCGCCGTCGAGCGCGCCCGAGACGCACTCGTCGATCAGGCGGCACAGGTCGTCCGCGCGTGCGGTGCGCAATTGCAGGCAGGTGCGGCTGCCGATGTATTTGAGGAAGCCGTCCACCTTGATATCATAGCTCAGCCCGACGACCGGCACGCCCTGCCCCGCCGAGAACATCAGCGAGTGCAGCCGGATGCCGACTACGGTTTTCATGCGCGCGAGGATACCGATGGTGACCTCAATCGGCTGGCGCGTGCGCACCGCGTACCACGGGCAATGCAGCAGCGAACCCACCCGCTCGGCGGGCGTCAGGTCGCTGGGGAACTCGATGGGCACGAACACAGGCGTCAGACCGTGCTTTTCGTAGGCGTAATTCGCCGCCGCCGCGATGGCGGGCAGCGCCGCGTCCAACCCCTTCCAGTTACGCAGGCCAAAGCCGATGTAACGACCGTCCGGGTCGATGCCGCTCTGCTCCATCGCCAGCGACACCACCTCGGCCGGGGCGGCGTCGAGGATGATCGTCGGGTCGGCCGATACGCGGATGTCCGGCCGGGTCACGCCCATGTCGGCAAGCTCGGCGCGCGAGTTGTCGTCGCGCAGCGTAATGCGGTCGACCGAGCGGTCGATCGTCTTGGCGGCCATTTTCCGGTTGCCCGCGCGGTTGATCGGCCCGATGCCGCAGCCGTACATCATCACCTTGCAGCCGCGCCGTTTGGCCGCGCGCAGCGTGTAGCAATAATACCACAGCGACCGGGTCGAGGTCACATCCTGCATCAGCGAGCCGCCGCCATTGATATAAAGCGCGGCTTTGCGGAACTTGTGCAGTACGGAAAAGATATTAAAGGTATAAACCGCGCCCGTGCGGTAAACCAGCCGCGTCTCCTTTGGCCGGCGGGACATGACGCAGATCGTGCGTTCCGGATCGAGCGCACGCATCTCCTGCACGATCGCCTCCAAAATCGCGTCGTCGCCCGCGTTACCGCGGCCATACGCGCCGCAGATCATAATGCTCTCGCGCTCATTTTTCGGGCGGTGGAAGCGCGCGATCAGATGGCGGTAGTTGGCCTCCTGCCGCTCGCACATCTTATCCTTGGAAAAGTCGCGCGACGCCTTTTCATACAGCGCCTGCGCAAAGCTTTCACGCAGCGCGGCGTCGTTTGCCAGACGCGCCATGTACTCGCTGAGCTTTTTATAATCCCCAACCGGGAAGATATAGCCGTTTTCACCCGTGTCGATCAGCTCGGGCATACCGCCGACGTCCGAGCAGATCGTCGCGCAGCCCGCGCACACGCCTTCCAGAATGGAATACGGGAAGGTTTCGGACACTGAGGACAGCAGGTTGATATCCATCGCGCGGAAAAACGGCTCGATGGGCGACACCCAGCCGCAGAACGTCACGCGATCGGACACATGCAGCTGTGCGGCGAGTTTTTTGAGCATCTCCTCGTCCTCGCCCTCGCCCGCGATGAACAGCCGCAGCTGCGGCGCGTCCGCCAGCGCCGCCGCAAAGGCGCGCACGGTAGTCGCGATGTCCTTGACCGCGGTCAGGCGCGCGGCGATGCCGCACAGCACGTCGCCGTCGTCGATTTCCGTGCCGTAGTTGTTTTTCAGGTACTGCGCGCGGTCAAAATCGCCCTCCGGACGGTGGAAGTCCATGCCGTTGTAGATTTTGACGATGCGCTCGGGGTCGAAGCCGCGCTCGATCAGCGTGCGCGCCATGCGGTCCGCCACCGGCTGGTAAAAGTCAAGGAAGCGCAGCGCGACCGAGTTCGCCGCACCAAACGTGTGCTGCTTGAGCGGGTTGCCCAGATAGTCGAGCCGGTAATCCGAGTGGACGGTCGTCAGCACGGGTACGCGGCGCGACCGGCGCACGATCGCGCCCATCAGGTTGGCGCGGCCGCCGTGACAGTGGATGATATCCGGCTGGAACTGGTCGACCAGATCACGCATGGCGTGCGCCGCGCGCAGAGGGTTGTGCCGCTCGATGACGCGCACGTCAATGCCGCGTTCGCGCGCCTCGTCCGCAAACGGGCCGGCGCGGAACGAAACGAGCATCACCTCGCCCCGCTGGGCAAGGCCGGTCACCATATTCATAATGTGGGTTTTGGCGCCGCCAACGTCGCCGCCGCCCATCACATGCATCACGCGCAAGGCAAATTCCTCCCAAGGGCATTTTTTCACAGTTACAGACAGTATACCACGAACCGCCTGCAAATGCAAAACCGAAGTGCGCTTGTTTGCAAACCGTCATTTGTGTTTGTACAAAAACCATGCTATACTATGGATATCTAACCGAAAGCGAGGCTTTTCCTTTGTCTTCCAAAAACACCATGACGCGCGACGCGATGCTGTTCCTGCCGGCCAAGGTCGTCGAAGGGCTGCTGATCATCGCGTGTACGTCGCTATACACCCACCTGTTCTATGAGTCGACGGTCGGCACGTTCAACTTCATCAACTTCAACGTGCAGATCGCCTACCTCATCCTCGCCGGATGGATGGCCAACGCCGCCACCCGCTATGTCGGCGAGGAGTTCCACAAGGATGGCGGACGCGGCCTGTTCTCCACCGTTTCGACCGTCTACCTTATCATCTGCGCGGCGGTCGCCGTGTTCTGCTGCGGCGCAGCCGTCCTGCTGCGCGACCCGCTGTATCTGGGCTTTATGACCATGTTTTTCAGCTACACGGTCTTCCAGATCCTCAACTCCGCGCTCATCCAGCTTGGCCGCATGCGCGCATCCATCACGCTGAGCCTGACCTCGGCCGTGCTCAAGCTGCTGGTGGCCTACGGGCTGGTGTTCGGCCTGCGCAACCCGTCCTCCCCCTTCCCCGCCATCTGCGCCAACACCGTGGCGGACGGTGTGGCCGGCATCGGCGCGGTCATCGCGCTCGGCCTGCCGCAGATCGCGCGGCTGCGCTGGTTCTCGCGCGAACTGTTCGGCAAATTCCTGCGCTTCGGCGTGCCGCTGATGGGCGTTTCCATCTCGGTAACGCTGCTCAACCAAATCGACAAATATCTGGTGGTCGGCTTTTTCGACATGGACGTGTACGGCGTCTATTCGTCCAATAACTCCATCGCTTCCGGCCTGTTCACGATGATCTCGGTTGGCATCATGCGCGGCGTATACCCGGCGGTGCTGCGCGGCTGGCGTGAGGGCGGCCGGGAAGCGGCCAAGCCCCTGCTCGACCAGGGCGCACGACTGTACCTGCTGGTCGCGGTGCCCGCCGTGGCGGGGCTGACCGCCGTGGCGCTTCCCATGTCGCGCGTACTGTTCGCCAAAGGATATGACGCAGGCGCGCCGGTCATCGCGTACACCGCGCTTGCCATGCTGTTCATGGGACTGACCGAGTACGCCAACAAAGCCTACGAGCTGGAACAGTCGACCGTGCATGTGCTGCAAAACAGCGCGATCGCCGCGGTGATCAAAGTAGCATCCAGCGTCGTGCTGCTCAAAACGGTTGGCTTTACCGGCGGCGCGATGGGTTCGGTCGTGGCGTTTTCGTCCTATTTCCTGATCACCTGCGTGCGCGTGCGGCGGCGCTTCCTGTTCCATGTGCCGCTCAAAAACCTTGTGCGCATCGTGTTCAGCGCCGTGCTGTGCGGCGCGGCGGCCTGCGCCTGCACGATGCTGCCGGTGAGCAACCTGCTCCGGCTGGTTTGCGCCGTGCCCGCGGGTGCAGTTACCTACGCCGCATGCATCGTCCTGAGCGGCGAGGGACGCGGCGAGATGCAGGCCATCCTGCACAAACTTCGCAGATAAGCCGATTTTTCCGCGCAATTCCCTTGTGTAACTGCAAAAGCAGTGGTATAATACTGAACTATATGAAATGCTGAAATAGAGAGGCGTTAAAGAGTATGGAAATGATTCACGAAGCGGCGCAGTACGTCGATACCGTCAAGCGCGTATGCGATGCGGTCGGCGGCGAGGTCACCTTCCGCGGCACGGTGCACCGCGTGCGCGATATGTCGGATTTTGCCTTTGTCATCATGCGCGTTGAGCGCGGCCTGATCCAGTGCACCTTCCAAGGGGACGAGATCGGCGGCATCCAGCGCGGCGAGATCAAGGACGCGATGGTGCTCGAGGTCACCGGCAAGGTGCATGAGGAGCCGCGCGCCGAGCACGGCGTCGAGGTTGTGCTCAGTGCGGTCAGCGTGCTCGGCCGTCCGTACGACAAGCTGCCGGTGCCGCTGGGCAAAAAGTATATGGGCCTGTCGCTCGACGTTGACCTGCCGCTGCGTCCGATTACGCTGCGCCACCCAATCAAGCAGGCGGTATTCCGCGTGCAGGGCGCCATCGCGGACGGCTTTGCGCAGTATATGCAGTCGCAGGGCTTTACCCATATCCACACGCCCAAAATCGTAGTCGCGGGCGCGGAGGGCGGCGCCAACCTGTTCAAACTGGACTACTTCGGCAACCCGGCTTACCTTGCTCAATCCCCGCAGTTCCACAAGCAGTACCTCGCAGGCGCGTTCGGCCGCGTGTTTGAGATCGGCAGCGTGTACCGCGCCGAACGCCACAACACCTCGCGCCACTTAAATGAATATATCGGTCTCGACTTCGAGATGGCCTACATCGATTCGATGTACGACGTGATGGCAATGGAGACCGGCATGCTCAAGGCCGTGATGGCATATGTCAAGGAGCACTGCGCCGAGGAGATCGCGCTCTTAAAGGCCGACATCCCGGAGATCACCGAGATCCCGACCATCCGCTTCCACGAGGCCAAGCAGATCATGGAGGAGAAGTACGGCCATAAGTCCAAGAACCGCTACGACCTCAACCCGGACGAGGAAGTGCTGCTCTGCCAGTGGGCGAAGGAAGAACACGGCAGCGAATTCGTGTTTGTCACCCACTTCCCGTCGGCCAAGCGTCCGTTCTATGCGATGGACGACCCGGAAGACCCCAAGCTGGCGCTGTCGTTCGACCTGCTGTTCCGCGGTCTGGAAATCACGACCGGCGGCCAGCGTATCCACGACTATCAGCAGCAGATGGACAAGTTGGAAGCCCGCAAGATGAACGCCGAGCTGTTCGAGTCCTTCACCATGCTGCACAAGTACGGCATGCCGCCGCACGGCGGTCTCGGCATTGGTCTGGAACGCCTGACCATGCAGCTTTTAAAGCTGAACAACGTGCGCGACGCGTCCATGTTCCCGCGTGACATGAACCGTCTCGAGCCGTAATCAATATCCCGTATCCCCTGCGCCGGACGAAACCCCGTCCGGCGCTTTTTTGTATCCAAAAAAACTTTCAGAATGTGCTTGACATTTTAGTTAGCATATGCTAACCTATATTCAGGTTAGCCGAGGCTTACTAATTGCCCCGATCGCCTGTGCCATCCACGCGGAACGGGAAGGCACGGCATGACATACACAGCTTCCTCTGCATTTGCGCATCATCCGAACAGACATATCGTAGCCGGTGGTGCGGCTGTCAGGCTAACCGCGGCCGCACTGCTTCCGGTATGGGGACAGCGCCAGAGGAGAGAGGAGGACGCCTGCCCATGAATCACCAGCTTGACCGCCTGCTGGCGGCCTACTGCGCGCCGACGCTCGCCGGGATCAAGCCCGCCAGCTTAGCTTCGTGCAACCGCGCGGAATACCCCGACCTGCCCGAGCAGTTGCAAACCTACCGGCAAGCCTTTGCCGCACGCGGCATCCGGTTTGATATCCTATGTGCCTGCCGGGGACGCTTCCTGCTGCTGGCCTACCACCACGGGCAGCTCACCCGCTGCCTGTCGGACAGACGCGCACAGCATGTGCTGGCGCAGTTCGGCTACCCCGCCGGTGCGCCGCTCCGCGTACTGCTGGACAAACTGCGTGCGCGTATCGCCGCGCAGCAGGATTTCCCGCATGAGATCGGCCTGTTTTTGGGCTATCCGGTCGAGGATGTGGTCGGCTTTATCCGTCACGCCGGCCGCGGCTGTAAATTATGCGGCTATTGGAAGGTTTATGGCGACGCGGAAGCCGCGTCCCGCCTGTTCGACCGGCTCAGCCGGGTATGTCAGGCGGTCAAGCGACGCGTCGAGCAAGGCGAAACGCTGCTGGATGTGTTCGCAGCAGCATAAAACATCCGTTTACCAATACCATTTTGATTTATAGGAGGATTGACCACAATGAGCAAGGCAGCAGTGATTTTCTGGAGCCAGACCGGCAACACCGAGCAGATGGCAAGCGCAATCGCTGAAGGCATCCGCGCGGGCGGAATGGAATGTGACCTGATGAACGTTTCCGAAACCAGCGCCGCCGATGCGGCGGGCTACACCAAGCTGGCGCTCGGTTGCCCGGCCATGGGCGCGGAAGTGTTGGAGGAAATCGAATTCGAGCCGTTTTTCACCGAGTTGGAGGGCAAGCTGGGCGGCCGCAAGGTCGCGCTGTTCGGCTCATACGGCTGGGGCGACGGCCAGTGGATGCGCGACTGGGTACAGCGCGCAAACGACGCGAACGCCAATGTCTACACCGATGAGGGGCTGATGGCGCACGAAACGCCGGACGAGGCAATGCTCACGCAGTGCCGTGAATTCGGCAAGGGCTTTGCCACCTACTAAACCAACCCATCCCTGCGCGCGACGCGCGCATCCCAATAGCGGCGCGGCGGCTATGCCGCTGCACCGCATCAAAACGCGCGACATGTGCGTGCGTTTTGATACCAGACATCAATGTTGTGTGCCGCTTGCGGCGCGCAATCATTGATGATTGGATTTGTCCGCGCCCGGCGCGGCAAATCCCTCCCGTTTGAAGCTGTACGCTTCAAACGGAACCATCTTGGTCATACCCGCCGCACCGGCGGTTATGATACAAATATCCTTTCTTGTCCCGGGGGAAACCCCAAGGGTATACCCTGCCCGGTATGCCCGTAATCTCATGAGCCCGCGGCTGTCCGGAACAACAGCCCGCGGGCTTCCTCCTTTGCATCCCAGTACGAAACCGGCTTGCCTGTGGCCGCGCACTGTGGTATGCTGATATCAACAGATACACCAGAAACGAGGTTATGGATATGTCGACATGGATCGTCGGCCTGCTCGTGGCGGCGCTGGTATTTCTGGCAGCACGCTCCGTGGTGCGCCAGTCCAAATCAGGCGGGTGCAGCGGATGCGGCGGCGGGTGCAGCACGTGCAGCCGCGGCTGCCACACCGTTACGCCCGCGGACAAGCCCGCGCAGCAGGGCCGCAAACCATAAAAAAACCGGCCGCCATACCAAGCGGCCGGTTTTTCCCTTTCCCCGGCGTCGGTCACCGGCGCGCGACAGACGGCATAGACTGGGGGGAAAGGTGGTATTTCCATGGTGATACACGTTGTCCAACCCGGGGATTCGCTCTACCGTATCGCCCGGGCGTATCAGACGCCGCTGCCGCTGCTCATCCAGCAGAACGAACTGCATGAGCCGTACCGCTTGACGCCCGGCCAGACGGTCGTCGTGCCGCAGCCCATGCAGACGCACACCGTCCGGCAAGGCGAAACACTCACCACGATCGCGGCGCGCTACGGCACGACCGTGCTCGCGCTGCTGCAAAACAATCCGCAACTGGGCGGCAGCGACCGCATACGCACGGGGCAGGAGCTGATTATATCCTACGGCCCCAAACTGGGTAAATTCGCAGTCAACGGCTACGCCTACCCGTCAATCGACCAGCAGGTGCTGCGCAAAACGCTGCCCTATCTGACGTACTTATCGGTTTTCTCCTACGGTTTTGACAGTCTCGGCCGCATTTTGCCGCAGAATGCCGAAAATCTGACCCGGCTGGCACGGCAATACGGCGCACGGCCGTTATTGGTACTGACCACGCTGGGCGAGGATGGCCAATTTTCCAGCGCGCGGGCGCAACAGCTGCTGCGCGACCCGACCGCCCGCGGCGCGCTGATCGAAAACCTCGCGCAGACGCTCGCCACGCAGGGCTTCGGCGGCGTGGATATCGACTTTGAGTACATCCCCGCCGAAGACGCGGCAGCCTATGCCGACTTTATCCGCGCGGTGCGCGCACGGCTCGAACCGTCCGGGTATACGGTCATGGTTGCGCTCGCGCCCAAAACCTCGGCAGGACAGCCGGGGCTGCTGTATGAGGCGCATGATTACGCTGCGCTCGGCGCCGCCGCGGATGATGTTCTCTTGATGACCTATGAATAAGGGCAGGGATGATACATATAGCTTCTCCCCCTGCCCTTTTCCGCCTATCGTGCATTTTTCTTAAATTAGGACAATCTTCTATCGATTTTTGCAGGCGTTTAGATGCTGTACACCATTAGTCTTTGTTGAAGCCGAGTTCTTCCGCCTTTTTCTCATCACGCTCTGCCTTTTCGATTTCTCCCATCTCTCGATATGTAATACTTCTGCTGTTGTAGCACAGAGCATCCTCGGGAGCCAATTCAATTGACTTGTCTGCATCTTTCAGTGCTTCGTCATACTGCTTCATTGCGCGCAGTGTCACGCCGCGGCCTCGATAATACTCTGCATTGTCTGGTTCCAACTCGATTGCCTTGGTCTCATCTGCCAGCGCTTCTTTATACCGCTTCATGTCATGCAATGTCACGCCGCGGCTTCGATAATACTCTGCATTGTCCGGTTCCAACTCGATTGCCTTAGTCTTATCCGCCAGCGCTTCTTTATACCGCTTCATGTCATGCAATGTCACGCCACGTTGATTGAAATATCGAGCATTATTCGGCTCTATTTCAATTGCTTTGGCTCTGTCCACTAACGCTTCACCATAATGTTTCATTTCATGTAATGTCACTGCGCGGCTATGATAATACCGTGCAGATGTAGGGTCTATCTCAATTGCTTTATTCTTATCTGCTAAGGCCTCGTCATAGCGGCCAAGTGCATGGAGAGTTAATGCACGTCCGTGATAATAAAAAGCAGAGGTCGGATTTAATGCAACTGCTTTATTATGGTCTTCCAATGCTTCATTATCCCGTTTCATCTCATGTAACGTTATGCCGCGTTGATTGAAATATTTGGCATTATTCGGATCCAATGCAATTGCTTTGGTTCTATCCACTAGTGCTTCATCATAACGTTTCATGTCATGCAATGTCACCGCGCGGCTATGATAATAACTGGCATTGTCTGGTTCCAACTCGATCGCATGATTCTTATCTGCCAATGCTGCTTCATAGCGCTTCATTTCATTTAATGTTACACCACAGCTATAATAATAACGGGGGTTATTCGAATCTAGTTCAATCGCTTTTTGCTTATCTGTTAATGCCTTGGCATATTGTCCCATCGCATGCAGTGTTCCTCCTCGGCTATGGATATAACGAGCATTATGTGGGTTCAATTCAACTGCTTTGGTTTTATCTGCTAACGCCTCAGTATATCGCTCCAATTTATGCAATGTCACTCCGCGGCTATCATAATAATCTGCGTTATCGGGATCCAGTTTTATGGCCTCTAACATATCTTGTAAATTTTTCTCATATTCGCCCATTCTAAAATATACCGAACCACGCAAATCATATAGCATAGCCAATTGGGGATGATCTTTTATTAATTGATTATATTCATTTACAGCCTCCCGATATTGCCCCCTTCGCACTCTTGCTTTCGCATCTTTTATTCTCTCATTCAAATCTTTGTCAATGTCATCTTCACCCTGTCTGAATTCATATTGGTCGAGCGCTTGCCCCATAGCAGCGGTATCACTATTTGCCTCATTCTGATTCTTTTCCTCATAGACCTTTTTAATCCTATCAAAACTTTCCTGATAGTTTTTGCAACGCTGTTCTGCCTGATCTATAATATCTTCCCGTGGATCGCCAAACGCAATTTCCTGCGCAAACCGTTCCGCCAATTGGAACATGATCTCATCAAACCCCAAAATTTTTACAAGATATCCCCGATTTTTCTCAACTACACCGCAAATATCCTCATCCGGTTTTTGTCCAACATAACACCAATAGATATTCTTCAATTGCATTTTGCTAAGCAGTGTCATCAATGTGCGGTCGCCGCCTGCATATCCAATTACGATCGGAATATATTTCTGCAGTGCGTTTCCCAAAGGTTTTTCCCATCCATCCGCCAAAGCCTGCATATCCTTGTTCCGGTTCATGGGACTAAAAAACAAATCACGGTGTACTTTGGCAATGACCGGGCGACGGACGTTGTTTCCCATAAATCCGGCCAAGCTCTCATGCCCAACGACCAGAGGGTGCTTGTGCGTGTAGATAAAAATAGCGTCTTCGGTCAACGAATCAAAGTTAGTAGTGATAACCAACTTATTTTCCGTCTTGGTCAGCAACATAGAAAGCGGATAATACCCGAATCCCGGCTGTTTTCCATCCATCTCTCTCTCAAGCGCATTATAGGCCGCCGATGCTTGGCCAGCAAAACGCAAATCAAACAGCGTAAAATAATCTTTATTGCTCAGCTTTGCATCCGGACGCAGCAAATGTGCATACTCCTTTTCTTCGAGTCCTGCATCCTCCGCACTTTCACGGATATAGTCCTCCCCTCTTTTCAATAAAAAGGAATGCCATTCCCGCATCAGCTGCTCGCCAGTTCGGATTCCCGAGGATCGAGATGCGCCTGCACCCAATATGAAGCAATACCGCTCTCCCGCATGATAGTTATCGTACACATGATCTATAAAGCGCTGTTCCTGCATCATCTTGGCAGCCATGTCGATCCCCTCGCTTATCTTCTTTGATACGATTATCATACCATATTCTGCACAATAATGCAAAGTATTACAAAAAGCCCCGACCTTTCGGCCGGGGCTTTCCCGTGTCCAAATTGAACACCGTTATTTCACAATCCGATCCAGTAACGCGAACACTTCGCCGCGGGTAATGGGGTCATCGAAGCGAGTGGCTTCGATCTTCACACCCTTGGCGATCAGGCTGTCGTAATACTGCTGCGCCCAGTGTTCCTTGGCGGGCTGCTCCGGCTCGTCCGGGCTTTCCTCCTCCGGATCGTCCTCCGGCTCATCGTAGGCCAGACCCAGCGTGTCCAGAATGCCCTTCGCGTACGCCACGCCGAACGCCTGCTGTTCAGCGAGCGTGTCGGCCTGCGCAGCGTCCGCCTTGGTGTCCACAAACACACCCTCGCAGATGACTGCCGGTGCAACCGTCTCGCGGATAAAGGCGTAGTAATCGCCGCTCGTGCCCTGACGTGTCTTGACGCCGCGGCTATTCTGGCCCATTGCCTTGACGTGCTTCTCGATATTCTGCGCGAGCGTCTTGCCCGTGCCGCCGTGGATCGTGTGGAACACCTCGAAGCCGTCACCGCCGCCAGAATTATTGTGCACGTCAACCGCCAGATCGGGGCCGTAGGCGTTGCACTCGCGCACCTCGTCATTCACCGTGTCGTTCTCGTCCTTGGTACGGGACATTTTCACATCCACGCTGTAGGCGGTCAGAAAATCGCGGCACGCGGTCGCCATCGTGAGGTTTACGTCCTTCTCGACCAGATAGCCAACCGCACCGGGGTCGCTGCCGCCGTGACCAACACCGATAAATACCTTTTTCTTGCTCATAGTGTCATTCTCCTCCTTATTTTTCTTTCTCATACATACTACGCTGCACACTGGGCGGCCGTCCGCGCCCTCTTTTTCCGGCGCAAACAGATAGCCGTCGCTCATGCGGTACATGCCGGTGCTGCCGCCTGCGTCCTGCACCAGCAGCAGTTTGATTGTGTACTTCCCGGCGGCATAGCGCGCCACCTGCTCCTCGGTGCAGCCGTCCGAGGACTGCACGACGATAATACGCCCGTCCGCGAGCATGCCAATCATGTTGCGGCTTCGGTAAGTGGACTTGTCCAGCCCGGACAGCACCACGCCGTCGCGCACCGCGACCTTCACGCCCGCGACCACGTTGCCCGCGCTAACGGTCAGATGCTCCGCCGTGCCGCCGTAGCCGCAGTCCACGTTCTTGGCGCGTAAGTATTGCAGCGTGCGCCCCTTAATGACGCCGTACTGGTCGCTGCCCGAGCCGGTCATATTGAACAGGCACAGGTTGTACACCACGTCGGCCTGCTCCTCGGTCGCCCACTGTTTGAGTGACTTCGCGGGCTTGCTGGCCGTGCCATAAGGCGCAGCCGCAAACCAAATGTCATACTCTTTGGGGTCGTAAATATCGCAACGGATACTGCTCATGCGTCCTCCTTCCCGGGGCAAACAAAACGCCCCGCCTTGACTTTGGCGGGGCGTGTGGTATAATATCTTATACAAGGGGCGCTGTCGGCAGACGGCTGACCCAAAATCAGTTGTTACAAAGTAACCGCTACATTTTGGTCGATGGGGCGGTTACTTTGCATTTATGGTGAATATGTAAAGCATGACTGCTATACATACGAAGAAACGAAACAGTTTCATCCCCATATGCACCACCTCCTTTGCAGGAGAGTGGCCAACCGCCCGCCGCTGGGAACGACAGCGCCCGACTTATTATACCATCACGCGCCGCGCTATGTCAATTTGCCGCCTTTTTAGGCGGCTTTTGTTATTTCTGCAAGGATTTCGATACCTTTTGCCGGGTTACTCCCCCGTCTGCGCCTTGACTTCGGGCAAGCCCGCAATGCTGGTCAGCAGCGACACGATGCCCGCCAGCGCCGCGCCGGAAAACACCATCGGCCAGTTGACCTCGCCCATTGCGGCCGCCGCGCCGATCACGCCGATCGCGGACTGCGCCACAGTCTTAACCGCGCGCACGCCTGCCGCCTTCATCCACAGTTTGGTTTTTTCGCTCAGCTTTTTCATTTCGTTGACCTCCTCATAAAAAGTCGTGTTTTTGCAGCCGCTCGTCATAAACACGGTTAATATTTGCAACCGCATGGACGGCTCTGTTGTTTTGATAGTCCGGATGCGCGCGGCAAAACGCCTCATACCCGTCTATTTCGGCGAGGATTTCAATAAACTCCTCGCGTGTGTGCGGGATGTTCCGCAGCAGCTCATTGTTGAACCGCAGGATCTTCGCGCGGTGCATGTCGGCGTCGCGCTCGTCGTCCACCTTGATATGGTCGTCCAGCCGCCGCTGCGTGTCGCGCTGCATCCGGCTGATGTCGTCGAGCCGGGCGAGCACATCGCGGTTGAACATGCTGCCGAGCCACCGCGCAGCCGCCGACCACGGGTTTACCTTGATGGGGGCGATCTCGATCAGCGACAGCGCCAGAAAAAGCAAGCCGCCCCCGCTGGCGAATAGCTCAAGGATACTCATACTTCCTCCTATGTGCCGAGAGAGGCAACAGCCTCCCCTCATCTCACTTCCGCGCCCCGT
>DWZQ01000001.1 GCA_019117485.1 Candidatus Agathobaculum intestinipullorum | reverse complement strand
AGAACGAGGGCAAGCCGTTGTTCGTTTTACACGACGGCCCTCCGTATGCAAACGGCAACCTGCATATGGGCCATGCGCTCAATAAAATCCTCAAAGATTTTATCGTGCGCTCGCGCAATATGATGGGATATCAGGCACCGTATATCCCGGGCTGGGATACCCATGGTCTGCCGATCGAGCGGCAGGCGATTAAAGCCTACGGTATGGATCGCGATAAGGTTTCTACCGCAGAGTTCCGCTCCAAGTGCGAGGAGTTTGCGCACAATCATGTTGATACCCAGCGTACGCAGTTTAAGCGTCTTGGTGTCATCGGCGACTGGGATCGCCCGTACCTCACGCTGACGCACGATTATGAGGCCACTCAAATTGAGATTTTCGGTGAGATGGCTAAGCGTGGCTATATCTACAAGGGCATGAAGCCGGTTTACTGGTGCCCGCACGACGAAACGGCGCTGGCCGAAGCGGAAATTGAGTATCAGGATGAGCCGTGCTCCTCGATTTATGTCAAATTCCATGTAACCGATGACAAGGGTGGCAAGATCAGCGCGATCACAGGTTCACTGGACAATGTCTATTTTGTCATTTGGACGACTACGACTTGGACGTTGCCGGGCAACCTTGCAATCTCGGTCAACCCGGTTTACGAATATGATCTGGTTAAGGTTCCTTCGGGGGAGATTTATGTACTTGCTAAGGAACTGACCGAGTCCGTTATGAAGGCGGCTAACATCGATTCTTGGGAAGTGCTCGGCACGCTATATGGCTCGGATCTTGAACTGATGCGCACCAAGCATCCGATTATGGATCGCGACAGCGTTGTCATCTGCGGCGACCACGTTACTCTTGATGCAGGTACCGGTTGTGTCCATACGGCGCCTGGCTTCGGTGCTGACGACTTCATTGTTTGCCAGAAGTACGATATTCCGATCATTGTACCGGTCGACGGCAAGGGCATGACGACTGAGGACGCGGGCAAGTACGCGAATATGTACTACGAAAAAACCACGCCCATTATTCTGGACGACCTAAAGGCCTGTGGCGCACTGCTTGCGATTGAGGAGATCGTGCACAGCTACCCGCATTGCTGGCGCTGCAAGAACCCGATCATCTTCCGCACTACTGAGCAGTGGTTCTGCTCGGTAGACGCGCTCAAGGACGATGCGGTCAAAGCCTGTGAGGGTATCCGCTGGATTCCCGGCTGGGGCGAAGAGCGTATGACCTCCATGATTCGTGAGCGTTCGGACTGGTGTATTTCCCGTCAGCGTGTTTGGGGCGTACCGATCCCGATTTTCACCTGCAAGAAGTGTGGCAAACCGTTGGTGACCGAGCAGACCATCAAAATTGTGGCTGATCTGTTCCGCGAGAAGGGGTCGAATGCGTGGTTTGACCTTGATCCGTCTGAGATTCTGCCGGCTGACATCAAATGCGAGTGTGGCTGTGGCGAGTTTGATAAGGAAACCGACACCATGGACGTTTGGTTTGACTCCGGTTCATCGTGGCGCGCGGTCATTGAAAACCGTGAAGGTCAGTCTACACCGGTCGATGTTTATCTCGAGGGTAACGACCAGTACCGCGGATGGTTCCAGTCGTCGATGCTGACCTCGATTGCAACGCAGGGCAAGGCACCGTACAAGACTGTTATCACGCACGGCATGATCGTTGACGAGGAACGTCAGAAGATGTCAAAGTCGCTGGGTAACGGCATTGCACCTGATGATATCCTGAACCAGTACGGTGCAGATGTGATGCGTCTGTGGGTTGCTTCGGCAGATTATCGGCAGGATATGCGTATTTCCAAGGACATGCTCAAACACCTGTCGCAGAACTACCTCAAGATCCGTAACACAGCACGCTACATGCTGGGTAACCTGTTCGATTTTGATCCAAAGGCTGATTTGGTTGCGTATGATCAGTTGCCTGAATTCGATAAGTGGGCGCTCATGCGTCTCAATGATCTGGTTGCCAAAGTGCGTGCCGGTTATACTGACTATGAGTTCCATACCGTATTCCATGCGATTCATAACTTCTGTGTGGTTGATCTGTCCAACTTCTATCTGGATGTTATCAAGGATCGACTGTATTGTGACGAAACGGCTGGCCTGAGCCGCCGTGCGGCACAGACCGCAATGTACCGCATCTTGAGCGCGCTGGTGCGCATGCTGTCGCCGATCCTGTGCTTCACCGCTGACGAGATCTGGCAGGCTATGCCCCATACCGCAGAGGTTGATACCCGCAACGTTGCATACAACGAGATGCCGGCTGCGGATGACAGCTTGGCATTCAGCGAAGCGGATGTCGACAAGTGGGCGAAGCTCACTGCATTCCGTGATGATGTCAATAAGGCACTGGAAGGTGCGCGCAATGCCAAGACCATCGGCAAACCGCTGGAGGCCAGCGTGACAGTCTATGCGAATGCGGAAATCGCAGCGCTGCTGAACGGCTGCGGTCAGGATTTGGCTGACCTGTGCATTGTATCTGAGCTTTCTGTTGTGGACGGCACCGGCGAGGGCATGCCGAGCGAAAATCTGCCCGGTATGACGATTTCGGTTGCTCGTGCGGCAGGTGAAAAGTGCTTGCGTTGCTGGAAGCAAGCCAAATCGGTCGGTACGGATGGCAAACATCCCGGCTTATGCGCACGTTGCGCTAAGGTCGTTGGCTGACGAATAACAAAAGGGAAGGGGAACAGAATCCGTTCTGTTCCCTTTTTTGAGCGATAGGGAGTGATAAAATTGCAATATATCCTTCTAGCTGCGTTGATGATCGCGCTCGATCAGGTGGTAAAATACTGGGCGCTAACCAGCCTGCAGGCACAGCAAACCATTCCACTGTTGGAAAACGTATTCCACCTGACCTATGTTGAAAATCGAGGCGCGGCGTTTAGTCTGTTTGCACAGTTTGACTCTCGCTGGATTTTTGTTGCCTTGGCTGTGATCGTATCCGTTGCAATCGTTGTTGTGCTGTACAAGCATTTGATCCAAACTGCGCTTGGCCGCTGGTCGCTTGTACTGGTCGCAGCAGGTGCGCTTGGGAATGCGATCGACCGTGTTGCACATGGTTTTGTGGTTGATCTATTTGATTTTCGTCTAATTCATTTTCCGGTATTCAATGTGGCGGATATTTTCATCTGTGTCGGCGGCGTATTATTCGTGATTTATTTCCTGTTCCAGCATAAAGATGAAGATACAGCAGCTGCTTCGACCTCCGCAGAGGAGCATAAAGCAGATGACTGAGATGGAATTGATCGTTCCTGCCGAGCAGGCAGGCATGCGCGTAGACAGTTGGATCGCCGAACAAATCGACGGTTTAACCCGCTCCGCGGTACAGAATCTCTTGGCCGAACAGGCGGTGTGTTGTGCGGGTAAACCGCTGAAAAAGAATTACAAGCTCGTTGGCGGCGAATGCATCACTGTCACCCTGCCCGAGCTGCGTGAGGTCGATTTGGCGCCGGAAAACATACCGCTTGATATAGTCTATGAGGACAGAGACTTGATTATGGTCAACAAGCCACGCGGTATGGTGGTTCATCCCGCACCAGGTAACTGGTCTGGCACATTGGTTAATGCGCTGATGTATCATTGTGGCGATAGTCTGTCCGGCATCAACGGTGAGCATCGGCCGGGCATCGTGCATCGCATCGACAAGGACACGAGCGGTCTGCTTGTCGTGGCGAAAAATGATGCCGCGCACCAGAGCCTTGCTGCGCAGATAGCTGCGCACACTGCGTTTCGCGGTTATCAAGCGATTGTGGTGGGTAGCCCACGCGCAGACAGCGGCACAATTGACAAACCAATTGCGCGCCACAAAACCGACCGCAAGAAAATGGCGATCACCGAATGCGGACGCGAAGCAATCACGCACTACACGGTGTTGCACCGGTATCATGGATATACCCACATGGCCTTTCAGTTGGAAACCGGTCGCACACATCAAATTCGTGTGCATATGGCATCTATCGGACATCCGATCATCGGTGATCCTGTCTATGGCTTAAAAAAAGACCGCTTTTCCGATATCGGTGGACAATGCCTGCATGCTGCCGAACTGACACTGTGCCATCCGGTGACAGGTCAACAGATGCATTTCTGTGCACCGCTGCCGGACTATTTTACACAAATCCTTGACAAATTGGGACGCATGGTATGAAAAAGTTTCAAGGGATATTACTCGCCTGCGATATGGACGGTACGCTGTTGGATGATGAGCGTTGCATTTCATCCGCGAATTTGCGAGCGTTGCGGTATTTTGCGGACGAGGGTGGTCTGTTTTCGCTGGCTACCGGCCGTGCGTTCGACGCAGTTACGGATTACCTTGACTTACTGCCGGTCAATGCGCCGTATAGCCTGCTGAACGGTTCCCTGATTCTGGATGCGCAGCATCAGCTGTTGCACTGTGCGGGGATGCCATCGCAGTCACGTGCGCTGGTGAATGATGTACTGGAGCGCTTTCCACAAGTTGGCTGCGAAGTTTTTCTTGAAAAACGTATTTTGGTTTGCCGTATGAGTCCGGAAACCGAACACCATATGCGTGTGCTGCATCTGAACTACGACTGTGTGCCGCCATCTGCCTTGCCTGACCCGTCCAGCTGGTGTCAGATCAACTTCACCGGCGCAATGGATGTGATTGCGGCGCTACGTACTTATCTGATACCCTTTGGGGATGTATTCAGCGCTGTAGCGACCATGCCGACGTTTTGCGAGGTCACGCGATGCGGGGTAGGCAAGGGGACCGCATTACGACAAATTGCCGCATCCTGCAACGTGCCTCGCGAACGCGTATTTTCGGTAGGGGATAGCGACAATGATCTATCCATGTTGGATTGGGCGGCAATTGGCTTTGTCCCTGCCAATGCCGCGCCGGATATTTTGTGTCGCGCGGATGTGCGCATCCGCGACAACAACCATGACGCCATTGCGCATGTTATTGAGTATCTGGAACATCATAGCAACACCTGACACAGTACACAAATGTGTCAGGTGTTTTTCTATGCCTATGCCAAGAAAATTGCAGCTCCAACGCTTGACGGTAAACCGTATCATAGATATAATACAGTTATAGAAAGCGTATTACTCCTATAATACGGTTGTGGAGAAAGGAGGGGTTCCACATTGATCTCGTTTGACGGGTTCCACATGGAAGAGGGAACCCCGATCTACCAGCAAATTCTACTATTTCTCAAGCGCAGCGCCGTATCTGGTGAGATACAGGATGGAGATGAACTGCCATCTCGGCGGGCACTGAGCGCACTACTCGGTGTCAATCCAAACACTGTGCAGAAAGCCTACCGGCAACTTGAGGAAGAAGGATTGATCCGCTCACATACTGGCGCAAAAAGTTGTATGGTTCTGGATGATGAGCAAACTACTCGCATCCGGGCAGAGCTATTGGAGAACGATGCCAAAAGCGTAGTGCAGGCGATGAAACAGATGGGGCTGTCCAAGCCGGAAGCGCTACGTTTGATCGAAACCTTTTGGGATTGAGAGGAGTAAGGAACATGGGGAATAAACATCTTTCCGTGTTAATGCTATATGTGCGCAGTGCAATTTTTCTTCTACTATTCACAATGGCGTTGCTTATTGCCACGCAGACCGGATTGTTCCTGTGGCAGATGCAACATGGGGCAGCTTCCTTGGAAGCCGTTGTGCAGTCGAAGTATTTCTATCTGGCGTGGGCTGCTGTTGTAGCGTTACTGATTATATTGTTGTCCCGTATGCAAGGTGGCGGCTATACGGTGCGTCGCCTGCGTATTTCAGAACGTGCCGCGTTTTTATGGCACAGTTTAACATGCTTTTTATGCTATGTATTGCTCTGGATGACCGAAATCATCACCATTACGGTATTATGCAGATATTTTCTGATGCAGCCTGCGGCAGCAGATGCCTCAGGGCAGACGCTGTTTCTGGCGTTTTACTGCAACGAGTTTCTGCATAGCATCCTACCGCTTGAAGAGGTCAGCCGATGGGTCTGGCTGATCATTGCATGGGTAGCATTGGCGCTTGCTACGGCAGATGCCGTAGTGCAAATGCGATACGGCAGAAAGCCGACTACGTTAATCCCGGTCGCACTTTTGTACCTTTGGCATTTTAAGCAGCCACTCGGTAGCATGACATCCGATATTATATTGACGTTAATCAATTTGTGCTGTGGAGCCTATGCCATCTGGGATGTTTGGTTCAACGCAGAGGAGGTGGAAACCGATGAAGCAGATTGATTTGACGAGTTATGCACCGCCTGGCACCAATATCGAAGAAGAGGTAAAACGTCTTGGCGTCAGTCTGGCGGGGGCTGCCTGCTGTGCGGTTCTGATTTATGGTGTTTCATTGCGTGCTTCCTACGAATCTTTGTTCGATCGCATCGGCGGGGAGTTGGTGTTACGATCGGATGCCATCATGTTGCCATTTGATGCAGTATTAGGGCGAGGGCTTTGGTTTTTCTACCTTGTAGCGCTTTGCGCATTAGCCAGTGCAATACCTCATCACGTCAGTTATTATACGGGTGGCAGTAAAAGCATCTATCTGATGCGCCGCCTGCCGCAGCGGTGGGAATGGCTCCGGCGCGATATCACACTGCCAATTGCAGAAGCTGTTGCTTGCCTGTTGGCAGCACAACTGCTCAAACTGTTGTTTCTGGGCATGTACTATTGGATAACACCTGCCCAATGCTTACCATAAGGGGGGATTCACTATGCTGGAAATCAAGAATGTGTGCAAAAGCTATTCGCTAATCCAACGCTTACGCGGCACGCCAGCGCTGCAAAAAGTTGACTTGACGGTTGGCCCGGGTGAAATCATTGGCCTGTTCGGGAAAAACGGTGCAGGTAAGACGACGCTGATGAAGTGCATTCTCCGCTTTTTGCGCTACGATGGGGAGATCACATTGGATGGCTCTCCAATCACCTGCCAGAACATCGAGCGGCTATCTTTCGCCACAAGCGAACACTCGTTTTTCCCAAATCTGACCGCCGAGGCACACCGACAGTTTTACCGGGAGCATTTTCCACGATTTATCGACAAGCGTTTTACCGGATTGATGGACTTTTTCGAACTGCCGATACACAAAACGTTGCGTGGTTTTTCAACCGGTCAGAAGAACCAGTTTGAAGTTATTTTGGCGCTGTGTCAGGGCGCAGATTACATCCTAATGGATGAGCCGTTTGCAGGCAACGACGTGTTTAACCGAGAGGATTTTTACAAGGTGCTGCTCGGCATCCTTGAACCAAACGAGACGATCCTTTTATCCACCCATTTGATCGAAGAAGTTTCCAACTTCATCAGCCGTGCAGTGCTGATCCGAAAAGGGGAAATTGTGGGTGATGTGGCAGCTTCCGACCTTGAGGAGCAACACATCAGCCTGATGGAGTACATCAAGCAGACCTACCATTATAGTGCCGACCGCGTCAGTCGCGCACTGGATGACATCACAGGAGGGGAGGGGTAGTGCATGCGCAAAGCATTGGGGCTTATAGCTGCACTGTTAGTATTCGGAGCCGCTGCAGTCGGTTGGTGTGCCCAAACAGTGTATGCAGCGCACGATCAGGTGCGGTTTATCCAGACCATACTCTCAGGCGATCCAGCGGTTGCGGATGGGCTGTCTGTGCAGACACACGCAACCTATGGCAATCGCCTGTTCTGGGACAGCACGACAAAACTGCAAGATGGTGCACCGCAAACACAAACAGAGTACCATTTTTTCAACACTGAACAAGAGCAGCCATATGACCAGTCTTATCAAGGCGTTGAAATTTACTCAGCCGTTCAATCCAGCGGCAGCAATTTTCGGGATACGCCAAAGTATCGACAAACTGGATTAGAGCGTGTTTATCAGGAGTTGTATGACAGCGCAGCTACCGATAAAGAGATAGAAAAAACCATCATGGTTGCAGATTATTGCGAATATTATCCATTGGAAGGCTTTGTCAGTTTAGAAGGAATCAATCACGATTTTGGTATTTGGACGTATGGTCCCAGTCAGAATGACAGCCTTGCGATGTGGAATAAGTTACAGGAATTTTTTCGCATTCCTGTCCTGCCAACGGAACGGATTACCATTTCGCTGACAAAAAATCGTGATGGTTCTCTCGCTACCGGCAGTTCTGGAAATGACGAAGGGGATCAATTCTATCTGGATACGCAAAGTGTTGTTACACCAAAAACCTGTTACTTTACATTTAATAACCACACTTTAAAAGGGAACACGGTAGATACCAGCCTGATTCCGGGCGGATATGGCATATATGCGTTGGACTATACGGCAGGTGTCGTTAAGACTCTGAAGGATGGAGGAACGGAAGTTACAGAAAATGGATGTTTGCATCTGGACAGCCTGCGAATGGTATTTCCAATCGATCCCACAGAGGAATTTCTACAATTACGCCAGTGGGAAGACGATGGAACGTTGCTGTTGTACACGCGGCGCAAGAATGACTATTTTTTAACAATCATAGCACTGGATACCATGCAGCAGATACAGCGTCTGAAAACTCAATCGACACAGGCGGATGATGGTGCGTGGTACAATCTGTTAGAAAGCGACGATTTTATCGTCACTGTTATTGACCAAACCGCGACAGTGCTGCTGCCAAATGGCGATGGTACATTTCGTATTGATATGCAGACGCCAAACACGTTGAATTTAGAATATCTGCCGTGGCGCATGGATAGCAAAGCAGTAGCCTACCATAACGGGAAATTAGCCGTTGCCTATGAAAATATCGACCAAACCACAGGATTCAGGTATGCGCCATGTTTTGATGCGGTAATTTTTGATAACACCGGATTGGTATTTTTAGCACAATACCAAAGCAGTTTGCGCAATGTGCTTACGGATAGCTATAATTCGAATGAAATTGTGCAGTTAGTGAATCAAAATCCGATTGAAGTGACATGGAAATGAGCAACAGCCGGATACGTTGGATGAATCAGCGTATCCGGCTGTTGTGTTAAAGCGCGTGCAATTTGTCTACCCTTAATTGTACAAAACTTTTCTTTTGTATAATTAAATATATTGTTTTTTTAGGACACCCTATTTTCTCAATGGATTGCGAACGGCATCATTTGCCGCCCGCAATTCCTTTTACCTCCACCACAACGATTTCTGGCGGATTAAAAATCCGCGGTTTCCAATCGCGTGCCAAGCCACGACTGACGATTTCTGTCATATCGCCACAGGAATACTGACCACCGGCATATTTCGGAAACCAACCCTGATTCGGAGCGATAAGACCATTCATCAAATATGGGATGCGCCATTGGCCACCGTGCGCATGTCCACACAGGGTTAAATCGAATGGATGTTTTGCGTATTCTTCTATATATTCCGGTCGGTGCGCCAGTAAAATCGTAAAGTCATCGGTCTGTAGCGCGTCGAATGTCTCCAATGCGGCTTGATATCTCAAGTTATTGCCGTAGGAACGACGCTGCCGGGTTCCATACGCTGCCGGGTCATCTACACCGCAGATTGTCAAATCAATGTTGTTTACTGTGATTTTTTCGTAATCATTACGCAATACGCGGATACCATACCCCTCAATCATGCCAAAGATTTCCTCATAGTTATCACTCCAGAGTTCATGGTTTCCGGATACATAGTAGCACGGTGCAATAGAAGACAATTGAGAAAGTAATTGTCTTGCGCCGTCTTGGGAGCGTTTGTCATCCACAATATCTCCGCAAAGCAGGAGCAAATCAGGCCGCTGCTCACGGATATGGTACAGTAATTGTCCTTGATTCTTGCCGTATGTCCCGCTATGTAGATCAGACAGCACGACTAAGCGCACACTCTCCCCTGCCGATATCTTCTCTGTTTGTACGCTGTAATATCGTGGCGTCAAGTCGTATTGCAGCCCAGCGATACCTACACCGACAGCACACAACAATAGTGAATAAACAACTCGCTTCTTTTTTGTCATTCTATTTTCCTCCGATGTAAAGATAGTAAAAGGACACGGACGGGTCTATGCCCGTCTGTGTCCCCCATTCCATACTCAATTGACCTGCTGATGACCATGTATAGCAATCTGCTTAGATTTGATAAAAACGCTCAATTTCTTATATGCTACCATCGTAATCAGCGTCAAGATGACGCCCTTAATCAGGTTAAACGGCAGAATGCCAATCAGTAAGTAGGCAGCCATACCGTTAATTGCTGGGTTGACTGCCCGGCACATTTCAAAAATTGCATCCAGATTCCAACCCATCCCGTTAACGTAGAACGGGATAATCAGATAATAGTTGGTCAGCATACCCATGCAAGCCATCGCAACTGAACCGCACAGACAGCCGATAACCGCAATTTTTCGGGTCTTGTGCGCGCGATAGATCAGCACCGCGACAATAACCAGTGTAGAAAGCATCAGAAAATCCGCCAGTTCGCCTGATCCGGCCGTCTGTGACTGCGTCAAATGGATCAGATCCTTGATGCCAATCATCGTAATGGCAGGCGCAATGCCAAAGATAAATGCACCGATCAGCACAACTGCACCAGACAAATCTACCTTGAGAAACGGCGGCATAAATGGGATAGGAAATTCAAAGTACATTAGAATCGTCGCAATCGCCGCAAAAATGGCAGTATAAGTGATTTTGCTTACTTTTTTCATAGTTAGACTTACCTCTTTTCGGTGTTCTGTCGGGAAAATAAAAACCCTTGGAGGCAGGCTCCAAGGGCGCAGACGTACCAAAATACACCTGTTTCTTCCATCCGGACTATAACCGTCGGTCGGGATTTACACCCGTCATGCCTTGCGGCTCGCAGACTATCGGACTGTTGCCCGTATACTGCCGGTGGAGACTTTCACTCCGCCCTGAAACAGAACATAAATTTTCTAAACAATATTATACGGCTGTATAGCGTCCTTGTCAATCCCCTACCCCAATCTGTTGGATAATCTGCTCGATTTCGACACGCGTACCAACCGCATTGATAAAATCAAGCAACGCATTTGCCGTCATATGTGCAGGAAGATCAAGCGCATGCAACACAGCGGCACGGCGTTTGGCACTGTCCGGTCGACCAGATAGGCCCCACTCGTAAAAATCAGCCTTGGTGATAGGGGCATGATGGATTGCCGGTTCACTTCCCTCTTCCTCAAAGGTTGCGCCAGCACGGCGTAGCGCCTGCAAAATCACTTCCGGCCGCATCCCCTCAACGCCCAACTTGCCCTCTTTAGAGCCGTGCCGTTTGCGGCGCTCCTTACCATTGATATCCGGGATATATGCCTGTTTGATGCTGCCCGGAGGCAATGTGCTCTTGATATAATTCCGGATGACAAAACCCGCACCGTCACTATCGGTCAGCAAAATTAAGCCGCGTGCGGTAGCGATACGCCGCAGCAACCGCAGTTGATCCTTATTGTTGAAGATGCGGAACCCACCGGTTTCGAGAACGACCGCGTCTACCACCTGCCGCACCGTGTTGACATCATACCGCCCTTCTACCAGAATTGCCTCACGCACACGGATCATTTTCTTCCCTCCTCAGGCACCGCCATCGCCAATAGCGCCAGTTCGATCTGCTTTTGGCGGTCAACCGCACTGCCTTTCAGGGCAGCATCCGTTTCCCCACATAATGACGCTGCTCGACGCAACCAGGCCAACGAGACACGCCGTGCCGCATTTTGCAATTGCCTTGCATAGTATGGTGATTTGGAGCCGATCATTTCCATCAGCTGCTTTTCACCCACATGCGCCTCGGCACATAGTTTTGCTGCGTATAGACGCTGAATATGACGTGTAATCGTGGTGAAAATCATTACTTCGTTGTTTTTCTGCATAATGAGTTCACCAACTAATCCAACCGCGTGCGCAAATTTCCCTGCCGTGATAGCATCCGTCAAATCAAACACCACCGCGTCCAGCACGGGAGAACACACCGCGTCAATATTGTACCGTTTGATCTCGCCCGTCGTGCTGTGCGAGACAGCCTTATCGATCTCACCAGCGAGGTTGGTCATGTCGTTGCCACACAGGAAAATCAGATATGTCGCATCATCTGGTGCGATAAAGCGACCCAGCGCCTTGGCGCGCCGCTCAATCCATGCCACCAGTTCGCGTTCCTCCATGCGGGAAAAATCCGCAAAGCAAGCGCTTTTATCCAGCTGTTTGTACAATTTTGTGCGTTTGTCCGGTTTGCCATCCAGAATATCATAGTAAAACACCAGACAGAGGTAGTCCGGCAGGTCACTCAGCAGCGTTGGTAATTGGTCGGCAAAGCCCGCAGGCGGCTTAAATAAGTCAAAATCAGTCACTACAACCAGCTTTTTCTCCGACATGGCCGGATAGCTGTCGATCGCCTCGGATAATTGTTCTATCGTCAGCCCTTTCCCTTCCAGCTCGACCAAATTAAAATCAGCGAATGCGGGGTCGACCACCTTTTCCCGCAGTTGCTTTAAATAATATTCTTTAAGGTAACTTTCTTCACCATAGATAATGTAAAGTGGCGCAAAAGTCCCGTTTTTCAAGTCACGGATCAATTGTGCTTTGCCGTTTTTATTCTTTTCTGCGGGCATGGGGTTCACTCCTTTTGGTATTGCCGCATCAATTCGCCTACACGATATGGGCTGTCGACTGGTAAATCACAGTATGTATTGGGCAGGTCGGTAAACCCAGCCTGTACAACCAGCCGTTCGGCGTCAAGCTGTGACAATGCCTGCTCGAGTAGTTCCTCATCCTCCAAGTTGCGTTCAGACAACACGATCTCCGGCGCCGTGACCGATGCAGTTTCCAAAAAAGCCGCGAGCTGCTTTTGCGTCGGGCTATGAAGAACCAATATTTCCTCTGCAATTTGTACGCCCAGCTTACCATCCGTTACAGGAAAGACAGTCAACGGTACTTCCCCTGCAAAAATGCTTTGCGCTTCTGTGATAGACTGTGCATCTTGCTGTGCACATAAGGCAAGTAGATCCGCATTGTTTTTGGTTTCCTTACAGCCAGATGGGATTATAATTTTCCCTACCTCAACCGTTTCAAGCAATGCGGGCAGATCGCGCGCGTGCCCTTTGTCTACGGCCGTCAAGATCAGTGTGTCGATACGGGACACGCCGTTCATCCGCATCCATTCTGTGACCAGTTCTGATGCATTGCGGTAGCCGCCATCTCCTGCGCAGTCAATAAGCGTTGCCTGACGTGCATCAGATACCAAAATTGCCTGTCCCGAACCACAAGGCAAATAAGTCACGCGGTAGCTGCTAAGATACTGGTAGGCGCTTGCACCGCTCAGACCAACCAGCAACACGCCAATCACAGGCAGCGCAAATTTCCACTTGATATGGTTACCAGCTAACAACCATAGGAGAACCGCCGCCCCGAAAACCGCAAGCGCGGCTAGGCCAAAGCCATTGCCCCAGTCGACCATGCCGAACGGAATGGCAGATACACGGTCGGCCACCCACAAAATGTAGGTTAGCGGCCATTTGGCGAGCAATGCAAATAGCGGCACCGCAGGTGGGAAAATTGCGGATGCGATGCATAGTAGAAAACCTGCGATAAAGGCAACTGCTGTCACACCGACAACTGCTAAATTGCTCAAAACAGATAAAATAGAGATATAACCGAAAGAAGAAAGCAAAATCGGCGCGGTGAAAATGGTGGCGCATACGGTACAGGATAGGGCGCCTGCCACGACCGCCGCCAGCTTACGCACTGGTTTGGGTTGGTTGCGGAAGGGATGTAGTAGTTTCCGTTGCATTTTGCCGGCTAACAGCACCAATCCAAGCGTCGCCGCGAAAGATAGCTGCAAGCTCAAATTTGCGATGGCATATGGATTTTGTATCAGCAGCAGCGCTAACGCCGCAAACAGCGAGTTGAGTGTGTTTGCCTCCCGCTTTGTCAGGAACGCACCCGCTGCAATCAAATACATTACTGCGGCGCGGATGACTGACGGAGATGCACCGGCAATTGGCACAAACAGCAAAATAAGCGGTACAGACAGATAGGTTCCCAGCCGTCGCCCGAAAATCAGATAACAAAACGCCACCAAAAAGCCAACATGCAGGCCGGAAACAGCGACCAGATGACTCAATCCTGCTATGCGCAGGGAAAGCGTATCATCATCCGTAATCCCGTTTTTATCCCCGATCAGCAGGCCGGCCAGCAGACCGGCCTCGCGGGTTGGCAGAGCATTTGTCACCGCTTGCTTGCAAAACCGTGCAATGCGGTTAGGCAGCCAACGCAGAGACGGATTGTCGGTCTGTGTTACAGCGAAGGAAACCGGCATATCATCATCGATTTCGGTATAAGACGCTGCAATATAGCACCCGTCTGCTGCCTGATAGGCTGCACGGTCAAAGCCTTCGGTGTTGCTCGGTAGGTAAAAGCCGACATTGACTTTAATACGATCGCCCGCCAGCAACGGCATATCGGTCAATGGCAGATAGCAGTACATTTTAAAACTGCGTGGCAATACGTCATTGTCATCTACTGATAGCTCAGCGCGTTGGCTGTCCTCATATACCTCCGTATCCTGCAGTACGGTCGCGGTGATTTCGGCGTGTTTACCGTTGAGTTCGCGTACCGGAGAGACGAACACGCGCTGGTACACGGTTACTCCAGTAAGCGCAATCGCTGCCGCTGCCAGCATACAGCACAGCGTAAGCGGGAGTCGATGGGCGGTCAGCGCACCAGCCAGCCCAAGAAAGACTGCGGCCAGCACCAGCGTCAAACTAGGCGCGAGTGAAACATTCAAACACACCGCCGCAAAGGTCGCAGCGGCCGCGGCCGGTACCAGATAAACCAGCGGGCGTTCGTACATCCCTGTTCCCCCTTCCCCTGTTGTCTGTGTCCGGTGAGAAAAAAGAAGTGGCGGTTATGCCACTTCTTTTTTGCAGATATCAGCCCGGCGGCCAGGTCATGTCACGGCCGGAGAGCACATGGAAATGCAGGTGGAACACACTTTGCCCAGCCTGCTCACCAATGTTGGACACGACACGAAAACTGTCAAGCCCCAAATCCTTGGCAACCTTAGCGATGACTTCAAAACAGTGTGCGACAATCGCACTGTTGGACGCATCCACCGCGGCAACCGACTGAATATGCTGCTTCGGAATCACCAGAAAATGCGTCGGCGCCTGCGGGTCGATATCATAGAAGGCATAGCACTGCTCGTCCTCATAGACCTTTTTCGAAGGGATCTCCCCTGCAACGATTTTACAGAACAGGCAATCCTGCATGCAAACCGCCCCTTTCTATTGAGCTATCTCTATTATAGCGAATTTAGAGCTGCGCTTCAACAATATTATTGACAGCTTCAAGCGCTTCCTCCAATTTTTCCGGCTGCTTGCCGCCCGCAGTAGCGCTGTCCGGACGGCCGCCGCCGCCGCCGCCAACCATCTTGGCAACTTCCTTGATGATCTTACCTGCGTGCGCACCCTTCTTGACGGCTTCCGTACCGCAAACACACAGCAGGTTAACCTTGCCGTCGTTCACTGCGGACAGTACCGCGACCATATTCGGTGCTTTTTCCTTGACGTTATCGCCCATCGTGCGCAGCGTCTCAGCAGAGGCATCCTCCAGCTTGGTTGCAATTACATTGACGCCCTTAACATCGCGCGCGACGTTAAGCAGATCAACCATCTGCAACGACGCAACCTTACTGGTCAGTTTCTCTTTTTCTTTCATCATGGCGCGCAGTTCGCTGACCGTCTGCTCAATCTTGGCAGGTAATTCGTTCGGAGAGGTCTTGAGCGTGGCTGCCGCTTCGCTCAAAATCTGCTGCCGCTCGTTGAGGAAGTCCAACACAGCCTTACCAGTAACCGCTTCAATACGGCGTACACCGGCTGCGACAGATGCTTCGCCGATGATCTTGAACGAACCGGCCTTGGCTGTGTTATCCAGATGTGTGCCGCCACACAGTTCAACCGAATCGCCAGCCTGCACCACACGCACCACTGCACCATACTTCTCGCCAAACAGCGCCATTGCGCCCTTCTTCTTGGCCTCGTCGATGCCCATTTCCTCGGTAATAACCGGATAGCCAGCCAGAATGTCTTCATTGACCAGCGCCTCGACCTGTGCCAACTCCTCGGGGGTCAGCGCCGCGAAGTGCGTGAAATCAAAGCGGATATGATCATTTGCGGTGTAGGAACCTGCCTGCTCAACATGGTCGCCCAGAACCTTGCGCAGTGCCTTCTGCAACAGATGGGTCGAAGTATGCGCACGGCAGATAGACTGACGATACTCGGCATCAACCTTGGCCTGTACCTCGTCCTCGACGGAGATCTCGCCCTCGGTTACTACACCGATATGCATATACTTGCCGTCCTTGGTCTTCTGTACGTCGGATACGGTTACAACACCGTTTTTGCCTTCCAGAATACCGTGGTCACCGATCTGACCGCCCATTTCCGCATAGAACGGGGTATGGTCAAGCACGACCGTGATTTTCTCGCCCTTTGCTGCCGCGCCGGAAGGCTCACCCTCGTTGACAATGGCCAGCACCTTAGCGGCTTCGCCGAGCGTCTCGTAACCGTCAAAACGGGTCTTGATCGACTTGTCCAAACCAAGGTCTTCGCTCTGCCAGCCCAGATCGCCCATCTTTTTGCGATCTTCACGCGCACGCTCGCGCTGCTCGTTCATCAGACGATCAAATTCTTCACGGTTGGTCGTCATGCCCTGCTCCTCGAGGATTTCGAGCGTCAGGTCGATCGGGAAGCCATAAGTGTCGTACAGCTGGAACGCGTCGGCCGCAGGCAGTTCCTTACTATTCGCCGCTGCAATGCGCTCGTTCAGAATATTCAGACCGCTATCGATTGTCTTGTTGAAGCTGGCTTCTTCATTCTCAATGACCTTGTGGATATATTTCTGCTTTTCAACCAGTTCGGGGTATGCGCCGCCGGACTCGTTAATTACCGTGGTTGCAACCTCGGACAGGAACGGACGGTCGATGCCGAGCAGCTTGCCGTGACGCGCAGCGCGGCGCAGCAGGCGGCGCAGCACATAGCCGCGGCCTTCGTTGGACGGAATAACGCCGTCACAGATCATCATAACGGTCGAACGGATGTGGTCGGTGACAACGCGCAGCGAAATATCGGTCTTTTCGCTGTCGCCGTAGTGCTTGCCCGCAATTTCAGAAACCTTGTTTGTGATGTTGCGCACGGTATCTACATCAAACAGTGAGCCAACACCCTGCACCACACAGGCCAGACGTTCCAGACCCATGCCGGTATCAATGTTTTTCTGCTTCAGCTCGGTGTAATTACCGTTGCCATCGTTGTCGAACTGCGAGAATACGTTGTTCCAGACCTCCATATAGCGGTCGCAATCACAGCCGACCGTGCAGCCAGGCTTACCACAGCCGTACTCCGGGCCGCGGTCATAGTAGATTTCCGAGCAGGGGCCGCACGGGCCGGAACCATGCTCCCAGAAGTTGTCCTCCTTGCCGAAGCGGAAAATGCGCTCGGCAGGAATGCCGATGTCCTTGTTCCAAATCTCAAATGCTTCCTCGTCATCCTGATAAATGGACGGATACAAGCGGTCCGGGTCGATACCAACCCACTCTGGGCTGGTCAGGAACTCCCAGCTCCACGCGATCGCTTCCTTTTTGAAGTAATCACCGAACGAGAAGTTGCCCAGCATTTCAAAGAACGTACCGTGGCGCGCAGTCTTGCCGACGTTTTCGATATCGCCCGTTCGGATGCACTTCTGGCAAGTCGTTACGCGATGGCGCGGCGGCTCCTGTTCGCCAGTGAAGTACGGCTTCATCGGCGCCATGCCCGAGTTGATCAGCAGCAGCGACGGGTCGTTCTGCGGGATGAGCGAAAAGCTCGGCAAGCGGAGATGCCCCTTGGTCTCAAAAAACTTCAGGTACATTTCGCGCAGTTCGTTTAAACTTCTGTACTGCATTTGTCTTTATCCTCCAATAATAATTTTACATAATAAAAAAGCTCCCGCCCTACTGTTAGGGGCGAAAGCATGCTTCCACGGTACCACCCTAATCTACGTCCCAAAAACGCATCTTAGATGATCGGATATCGCGGATCAGGCGGCCTGCTTTCGAAGGCTGCTCGGAAGTGGCTGTATTCCGGTTCGGCCAAGGGCTTGCACTCTCCCCTCTCGCTGTAAACCGACGAACGGAAAACTCGTTTCCTCATTGCATTGCATTATATACTTACTCATAAAGTATATCATCTTTTACCCGTTTGTCAACAGAAAAACCGGCCAAACGGCCGGCTTTTCGGGAGAGAGAAAGAGAAATATTCAGATTGAAGCGGTATCGTCAGGCCGGGTTACTTTTTTGACCCATTTCCAACTGTGCAGCCTGATGACAACCGGGATCGCCTTATATAGCTGATCCCACTTGAGCAGGAAAAACACGACAACCGGCGCGCACTGCCACCAAAATGCCGCCATTGCAGAAAACGGCACGATAATCAGCCACATACTGACAAGATTCATCTTGGCACTGAATGAAGTGTCACCGCCGCCGCGGATGATACCGTTGTCGCACGCCATTTGATACGCTGTGCCGACTGTTGTAACCGCCAGCACCAGCATGAACTGCATGGAATAGCGATAGGCATTTTCAGTCAACGTGCCGCCAAACAGGTGCAAAATCGGTACGCGCAACGCAAAAATTGCAAAGCCGGAACACAGGCCGATTGCGATGAACAGTACCTGCAAGGTGTGCACGAGCGGATGCAGCCGCTGCTCGTTTCCCTCGCCGATGATACGGCCAACCACAATGCCCGAGGCCGATGCCGCGCCATATGCAACCACCGACAGCACCTGAAATACCTGCACCGCAATAGCATTAGCTGCGGTCACGTCGCCACCCAGATGGCCAAGGATACCGGTCTGCACCATTTGCGCCACACCCCATAAAGCTTGGTTGATCAGTACCGGCGAGGAAACACGCGTATAGTCGCGGATGTAACTCGTGTCTATATGGAGCAATTTGCGCAATGTGAGGTTAAGCCGATGCTCTTTGTATTTTAAATAATAAATTACGATCAGCAACTCAACGCAGCGTGACACGAGCGTTGCAACGGCTGCACCCCGCACACCCAATTCAGGAAAACCGAAATTGCCGTAAATCAGGCAGTAGTTCAGGCAAACATTGATAACCAGCGTTGAGCCGGAGATAACATAGCCGATCTTGACAATACCGATAGAGCGTAAAGACGCTACCAATATATTGGTGACTGTAAAAATAATGTAGGTAAAACAAATGATTTGAAAGTATTTGGCACCCTGTGCAATAACGGCTGCGTCATTGGATAGCAACGACAGAAGCTGGTGTGGAAAAAACAACACGACACCGAACATCAAAACTGCGAGTGCGCCACCGAAGCGCAACGCTACGCCGATGATATGCGGAATAGGTTCCAACCTGCCTTTGCCCCAATACTGTGAGCCCAGTACAACCGCGCCCTCGCCCGCACCGACAACCAGCATTTGCAGCAGATACTGAACCTGATTGCATAGGCTGACACCGCCCATCGCATCCTGACTATACCGTCCGAGCATCAGTGTATCCATCATATTTACGCCATAGGTCAGCAGGTTTTGCAGCGCGAGAGATAGTGCTAAAACCATAAATGATTTATAAAATGTCTTTTCTCGAATCATAATGGCAACACCTTTGTAACAGGAGCATTAAGGACTGCAATAAGCGCTATCCTATCCTTTTTTGTTAGCATACCGAAATAACATCTGGTTTGCAATCATAAAATGCTGCAATTTATTTATATTTTGTGCTATCATAAAACAGAGGTGAAGCCATATGAAAGTGACCAATGAACCCGGCGTATTATCGCGCTCGGAACGCTTTTTTTACACACCGTCAACCACAGCACGCAGCCTCTTTTTCTATGTTACACGCGTAGGGCATTACTATTATGACGAACGATACAACTTTCTTGATAGTTGTGACGTAGCAAAGCAGGAAAGTCAGAAAAACTTCTTTTTGGCTTATGTGCGTGCTGGTACTTTGTATTTTCAAACCACACAGATTTTTTCAGCGGAACGTGGGCAGGTTGCGCTGATCGACTGCCACAAGCCGCATCGGTTTTATACAACCGGTTCCACCGAGGCGATGTGGATGCATTTTGACGGCTCCAATTCCGCCGCGTTTTTCCAACAGATCCTCGCTTTCCGTGGTGGACGGCAAACCTTTACCCCGCCACCAGACAGCCGTATCGAGCAGGAACTGGCACACATTATCTCTGGATTACGCAGTTCGTGTAGCAGCGAAGTTGATTGTTCACAACGCATTTACCGCATTTTATGTACATTACTACTCCCACACGCGCCTACCCATACGGTTGCGACAGACACTACAATCACGCGCGCTGTTCGCTACATTGACGAGCATCTGTTCGAGCCGTTATCTGTCAAACAAATTGCATCAACGGTTCACCTCAGCCCCTCCCATTTTTCTCGGCTATTCCGCAGCACAACAGGGTTTTCCCCGCATGAGTATATTATGCTGCATCGCATTGATGAGGCGAAGGCGCTGCTACAGTCGACGAATCTATCTGTCAAAGAAATTGCGTTCCGTGTTGGTTATCACAGTGAAGTCAACTTTATCATAGCGTTTACGGATAAGACCGGACTGTCCCCTACCCTATTTCGTAGAAACACGTTATAACCACATATCAGAATGCATCTTGACAAAAAGATTGAAATATACTAATTTGTATATATACGATATATACAATCTTTTTCTCTTGACATGCCATTCTGGTAGATGTACAATTGTATTACTTCAATGATACATTAGAAGGAGGAACCTGTATGAAATGGAAACAATGTTTAGCCTCCCTGCTGGTTGCCGCCAGCATGACTGCCTCTCTGCCTGCCGCACTTGCCGTTCATGATGCGGATCAGCCTGCAACCCGTGGGCAGGTGTGCGACGCACTGCTGGAAGCAGCGGATGACTACAATCCCGGTGTGCAGGCTAGCGATATCATGCAAGGCGATCCGGACGGTAATTTGCGGGAAAACGACCCGGTTACACGTGCCGAAGCCCTCATTATGTTGCAGCGAGCATTTGGCAGTCTGCCCACGCCTGTCGGCGACAACGCGCTGAAGGGTTATGCTGCCGCTAACTTCGTCGACATTCCTGCATGGGCGCAGGCAGAACTGACAAATGTGCTATCGTCGGGTATTGTCGCCGGCACCTCGGACAGCACATTCTCACCGGATGAAAACATCACAATGGAACAGCTTGCACTGTTTATCCAGCGCACCTATGCGTTATTTGGTACCAATCCGAAGGACGATTTCTACGCTGCGGTCAATAAAAATTGGCTGGATACTGCAGAACTCTCCCCCGGACATTCGGTAGCCGGCGTATTGTATGACCTGATGTACGATACCGAGCCAATTTCCAAATTGATTCAGCAGGCTGTCGCCAACCCATCTGATGAGGATGCAGCGCGCATTTCTGCGTTGTATAATAATATCCTTGACTGGGATGCCCGCAATACTGCAGGTATTGCACCAATCCGCGCCTATCTGGAAGCAGCCGAAGCCGCGCAGAGTGTGGACGACGTTATGGCGGTGAAACGTCAAATTGCAGAAGATCTGGGCGGTAACCTGCTGGTCGGTTTTGTGCTCTCGGCCGATGCCAAGGACTCCACCCGCTATACTGTTGGCTTCTCCCCTTTCTCCCCGTCGCTGACCAAAGAAGTTTATGCCACAGATAGCGGTACGCAAAAGGACGCTTATCTAACCTACATCCAGACCCTGTTCCAACTCGGTGGCGCAGACGCGGAAAGCGCTGCAGCAGACGCTGCGCGTGTCTGGGCAATGGAAAAGGAATTGTCTACACATGCACTTGATCGACAAGAATACAGCGATGTTGACAAGACCTATAACGTCTACACAATGGAGCAGCTCAAGGCACTGTTCCCGACGCTTGATCTGGATGATTTATATGAGCAGACTGGTCTGACTCGATCGGACGAGCAGATTATTGTCAGCGATGTCGGCCTACTGGAAGCTACGCCAAAGTACTTCACCGAAGCGCATCTCGACGATCTGAAAGCCTATCTGCGGCTGACTATTTTGGCCGGTTACGGTGGTTATCTGAGTCGGGATTTCAAGGATGCCGCCGATCAATACCAACAGGCGTTCCTCGGCACTTCCGGTACGGTAAGTGACGAGGAACACGCAACCCAGATGGTGCAGTATTACCTATCCGATGAATTGGGCCGCCTGTACGCCCAAACGTATTTTTCACCTGAAGCCAAGGCGGATGTTGAAGATATGGTGCGGGATTTCATTGAAATTTACGAAAGCCGCATCCGAGAGCTTGACTGGATGAGCGAAACCACCAAACAGAAGGCAATTGAAAAGCTGGAAACCATGCGCATCAAAGTCGGCTATCCTGACGATGGAAAATGGAACGACTATTTCAAGGGAATCACGCTCAGAACCGCCGAACAGGGCGGCAGCTACTTCGACAATATCATCACGTTGTCCAAAGCACAGCAACAGATGATGTTTGAATGGCAAAACGAGCCGGTTAACAAGGATTTATGGGGATTATCCGTTTACACAGTCAATGCGATGTATAACGCCCAGAATAATGAGATCGTGTTTCCAGCCGGTATTCTTCAGGCGCCCATGTATGATGTTGATGCACCTCGCGAGCAGAACTTAGGCGGCATCGGCTATGTCATTGCGCATGAGATCACGCACGCCTTTGATAACAACGGTGCCAAATTCGACAAGGATGGGAATGCTACCGACTGGTGGACGGCTGAGGATTATGCGGCGTTCCAGCAACTGTGCGACGAGGTGGTCGAATTTTATGACGGTGTAGAAGCTGCTCCTGGCATCACCTGTAACGGCACGCTGACACTGAGCGAAAACATTGCTGACTTGGGTGCGGCACAATGCATCCTCACTGCCGCCCAGCGCGAGGCAAACCCAGACCTCGCAAAGCTGTTCACCTCAATGGCAAATACTTGGTGCTCCACTATGACGCGCGCCACCGCAGCATATTACACTACAACTGATGTACACGCACCAGACAAACTGCGCGCCAACCGTGTGCTGCAATCACTCGATGCATTTTACGAAACCTTTGACATCCAGCCCGGCGACGGCATGTATGTTGCCCCTGAAAACCGCGTTTCCATTTGGTAACACGCCCAAAATGCAGCTACACCGCAGAACTTTCGTTCTGCGGTGTAGCTTTTTTCATTTAGGATACGACGATCATACGAATCCTGCCGCCATTTTCAGCGGAAGTATTGGCATAAAGTCGGAAGCTCTTATAATTCGATTTAGCGCTTTGCAAGGAGATAAACTCGTCTCTTGACTCAACGTATACGCCGATTTCACTCGCAAGCTCGTAATAGCCGTCGTGGGTTTGTACGCCGCCTGCGCCGTCAAAAGCCTCTACATCGACAGTATCGATTAGTTTGAGTTTTTGCGTTGTAAAGCCGCTGTTGATAACGCCCTCCGCTGTTGAATATCCCTTAGGAATGCCAACCGGAATACTACCTACAATGCCGGAAAGGCTATCGACCTGATAAACCGCTTGCTCCATTTTCGAACCGTTCCAATACTCAACACGAACGAAATAAGTAGATTCTTCGTCGCTGACGCGTTGCTCCGGATAAACGAAACCATATACCCAACTGTTGCCGGTCACATCACCCAACACGATATTGGTCACTGTACCTGCGCTATCCGCTATGGTATACCGGATTTGTTTAGACTGGATGGTCGCCTGCACGATATCCTCTTTCTGGATCGCACACAGCGGCGCACCGGGCAATACTTCTTCGTACACTTTCACCTGCGGCGAAACCAAGCGGTCGCCCAGTTTGGCATCCGCAATCGTCCAGCTGCCGGACACTTTACTGCCCAGACTGCGTTTTGTCAACCGCGCGGTGCCGTCCTTTGTCGATGCAATGGTGACCACACGCCCCACCATGCTATTCAAGTCGGTTGCCTCTACATTGATATCACGCAGTACCAGACCATTAAACAAGTTCACTGTTGCCTGACCATCCTTTAGGGCAGTCACAACACCTTGCATATCTGCACTGACTTGCGCCTTGGGGAATGCCGCAATCACCGCACCCTCGGTGTTAAACAGCAGTGTGATTTCCGCGTCTAATTTCAGGTCGGCAAAGCTAAGCGCTGCCGTATCCGAAATGGCAAAGGTCATGCCATACATCGTCACCGACTGGGGATAGCTGATAGTCGGCGTTCCGCTCTGATAGCGGCCGGTAATGCGGGCATCCGTTACAAGTGCCTGACGGTTTGCCGCATCCAGCGTAACGACATCATATTTTTTCAGTTTGGTTGCGTCAACCGTAGTGCCGTTTTTGATGATCGTATAATTTTCTGGAATGCTAACCGCCGTCGCCACGCCGTAAACGAACGAATGACCGCCCGATGCGGTTGCCGTAGGCAGTACGGCCATCAGTTCCAGCGTGCCATAATCATCATAATAGCAGGTCAGCTTATCGCCAGAATGAATATTCGCCCATACCTCAGAAAACGCGCTCAGTTTCCAGCCGTCACGTGCAATAAACACCTTCGTGTTGCGATCCGGGTATAGCGACCGTCCTTCCGTCCGCACCCGGTTCGGCTCGACCGAAGTTACCGTAAAGGTTTCCGATTCGTTATCGTCCGGCACGATGCCAACCGCCGCTTTATCTTCCTTGCCGATTATCAGCGTGCCGCGCATACCGATCAGGCTCTGATCCAACGTGCCAGCTGTTTTGCGCGGTGTTTCATCAATCGCACCATTTTCATAGAATATCGCTTCATTGGGTTCGAGCGATGCATTCGTATCGCTTGTTGCCAGCAAGATGCAGTTTTCCACCGTTGCGGATGCAACCTTGTCCAACAGCGTACCGCCCTCGCCGCCTTCACCGCCTTTGAGCGGGGTGCCCAGCGTATTCAGCAACATCGTTGCCGCATGCCCACGCGTAACCGTTGCCTTGGCGTCCGTCAGGTCAACACCGTCCGTCAGCCCCAACGACTGCGCCCGTGCGATATAATCTGCGGGCCAGAACGGGCCAATATCCTGCTCGGTATATCCCAACATGCGAAGCAGCATGGTGGATACTTCGCCGAAGTTGACCGACTTATCCGGCCCAAAGGTTCCATCCGCATAGCCGCGGATAATCGCCTGCTCTTTCAGGTCGGGGTGCCGCACCGCGGCGTTAATGTATTGTGCAGCCCAGTGCGTATTCTTCACGTCGGGAAAAATGGTGTAGCTGCCATACGCGGTCACATCGGAAAAACCCATTGCGGTCACCGCCAGCTTGCAAAACTGGGCGCGGGTCAACGCGGTATCCGGCGAAAAGCGGTTGTTGCCCATGCCCTCCATAATGCCCAGTGCGTCCAGCACGGAGGCCGTCTGTTCCAGGCGACTGTCCGAAATATCAGAAAACGCGGCTGATACCGGTGTAACTGCCAAAATCAGCAGTAACAGAATACTCAATAAACGTTTTTTCATCGTTCCTACCTCATGTCATTGCGTGCGCAGCGCGTCAACCGGCTGCAAATTCGATGCCTTATTGGCGGGATACAGACCAAAAATGATGCCAAGCAGTGCAGAAAACAAGAACGCACCAACAATCAGTCCAAAGGACGGCAGCACAGTGAACTGCTCAATACTCGGCATATAGCTGTTTTGCATTTGCTGCATGAGCAACAGGTTGCCCAGTATCGCAGACAGGAAACAACCCAGTACAATGCCAATCAGCCCGCCAAAGCAGGATACCACCGCAGCCTCAACTAAAAACTGCCCGATGATATCGCGTTTACGCGCGCCAATCGCCATACGAATACCGATTTCACGCGTACGTTCGGTTACCGAAACCAACATGATATTCATAATGCCGATACCGCCGACCAGCAGCGAAATACCCGCAATACCACCACCAAGCATAGCGTACATATTGGAGGAAGCCTCCGACTGTTCCTGCCACTGGCTATTGGAATAAGCGCTGAAGTACCCGCCGCCTGACTCGCAACGGCTTTGCATAAAACCGGGTAACAGCGTTTCGGTCAGCTCATCAATATCCTCCTTGGATGCCGCCTTGATGACATACTGCTTATCCATCATACCGCCCATGCTCATCATACTGTTCTGCAGCGTGTATGGAAACACGATCAGTTGATCCTCAGTATTGATCTTTCCACCGTATTTACCAGCATACACGCCGATTACCTCATAGCTTTTGCCGCCGATTCGCAGCTTTTGTCCCAGCGGGCTCATGGCGCCGAAGAAGTACTTCTGGAGCGTCTCGCCAATTACGCAGACACGTGCGCGGTTATCGCAGTCGCTCTTGGAAATATCACGGCCGACCGAGATGGTGCGGCTTGTCACCTCGCCATAATCCTGATTGCCGAAGTACATATAAGTAGAACTGTTTTCGTTGGTCAGTTTTTGGCTACGATATTGGATGCCATTGCTCTGCCAATCGTAATATTGGCTCTGCGGTGACCATGCAGCCACTTTGTCTGCCAATTCTGTATCCAAATATTCTTCAAAGTCCTCCCAGTCACGACTTTTCGCACCATAGCCGGAAACATCAATGCGGTTGACACCCATCGCCTCATACTGCAACCGTTGCAACTTGGTACCGCCCTGAAAATAAGCTACGATGGCAATAACCGATGCCACGCCAATGATAATGCCCAGCATGGTCAGGATCGAGCGTACTTTGTTGTTCATGATGGATTTGCATGCCATACGGATGGTTTGCAGCCAATTCATGCGCCCACCCCTTCCTGTACCGGCCTGTCAGACAGAATACGGCCATCCTGAATGGTCACAATACGTTTGGCCATCTGCGCCAGATGGTTGTCATGTGTAATCAGAATGATTGAAGTGCCTTGTTCGTTGAGTTTCTGCAACAGTTGCATGATTTCCAGACCGGATGCTGAATCCAGATTACCGGTCGGCTCATCGGCCATGATGATCGGCGGATTGGCCGCCACCGCGCGTGCAATCGCAACGCGCTGCTGCTGGCCACCTGACATCTCGCCCGGGCGGTGCTCCATGCGTTTTTCCAATCCAACCGAAATCAGCGCTTCGGTTGCCAATCTGCGCCGTTCATCCCGCCCCATGCCACGGTAAATCAGCGGAAGCTCAACATTTTCCAAAGCAGTCAGCGCGGGAATCAGGTTGAAACCCTGAAAGATAAAGCCGATCTCGCGGTTGCGGATACCGGACAACACCGACGGTTTGAGTTCGCTGACCGGCTGTCCGTTTAAATAGTATGTGCCATAGGTTGGGATATCCAGACAGCCGAGGATATTCATTAACGTAGACTTACCCGAACCAGACTGTCCAAGGATACATACAAATTCACCCCACGCGATTTCGAGCGAGATATTGTCTAGCGCGCGGACTTCATTTTCCTGCCCTTCATTATATATTTTGCTCATCTGCTGTACATCGACCAGCAGGTCAGCGCGTTCTTCGGTTTCGGACAACACGTCGGCCTGCTGTTCTGTTTCGACAGTCTGTGCCGCTTCCTTAGGCGCTTTTTTCTTGAACATCGCGCCCTCCTTATCCGAGCATGACGCCGCCGTCCATATTCATATCGGCGTACAGATCTTGCGGCCCAGCCAGATAGACCGTCGTCCCTTCTTCAATGCCCCAATAGATTTCCGTATTGGTCGAATCCGAAATGCCAATTTCAACCGGGACAAGCACAAACTCGGGCGGGATACCTTCTGTGCCCTCCGGAATCGGCAACGTTTCAAAGAACGGGATTTCCTCGCCGTTTTCATCCGTCAGCGGCTTTGCGAACACCGCCGTGCCGTCCTCTGTGTTGACGATGGCACGCGAAGGCACCATCAGGCAATCCATCGAAGACGCGGTCGTAATCTGATAATCAACCATCATACCGCTGTAAATGGACTGCCCTTCGATTGGGTCAATCGAAATCACTGCGCGGAAGGTTGGCATGCTACCCTGCCCGCCACTGGAATCCTGCGTCGGTTCAAGCGCGACAGAATCCACCATACCAGTCAGCGTCAGTTGCGAACCATCGTAGTTATACATATTCATGGTTGCAAATTGGCCGGACTGCACTGCGCCCACATCGGTCGAGAGGATATCCGCATTGACCACAATATCATTCAGGTCAGCCACGACCACTATCGGTTCGGCCCCCGTAACTTCCTGCTGCTCCACTGCATTGAGGCTGACGACTACACCGTCAATCGGGGATTTGAGCGTTGCATTTTCAATCAGCTTCTTTAGTTCGCTGATCTCTTTCTGTTTATCCGCTACCTGTTTTTGCGCCGCTGTGACACCATTTTGTGCAGTGGTAACGCCGTTTTGTGCGGTGGTAACCTCCTGCTGTGCCGAATCGCTGGTCAGGCTCATGATTGTGGCGCCACTGTTGTAACTATAATAGTCAATACCATTGACTGCTGTAATCTCCCCGCTAACCTGCGCTGTAACCGCTTCTTCGCGACTATACGCCAATGTGCCGGACTCCGCGGGGAAAACTTCACCTTGTGATGCGGTAGAGATCGTCGCAGTTGCCGTCATACCCTTGGTCAACGTCCCCGGGTTTTTGACTGAAATTTCCACACGGAACATCTTAACGCCCTCTGCCGAGATCTTCTCAGACTGTTCAACCGAGGAAACTGTGCCTGAAACCTCACTCATAACAGACGGAATAGACACAGTAGCCGTTTGCCCGGACTGGATGTCCCCGCGATATGCTGAACTAAAATATTGCGACAGCTTCATCGTGCTGTCATCAACCATGTAGCCAATGACTTCGCCTTCGCTTACCTGCTGGCCGACGCGATAGGTTGTTTCATTTCCCTCCCCATCCGATGCAGGGATGATCTTTCCCGTAAACGGTGCGGTCACATTCAGCTTGTTCAGCTTATTCCTTGCCGCATTCAGCGTGCTCTGTGCCGATGATACTTCAGCCTGTGCGTCCGTTACGGCGCGCTGTGCCTCAGTTAGCTCAGTTTGCGCGGTCTGCAACTCTTTGCGGGTCTCTGTCGGGTTGACAACAACCAGTTCGTCCCCTTCCTTGACCTCGCTGCCCACCTCAACTAAAACACTGGTGATGGTGCCCTTCAGATCGCGACCAAGTTCCTCGCGCTTTTTGGCTGCAGTTACACCGCTGCCTTCGATGTACGTTTCCAACATACCGCGCGTTGCAACAGCCGTTGTCTCCCCTGTCGTCTCCGTACCAGTATCACGGGTTTTCCATACCAAAAAGACCCCGCCAGCAATCAGGAGCAGCAATACGGCTATGCCGATTGCCATGCGCACCCCTCGGTTTAGGCGACGTTTTTTCTTATTCATCTTATCCGCATATTTGTTGCGCTTGGGCATCGTCGGTGTTTCCACAGCCGTCGGCTCTGCTGAAGCTACCTGCTGTGCAGCTACCGCTTCCGTGTCCACCGCCTTATCTGCTTGCATATCCGCTGCCTCTGCCGCAGCATCCTTTGCCGCCTGCGCCGCAGCCGATACCTTACTTCCGGACTTTGCAACATGCGCGCCGCCTTTCGCGGACAGCTTTGGTTTCTGCTTGTTTTCCTCACTCATGGGTGCTGATCCTTTCTGTTCTCTAACCTTTGGTTTCCTTCATTGCATACGTTTGTTCCGGCTCGCTGTCCATCCAACGGCCGAAAAAGTCGTGCACCTTTTGCGATAGTTCATCCAGTGTGCCGTCATTGATAAGTACTCCGTCGTAGGCATATGCGTCTACGCCATCATCCGAACGATTTCCCAGGGCCCCACGCACCTGTTCCAGTGTCGGCCGACGTACCAGTACCGCTCGGCAACTTATACCGACCGCCTGTCGAAAACGCTCAATTTCCTCCGGCTCCCGGATGTGCACAAATAGCATCTCTGCATCGCTTTGCAGGAACTGTCCGTACTGCTCCATACAGTATCGGAACGGCAGATCGTTAAATTCGATACAAACCTCTTTCAGACGGGATAAAAACCGCCTGGCCGCAGGGGACTTCTCCCCATCCCAGCCAGCTGCATGTGCGACCTGCAAAACAGGTGTAATGGACGAAATGTTTTGAACCCGCCAGAATGCGGCCGCCATTTGGCAAACTGTATCTTTGCCGACACCACCGCTGCCGTTGATCACAAAAACATGTTTCTGCATCCAAACGCCCCTTCAACGCATACTTTAACTTATATATATATTATCACAGGATATGGCATGTTGCAAGCAAACAAGCGGCCAATATATCCAAACTTTAACCAAAAAGCCCGCCGTTTTGCACAGCGGGCTTTGGATTTACTGATTTGCTTTTGGCTCGGTAATAACTTCCTTAAATGAAGTCGCAAGGCCAGCAAGGCTTTGGATTTCGCTTGGGATAATAATTTTGGTCGATTTACCATCCGCAGCGGCGGTGAATGCCTCCAGCGACTTGAGCTTGATGACCTGCTCTGTCGGGGATGCCTGATTGAGCATTGCGATCGAATCGGCCAATGCCTTCTGCACCGTCAGCAAGGCCTCGGCCTCGCCTTCCGCTTCCTTAATCTTGGCCAGACGGGTCGCTTCTGCACGCAGTACAGTGGATTCCTTTTCGCCCTCCGCTACCAGAATGGCAGACTGTTTCTTGCCCTCTGCCACCAGAATCGCTTCACGGCGCTCACGTTCAGCCTTCATCTGCTTTTCCATCGATTCCTGAATGGCTGCCGGTGGAATGATATTCTTCAATTCCACACGGTTGACCTTAATGCCCCATGCGTCGGTCGCTTCATCCAGAATCGCACGCATCTTGGTGTTGATAATATCGCGGCTGGTCAGCGTCTGGTCAAGCTCGAGGTCACCGATGATGTTACGCAGCGTGGTCGCAGTCAGGTTTTCAATCGCTGCCATCGGGCTTTCAATACCATAGGTGAACAGCTTGGGGTCAGTGATCTGGAAATACACGACCGTATCAATCTGCATCGTAACGTTATCCTCAGTGATAACCGGCTGGGGCGGAAAATCCACCACCTGTTCCTTAAGCGTCACGCGACGCGCCACGCGCTCAAACAACGGCACCTTGATGTGCAAGCCGGTATTCCAAGTGCACTTGTAGGTGCCCAATCGCTCGACGATATACGCCTTGGCCTGCGGCACAATAACGATATTACTGGCCAAAAACGCGATGAGCAGGATGGCTAACAGGATCCAAAGTCCATAAATCAGAAACGGTATTGGCATAGTTTACTCCTTTACTCCAGAAAAATTATCCTACCTTTTGCACCACGGCTTTGACACCGCGGATTGCAACAATTTTGACGGTTTCACCCACAGGGATTACAGCATCGGCCTCACTGCGCGCCGTCCACACCGTACCGAACACCTTGACTGCGCCCGTCTCGTGCAGATTGTCGATCTGCTCCGTCACAACGGCGGTTTCTCCAATGATGCGGTCAGCATTGGTGGGTTCGCTTCGTGTTTTGAGGAATTTACGACAAAATGGACGCATCAACGCGAGCAGAACTGCTGAAAAGAGTACAAAGATGATCAGCTGCGTCGATATGCTGAACGACAGACTGGCCGCAATCAGCGCGGCCACACCACCCACGGCAAACCAAATCGCGGACAAGTCGAGTGTGAACGCTTCGACCGCTACACATAGTATGATCACAGCCACCCAAATGTACAGGCTGTTGACACCAAAAAGCATGGTTCTGATCCCTCCTTTGGCAACAGTATAGCATGCCTTTATCAGAATGTACAGTAAAACCATGATTATCTTGTACTTATCGTAAACCCATCACAACAACGGTTTTTTCTTGGCAGCAATTGCACAACAAAAGCCCGGCGCACACCAATATTGGTATACGCCGGGCCAAATCTCAACTCTATTTTTTACAGACTTAGTACATGCCGCCCATATCCGGAGCTGCCGGTGCCGGGACAACCGGCTCCTTCTTGTCAGCAACCAGACTTTCGGTGGTCAGTACCATAGACGCAACAGATGCCGCGTTCTGCAGGGCCGAACGGTTAACCTTGGTCGGGTCGACAATGCCGTTAGCGATCATATCGCCGTAGGTCTCGGTCGCAGCGTCAAAGCCATAGCCAACCTTGCCGGAATTCTTGACCTTATCGACAACAATCGCGCCTTCAATGCCTGCATTCACAGCGATCTGCGCCATCGGCGCTTCCAGACCGCGCGCAACGATCTGCATGCCGGTCTTTTCATCGCCCTGCGCAGACGCAGCCAGCGCCTCAACCGCTGCAATCGCGTTAACGTATGCTACACCGCCGCCCGCAACGATGCCTTCCTCTACGGCTGCACGGGTCGCATTGAGCGCGTCCTCGATGCGCAGCTTCTTTTCCTTCATCTCGGTCTCGGTAGCCGCGCCAACCTTGATAACTGCAACGCCGCCAGCAAGCTTAGCCAGACGTTCCTGCAGCTTCTCACGGTCAAAGTCCGAGGTAGTGCGCTCAATCGCGCCACGGATCTCGGCCACACGGTTGGCAATCGCCTGCTTGTCGCCAGCGCCATCAACGATCGTAGTATTTTCCTTGGTCACCTTGATCTGACGCGCAGTGCCCAGCATATCCATCGTCGCATCCTTAAGCTCAATGCCGACCTCCTCGGAGATCACAGTGCCGCCTGTCAGGATCGCGATGTCACGCAGCATCTCCTTGCGACGGTCACCAAAGCCCGGAGCCTTAACAGCTACGCAGGTAAAGGTGCCGCGCAGGCGGTTAACGATCAGAGTGGACAGCGCCTCGCCCTCGATATCCTCAGCGATGATGAGCAGCTTCTTGCCAGACTTGACAACCTGCTCGAGAATCGGCAGCAGCTCCTGAATGTTGGAGAGCTTCTTGTCGGTGATCAGCACGAGTGCATCGTCCAGATTTGCTTCCATCTTCTCGGTATCGGTGCACATATAGGGGGTCACATAGCCGCGGTCGAACTGCATGCCTTCGACGACCTCAGAATAGGTCTCAGCAGTCTTGGACTCCTCAACGGTGATAACGCCGTCAGTTGAAACCTTCTCCATCGCTTCCGCGATCAGCTTGCCGATCTCATCGTCGCCCGAGGAGATCGCGCCAACGCGCGCAATGTCATTGGTGCCGTCTACGGTCTTGGAATTCTGCGCAATCGCCTCAACAGCAGCGTTGACTGCCTTCGAGATGCCACGGCGCATAACCATCGGATTTGCACCAGCTGCAACGTTCTTCAAGCCTTCGCGCACGAATGCCTGTGCCAGTACGGTCGCAGTGGTGGTGCCGTCGCCGGCCACATCGTTGGTCTTGGTCGCAACTTCCTTTACGAGCTGCGCGCCCATGTTCTCGTATGCGTCGTCCAGCTCGATTTCCTTAGCGATGGTCACGCCGTCGTTGGTGATCAGCGGCGCACCATACTTCTTATCGAGTACGACGTTGCGGCCTTTCGGGCCAATGGTAACCTTAACGGTATCGGCGAGCTGATCAATGCCGCGCTGCAGAGCCTTGCGCGCATCCTCGCCGTAAATAAGCTGCTTTGCCATAATTGCATTACCTCCTGGTTTGCTTTTGATTACTCAACGACTGCGAGGATATCGCTCTGGCGGACGATGATATAGGTTTCGCCGTCCAGCTTAACCTCGGTGCCGGTGTACTTGCTGGTGATAACCTTCTGGCCCTTCTGGACCTCCATCTTGATCTCCTTGCCGTCGACCACGCCACCCGGGCCAACCTCGATGATCTCTGCAACCTGCGGCTTTTCCTGCGCGGAAGCCGTCAGGATGATGCCACTGGCGGTGGTCTCCTCCGCCTCGACCATCTTGATCACAACACGATCGCAAAGGGGTTTGAGTTTCATAACGGATGCCTCCTATGAAAATTAGAATAAACACATTCAGGGGTTTAGCACTCAAATATCAAGAGTGCTAACTCGAGTATTATATTACATCAAGTATTCCCGAATGGCAAGTGTTTTTTTGGAAAAAACACTAAAAAGATTTTAAATTTTTTGTGAATCCGTTCAATCCCGCTTTTGCGGTTTAGCAGTGCGGGTACCCGAGTGCTTAAAGTACATATGCAGCTCACATTTGAGCATACCATTGTACAGTTTGCGGCGTTTGTCCGCCTTACGGCCATAGCACCGTTCGAATAGCGGATCTGAGCTGAGGATATACTGCTTCATCGGGCTTCCCGCAACCGCCCTACCAAGTTTTGTGTACAATTCTTCCGCTGCTTGTACATCGAGCAGGCGTTCACCATAAGGCGGGTTGGCAAACAGCGTGCCGCTGCCATGGTAATCGCGCTCCAACGCGTCCTTTTGCTCAAAAAACACCGTTCCGGATACGCCTGCCTTGCGCGCATTCTCAATAGAAAGCTGCACACAGGCCGGGTCAATGTCACTGCCGACAATATCAAAGCGCGCGCTGCCGTCGGTCATCTCCAACGCATCCTCGCGTGCCTGCCGCCAGACTGCTGCATCAATGCAGTTCCACTTTTCCGCATCAAATGCACGCATCAGACCGGGCGCACGCCGCTGCGCAATCAGCGCCGCTTCAATCGCAATCGTACCCGAGCCACAGAACGGGTCGATCAGCGGCTCTCGCCCACGCCAGCGTGCCACCTTGACCATCGCCGCCGCCAGCGTCTCGCGCAGCGGGGCAGCATTACTGTTGGCACGGTATCCGCGTTTGTGCAAACCCGCGCCGGAGGTATCCAAAAACAGTTCGGCCTTGTCGTGCATAATAGCAAACTGAATCTGATACTTGGCGCCGCTTTCCTCAAACCAGTTCTGATGATAGCACGAGCTCAGCCGCGCGGCCACTGCCTTTTTCACGATCTTCTGGCAGTCCGGGATAGAGTGTAGCGCAGAATTCAGGCTGTGCCCCTTGACAGGGAACGCACCGTCGTGCGGGATGAATTGCTCCCATGGCAACGCACGCACACCCTCGAACAACTGATCAAACGTCTTGGCCGGGAACGTCCCCAGACGGATGAGCACGCGCTCGGCGCAGCGCAAATGGAGATTTGCCCACGCCAGCGTATTTTCATCGCCCTCGAACAGCACGCGACCGTTTTCCGCATGCACTTCGGTCAGGCTTCCACCAAAACGAAGCTCGTCTGCAACAATACCTTCCAAACCGAACAATGTCGGACAGCACAGGGTCAATTCCATAGGTCTACTCCCCTTTTCTTCCTGCAAAAAGGCTCCTGCCGAAGCTGCGGGCAGGAGCCGTCCTTTTGTCGTTATCTTAGCGGTTTCTACCCGGTTTGTCAAGTCTTTACCAGAGATGTAACCGCGGCAACGCGGTTTTTTCGATCCGCCGGGATAGATACGTCCACAGATGCACGTCCATCAGCCTCAGCACCAGCAGATAGAGTGCAGCCGCACCCGCCGCTGTCCAAAAGAGCGCGGCAGTCTCCGATACGCTGTGCTGAGAAAACCATGCAAAAAACACGCGTGTCCAGCCGTACAGTGCCGCACCGCACAGCAATGGTACGCCGAAACGCCGCACAGGCCGCAACACAAAACCGGTTTTCCGATGCAGCAGCGTAAGCGATAAGACAAAGGCCAGCGCTTCCGTCAGTGCCATCGCACCCAGATACCCATAGATACCCCAAGCGGGCTGCGCACACCAGCGATACATGAGCAGTACCTGCAGCAGCTCCGCACTGACTGAAATCACCACCTGCCAATGCTGCATTCCGAGCGCATTGAGCAGGCTGCCCGCGGCCATCTGGTAATAGCATAACATAGCTGTCACGCCGAGCAGCGAAACATAGGGTGTGCTGAGCGATTGGTCGAAAATACGCGCGCTAAGTGCAGGCGCGAGCGGCACAAGAACCGCCGTTGCCGGCACGCCGATCAGACCAACCGTGGTGACCGCGCGGCCGGTCAGTGCGCGCACGCGCTTTTGATTGCCGGTTGCCTGCGCAGCGGTCACAGCGGGCAGCAGAGCCGTGCAAACTGAGCTAATCAAGGCAACCGGCAAAAGCAGCAATGGCATCGCCATGCCGGACAGCACGCCGAGCGCGGATAGCGCCTGCTCATAGGTCAACCCAGCCAACATCAGCCGCTTCGGCAGCAGGATTGACCCTGCCGAGCCAATGACGTTTCCCAACAGCGCAGATGCGGACACCGGCAGTGCAATGAAAAAGAACTGCCGTGCAGTTGTGCGGTCAAGCGGCGCGGCAGGCGTGCGTCCCGCCAACCCACGCCGGTACAATATGGTCAAAAAAGATGCGCTGAAGATTTCACTTGCCACCATACCCGCAAAAATGAGCATCGCAATCGTGCCATAATTCTCGCCTTGGTATTGTCTGAGCAGCAACCAGACCGCACCAATGCGGATGAGTTGCTCGGTGACCTCGGACACAGCGGCATATTGCATGCGCTCCAGCCCGATGAACAGGGACTTAAAAATATTCTCTATGCCGGTCAGCGCCAGACACAGCAGCAGGAAAGGAAACGCCCGCGCACAGCGGCTGTCGCCTAATATACCGCCCGCTATCCCCTGCCCGTCCAGTAACAACACCACGCCACACAACAGGCAGAGCGTGAAAAATACGCGGAATGCAAGGTGCAAAACTGCACGGACTTTATACTGCTCGCCACGCGCTTCGCTTGCTGCGCTCAGCCGCGAACAAGCCATGGTGACACCAGACAAGCAGCCTGCATTGCATACCAGATAGACCGAGTTGACCAGCCGGTATACCCCTAATCCCTCTGCACCTGCATAATGGCTGAGCAGTACGCGATAGGCAAAGCCGAGCACTTGCAGCGCAATATTTCCGCAGGCCAGCACGCCTGCAGCATAAAGGATAGTTTTTTTGTGAATCCGCACGGCAATACCCCATTTCATCAAAAGGTATGCGGCGGTCATATACGATATGCATGCAAAAAGCCGGGTTTTACCCGGCTTTATATGCGCAAATCAAATACGCTTGCTCATCTTCTCGCTATATTCCGCGCGGAACGCGGCAAAGGTACCGTTATCGAGCGCATCGCGGATTTCCTGCATCAGGTGATTATAAAACCACAGGTTATGCATGACCAGCAGGCGCTGAGAAAGCATTTCCCCGCTTTTGAGCAGATGGCGCAGGTAGGCGCGGCTAAACCGGCGGCAGGTCGGACATTGGCAGCCCTCTTCAATTGGCCGTTCGTCGGTTTGATATTTGGCGTTCATAATGTTCATGATGCCGTTGTGCGTAAACAGATGTCCGTGTCGCGCATTGCGCGTCGGCATAACGCAGTCGAAAAAGTCCACCCCGCGGGCAACACCTTCAATGATGTTAGACGGCGTACCAACCCCCATCAGGTATCGCGGCTTGTTTGCCGGCGCGTGCGGCAATACCACGTCGAGGATGTGGTACATGACCTCGGTGCTTTCACCCACCGCCAGCCCGCCAATTGCATAGCCCGGCAGATCCAACTCCGCGATCTGCTGCATATGCTCAACGCGCAGATCGTCGTAGGTACTGCCCTGATTGATGCCAAACAGCATCTGGTGCGGGTTTACCGTGTCCGGCAGGCTATTCAGCCGGTCGAGCTCAGTTTTGCAGCGACGCAGCCAGCGCGTTGTACGGTCGATCGAGTCCTTGACATACTCGCGCGGTGCAGGATTTTCAATGCACTCGTCAAACGCCATCGCAATATCCGAACCGAGGTTGGATTGGATACGCATGCTCTCCTCCGGCCCCATGAAAATCTTACGGCCGTCCACATGCGAATGGAAGGTTACGCCTTCCTCGCGGATCTTGCGCAGCGTTGCGAGCGAAAACACTTGAAATCCACCCGAATCCGTCAGCATCGGACCGTCCCAGCGCATAAACTTATGGAGGCCGCCCATCTGTTTAACGATCTGGTCACCGGGGCGGACATGCAGATGATATGTGTTGGACAGTTCAATCTGGCAGCCCAGTTCTTTCAGGTCAAACGCATCGACCGCACCCTTGATCGCGCCCGCTGTGCCGACATTCTGGAACACCGGCGTCTGCACTGTGCCGTGTGCAGTATGGAACACACCACGACGGGCATTTCCTTCCGTTTTCAGTAATTCAAAAGTTCCGATTTGCATAATTCCCTCTTGTCACAGTAACATTTAATAAAGCAGCATGGAGTCGCCGAATGAGAAAAATCGGTATTCTTCCTCGATGGCCTGCCGGTATGCCTCCATCACCATCTCACGGGTGGCAAAGGCCGAAATCAGCATCATCAGCGTCGACTCCGGCAAGTGAAAGTTGGTCACCAGATGATCGACCGCCTTGAAGCGGTAGCCCGGATAAATGAAAATATCCGTCCAGCCCGATTGCGCGCACACCGTTCCGTCCTCGGCGGCAATGGTCTCAAGCGTGCGGGTGGCCGTCGTGCCTACTGCCCAAATTTTTCCGCCGTTTTCCCGCGTTCTATTGATGAGAGCAGCAGTTTCCCCGTCCATGACATAGTATTCCGAGTGCATCACATGGTCGGTAATTTCATCCTCCTTGACCGGACGGAACGTACCCAAACCAACGTGCAGCGTAACAAAGGCCAAACTAACGCCTTTGGCCTTGAGCTGCTCCAGTAGTTCTGGCGTAAAGTGTAAGCCTGCGGTCGGCGCGGCGGCTGAGCCGGGTGTTTTGGAATACACCGTCTGGTATCGCTCGGGGTCGTCCAATTTTTCCTTGATATAAGGTGGCAACGGCATGGTTCCCAGTTTATCAAGTATCTCAAGGAAGATACCGTCATAGTGGAAACGGATCAACCGGTTGCCATCCGGCTGGACGGACTCGACTGTTGCGGTCAGCAAACCGTCACCAAATACCAGCTCGACGCCTTCGCGGGTCTTGCGCCCCGGACGGGTCAGGCACTCCCACAGACCCTCGCCACGGTCGATCAGCAGAAGCACTTCAATCGGCGTTGTCTTGCCGACCGCGTGCCCCATCAGCCGCGCCGGAATCACACGAGAGTTGTTGAACACCATGCAGTCGCCCGGCTGCACATACTCGAGCAGGTCGCGGAAGTGCCGGTGCGTCACCGAACCATCCGCGCGGTTGAGCACCAAAAGGCGCGACGCGTCGCGCTGCTCCAGTGGATGCTGCGCAATCAAACGCTCGGGCAGGTCAAAATAAAAATCGCTTTTTTTCATCACAAAGGCATGGGCGCACTGCGCCCATGCCATGCCTCCTTTTCTTTCGCTGCGTCAACCGGCGATTGCAATACCGGTAAAATAGAATTTAAGGATTTCCTCATAGGTAAAGCCTTGCTGCGCCATCGCATATGCTCCCCACTGGCTCATGCCGACGCTATGCCCCCAGCCGCTACCGGTAAAGGTATAGCTGACCGGTGGCGTAGACGGCTGCCCATTTTGATCCGGCTTGGTCTCCGGCGTAGACGGTCCCTCCGAGTCTTCCGGCAGCGTTTCATCAGAAGTAATCAGCACAGTTTTGCTGTCCTCATCAAAATCTACACCAAACCCCAGTGCGTCACCCATTGCGCGCAGCTGATAGTAATTGTTGCCGTTAATGCGGTAGCCGGTCAGAGAAATCGTCTTGCCGTCGAGCGAGATTACAGAATCCGAAGGCAAGCTGCTCTGGATGACGGCCGAAACCGAATCGGTCATTTCTCCGCCCACCAGCTGGTACGGGCTTTCGGTGGTCAGCAGGATGCGGTTCTTATCCGCCTCCCATGTTACATTAAACTGGCTGTCCGTGCCGCTGAGTAAGTACGCAATGTCCCGCAGTTTGTAATAATTATTGCCATTGACATTATAGCCCTGCGGTTTGACCGCTTCGCCGTCAAGCTGAACCTTATGCGACGACGGAACAATCTTCAGGCTGGCGCTCTGCGGCAGCGCAGCCGCCTTGTTGGATGTATTCGGCGTGATGGTATAACGGATGCTGTCCAAACCGAATACGGTGCGCGTATTCGACTTGGAAATAACCACCTGCTTGCCACTTGTATCCGTTACAGTCACCTGATTGACATTATCGTTATCCGTGCGCTTGGTGACTTCGACATTAGCGATTTGTCCGATCGTATATCCCGCGTTAGTCAGCTTCTGGCGCACCTCGTCTGCCGTAAGCGTTACGCTCCACGAACTGTCGTAGGTCTCATATGGGTCCTCTTTGCCCTGCAAGTAGGGATAATCGCCGCCCCAGACATTGACCGCATCCTCAGTCGCGCCGCCGTCAGACGAGAAGAAATAACCAACGATCAAGTCGCCGTTATAGGTCAGATATTCACCGCGGGTTGCCTCCACTGCCGCGTCCGACTGTGCAGTCGCGCGGTTTGCGCCCAGATAGACCTGACAATTCGTGGTATTGCACAGGTCATAACCGCTGCCCTCATGTTTGTGCGTACCCAAAGCGAAAGAACGCGCACACACAGCCTGTGCCTTCTGCGCCTCTGCCGGCCAGTCCGCGCTGATCTCGTACGGCAGCACGCCTTTCACATAGTCCTCCAGCCCGACATAGTTTATTACAGTCAGGTTGCTGCCCGATGCACGGCGGTAGACGAAATCACCGTACCACTTATAACCCTTAAACCAAGTCAGCGTGCTGTTCGGTCGGATCGCGATATGGTCTGCGCCAGCTGATGAGGTATATAACACCGAACCGCTCGCCGTATCACTCACCTGAAACGCATCGTTCACCAGCCGGATGGTCAGCTGCGAGGACGAAACCGTCTGGCTGCTGGTAAACGTAGTGCCATTCATCTGACCAATCGTATAGCCGGTTGGATAACCAGACGCATTCTCCAGCTTCGGGTCGGCAAAACTGCTTGACCCGTCGATGGTCAGGCCGACGCGCAACGTCACGTTGGTGTCGACCGCTGAAGCCGGCGCCGACATGCACAGTCCGCCAAGCGCCAGCAACATACATAAGCACAAGGAAATTATCCTCTTCATTGTTTCCACTCCTTTAATTTTTTACGCGTTCTATTGACAAATAAATATCCTTATTCTACAATAAGAACGAAAAGTACAGTTTCAAAGATAGAGGCGCGGTTTTCATCAGTATCGTCTGGGAGGGTCCGTAAACCCGTTAAGCAGCCGAGAAAGGGTCTTCCGCCGAAGCCGGTTCTTGTTGCGGCAAGCCCGGGCTGGACGTTCCGGAGAATATCCCTGCGTCTGTCATCAGCAGAAATGCCGGTGGAGAGCTATCCTGTTTGGAAGGCTGCGGCTTGTCCCGCACTTTCTATTATAGTATAGATCATACCGGTTTTTCAACCGGTTTTTTTCTTTCTTGTCCATGTTTGGCAAAAATGCAAGCGTTAATAAATCTTTTGGAAGGATTTGATCAAAATGAATCACTACAAAGTGGGTATTGTCGGGGCTACGGGCATGGTTGGCCAGCGTTTTTCACTGCTGCTGGAAAATCATCCCTGGTTTGAGGTCGTGGCGCTTGCCGCTTCCGCACGCAACCGTGGCAAAACCTACGCCGAGGCCTGCGAAGGCCGCTGGAAAATGGCTGTCCCGATGCCGGAGAAATATCGTGACATGGTGATGCTCGATGCCACGGCCGACGCTGAGGAGATCGCCTCCAAGGTAGACTTTATCTTCTGTGCAGTCGATATGAAAAAGGATGAAATCCGCGCGCTGGAGGAAAAATATGCAAAGCTTGAGTGTCCGGTCTGCTCGAACAACTCTGCACACCGCATGACGCCCGATGTTCCCATGATCATCCCGGAGATCAACGCCGATCACGCGCAGATCATCCCGGCGCAGCGGAAACGTCTTGGCACCAAGCGTGGTTTTATCGCGGTCAAGTCCAACTGCTCGATCCAGAGCTATGTCCCTGCCCTGTCCGCACTGATCGACTTTGAGCCGACCGAAGTCGCCGTCTGCACCTATCAGGCGATTTCCGGCGCGGGCAAGACCTTTGAAACCTGGCCAGAAATGGTCGACAATGTTATCCCGTACATCGGCGGCGAGGAAGAAAAGAGCGAGAAAGAGCCGATGAAGGTCTGGGGCCACATCGAAGGCGACCACATCGAGCCTGCTACCTCGCCGGTCATCACCGCGCAGTGCTTGCGTGTGGCCGCGTCTGACGGTCATATGGCAGCGGCATTTGTAAAGTTCAAGAACAAACCGACTAAGGAGGAGATGATCGCGCGTTGGCGCAGCTATAAGGGCCGCGCGCAGGAACCGAAACTCCCCTCTGCGCCCGAGCATTTCCTGACCTATTTCGAGGAAGACAACCGTCCGCAAACCAAGCTCGACCGCGATCTGGAAGGCGGTATGGGTGTTTCGATCGGCCGTCTTCGCGAGGACGCCCTGTATGATTACAAGTTTGTCAGCCTGTCGCATAACACCCTGCGCGGCGCGGCCGGCGGCGCCGTTCTGATGGCGGAGCTGCTGTGTGCCGAAGGCTATATGGACCGCTAAAGGAGGCAGCCTATATTATGAAGAATCCTGTATTTACCGGCGCAGGTGTCGCCATCATCACACCGTTCAAGTCGACCGGCGAAGTGAACTATGAGGAATTTGGCCGCATCATCGACCACCAGATTGCCAACGGCACGGACGCAATCATCGTCTGCGGCACGACCGGTGAGTCGTCCACCCTGCACGACAAGGAGCACCGCGAGGCTGTCTCCTGGTGCTGTGAATACGTCAACCACCGCATCCCTGTTGTTGCAGGCGTCGGGTCGAATGATACCGCCTACGCGATCGAACTGACCAAGTTTGCCAAGGAGTGCGGTGCAGACGGTGGTCTGTCGGTCACCCCGTACTACAACAAGACCTCACAGCGTGGTCTAATCGCGCACTACACTGCGATTGCGGACAGCTGTGACCTGCCGATCGTCCTGTACAACGTACCCAGCCGCACAGGGGTCTGCTTTACTGCTGAAACCTTGCAGACCCTGTCCAAGCATCCGAATATCAACGGCCTCAAGGCCGCATCCGGCAACTTCAGCCTGCTGGCTGCTGCGCGCGCCCTGTGCGGTGACGACCTCAACATCTGGTCCGGTAACGACGACCAGATCGTCCCGCTGATGGCACTGGGCGGTAAAGGCGTGATCTCAGTGCTGTCCAATGTGGCGCCTCAGCAGACGCACGATCTGTGCCAGCTGTGCTTCGAGAACCGCTATCCGGAAGCTGCTAAGATGCAATTTGCATTCCACAACCTGATCGACGCCCTGTTCTGCGAGGTTAACCCCATCCCCGTCAAAAAGGCAATGGAAATCCTTGGCTGGAACGTCGGCCCGCTTCGCCTGCCGCTCGTCGAGCCAACACCGGAGCACATTGAGCTGATCCGCAAGGAACTGGCTGCCGCGGGCTGCAAGATCTGAGACTTCCAAAAGGAGCTTAACAAAGATGTTGAAAATTGCGCTTTCCGGCTGCAACGGCCGGATGGGACGTGTAATCGCGGATATTGTCCGCGGCCGGGATGGTATGGAAATTGTCGCCGGGTTTGATATCAATACAACGAAATATTCGAATTTCCCTGTGTTTGCCGACCCGTTCGAGTTTGGCGGTACATGCGACGTGATCATTGACTTTTCCAACGCATCGAGCACTGAGCACTTGCTGGACTACTGCAAACAGCATAAAACGCCCGTCGTCATCTGCACGACCGGCCATTCTGCCGAACAGTTGCAGGCTATCCGCGCCGCGTCCGGCGAGATTCCGGTGTTCCGCTCGGGCAACATGTCGATCGGCATTAACCTGATGACCGAGCTGTTGCGTAAGTCTGCGGCGGTGCTTGGCGACAAATACGACGTTGAAATCATCGAAAAGCACCACAACCAGAAGCTTGATGCCCCATCCGGTACGGCACTGATGCTGGCCGATGCAGTAGCTGACGCCCTGCCCTATGACGCGGAATACGTTTACGACCGCCACGAGCGCCGCGAAAAGCGCCCTGCCCATGAGATCGGCATTTCCGCAATCCGCGGCGGTACGATTGTTGGCGAGCACAGCGTGCTATTCTGCGGTCGCGATGAGATCATCGAGATCAAGCACACCGCGCTTTCGCGCGAGGTATTTGCCGTCGGCGCAGTGGATGCCGCTGCATTTATGGCTGGCTGCCAGCAGCCCGGCATGTATGACATGAGCGACGTGATCGCTTCTCACAATGCATAACCAAAACAAAAAGGCCGTGCAGCGATGCTGCGCGGCCTTTTCCTGTCCTTCACGAATTTTTGTCCTGTGGTTTCACGGAAGCCAGCGGATTTTTGGCTGCCGCCTCCCGCAAGCTGCTGTCCTCAATGTGCGTATAGATCATCGTCGTATTGACGCTGGTGTGTCCGAGAATATTTTGCAAGGTGCGAATATCAACACCGTTCTGATACATCAGCGTCGCGGCGGTGTGTCGCAGCTTGTGTGCGGAATATTTCTGCGTGTCCAATCCCGCCTGCCCCAGATGCTTTTTCACCAGCCACTTAACCGTCTGCACGTTGATGCGATTGCGGTTTCGACTGATAAACAGCGCGTTTTTATCCCGGTCATGCGGTGTGATGCGTTTCGGCAGATATCGCTCCAGCGCCAGTTTGCAGGCATCGTTCAGATAGACCGTGCGCTCCTTGTTGCCCTTGCCGAGCACACGCACCGTATCACCCTGAAAATCCGACAAATTCAGCCCCACCAGTTCGGACACACGCAGCCCGCAGTTGAGGAAAAACGTCAGAATACAATAATCCCGCTCGGCATACTCCCCTTGCACGGATTCGAGCAGTTTGACGCTGTCGTCCGTGGTCAGATAGACCGGCAGCGACTTGCGAATGGTCGGCGCCTCCAGATTGCTCATCGGATTATGCTCCAGAAGGTGTTTTTTATCGGTCAGGTAGCGAAAAAACGCGCGGATGGCCGAGACTTTACGCGCACGCGACGTGCTGTTCAGACCATAATCGGTGAGCGCGCTGTTCTGTTGGGTAGGCCGCTCACCCGACATATATTCCAGATAATCATAGGCATCGGACAATGTCACCTGCGCCAAAAAATCCACATCCACATCGTCGATCGGGATTTTTTCGATGGGCACATCCTTGTCCGCCAGTCCCTTGTTGCGCTTGAGCACACGGAAAAACAGGCGCAGGTCGAGGTAATACTCATGTGCAGTCTTGGCAGATTTGCCTTGAATGGTGGAAATATAGGTTAAAAAATCACGCAGCACACGCGGCGCGTCCGCGGCGTACTGCGACATCGGCTTGTCCATGACAGTCTCCTTTGATGTGTGTTTGCCTTCTGCATTTATTATAGCGCATGGCGCAAGCGCCGTCAAACAACTTGCATTTCGCACCCGACAGACGTATAATAAGTCCAAATAATCACCCAGAAAGAGGGCTTACTTTATGGATCGACTGCAAATCATACAGGGCGACATCACCCACTGTACGACCGACGCGATTGTCAACGCGGCTAACACTTCGCTGTTGGGCGGCGGCGGAGTCGACGGCGCAATCCATCGCGCGGCTGGGCCTGAACTGCTTGCGGAATGCCGCACGCTGCATGGCTGTGAGACTGGCGAGGCAAAGGCAACCAAAGGCTACCGTCTGCCTTGCCGCTATGTGATACACACACCCGGCCCGATCTGGCACGGCGGTACATGCGGCGAAGCAGACAAGCTGGCCGCGTGCTATCGCAATTCCCTCACCATCGCATCCGAACTTGGCTGCAAAACGGTTGCCTTCCCGTCGATCAGTACCGGTGTCTATCACTTTCCGCTGCCGCAGGCAGCGCGTATCGCGGTAAACACCATCCTCGCCTATTTGCATGCACACGATGAAATCGAGCAGGTGACCATGGTCTGCTTTGACGCGAACACATTCGCCGCCTATCAGCAGGCACTGACGGAAGCGGAGCAGAAGAATGCCTAAAAATCCAAATCAAAAACTTAAGCTGCTATATTTATGTCGGATTTTGTTGCAAAAAACAGATGAAGACCACAAGCTCGGCGTGGACGGACTGCTGCAACAACTTGCCCTCTGTGGCATTGAAGCCGAACGCAAGAGCATCTATTCAGATATCGCTGCTTTGCAGAATTTCGGACTGGATATTGTCCTGCAACGCGGACCGGGCGGCGGGTATTATGTCGCTTCGCGTGATTTTGAATTGCCCGAGCTGAAACTGCTGGTCGATGCCATTCAGTGCTCCCGGTTCATCACCGAAAAAAAGTCGAATGAACTGATTTGCAAAATTGAATCGCTGGCCAGCGAACCGCAAGCGCGCGCGCTGCAACGGCAGGTCTACATCGCGGACCGTAGCAAAACCGTCAACGAGAGCATCTACTACAATATCGACACACTGCACGCGGCGGTGTCAGCCGGCGTGCAAATCACCTTTCAGTATTTCGAATGGATGATCGATTTTTCAGGTACTGAGCGTATCCGCAAGCGCTACCGCAAGAACGGTGCGCGCTATCAGGTCAGCCCGTGGGCGCTGACGTGGGATGACGAAAATTATTACCTGATCGCCTATGAACGGACTTCAAATACCATCCGCCACTATCGTGTGGACAAGATGGAGCACATCCAACTGACCGAGCTGCTACGCGAAGGACAAAACCTATTCCATAATCAATTCAACCCGGCATCTTATTCGCGAAAAGTGTTTGGTATGTTCTCCGGCGAGGAAAAAACCGTGCGGCTGCAATGCGAAAACCGTTTTATCGGCGTGCTGCGCGATCGCTTTGGCGCTGACCTGATGGTGCAGCCTGCGGATGCAGACCATTTTTATGTCAACGTCTCCGTTGTAGTCAGTCCGCAATTCTTTTCTTGGGTGTTCGGACTGGGCGGCGGTGTTTGGATCGTCGACCCATCAGATGTGCGTGACGCGTTTCAAAAACAATTGCGGCTGTTACTTGAATAAGCCCTGATTATTGTACCTTTTCTTTGATATACTCCTATCATCAAAGGAAAGGAGAACCGATTATGGGCTGCTCGATCGAATATGTTAACGGACACATTGAAGTATATGACGAAAACGGCGCGTTTTTGTTCTCCGCTGACAGCAAGCAGGAAGCATTGCGCGAGCTTGCCGAGGCGGCATAAAGTAATCCCATTTTGCCATATTATATGCAAAACCTCCTGTGTGGTGCTTCCATCTGACACCACACAGGAGGTTTTCAAACTGTCTCCGCTGGATAAGGTTTTACTCCTGCACCGCAGACAACTCCTCGGCTGCGGCCGGCGCTGGCGTGAACGTCACGCCGCCGACGTGTACATTGACCTCGGTAACTTTCAAGCCGGTCATCGACTCGACCGATGACCGCACACTCTGCTGCACCTGCTTTGCCACATCACAGATATTATGGCCAAACAGGGCAAGGAAGCCGATCTCAATTTTGACCGTGCCTTGCTCGCCGATCTCAATACGCACACCCTTGGACAGGTTCTTTTTGCTCAAAAAGCTGACGATGTCGCTGGTCAGCGTGGAATACAGACCGCTGACACCTTCGGTCTCCGACGTAGCCAGCGCCGCAATGGACGCCACAACGTCCTCGGAGATCCGGATAGAACCCTGATCGCTCTCGGTCGACCAGTACTCCTTGTGATCCGCCATAGTGCTCACTCTCCTTTATAACGGATTATAGCACAGTTTCGGCAAAATGCAAAGCAAAAATACGTATTTGCGCATAGGCGTGCCCTTATTCCGCTTCGACAATTTTGACCTGCCCCGCCGTGACACCAGTTTCGGAAACGACGATATCCTTGATCACAGTTACGTCTGTCGCCTGCAAGCCGCCATCCGGCGGGGCGACGACGACATTCACACTGCTGTCGCCAATCATAACAACCGCATCCGCGTAACCCTTGGCGCGGATCAGGCTCTCGATGTTGGCCTCAGCAACCGAATCGTCTGCCAGCGCGGAGATCTGCGCGGCCGCCTCATCCTTGGCTGTCTGGTCGGCGTCTTCACTCTCGGTCAATTCACGCAGTGTGCTGACCGCCTCGTCCCGTGCCTGCTCGCGCGACAGCCGTGAAGCCGCAAAGTAATCGCCTTCCCCCTCTGCCGCAGTATCTGTGCTTTCCGTGCTGGTGTCTCCCGCTGCCAGTAGCTCCTCCGGTGCATCAACATAGCTCCAGTTGAGATAGACCGCCGCGCAAAGCAATAGCGCGATCACACCGTATACCGCGCCGCGTTTCTTGATTTTTTTCATCACTGCTCGCCCTCCTGTATATGGTTACTTTAGTTTTATGACGTGCCGGACAATTTCAGAACCGTCACTTTGTCCGCACCGATGCCGCATACCGTGCTGACGGCTTGCGTCACGGCCAGCCGCACATTGGCATCCCCTGCCCCATCGCACAATACGACTGCGCCGCGGAACGTCGGCAACAAGTTTTTGACCGTAACCGGCGCCTCACCATAGCTGCTGTCGCTGACCACGGTCAAATCGCTCTCAAAGCTTGCGCTGTCCCCCCCGCTGCTCGTCTGCCTCGTATTGACCGCATACACCGCTTCGCCGCTCTGCTCAAGGGATAGCATCAGCTCCACCCGGCCAACCCCATCCACTGCGGCCAGTTTGCCGCAAAGCTGCTGCTCAAACGATGCAAGGTCAAAGTCGGCCGTATCCTGCACAGCTGACGGTGTGCTGTTTTCGGATACATCACTGCCGTGCCCCGCCGAGGCGAGTAACAGCACACCCGCCAGCAGAACGATCAGCACGGCACGATATTTCAGCACAAGCGGCATGGCCTGTTTGCGCACCGCCTCCAACCGTTCTTTCCATTGCTCCATCATTGCAAAATCCACTCCTGTCTGTCCTCACCCACGCCGCAGCCGTCGGTAATGAGCGCTTTGAGTTCGTCCAGCCGCTTGGCGTCCGCGCTGGTGTACCGCACCGTCACAAGGCCGACCTGTAATATGCCGTCCTCGTCGGTCGTCATTTCGACATGCACCGTGCACGCAAAGCCCGCAGCCGTCGCACTATCTTCTAAGGCATCTGCAATGCTCGCAGCGATCGTACTCATCGCCGTCTGTGCGTTTTGCTGCTCGATTGCTGCTACATCTTCAGCAGATATGCCGCCCGGCAGCCGCGCGCCGACCGATAACCGCAGTCCGGCCAGCGGCTGTAACAGCGCCAGCAGCATCAGCAGTCCGGCCGCCAGCTTGACGATCTCGCGCAACGCCCCTTCCCCTACCACACGCAACGCGACGGCAGATGCAATCCCCGCCAGCGTCACGCGCAGCAAGATCGTGTGAAACAATTCACTCATATTGGCTTCACCATCGCAACTACATAAACCAGTTCGAGATACAGGATCAAGCAGCAGGTACTCAACATGCCTAGCAGCAGGCCGAAGCCCGTGCCGACGCTGTCCAGAAGCTGCCGCAGACCGCCTGCACACAATGGAGAGAGCACAGCCGCTCCTGCCTTATAGCACAGGTAGCTTGTGCCGACGCGTAAAAACGGCAGCAGACAAATCGCCGTCACGCATAGCATGCCGAACACGCCGACCGACCCGCGCAGCAGCGCCGCGCCGGACAGCACAGTCTCGGTCGCGTCCGAGATCACCCCACCGACCACGGGCACCGCGCCGGATACCGCGAATTTGGCGGTTTTAAGCGCAATGCGGTCAACGCTGCCCGACACACCTCCCGCGATCGTCAGATAGGCGGTAAACAGTGTTAGAATGAGCTTGAGCGCGCCTGCGGTCAACCCCTTGACTCCGTCAGCCAAACCGCGTAACATACCGCTGCCCGCCGCTGCGTCCACAACCGAAACCGCAAGATAGGCACATGCAGCTGGCACAAGCAGCGTACTGATCAGTCGAATCACCAGATCGAACACCACCATTGTTGCGACCTGCAGCGCGGTCGCGGTTGCAGCGTTGCCGCCTGCTGCCAGTACAGTTGCGAGTACAGGCTGCAATGTACCGGAAAACACGCTGATCTCAGACAGCGTTTCACGGCAAAGCGCCAGCACACCTGTGAAATCTCGTAGCAGCACCGCCGCACAACCGAGCGCACCGGCCATGTCGATCCATGCGTCGGCTGCGCCGCCCGCCGCTGCGGAAAAACCGCGCCCTGCCGCTGTCAGCACCACAATGATAGCTATCCGCAGCAGGCTATTGACCGCGCTTTTCAGTGCACTACGGCTGTCCTGCGCAGTATTTTCCAACAACTTCGCAAATGAACCGGCCAGTTCGTCCGCCGCACCCGCGTCGATGCCGTCCAGATAGCTGCGCGCATCGCCGGGTACCGCCCCCCGCAGTGTTTCCTCCTCTGCGCCGCCGTTATCTACCGCCGCCGCAGCTGGTATGACCAGCACCACCAGCACCAAAACCGCCAAAATCCATCGTTTCATCATCCGTTCCCTTTCATGCTGTCCAGCCCGACGCAAGCGCGAGCACCTGCTCGGCGAGCGGCAGACAAAGCGCCAGCGCCAATACCGCGCCTGCAATCTCAATCTTTGCCGCGAGCGCCCCCTGTCCGTTATCCCGGCACAGTGCCCCCATCACACGCACCACAACCGCAACGCCCACACACTTGAGCACCGGCAGGTACATCTCCTGTGCAATACCACCCTGCTCCAGCAAGCCGGTCAGGTTAGACAATACCCCATCGGCCATTTCAAACGCACGCAGCAGAATGAGTACGCCGGCTACCAGTGAAAGCAATATAGCAATCGCCGGCGCATCCTTTTTTAATACCGTGGTCAATACCAATGCCAGCAGCACCAGCCCACAGGCCGCCCACAGCCCACTCAAAACCCAAACACGCTTTTCATCATCGTAAACAGCCGATCAATCTCCTGCACAATCAGCATCAGTACGACGATGAGCCCTGCCAGCGTGGTCATAAGGGCCTGCTCCTCCCGCCCCGAGCGCGACAAAAGCTGGCCGAGCACGGCCACCAGTATGCCGACCGCCGCGATACGGAAAATCAGATCTACGTCCATGTTGTTCCTCCGTCCTCAGATCAACACCAGCACCACCAGCAGGCCGAGCGCGACACCGCAGGTGCGGTACAGGTTACCCTTATTTTGCAGTTCCCCTGCTGCCGCGTCCCGTGCCGCGCGCAGGCGCCGCGCGATCTGCCGCAGCCCGGCAATCTGCTCCCCGGCATCGTACCGGCCAAGCCACGCCGCCGCCTCGCATAGGATGTCGCATGCGTCCCTGTCCAGCCCGGCTTCGTCGCGCGTTTCGCGCAGCGCCGCACGCCAATGGTAGCCGAGCGAAAGGCCGTCCGCCATCAGCAAGCGACGATGCAGCGCACCGAATACGGTACGGATGGCTGCATTATCACTTTCGGACAGCTGCCCGACAATCTCTGGCACAGGCGTGCGACGGCTGGCGATCTCCCCTTCAATCAGCGCAAGCGCAAGCAGCATGGCATCTGCCGCACACACCCGCTGTCGCAATCCCTGCCGTGCAGATAGGCCCAGCGACGCGCACGCGCCAAAAATCAGCACCGCACCCATCAGCTTGAGCATGACGTCCCCTCCAATCTCTCCCACCGGTAGTGCCGCGAACCATCATGCCGCGTAATGACCAACGCGTGTGAAAACACGCCAAGCGCAAGCAAAGCGCGGTAAAGCGGACGGCGGCGCAGGTCGTCCACGTTTGCTGCGTGCGCGCTGGCAAGGACGGCGGTGCCGCAGTGCGCGCATACTGCGATTGCCCGCAAATCTTCGGGGGCTGTGATCTCGTCCATCGCAAGCAGCACAGGCGACATGGTTTTGAGCAGCATCAGCACCGCCTGTGCCTTCGCGCAGCCCTCGAGCACATCCGTACACCGTCCAAGGTCGAACTGCGGCACACCGTCCCGCAGGGCCGCGATCTCACCCCGCTCGTCCGCGACTGATACCGGGTATCCCGCATCCGACACCAGCCGTACCCATGCGCGCAGCAATGTGGTCTTGCCGAAGCCCGGCGGCGCGAGCAGCAACACGCTTTCCGGCGCACCGTTGCCGACCCATGGCCGCAGCATATCGTCCAACCCATCTATCTGCCGCGCCACACGCAGGTTGACCGATGACAGTCCGCGCACGCCTACCACCTGTCCATTTTCTTCAGCCACCGTGCCACACAATCCGAGCCGGTGTCCACCCTCAAGCGGGATAAAGCCATGTTTCATGCTTTCCGCATAGCTATGTACCGAATACCGTGCCGCCCGACTGAGTGTTTCGCGCAATTCCTGCGCCGTGGCAGGCGCAAACTCCGTTTGCCGCTCGCCCGAGCCTGTGCGCACCGATGGCGGCCATCCCGCCCGCAGGCGGACTTCCTCGATCCCATCCTGTCCAGCCAACGTCAGTAGTTCCGCCGCCCGCTCGGGCGACAGGCAGCCTACCGCCTGCTGGAATGCCCTATCCTTTTTCACTTCCATTTTCATCACCTGTCCTACTCTATGCCCGGCCTGTCCCGGATATGCCTGCAACATAAGCGTAACAAAACGGGCATTGACAAAGGGCGTGTTTGGTACTATAATACTATAATAAAGAACAAATATTGCACAAAGCGATGAAAGAGGAAAGTAATTGTTCCAAGTGCGGCTTTCAGGGAGTGTCCGGCATGACTGGAAACGGACGCAGGCGCCGGTACAATGAAGTTCCCTCTCGAGCTGCGGCGCTGAAAAAACATTTTTAGTAGGCGCCGACGGACTTCCTCCGTTACCGGGATAGGATATATTCTGTATCTGAAAAAAGTGCGGCATTTTTGTGCCGAATGTGGGTGGTACCGCGGAACCGTTTGTCTTTCGTCCCTCTTTGTGGATGAAAGGCTTTTTTGTGCTTTCTCCGCCGGACAAACAGCAAAACCCACACATGGATAAAGGAGAGACAAGATTATGATTATTATTATGAAGCCGGGCGCAACGCGTGAACATGTCGAGGATCTGTCCCGCCATATTGAACGTTGGGGTGTCAAGGCCACCCCGATTTACGGCGCAGGCACGACCGTTATCGGTCTGGTTGGCGACACGGGCGCAGTGGATAAGGATGCCCTGCTGCGTGACCCGCAGGTCGAAAACATCCTCAAGGTGCAGGAGCCGTTCAAGCTGGCCAATCGCAAGTTCCACCCGGATAATACCGAGGTAGAAATCGCTCCGGGTGTTGTCGTCGGCGGCAAAAAACTGGTTGTCATGGCTGGCCCCTGCTCGGTCGAAAGCGAGGAGCAGATTATCGACGTAGCAAAGCATGTGCAGACGGAGGGCGCCACTGTGCTGCGCGGCGGCGCATGGAAGCCGCGTTCTTCCCCGTACTCGTTCCAAGGGCTCAAGGCGGAGGGCTTGGAGCTGCTGCACAAGGCGCATGAGCAGACCGGCCTGCCGGTCGTGACCGAGATCACCAATCCCGCACACATCGACCTGTTCATGGACAAGTGCGACTGCTTCCAGGTCGGCGCGCGCAACATGCAAAACTTTGAGTTACTCAAAGAGCTGGGCGCGACCAGAAAGCCCATCCTGTTAAAGCGCGGCTTCGCTAATACGATGGAAGAATTCCTGATGAGCGCCGAATATATCATGGCGGGCGGCAATGAGAATGTCATCCTGTGTGAACGCGGCATCCGCACCTATGAGACTTACACCCGCAATACGCTTGACATTTCGGCGGTACCGGTGCTCAAGCGCATGAGCCACCTGCCTGTCGTTGTCGACCCGAGCCACGCCGGCGGCATTTACTGGATGGTCGAGCCGTTGGCCAAGGCGGCGGTCGCCGCGGGTGCGGACGGCCTGATGATTGAGGTACACAACGACCCGGCGCACGCATTGTCGGACGGCGCACAGTCGCTCACCTACGATTCTTTCCACGAGACGATGGAAAGCCTGCGCGCAGTGGCGCAGGCGGTCGGCCGCGAGATTTAACTTTGATTGGGAGCATGCTCCCCGTTTTTACGGAACAGGCCGCATAGCGGTCTGTTCCTGTTAAAAAGCGCCTTACGGCGCGAAAAGCGAAAGGAGTGTTTCAGCAGTGCAGACGCTGAGCCTGACAGGCGCAAACGGCCTGTCTGAAATATTCATTGAACCCGGTTTGCTCGGTTATGCGGGCGAAGAGATCCTTAAAACATTCTCCCCTTCCCGCATACATATTGTAACCGACTCCAACGTTGCGCCATTGTACCTTGAACAGCTTGCACAGCAATTTGAATTGCCGGTCAGCTCCACGGTCATCCCTGCGGGTGAGGAGCTCAAACGGCTTTCGACCGTTGAGGGCATCTACCACGATCTGCTTGCCGTCGGGTTTACGCGCAAAGACCTGATCATTGCACTGGGCGGTGGCGTTGTAGGCGACATCACTGGCTTTGCCGCCGCAACCCTGCTGCGCGGCGTATCGCTGTGCCAAATCCCGACCACCCTTCTCGCGCAGGTAGATTCCTCGGTTGGCGGCAAAACCGGCGTAGACCTTGCAGAAGGCAAAAACCTTGTCGGTGCATTCTACCAGCCGCGGCTGGTGCTGATCGACCCGGAAGTGCTGAATACCCTACCGGACACAACCTTTGCCGACGGCATGGCCGAGGTTGTCAAATATGGATATATCGCAAACCCTGACATTCTGGATATGGTTTCACAGCCGGATTACAAAGCGCACATCAGCGATGTGATTTACGAATGTGTTAAGATCAAGCGTGACGTGGTCGCAATCGACGAGCATGACACCGGCCTGCGCATGATCCTCAACTTCGGCCATACGGTTGGCCACGCGGTGGAAAAGCTCGGAAACTACACCGAACTGACCCATGGGCAGGCGGTCGCGATCGGCATGGTCGCGGCGCTGCGACTGGGCGCACTGCGGGGCGATGCCGACCTGTCCGCCCCGCTCGTAGCGCTGCTGCATAAAATCGGCCTTCCGACCGAGCTGACGCACGACCGTGAAGCAATCTTCGGCGCGTTGCTGTCGGATAAGAAGAAATTCGGCAGCACGGTCAACTTTATTCTTGTGCGTGAGCCTGGCCGGGCGGAAATCACCCCCATTGAGGCCGAAGCGCTACACGAATATATTCTGAAACTGTAAGGAGGTTTGCCCGATGGGTTCCACTTGGGGCAACGCCATCAAAATATCCATCTTTGGAGAGTCACACGGTGCCGGTATCGGCGTTGTGATCGACGGCTTCCCGGCAGGCGTACAGTACGATGAGGCTTTTGTGCTGCGCGAAATGGAGCGCCGCGCGCCCGGTCGCAATAAGCAGTCCACCCAGCGCAAGGAAGCCGACACGCCGGTCATCCAATCCGGCATTTATAACGGCCAAACCACCGGCGCCCCCATCTGCGCGCTGATCCAGAACACCAACCAGCGCTCGGGCGACTATGCTGCGCTTGCGCCGCAGCCCCGCCCGGGTCACGCGGACTACACCGGCATGATACGCTATCACAGCTGCAATGACCCGCGTGGGGGTGGCCATTTTTCCGGCCGCCTGACTGCGCCGCTTGTGTTTGCGGGGGCGCTGTGTAAATTGTGGCTGAAAACAAAGGGCATAACCGTCGGCTCACACATCCAGTCGATCGCGCAGATTCAGGATATGCCGTTTGACGATGTGGACGTACCGGTTGCCCAGCTGGAAGCGTTGCGGGATGCAGATTACCCTGTCAACAACCCGCGCGCGCTGGACGCTATGCTCGCCGCGATTGAGGATGCGCGCGAAGCGCAGGACTCGGTCGGCGGCGTGATCGAATGTGCGGCCGTCGGCCTGCCCGCTGGTATTGGCAGCCCGATGATGGACACGGTGGAAAGCCGTCTGTCCTCCATCCTGTTCGCCGTGCCCGCGGTCAAGGGTGTAGAGTTCGGCGCTGGATTTGCCTTTGCGGCCTTGCGCGGCGCACACACAAATGATACGCTATACAAGGACGGAGACATGGTCAAAACCGAGACCAACAACAACGGTGGCATCAACGGCGGCATCACCAACGGTATGCCGCTCATCGTCCGGGCGTGCATCAAGCCCACGCCATCCATTTCGGCCGTGCAGCACACGCTCAATATCCAGACCGGCAAGGTCGAGCCGCTGTCCATCCACGGACGGCACGACCCCTGTATCGTCACGCGCGCGGCGCCCGTGATTGAGGCGGCCTGCGCGGTCGCGCTGGCCGATCTGATGCAGGAGGCGAACGGCTATGCGTGAATTATCCGATATCCGACAGGACATCAACCGCGTTGACGAGCAGATCCGCGCGCTGTTTCTTGAGCGAATGGATCTTGCACTCGAAGTCGCACAGACCAAGGTCGAAACCGACGACAAAATCTACAAGCCTGACCGCGAGGCCGAGATCATCGAAAAACGCGCCGCAGGCATGAGCGACGAACTTCGCTTAAAATATACTGCACTGCTGCAAAGCATGATCCGCGCCAGCCGCGAATATCAATACAGTGAGATGCTGCGGCAGCGCCCCGAGCGTTTCCCGCTGCATCCTTCCGGGAACCCGATCGCGCCGGCAACCGTCTATTATCAGGGCGTACCCGGCGCCTATCAGGAGTTGGCCGCGCGGGCGCTGTTTCCGCAGTGCGAGCCGCAGTGCGTGCCAACGTGGGAGCAGGTGTTCCAGTCGGTGCGTGACGGCCTGGCCGATGCAGGCGTTGTACCAGTCGAAAACTCGACCGCCGGCACGGTCAGCGAGGTGTACGATCTGCTGCTCGAGTACGACCTGTCGATCAATAAATCTTATATCAAAAAAATTTCGCACTGTCTGGCCGCCGTGCCGGGCGCGGCGCTTTCCGATATCCAAAGCGTCTGCTCACACCCACACGCCTTGCCCCAATGCCATGATTTCATCAGTGAGCACGGACTGGAGGCAATCGAGGTCGCAAATACCGCGATTGCGGCACAGAACGTGCAACAAAAAGGCGACAAGCATCTCGCTGCGGTCTGCTCGCACGAGGCTGCAAACCGATACGGCCTGACTGTACTGGCCGAGGGCATCAACGATCTGAAACACAACGAAACGCGTTTCATTGCGGTCAGCCGCACGCTGACCAGCCTGCCCGAGGATAACCGCATCGAGATTGCCTTCCGCATCCCGAACGTGGCCGGTTCGCTCGGCCGCGTGCTTGACGTATTCACCCACTATGGCATCGACATGACAAGCATCTATTCCCGTCCAGTCAAGGACAGCCCGTGGTGCTATGTGTTTTATGTCGATTTCACCGGCAACATGCAGGATCACGCCGTGCGTGCCCTGCTGTACCAGCTCCACGAGGAGCTGCCTTACATCAAAGTCATCGGCAGCTATCAGGTTGCCGATGCAACGGAGGAGTAAAGCAAATGCAAATCCATCCCTGCGGCCCGCTGCGCGGTTGTATCACCGTGCCGGGCGACAAATCCATCTCGCACCGCGCAGTCATGCTGGGCGCGCTGGCGAGCGGCACGACCCACATCACCGGCTTCCTGATGGGCGAAGACTGCCTGTCGACCATCGACTGCTTCCGCAAGATGGGTGTAGAGATCGAGATCACGGACGATGAGGTGATCGTCGAAGGCGTTGGCCTGCACGGCCTGTGTGCGCCTGAGGAAGTGCTATACACCGGCAACAGTGGCACAACCACCCGCCTGCTGTGCGGCATCCTTGCCGGACAGCCGTTCACTGTGACTGTAAATGGCGACGCTTCCATCCAAAAGCGGCCGATGGGGCGTATCATCAAGCCGCTGCGTGAGATGGGCGCGTCCATCGAAGGCAAAAGCGATAACTTCTGTCCATTGACGCTCTATCCGAGCGAACTACACGGCATTGAGTATCGGTTGCCGGTCGCATCCGCGCAGCTCAAAAGCGCGATCTTGCTTGCTGGACTGTATGCCGAGGGGCAGACCACGGTCATTGAACCTACCCCCTCCCGTGACCACACCGAGCGTATGTTCCGCGCGCTCGGCGTCGAAATCGAAACCGAGGGCAACACGATCACACTGGAGCCACCGGAAGACCTGCACGCAGTCGACATCGCTGTGCCGGGCGACATTTCTTCCGCCGCATTTTTCCTCGTTGCAGGCGCGATTGTACCGGGCAGTGAGCTGACAGTCAAAAACGTCGGTGTCAACCCGACGCGCACCGGCATCCTCGACGTGCTGCGCGACATGGGCGCGGATATCACCACATCCAACTTCCGTGACGAAGCCGAGCCGGTCTGCGACCTGACTGTGCGGTACAGCAAGCTGCATGGCGTAGAAATCGGCGGCGCGATCATCCCGCGCCTGATCGACGAGCTGCCCGTCATTGCCGTTGCGGCGGCATACGCCGAGGGCGAAACCGTCATCCGCGATGCGCAGGAGCTTAAAGTAAAGGAATCCAACCGTATCGCCGCGATGGTCACCGAACTGGCACGCGCGGGCGTTGACATCGAAGAAACCGAGGACGGCATGGTCATCTGCGGCGGCAAGCAGCCACGCGGCATTTCATTCCAAACCTACAAAGATCACCGCATTGCGATGAGCCTTGCGGTTTTAGGCCTTGCCGCGCATGGCGACAGCCGCATCGCAGACCATGAGGTCGTTGCGATTTCCTACCCCGACTTCTTCCGCACACTGGAATCGTTGGGAGGCTGACACGATGCTGCTGAACATGGATGAGTTCCGCGCGTTCGAGCCGAAAAAAACGACCTACGCGCTGTTTGGCTGGCCGCTCGGGCATACAATGAGCCCCGAGCTGCACGCGCAGCTGTTCACTGCGTCCGGGCAGGATGCAGACTATATCGGCGTAGCCGTCCCGCCCGACGATCTGCCTGAAGCCTTCGAGTTGGCAAAGCGCAAGCTTGGGGGAATCAACTGCACGATCCCCCATAAAAAAGCCGTTATCGGCCTGCTTGACGAAGTCGACACTGCCGCACGCGACCTGCACTCGGTCAACACCATTGCCTTCCGCGACGGCCGCGCCATCGGCTACAACACCGACATTCTCGGTTTTGCCGAATCCCTCACACGCGACGGCATCAAGCTACGCGGTAAAAAGGTTCTGCTGCTCGGCTACGGCGGCGCGGCGTCGGTCATGGCCTACCATTGCGTCACGCAAGGCGCGTACCTGACGATTACCGGTCGCAATCTGGACAAAGCCGCACAACTGCAACAACAATTGTGCGAGGCTGTGCCCGGCGCACATGTTTCAGTGTTCAGCCGTCGTCATATCCCGCGCGATATCCAAATCGTGCTCAACTCGACACCGGTCGGTATGTTCCCCAAGGAATCCGCGTCGCCACTGCATTTTTTGCCGCACAAAACTGAGTATGTGTTCGATGCAATCTACAATCCGCCTGTCACCGCGACGATGAAGCTGGCCAACCCGCGCAAGACCAAAACGCGCGACGGCCTGTTCATGCTGGTCATGCAGGCGGCGCATGCACAGACCATCTGGTCGGGCGTTCAGTTTGCGCCGCAGGCCTGCGAAACCATTCTGCGCCGCACTTATGGCAAAATGGCGGTCAAGCGGCTGCACGAGAAGCACGGCAAACGCAATATTGTATTGTGCGGCTTCATGGGCAGCGGCAAGACGACGATCGGCCGCAAGCTTGCCCGTCTGACCGGACTAGACTTTGTCGACGCCGACCAGTACCTTGAAGCGCAGGAAGGCAAAAAGATCTCCGATATTTTTGCCGAAAAGGGTGAAGCCTATTTCCGCGATCGGGAAAGCGCCTACATCCGCGAGCTATCCCAGCGGGACGGCATCGTGCTGTCGCTCGGCGGCGGCGCGGTGCTGCGGCAGGAGAACGTCGACGCAGTGCGCGAAACCGGCCTGCTCATCTATCTGGACACGCCTTACCACCGCATCGTCAAAAACCTGTCTTACTCCAACACGCGCCCGCTGCTGGACAAGCCGGACAAGCTCGCCGAAACCCGTCGCCTGTACAATGCCCGTAAGGGTATCTACCGGCGCGTGGCGGATGTGTCCGTGCGCAGCCCGCGTATCTCCGAGGTTCTGGAAAAACTGACCAAAAGCATCTAAACTCACTTGTTCTAAACATATTGTTTAGAGCAGGAAACGCGGCGCGCAAAGTGGGAGCGCGGCGCGGCATTGGTATCCCACGATCCCAGAAAACGAGGCAAATCATGAAACATTTTATCAAACGATCCTGTCGTGTACTGGCATTGTCGCTCGCGGCAGCGCAGCTGCTGTCGGCCGCAGCCGGCGCAGCGCTCAACAACGCATTTTCCTATTCCTATCCAGTCGGTCAAGGGCTGCAATACACCCGTACCGAGGGGAAAAACAGCGCTGGCGTGCAGCGTGCCAACGTCCTGACCTACCAGCCCAATACGGGCGTTTCCCCCATTATGGTGTATGCAGACTCCCAGCTCTACGGCAGCCAAGCGACCATTACGAATGCCGTTAAGTATCTGGAAGGCCAAGGCAAAACCGTCATCGGCGGCACGAACGCGGACTTTTTCGTCATGTCCAGCGGCATCCCGATCGGCCTTGTCATTGACGAAGGCGAACTGATCTCATCCGACGCGTGGCAGTACGCAGTCGGCTTCAAGGCGGACGGCACCGCCGTGATGGGCCGCCCGACGATGAACATGACAATCACCGGCGCATCCGGCAAGGTGACGGTTTCGTACTTTAACAAGACGCGCACCACGGCGGGCGCTTATCTGCTCGACCGTAACTATGACGACTCCACACATTTCTCGGCCAACGGCAGCTATATTGTACTTGAACGGCTGGATAATAGCCCTGTACAGGTCAACCAGACGGTCAAACTCAAGGTTGTCGACAAGGGCACGGGCAACACCCCGCTTGCCATTGCGGACAATCAGATGATCCTGACCAAGTCGGACGGCGCCAATGTCCCCTCATGGGTGGATTTCCCGGTCGGCGAAGAAGTATCGCTCTGGGTCGGCGCCAATGATACCAACTGGGCCGATGTGGAATACGCGGTCGGCGGCAAGCTGCTGATCGACAACAGCTCGGTAACGACCTCCGGCATTGACGGCGCGTCCTCGCAACGCGCACGCAGCGCGATCGGCGTCAAGGCCGACGGCACCGTTGTGCTGTATGAGGTCGACGGCAACCAATCCTCGCATAGCGTCGGCATGACTGCGGCCGAACTGGGCAATGAGCTGGTCAGCTTAGGCTGTGTGCGTGCGATCTGTCTGGACGGCGGCGGCTCGTCCGCAATGGCGCTGCGCAAGCCGGGTGAGCAGACTGCTTCGCTGATTTCCAGCCCGTCGGACGGCTCGCAGCGTGCATGCGCGAACTATATCTTCTTTATCAACAACGTCCCGGCTGACGGTGTAACGGCACATGCGGTACTTACGCCGAGTTACCGCTATCTGATGCCCGGCGCATCGACGTGGTTCTCCATCAAGGGTGCGGATAGCTCCTATGGCCCGGCGGAAGCACCCACCGACCTGACCTTCTCGGTTGACGGTGAAATGGGTACGGTAGACGGCCAGACCTTTACGGCGGGCATGTCCACCGGCACCGCAACGGTCACCGGCTCTAACGGTGCGGTCAGCGGATCGATGTCCCTTTGCATCACGGGTGATATCCAATCCATCGGTCTGACAAGCGACGATAAGGATATCAGCGCAATCTCGGTCAAGCCGGGCCAGAGCATTGACGTGGATGGCATTGCCTACCACCTCGGCCAGAAGATGGCTTCGGTTGACACCTCGTTTAATTGGAGCGTCAGCGGCGATATCGGCTCGGTCAGCGATGCCGGCATGTTCACTGCGGGCGACAAGATGGCCAGCGGCACACTCACCTGCTCGTATGGCAACACCAGCAAATCTATCCCTGTTAACGTCGGCATGGGCGATCCGCAGGACGCGCAGACGGTTGCAGGCTTTGAATCCGGCACGGACGGCTGCACCGCGACCGAGGGCGTTACCCTGTCGCGTGTGACCGACTATACCGAAGTCGCCCGCGGCAGCGGCTCGCTGAAGGCCGCTTACGACGGTTCCAAGGTGATGGCCGCGACGGTTTCTGTAAAACCGACCGACGTATCTGACATGGCTTATCTGACGCTGTGGGCACGCGGCACAGGCGCGCATGGCACACTGACGGCTGTGTTCACCGATGCAGAGGGCACCGAACTGACCGCTCCACTGTCTGCCTCGACCACTGACAGCTGGAAGCAGCTGACCGCTGCTATCCCCTCCGGCGCACAGACGCTGACCGGCCTGCGGTTTGACCGCGGTGCCGCGGGTGCAGCAGACAGCGCACTCTATCTCGACCAAATCGTCGTTTCGGCCGACCACGCGGTCACGAATACCGATGCACCGGCCGTGTCGCTGAACAGCACATCGCTCACGGTTGACGCAGGCGTGTCGGCTACCCTGACCGGCAAGGCTACGATGGAAAGCGGCAAGTACCCGGCGCGTGCATCCAATATCACGGTCAAGGTCGATGGTAAAATCGTATCTGGCACGGCCAGCATGAGCGGCTCGTCACTGACCGTAACAACCGGCGCACTGGCTGCCGGCACGCACAGCATTACCGTGGATGTATCGGACGATGCCGGCAACCGCACGCGTGTATCCGCTACGGTGACAGCGGGCAGCGCCACCAATGCCTTCGCCGATACTGCCAACCACTGGGCGCGCGGCTATGCCGCCCAGCTCAGCGCACGCGGCATCATGCAGGGCGAAACAGGCAGCGATGGCAAGACTTACTTCAGCCCCAACCGCAACCTGACCCGCAAGGAGTTCGCAGTCACGGTTGCACGACTGCTTGGCCTTGATACCTCCTACACTGGTGCAATGGACTTTGCCGACGACGCGTCCATCCCCAGCTGGGCACGCGGCGCGGTTTATGCCGTGTCGACAGCGGGCATCATGCAGGGCTCGAGCGACGGCGGCAAGCTGTACTTCAACCCGGACGCAGATATGACCCGTGCCGAGGTAATGACGGTCATTGGCCGCTGCCTGCCGCGCGGCTATGCCGCTAAGGCGCTCCCCTTCTCGGATGCATCCGCTGTACCCTCGTGGGCGCTCGATCAGGTCAAGGTATGTGTTTCCGCCGGTATCATCGGCGGCTATGAGGACAATACCTTGCAGCCGCTGGGCAAGATCACCCGCGGCGAGATCGCCAAAATCCTGGCGCTGTTCTAATAAGCCAAACCGCCCCGTTTTAGGAAACGGGGCGGTTTGCTTTCGCTTGACAAGCAGAGAACACCGTGCTATACTATCGTCGGTTAATCGAATCAGACCGAATTTTTATCGCCGGATAAAAATTTGTGCGTCATTCCTTCCATCGTAGGCCTTAGAAGATGGACGGACTGGCGCCCTTTTTCATTTTAGGAGGAATCCCATGGAACAAACCGCAACCTTACGCACCTTTGGCCGCTATGCGTCGCTGAATATACTTGGTATGGTCGGTATTTCGTGCTATATCCTTGCCGACACGTTTTTTGTTGCCCGTGGCGCGGGCGCAACCGGTCTTGCCGCGCTCAACATTGCCATTCCAGCGTTCAACCTGCTCAACGGCCTCGGCCTGATGATTGGCGTTGGCGCGGCCACACACTTCACTGTCTGCCGTGCGCAGGGCGACCAGCAAGGCGCCGACCGCGCATTTACACAAGCAGTGTACCTCGGCCTTGCTGTCGGCCTCGTATTCCTGCTGCTGGGTGTGATTGCCGCCGCGCCGCTTGCTCGGCTACTCGGCGCAGATGCCGAAACCTTTCCCCTCACCCGCACCTATCTGCGCACGCTTCTGAGCTTTTCACCTTTCTTCGTGATGAACAATGTGCTGCTTGCCTTTGTCCGCAATGATGGCGCGCCCGGCCGCGCGATGCGTGGCATGGTAGTCGGCAGCCTATCCAATATTGTATTCGACTACCTGTTCATCTTCCCGCTCGGTATGGGCATGTTTGGCGCGGCACTTGCGACCGGTGTCTCCCCCATCATCAGCATTCTGCTACTATCCGGGCACCTCCGGGGAGCAGGACGCGGCTTCCATCTGCGACGCAGCCGGTTTGCACCGCGCGCACTTCCCGGCTTATGCGCGCCCGGCCTGTCCTCGCTGATCGGTGAACTGTCCTCCGGTGTGGTGCTGCTTCTGTTCAACCTGATCCTGCTGCACCTTACAGGCAATACCGGCGTAGCCGCTTACGGTATTGTTGCCAACCTCGCGCTGGTCGCCATTGCCATTTATCAAGGCTTGAGTACAGGAATGCAGCCGCTCATCAGCCACAGCAGCGGCATGGGCGACCATGCCGCATTACGCCGCCTGTACCGATATGGACTTACGACCGCACTGACAATTGCAACCGCATTATATGTGCTGGTTTTTTTCTTTGCCGACCCGATCGCTGCATCGTTCAACAGCGCTGGCGACCCAGTGCTGCACAGCTACGCTGTGTCCGGTCTGCGCGTTTACTTTCTCGGTTTCTGGTGCGCCGGTTTCAACCTGACCACAGCCGCATTTTTCAGCGCCTCCAGTCGTGCCGGGATGGGCTTTGCGATCTCATTGGTGCGCGGTGTTGCGGCTGTGCCGCCCATCCTGCTGGCGCTGGCCGCGCTGTTCGGAGTGACTGGCGTCTGGGCTGCCTTCCCAACAGTTGAGACCGTAACAGCTATCCTGACGCTTGTATCGGTATGCCACGTTTTCCGCTTGGACAAGCGCGCATAAGAAAAAGGCTTCCGAACCATCGGAAGCCTTTTCTTATTGCGTTACAGCGCGTTAACAAGCGATTTGAACAGCTTGCCACGCTCCATAAAGTTTTTAAACCGGTCAAACGACGCGCTTGCCGGGCTCATGATAACCACATCGCCCTCCTGCGCCTGCGCTGCCGCTTCACGCACCGCCGTTTCAAGGTTTTCCACCTCAAGGATGGGTGGATGTTCGCCTTCAACCGCAAGCACACAGTCGCGGATCTTGGGCGCTGTCGCGCCGGTGACAATCAGCACCTTAACATGCTGGCAGATTGGTTCGCCCAGCACATCGTACGGAATGTGCTTGTCGTAGCCGCCCGCAATCAGGATGACCTTCTGCTGGAAGGATTCAAGACCGGCAATCGTGCGCGTCGGGCTGGAAGCAATCGAGTCGTTATAGTACTTGATGCCGTCCTTCTCGCGCACAAACTCAATGCGGTGCTCAACACCACCAAACGTGGTCGCTACCGCACGGATATCATCATCCGATGCGTAGCCTTGTACCACCGCCGCCGCCATCATCATGTTATAAACGTTGTGTGCACCGGGAATGCGAATATCCGCCGCCGCCATCAACTCGCGCCGTGCGCCGCCCTCCGCGATATAGATCATATCGTCCTTGAGGAACACGCCATTGGCGAGCTCCTGCTTTTTGCTTGTGCAAAACAGGTTGCCCGAAGCGTGCAGCGACCGTGTCACCTCGTCATCGAGATTGAGGATAAGACGGTCATTTTCACCCTGATTGCGATAGATCGCAGTTTTGGCTTGCACATACTCGTCAAAATCCTTGTGGTAATCCAAATGGTTTGGCGTAAGGTTGGTAATCGCCGCAACATGGGGCGAATGCTTCATGCCCATCAGCTGGAATGAGGATAGTTCTACAACCGCAAGATCACTTTCGGTCATCTCTCTAACACGCGGCAGCAACGGCGTGCCGATATTGCCGCCCAAATGCACGGTATAGCCTGCGTGCTTCAAAATTTCACTGACCAGCGTCGTGGTTGTCGTCTTGCCGTCCGACCCGGTAATGCCGATAATCGGGCATGGGCAAACCGCGAAAAACAGTTCCATTTCGCTTGTGATCTCCGAACCGCGCTCGCGTGCGGCTTCCAAACGGTCGGGATGTACGCCCGGCGTACGGAAAATCACATCTTCGTCAAGCGCATCCAGATAGTGCTCGCCGAGCACGAAATCCACGCCGAGTGTCGCCAGTGTGGCGTAGCCGTCGCCCAACTCCGTGGGGTCCTTTTTATCGTGTACGGTTACCGATATGCCTGCCGCACGCAGCATACGGATGAGCGGCATGTTACTCACGCCCGCACCGATCACGCCGACCCGTTTGTCCGACAGGCCGCCCAGATATTGTTCTAATGCTGTCATAATTTGCGTTACACCGCCTTCTTCACAGGTTACAGTATACAGGATTTTTATTAAATTTGCAAGACCGGTTTGACGAAGGCATTTTTTTGCGGTATACTGTTTGTCATGACTGGTGCTGACGGTCGCGTGCCAATGGCATGAGGAAAGTCCGGGCTGCACAGGGCAAGGATAACGGATAACATCCGCCGGGGGCGACCCTAGGAATAGTGCAACAGAGATATACCGCCGCGCCGATGCGTCAAGCGCCGACGCGGTAAGGGTGGAAAGGCGAGGTAAGAGCTCACCGCGCCCCGTGGTGACACGGGGGGCCTGTAAACTCTATCCGCAGCAACGCCGACAGGGACTATGGGCGGCCCGTCCGTCCCGACTGGCGGCTTGAGGCGCGCGGCAACGTGCGTCCCAGATAGATGACCGTCCACGACAGAACCCGGCTTACGCACCAGTCATGCTATAAAATAAGTTGCGGAATTTTCGAATCTTTCAAAAATTCCCGTTTTATAAGATATATTTGTTCTGTCGGAAATTTGCTTGTCAGTGGATTTGTCAGTAAAATTGTGAAAAAATGAGCCCCTCCGGTTACTCGCCGGAGGGGCTTTGTTCAGTCAGGATAGTTGCATCATCATTCTCTTCTTTATATTGGAGTTTTTATCTTTGAATTGCCCTCCTATTCGAGCTGATGGACAAGATTCAAACGTCAGCCGCATCTCGACAATGGCTCACAAAAATTTCTCCAACTGTATCAAGCTCACCTAAGCCGCGCAAATGGGTTTCCACCGTATAACCCTCGCTCTCCAGACGGTTCTTCCAACTGTCCTCCTCGTCGCCTGCAAGGTCGTTGTGCGCGTGGTCACCCGCCACGATCATCAACGGCGCCAGATGCACATGTGTGACCTCGTGCGCATCCAGCCGTGCCAGCACATAATCCAGATGTGGGAAGCCTTCAACCGTGCCGACATACACCCGCTCGGCACGGTGGTAGCGGAAACAATTCTCGACCAGCGCATACGCAGCGTTTGCCGGATGTTCGGTGCCGTGTCCCATAAATACATAAGCTTCATCCGGCGCAAGGTGCGGCATTTCGGCCAGCAGCGCACGCGTCAGACGCAGATAGTCCTCGGTATCCCACAAAAGCGGCCGCCCGATCAGCAAACGCGCAAACCGCCCGCAATACGGCCGCAGCTGTGCCAGCAGCTTTTCATATTCCTGCCCAAAGATAACGTGCAGGCTCTGGCAGCGCACCTCCTCATACCCTTCGGTGGCCAGCTGCTCCATCAGTTCCTCGGGCGCGGGGATGTGTACGCCCTCCTCGCGCTCGATCTTGCGGGCAACCATGCCCGAAGTAAACGCACGGAAAAAGTCATGATCCGGAAATGCCGCGCGCAGCCGTTCCTCGATGTTTTCAATCGCGCACCGCGCCTGCGGCATACTGGTGCCGAAGCTGACGACCACCAATGCTTTCTTGCCCATATCAGAACCCCTCCCGCTTGACCAGTTGATACAACAACGCATTAACAATGGCGGCAGCCACATTTGAGCCGCCCTTGCGCCCGCGCGCGATGATGTACGGCGTGTCCCCGCCGAGGAACAATTCTTTCGCTTCGACCACGTTGACAAATCCAACAGGCACGCCGATGACAAGCGCAGGCTGTACCGCGCCCTCGTTTATCAGCTCATGCAGACGTATGAGCGCAGTCGGGGCATTGCCGACGGCAAAAATCAGCGGCCCGTGAAGTTTTGCCGCGTGTTCTATCGAAACCGTTGCACGGGTCACGCCGCGCACTTTGGCCTCACGCGCTACCGCCTCGTCCGCCATCAGACAAACCGCCCGCCCGCCGAGTTTGGTGAGTGTGGGCTTGCTAATACCAGCCAGCGCCATGTTGGTGTCGGTGACAATCGTCGCACCCGCCGAAAGTGCCTCTTTCGCCCGCTCGATCACATTTTCCGAAAAGTACAGGTTGTCCGCATAGTCGAAGTCCGCCGTCGTGTGGATGACACGCTTAACTACCTCAGCCACACCGGGTGCGAAGGTACGCTCGCCCAACTCCTCCGTGATAATCTCAAAGCTGCGCTTTTCGATCTCGACGGGCGCCATGCGTCTGTTTACCATTCGATCCCCTCCCTCGCGGTCACTCCATCATCAAATGGGTGGCGGCGCTTGACCATCTCAGTGATATAATCTGCACGCTCCTGCAAGGCTTCAGACGGGTCGCGCCCGGTCAGCACAACCTCGAGCGTATCCGACCGACCATCCAAAAAGTCCAACACCGCTTGTTCGTCCAGAAAACCGCAACTAATCGCTGCGCACACCTCGTCGAGGATGAGTAGTCCCGCACCCTCGCGCACGGCGTAGCCGGTCGCGGTCGCGAAGGTGCGCTGCACCGCGTCTGCCGTGCGTTGTTTTTCCTCTTCGTTCATTTGAAAGGAGAATTTGCGCACCGGATTGGCCGCGAGCATGGTCACGGTTTCCAGTTTCGCCAGCGCGCGGCATTCGCCCGACGTGCCGTCCTTCAAAAACTGCGCGACCACCACCTTTCCGCCGCGCCCGGCAAACCGCACAGCCAGCCCAACCGCCGCGGTTGTTTTGCCTTTGCCATCGCCGCAGTATAGGTGCACACAAGCCTTGTTTGTCATGCTTTGCCCTCCAAAATCCGATAAATCAAATTCATATCCAATGCCTGCCGAACAGCGTCCGCCAAGCGGTCGTATTCTCGTTCTTTATACCCTGCGGTGCCCAGCGCTGTCTCGTTTAACGTCACGCCTTTGCGAACGGCCAGTGCCTGCGCCAATCCCGATGCAACCCCCGGCGCGTCAAACACGCCATGCAGATAGGTTCCGTAAGCGTTTTCCACCTGACATCCATCTGCAACCTCCGTACCGTCCGCGCGGATGAGCACAGCAAACGGCAGCGCGTCCGCGTCGCGCGCGGTTTCGCCCATGTGGATTTCGTAACCCTTGACCGCCGCACCTGATAAGCCTTCCAGCGCACCAGACAGGCTGCTGACTACACCATGCGCCTGCGTCGTCGTCTTATGCGGATGGAACACCGTGTCCACGGGCAGCAATCCAAGACCGCGCATCGCACCACCTCCCTCGGTGTTCTCCGGGTCAGACACCGTGCGCCCCAGCATCTGAAATCCGCCGCAGATGCCCAGCACCGGCGTGCCCGCCGCGTGCTGCTTCAAAATCTGCGCTTCCATGCCGCTTTCGCGCAGCCATTTGAGGTCGGACAGCGTAGCCTTCGTGCCGGGCAAGATGATGCAGTCCGCCCCATCGAGCTGCGCGGGCTTGTCTGCGTAATATACGCCCACCCCCGGAACTCTACCGAGCGCGGAGAAATCCGTGAAGTTGCTCAGCCGCGGCAGCTGCACCACCGCGATTCGAACGGCCGCACCGCGCGCGTCACCGTCCAGACGCTCGGATAAACTGTCCTCGTCATCGATGTCGAAATGCCCATAAGGCACGACGCCTGCGACCGGTTTGCTGGTCAATTCCTCAAGCTGCGCCAAACCGGAGCGCAAAATTTCCACATCGCCCCGAAACTTGTTGATGATGAGCGCACGGATACGCGCCTGCTCGTCTGGCTCGAGCAGCTTAACCGTACCATAGAGCGACGCGAACACACCGCCGCGGTCGATATCACCCACCAGCAGCACAGGCGCGTCCACCAGCTTTGCCAGTCCCATATTGACGATATCGTCTTTCTTTAAGTTGATCTCGGCCGGGCTACCCGCCCCCTCGATCACGATGATATCATACTCAACCGCCAGACTGTCATACGCCTGCTTGACCACCGGCATAAGCGCTTTTTTGTCGCCCCAATATTCACGGGCGGTACGATTGCCGCGTGCCTGACCCAGCACAATCACCTGCGAGCCGACGTCACTCGTCGGCTTGAGCAAAATCGGATTCATACGCACATCTGGCACAATGCCCGCCGCCTCGGCCTGCACGACCTGTGCGCGGCCCATCTCGCTGCCGTCCGCCGTGATAAACGAGTTGAGCGCCATGTTCTGCGCCTTGAACGGTGCAACGCGCCAACCGTCCTGCCGGAAAATACGACACAAGGCCGTGCAAATGAGGCTCTTACCCGCGTTTGAGCAGGTGCCCTGCACCATGATACACCGCGCCATCAGCCTCTCCCCTTTCGTATCTCATCCAGTGCCGCGAATAGCATTTCGCTCTCGTTTCTGGTCTTGACCGCCGTGCGGTAATATCCGCATGTCAAGCCACGGTAATTAGAACAGTCGCGCACCAGAATGCCGTGCCGCGCGAGTTTGTCCTGCAAATCCGTATCCGACGTGTGGAATAGCAAAAAGTTCGCTTCGCCCGGAAAAACCGTCACCCCGCACGCAGTAAGGCCTTCGGTGAGATACACCCGCTCGGCTGCGATACGCTGCGCGGTCTGCGCGGCATAGTCCCGCTCCCACGCGCAAGCGACCGCGCACGCCTGTGCAATCACCGATACGTTCCATGGCTGCCCCGCGCAGTACAAGCTCTCGATGAGAGCCGCGTCCGCCGTCATGCACCAACCGAAGCGCACGCCCGGCACGGCGTACATCTTCGTATAAGCGCGCAGCAGCACAAGGGACGGGAATGTATCCAGATAGGGCACCAGCGTTTCACCACCGGACACAAAGTCGAGAAAACACTCGTCCACGATCAACCGCACGCCCACCTCGGCGCATCGCGCGGCTATCTCCCGCAGCAGTGCCGGGGCAATCGTGCGTCCGGTCGGGTTATTGGGGTTACACAGGTAAACCGCGTCAAGGTCAGACGTAATATTCTGCAAAATCCCCTCGGTGACCGCAAAATTCTCATCCGCACGCAGCGTGTGAAAGCGCAAGTCCGCACCCGTGAGCGTACGCTCATACTCGGCAAAGGTTGGCGCAAGCAGTAGTGCGGTTTTGGGCCGTAGCACCGCCGCAAGACGGTCGAGCACATCCGCAGCACCACTACCGCAATAGATGCGATCGGGGGCAACACCCTCGACCTCGCTGATTGCCTGCCGCGCCGCGCGGCAAAACGGATCAGGGTACTGCGTACAGTTTTCGATCGCATCGTGCATCGCCTGTTTAACCGATTCCGGAACGCCGTATGGATTGATATTGGCCGATAAATCCACCGGTGCGGCGCCAAAGCGCGCGGCATAGGAATACACGTCGCCGCCGTGTACATATTCGGGCATGGTTATCTCCTTTCTGTCAAGCGGCAGGATGCCAAGTCAAAACCAGCCGCACCACCGCGCATAACACAAGCGCGAGCACGCTCGCCATACGCATCAAGTCGCAAGTCTGCAAAATATCCGTACGACGCACGACACGGTCGGGATCACCAAACGACGCTTTTTTCACCGTTTTGCCGAAATAGCTTGCGTCCCCGCCCAGCTGGATATGCAGCGCGCCTGCGCAAGCGGACTCGGTCTGTCCGGCGTTGGGGCTTTTATGACCGTTCCGATCTCTCCGAAACACGCGCAACGCGTTGCGGTTATCAAGACACAGCATTCCCGCCGCCGCGATCAGGCAAACCGCGGACAGCCTCGCCGGAATAAAGTTAAAAATATCATCCATCCGCGCAGAAAACTTGCCGAAATACTCATACTTGTCGTTGTGATAGCCGACCATCGAATCCAGCGTGTTGACCGCCTTATAGAGCAGCCCGAGCGGCGCGCCGCCGATGAGCAAAAACACCAGCGGCGCGACCACGCCGTCTGTCGTATTTTCGGCCACTGTCTCGACCGCAGCTTTGATGACGCCCGGCTCGTCGAGTTCTCCCGTGTCACGGCCGACATACATCGCAACCGTCTTACGGCCGTCCTCAAGCGACTTGCCGAGCGCCGCATACACATCTTTTCCCGCGTCGGCCAGACTGCGGCACGCGAGCACCAGCCAGCACAGCAGCGACTCCGCTGCAAAGCCCAGCCAGAAGTTACGCTCACGCAGCCAGCGCAGCGCGAAAAACGGTACGGCAAAGCTAATGCCACAAACCACCAGCCACAGCAGCACGCCCGCGACGGTCTCGCCGCGGCGGGTTTTGGGAAACAGCCGCCGCAAAATTTTTTCGGTACGCGATACTAACCGCCCGATCAGGCAGGCCGGGTGCAAACAGGTGTTTGGGTCGCCAAGCAGACAGTCGAGCACAAAACCGAGCAGCACAGTACAGGTCAGGTACATATTTTTTCTCCTTTGATATATTGCGGGATACCCGCAGTTACGCGGATAACCGCATCCGCCTCAGCGGCCAGCGCACAGCACAGCCGCCCGACGGCTTCTCGATAGGCTTCATCTGCCCGGTCGATCGGCACCACGCCACAGCCGACCTCATCACAGGTCACGGCATGACCGCGTAAACCTTCCCGCAGCGCCAGTGGGTCACGTCCTGCGACAAGTTCCGCTCGCACAAGTAAATGCAGGTTTTCAACCCGCGGCAACGCGGGATACAGGGCACGCGCAAGCGCGGCCTTTCCCTGATGCGCCCCGCCGATGAATAATACGGTCATACCAACAACCCTCCCAATGCGGCGCAAACGAGTGACAAAAGTTCGGCTACTGAAATGCCAAAGCCCGCAAGATCGCCAGTGATGCCGCCGAAAGTACGGCGAGTCAATTTCTCATGCACACCGTACCACAAAAGCAGCACGACCACCCAGACTGTCGCCATCGTTAATCCATTCGGCACGGCATGCACCATCAGCCCAACGACCGCCAGATAGAGCATCATCTCAGCCAGCAGTGCGACGGCGACCACACGTTTGTCGCTGTTCTCCGCGAACAGGTGCGCAAGGCCGCTGTCCTTGGCGCAGGGCGACAGCACCACCTTGCAACCACCCAGACAGCGCGCAAGTGCAAAGCCTGTCAGCGCCAGTGGCAGCAGCGCAGGGCGCGCGTAAATCTGTGCAAAGCAGCCGACTTCGGCCAACAGAAAAGCGATCAGCCACATCGGGCCGAACGCGCCGACATGCGGGTCTTTCAAAATCGCCAGCCGCTTTTCGCGGTCGCCGTACGAACAGAGTGCATCACAGGTGTCGCACAGGCCATCCAGATGAATGCCGCCCGACACGAAAAACGGAATGAGCGCCGCCCCAACTGAGTAAAACAACCCCTCAGCTGCAAAATGCGTGCAGAACGCAAACCACAGCCACTCGAGTGCGCCAATCAGCACGCCGATCAACGGCAGAAAACCCAGCGCCCAGCGCATCGTGCGCTTTTCCCACTGCACCTGCAGCACGGGTACGGCCGAATACATCGAAAACGCGACCAGCAGGCCACTCCATGCGCTTTTCAAATCCCCTTTTCCCCCTTCAGAGGCAGCAAAATACCGCAAACCGACTCATATACTACCTCCGCCCGCGTGGCAAGCGCGCGGTTCAACGCTGCAAGATCACAGATGTACCGCGCGGTCTCGGGCGGGTAATCTATCCCGTCAGCAAAAATCTCGTCCGTCACCACGACCAGCGTTTCGCAGCAGTCTTGCAGATGGTCGATACCTGCAAGGATGCTGCCGAACGCCGCGTCGCCCGCGCCATCCGGTGCAAACACCTCGTTTGCGAGCAGATTGCCCAGATCTTCAAGCAAAATCCCATCATACCGGCGGTGCAACACCAGCCCCGCCAGATCGAGCGGGTGCTCGATCGTCTCAAAGTTTTTGCCCTGCCTCAGCGCGCGGTGCCGCGCAATACGCGCCTGCGCCGCCGCACCGAATGACTGCATGGTGGCTAGATACAGCCGGGAGGACGGCGCACAGTCGCACAGCAGGCGCTCCGCGTGCGCGGATTTCCCACTTGCTGCACCGCCGGTCACCAAAATCAACATGGTTTTTGTCCTTCCTCCCACTTTTTTCTGCTAAGTCAGTTTCTGATAGGCTTCTATCCCCACTTCGTCGAAGCGAGGCATCCCGTCATAGGCCGCAAACACCAGATCGAGCAAGCTGACCGCCGCGACCGCGCCTGTGCCCTCGCCCAGCCTCATTCCCGCTGTGATAAACGGACGCAGTTCGAGTGCATCCAGCAGCAGTGCGCCCGCAGGTTCCTCCGAGTGATGCCCCGCGAGCAGATAGCCGTGCACGTTCGGACACAGCCGCACAGCCAGCAGTGCCGCCGCACAAGAAATCACGCCGTCCAGCACAACGGGCAGGCCGCAAGCCGCCGCACCGAGGTACAGCCCGGTCAGCCCCGCAATGTCCAGCCCGCCGACCTTGTGCAGCACGCCGATCGGATCTTGGGGATCGGGCTGGTGAAGTGCGAGCGCGGTTTGAATCACGCGCACCTTGCGTGCAAGCCCTTCCGAGGACAAACCTGCACCGCGGCCGGTCACGGTTTCGACCGCCGCGCCGGTCAACGCCGCGGTGACGGCGGCGCTTGTCGTCGTGTTGCCGATTCCCATTTCGCCGCCGCACAGCAGCTCATAGCCCTGCGACGCGCACCATTCCGCCAGTTCGATTCCAACCTCGATCGCGCGCATGGCTTCGTCCCGCGTCATTGCTGGCTCTTTAGCTAAATCTGCCGTGCCATATCGGATTTTGCGGCGCAGAATGCGCTCGCCCTGTACGTCGCGCACCACGCCGATGTCCACCGGAAAGCTGTCCATACCAATATGCTGCGCCATTAGGCACACGCTCGACTTGCCGCGCCCCATGTTTTCGGTCACCGTTGCGGTCACTTCCTGCCCGCACTGGGTCACGCCTTTGGCGACCACGCCGTTATCCGCGCAGAACATCACGACCGCGCGCTTTGCAATCGACGGGCGCAGCGTGCGCCGGATGGCGGCGATCTGTGCGACCGCGTCCTGCAACAGCCCTAAGCTACCCAGCGGCATCGCAATGTCCGAAAAACGCTGATACGCCGCCGCGCGGCTGTCCTCGCACGGCGAACGCACCGCCGCAATGGTCTGCTGCAAATCCATCGTGTTTTATCCTTTCTGCGCACAACGGCGCACAAAATTCTCGGCAAACGCCGGGTTTGCACGGAAATACAAGTGTGGAAAGCCTGCATACAGCGTATCGCTTGCATGGACGCACGCCCACGCGCGGCCGTTCGGCTTTTTCGCGTCAAAATCCATGCCAGCGTCACTCGAGACCGCGTAATGGAACTCGTGCGCGCGGATTTGCTCACCCGCACAGCAGAGGAGGTTATCTCGCCGCGCGGTCAGCGTCACATAACCGAACGGCTGGAGATTTTTCGTCAAATGCGCATTCGAGTCGATCACGCCAGCCATCTCTGCGCCGTCCAACGTGCGGTGCAGATAAAGAAAGCCGCCGCACTCGGCAATCGTCGGCAGGCCACTCAGCACCGCGTCGCGGATGCTGTCCCGCATAGTAAGGTTCGCCGCCAACTGCGCCACATGCTCTTCGGGATACCCACCGCCAAGATACAGACCGTCAATCCCTTCCGGCAGTTTTTCATCGTCCAGTGGGGAAAACGGCACAAGTTCCGCACCCAGTTGATGCAGCACATCGAAGTTGTCCGCATAGTAAAAGCAGAATGCCTTATCCCGTGCGACCGCGATGCGCACCGGCTTGTCCACCACCGGCATCAGCGGCGCGCTTTCGTCCGCAAGGGGCGGCGCGGTGCTCGCCAGCGCAAGCAAACCATCGAGATCCAGTCCGGTTTCCGCTGCGTCAGCCAGTCGGTCGAGCTTGTCCGATAAGTCCCCGATCTCGGCAGCTGTCACCAACCCTAAGTGCCGGTCGGGAATCTCGGCCTCCGGCACAGGCGGCAAGAAGCCGAGCACCGGCAGCCCCGCTCGTTCCGCGATCGCGCGGTAATACGAATACATACCCGCCGACACGCCGTTCAGAATGACGCCTGCAAGCGTATTCGGCGCAAAATCCCGAAATCCCTTGATCTCGGCCGCGAGCGACAGCGACTGCCCGCGCGGCCGCACGATCAGCACAGCGGGCGTATCGGTCGCGTGCGCAAGGTGCGCCGCGGAAGCCGTGTCAGTATTGCCGGACACGCCATCATAAAAGCCCATCGCACCCTCAATAATGCCGACGCCATCCGCTGGGACATGTCGCGCGAGCTGCCCGCGCACCTCGGTTTCGTCCACAAAGAACAAATCCAAATTGCGGCTGGGCACGCCGAGCACTTCGGTGTGGAACATGGGGTCGATGTAGTCCGGCCCGCACTTGAAAGCTGCAAGCGACACACCGCGGCGTTGCAAAGCGCGCAGCAATGCGATTGTGACCGTTGTCTTACCGCAGCCCGAGCCTGTGCCCGCGAGCAGCAGGCGGGACGCGTTATTTCGCATCGTCTCTCCCTCCCGACAGGATGAATACCGGATTCAACGCTGTCAACATGGTGTACGCCCCAACGGCTTTTCCACGCGACGCCGCCAGCTGCGAGACTTCGATATTTGCAAAACCGAGTTCCACCAGCGCGCGCCGCGCTTCCTCCAGCGTTTCCAGTGCAATCGCGGTGACCACCACGCGCACGGCGGGATTTTTCTCCTTAGCTAACGCCAGAATGCGGCGCAGTTCACCGCCGCTGCCACCAACAAATACGCAGTCCGGCACGGGCAGCGCTTCGAGTACTTCAGGCGCACGCCCCGCAACGATCTGCACGTTGTACCCGCCCAGCTTACAGCGGTTTTCCGCGAGTAGCTCGAGCGCGTCCGGCTTGCACTCGACCGCATACACTACGCCGTCGCACGTCCGTCGCGCAAGTTCGAGCGTCATCGCACCCGTTCCTGCGCCTACGTCCCAAACTGTATCACCCGGCTGCACGGAAAGCCTGCCGCACGCCGTCCAACGCACTTCCTCCTTGGTCATCGGCACGTTGGCGCGTGTGAACATCGCGTCACGCAGCGGTTCAGTAGCGTTCACCGCATCCGGGTTCTCGATCAGAAGCACGGCCAGATTGCCGCAGGGCTGCGTGGCCAGTTTGGCCGCTGTCCCGTGCACAATGCGCTCGGTCTCCATGCCGAGGTTTTCGCCCAAATAAACGGCCAGCCCACCGAGACCCGCATCCATCAGCACACGACACACGGTCTGCGCATTCTGCGCCCCACCGGTCAGCACAAATACCTTTTTGTGATAACTCACCGCGCCGAGTATGCTACCCGCACGACCGTGCAAGCTGCGCACGCAGACGTCGTCATACAGCACACCCAGCTTAGCGCAGAAATATTGCAGGCTGGACAGACCACATACCAGCCGCACCTCGCCATGTGGCGCAAGCTGCGCGCACAGCTGTGCCGTCACACTGAAAAAACCCACGTCGCCTGACACCAACACGGCGACCGTGCCGCCCTCGGCCCGCACTGCCCGCGCGGCAAGTTCTCCGAAGGCGCAAACAGTTGTCCTCGGATGCAGCGCCGCCAGCCGAGCGGTAGACAGTACCGCGTCGGCCGTATCGAGCGCACGACGCGCTTCGCCCGTCAACGTGTCCAGCGTACCCATTCCCGCGCCGATAATATAGAAAATACGGGACATTTTGCCCCTCCTTCCGAAAGTTACAGCACCGCGAGGCTTTCCTCCGCTGCCTGCGCGGTAAACTGCAAATCCTTCTGCGTGTGCGCCGACGAGACGAACATCGCCTCGAACTGACTGGGGGCGAGATACACACCGCGCAGCAGCATTTGGTTAAAATACTTTGCATATTTCTCCGTGTCACTCGTCTTAGCAGCCGTAAAGCAATCCACCGGCGTGTCGGTAAAGTACGGACACAGCAGCGACCCTACCTGATTAACCCGCATGTTCACGCCGTGCTTTTCCGCACTCATGCGCAGATGATTGGTCAGATACTGCGCCGAAGTCTCCATAACCGTGTAAATCTCCGGGTGGTCAGTCAGGATTTGCAGCTGTGCCAGCCCTGCCGCCATCGCGACCGGATTCCCGGACAGCGTCCCCGCCTGATAGACCGACCCGCACGGCGCGACCTGCTCCATGAGTGAGCGGCTGCCCGCATATGCGCCGACCGGCATGCCGCCGCCGATGATTTTGCCAAAGGTCACAAGGTCGGCGCGCACGCCGAAGTATTCTTGCGCACCACCCGCCGCGAGACGGAACCCCGTGATGACCTCGTCGAAAATCAGCAGCGCACCATACTTATCGCATAAGTTCCGTAAACCCTGCAAAAATCCGTCCTTCGGCGGCACAACGCCCATGTTCGCTGCAACCGGCTCGACGATAACCGCCGCGACCTCGCCCGGGTTCGCATCCAGCAAGCACTCGACCGAAGCAAGGTCGTTATACTGCGCCATCAGCGTGTCGCGCGCCGCGCCTTTCGTCACGCCCTTGGAATCCGGCTCGCCCTGTGTGAGCGCCCCCGACCCAGCGCCGACCAGCATTGCATCCGAATGGCCGTGATAGCAACCCTCAAACTTGATGATCTTGTCGCGCCCGGTTGCGCCGCGCGCAAGTCGCAGCGCGCTCATGACCGCCTCGGTTCCGCTGTTTACCATGCGCACCATCTCGATGTTCGGCACCATGGAAACTATCTTTTCCGCCATTTCGACCTCGAGCGCGGTCGGCGCGCCAAACGACAGACCGTTCACCATGCGGTCATACACGGCTTTCAGGATATCCGGATGACTGTGTCCCAGCACCATCGGCCCCCACGAGCCGACATAGTCAATATACTCCAGACCGTCCTCGTCGAGGATGTGGCTGCCAAGCCCCTTGACGATGAAGCGCGGCTTGCCCCCTACCGCGCGAAACGCGCGCACCGGCGAGTTCACCCCGCCCGGCAGCACCTTGACCGCGCGCTCAAAAAGCTGTTCCGATCGGGTCATCAGCCGATATCCCCTTTCCGAATCGCGTCCGCGAGTTCACAAGCGTAATAGGTAATCAGGATATCTGCACCCGCGCGGAAGATAGACACCGCCGACTCGCACATCACGCCATATTCGTCGATCAGCCCGGCTTTTGCTGCCGCCTTGATCATCGCGTACTCGCCCGACACGGCGTAGGCCGCAACCGGCAGGTCAAATCGCTGCTTGCACTGGTACACCAGATCGAGGTACGCCAGCGCAGGCTTGATCATCAGAATATCCGCGCCCTCCTGTACGTCCAGTGCACACTCGCGCATAGCCTCACGCCCATTGTGCGGGTCCATCTGGTAGGAGCGGCGGTCACCGAAGGACGGCGCCGAACCCGCCGCATCGCGGAACGGACCATAAAAGGTCGAAGCATATTTTGCGGCGTAGGACATGATCGGCACGTTTGTAAAGCCGTTCTGGTCGAGCGCACCGCGGATGGCAGCAACACGGCCGTCCATCATGTCGCTTGGTGCAACCATATCCGCGCCCGCCTGCGCGTGGCTGACGGCGATCTCTGCCAGCCGCACGAGCGTCTGATCGTTATCGACATCACAGCCACACAGAACGCCGCAATGGCCGTGGCTGGTGTATTCGCACATGCAGACATCGGTGATGACGTACATCTCCGGCGCAAGCTCCTTGATCTTGCGGATGCCCTGTTGCACGATGCCGTCCTCCGCCCACGCGCCCGAGCCAATCTCATCTTTTTCCTTGGGCAGACCGAACAGAATCACGCGGCTCACACCGTGCGCGCGGGCGCGCTCAACCATGCGGTATAGCTGATCGGGCGAATAGTGGTACTGCCCGGGCAGCGAGGGGATCTCTTCGTAAATGCCCTCTCCCTCGGCAACAAAAATCGGCCAAATCAGACTTTCGGGCGAGATACGCGTCTCGCGCACCATACGGCGCAGACCGTCCGACGTGCGCAGACGGCGCGGACGAATATTATCATTGAACATGGTTTATCTCCTCCTCGATACAGGTAACCAGATCGTCTATCGTAGCATTTTTTGCAATTTTCACATTGTTGTAGTATCGTTTTGCGGCACTGGCAGTTTGTTCACCGATACAGCAAGCTGTAAAGCCGGTGCAGTCTGCGCCGACGGCTTCGACAAAGCCCTCAACCGTCGAGACGCTGGTGAACGTCGCCGCGTCGATTTTGCCGTCCGCCAACAGACCACGCAGCATATCCGCCTTATCACAGCGATGCACCGTGTCATATAGCGGCACATCGGTTACGCGAATGCCCACGGCGGCGAGCTTTTCGGGTAAAATCTGCCCGCCCTGCTTAGCACGCAGCAGCAGCGCCGAACCATCCTGCGGCATTACGCCAATCAGAGCGTCCGCAAGATGCTCCCCGTCGTACTGCGCCGGAACAAGATCGGCGGTCAGGCCGTAAGCTGACAACGCATCCGCCGTGCCCTTGCCGATGGCGGCAAGCTTCATGCCGTACAGCGCGCGCAGATCGCGGCCCAACCGCCGCAGCGCGTCCACCGCTGAGAGCACGCCCGCCGGACTGGTGAACACCGCCCAATCGTGCGACTGCTGCAAAGCATCCGCAAGTGGTTTTGTGTCCTCCCGCTCGACCGTCTCGATACAAGGTGCTTCAATGACGTTTGCACCTAACCGCCGCAGTTTTTCTGCCAGCGTGCCCGCCCGCGCTTTCGGGCGGGTCACGACGATGGTTTTTCCGTGCAGCGGCAGCGGCGTGAACCAGTCGAGCTGGTCACTCAGAGCGCACACCTGCCCGACCACGATCAGCGCCGGGCTTTGCAGTCCTGCCGCGCGCACGTTTGCCGCAAGGTCGGACAGACCGCACACCACCTTGCGCTGTGTGCCGCGCGCGCCGTTTTCAATCACAGCGGAGGGCAGATCGGATGGCATTCCGGCGCACAGCAGGCCGTCCGTTACCTGTTCAAGAGCTGTTAATCCCATCAGGAACACCAGCGTGCCGTCTAACCGCACGAGCGCATCAAAGTCTATTTGGAGCGGTTTGCCCGCGCGGGCGTGCGCCGTGATAATATGCACGGACGAAGTACAATCCCGATGTGTCACCGGAATACCCGCAAATGCAGGCGCGGCCAGCGCGCTCGTCACACCCGGAATCACCCGGAACGGCACACTGTTTGCCAGCAGATACTCGCATTCCTCGCCGCCGCGCCCAAACAGAAAGCAATCCCCGCCCTTGAGCCGCACGACGTTTTTCCCTTCGCGCGCGAGCCGCACCAATATTTCATTGATTTGCTCCTGCGGCACGGGATGGTGGTGGTTTTCCTTGCCGACTGAGATTTTTTCCGCGTGCGGCGGGATCAGATCGAGGATATCTTCGCCCACCAACCGGTCATATACCACCGCGTCCGCCTGCGCGATTGCCTGCGCGCCCGCAATCGTCAGCAACCCCTTGTCGCCCGGCCCCGCACCGACCAGCGTTACCGTTCCTGTCATGCTTTTCCCTCCGCTTGATGCTTCAGTTGCAGCGCGAGCGTGCGGCCAAGCGACACAGCCTCTGCCCGCCGCCCGGTCACCGCACCACGCGCCATATGCGTTTCGTCCGCCGTCACATATAGCCCGCGTAAGTGCAGCGTGTCGCCCTGCACCTCGGCATGGGCCGCGACCGGCGCAAAACACCCGCCGCCGAGCGTTTGGATGAACGAGCGCTCAGCTGCCGCGCAATCACGCGCGTCGGCGTCATCGACCAGTCGAGCGGCATCTTCGAGTTCGCCCGCGCGGCCCTGTACTGCCAGAATGCCCTGACCCGCCGCGGGGATGATCTCATCCAGCGAGAAATATCGGCTGATGCGGTTTTTCAGTCCCAAACGATGCAGCCCTGCCGCCGCCAGCACCAATGCGCCAAACGCGCCGCTATCCAGTTTGGCAAGCCGCGTCTGCACGTTGCCGCGCACCGGTTGCACGTCGATATCCGGGAACAGCGCTTTCAGCTGCACCCGCCGCCGGGCGGATGCACATCCGATAGGCTTGGTTTTGTCCCACACGCCACTCTCCGGCAGCACCAGCACGTCGCGTGCGTCGGCGCGTCGCGTGAACGCCACAAGCGGCAAGCCGTCCGGCTGCTCCATCGGCACATCTTTTAAGCTGTGCACGGTCAGGTCGACCCGCCCGTCTGCCAGCGCACGGTCAAGTTCCTTGACAAACAGCCCCTTGCCGCCGACCTGATTGAGCGTTTTGTCCAGCACCATATCGCCCGTGGTTTTCATCGTGATCAGTTCACAGTCGCCCAGTGCGCGGCAGACCTCCTCGGCCTGCACGATCGCAAGACGGCTATCTCTGCTGCCAACCCGGATCATGCCATTCCCTCCAATACCGCGCGGATGCGCTTTGCCGCCACCGCCGTTTTGCCGTGCGCCGTGCCGTCCGACACCACGCCCGCAGTAAGTCCCCCGCCCTCGCACACAGCAGGGAAGAAAAAAGTCGATTCCGCCGCGCAGTCGGCCACGCTGCACGGAATATGGAACACTTCACAATCCTTTGCGATGCGGTGATTCACGTCCCGATTGTTCGTCGCTGCGACTGCCAGAAAAGTCCCCGAAAGATCGCTTTTCTCATAGTCGCGAACATGATTAATCGCGATACCCGCCGGAGAATCCAGTGCGACGACCGTCACTGCCGCGCCGAAGCGCCGCAGTACCTCCACGCGCCGCGCGGCGATCCTGCCCGCGCCGAATACGACGCATTTTTTGCCTGCAAGCGAAACAAACAGCGGAAAACGCGGCGTTTGTTCCGCCTGTTCGGGCATGGGCTGCGCCCAGCCGAAGCGTGCTGTCAGGAAATCCTGCATTTCTTCGAGCGTTCGGCCATCCTCCGAGCACGGGCGGGCGATCACCACAACGGTCGCGCCCACCTCGCGCGCCGCCGACAGCTTTTCTGCAAAGCCACCCGCTTTTCCCGTATCCTTGGTGACCAGAATGTCCGCGCGCGTCTGCCGCAGCAGTGCGGTGTTCAGTTCGTGCGAAAACGGCCCTTGCATGGCGATCAGGTGCGCTGCCGGGAAGCCGAAATCAAGGCACTTCTGCAACGCGCCCGCGTCGGGCAAGATGCGCGCAAACAACCGTTCCCGATAGCCCTCAACTGCTGTAAATACAGCCAGCTCTTTGCTACCGGTCGTCAACAGCGCGCGACCAGAGTGTTCGCTAAGCCACACGGCAGCGGCAGCCGCATCGGGCACGGTGACAATATCCTCGCCCTCGATCGCAGGACGCAACAAACGGACATATTCCGCGCCCGTGTGCGCGCAAGCCGCGTGCAGATTTTGCGAAACCTCGGCGGCGTAGGGGTGCGTCGCGTCGACGACCAACGTATCCGTGTCCAACGTGCCCGCCATCGCGGCCGCGTCCAGCCGCCCTTCGTGTACTGTGATGCCGTTCATCGGCTCCATGACCGCCGCGCCGTAGTCGGTCGCCACATAAACATCCGCGTTTCCGCCGCAAGCGGACACAAAACGGCACAGTGCGTGTCCCTCACTCGTGCCAGAGAAAATGACCAATTTCATACGCCGCGATACCCCCGCGGCGTGACCATACGCCCGCCTATCACGCGCGTGCGGCTGTTGCCGACAAAGACGGTCGTCAGCATATCGACCGGTGTGTCACGCAATGTGCCGAGCGTAGTTAAAGTGTATGTTTCGCCCTCGCGACCAATGTTGCGCACCGTGCCGCATACGGTTTCCGGCGATAAGGTTTCGAGCAGGATATCGCACGCGCGAAGCAAGTGATCCGTGCGCTTTTTGCTGGCCGGGTTATATAGCGCGACGCAGAAATCGCCCTGCGCCGCGCCGCGCAGACGTTTCTCGATAACCTCCCACGGGGTCAGCAAATCGGAGAGCGACACGCAGGCAAAGTCGTTCGTCAGCGGCGCGCCCAGCACCGCACCGCCCGAACAGGCGGCTGTGATGCCCGGAATGACCTCAATCTCGATGTCCGGATCGTCCGCGCACACCTCGAAAAGCAGCCCCGCCATGCCGTACACGCCCGCGTCGCCAGATGAGACGACCGCAACCGTGTGGCCGGCTTTCGCCGCGTCACGCGCCGCCGTGCAGCGGTCAACCTCGCGCGTCATGGCGGTCTGGATACGTGTTTTGCCCTTGATGAGTTCTTCAATCAAATCGAGGTACAGCCCGTACCCCGCCACGCAGTCGCACTTTTCGAGCGCACGCACCGCACGCAGCGTCATCTGCTCCGCGCCGCCCGGCCCAATGCCGATGCAATACAGTTTCATCTGCCGCTCCCCTTTCTCATGTGGGTGAGACAGGCTTCCAACCTGTCCGCATCCACGAAATCCTTCATGCCGCCCAGCAGCAAATCGACCGTTTTGCCGACCGCCAGTTCCAAAAGCCCCTCCACATCACCCGCGCGGCAGAGTTCGTCATAGGCGTGGTCAAAGCGCAGACGCCCCAGTGCGGTGTCCTTCACCTGCGCGATTACAGGCAGTGCTTGCCGGTAGCGGTACCATTTGCCAAATTCGGCCTGTTCTTCGTCGAGGATTCGCACAGCGGCCTGCCGCGCGGCCGTGTTGCGGCTGTCGTCCAAGTCGCCCAAATCGTCAAGATTGTACAGCGTCACACGAGCGTTCTCCCCTGCCGCCGGCTCGATGTCACGCGGCATCGCAAGGTCGAGCAGCAGACGCGGCGGCTGGCACAAATCGTCGATCTGCTTTGCCGTCAGCGTAAAGTGCGGGCTGGTGGTGGCACTGACCGCGAGATCCGCGCCCTCAAGCGCCTCACACCGCCGGTCGTACGGGAAAGTGTCACACCCAGCCGGGACGATCGTCTCGCCGTGGTGGTAGCTGCGCAGCGTGACCGTGACCGTGCAGCCTGCCGTGCGCAATGAGGATGCAGCCAGTCGCCCCATCTCGCCATTGCCAATCACAACCGCGCGACGGCCCTCCAGTGCCCCAAAAAAGTCCTGTGCCCGTCGCACACCCGCCACCGCAGCAGATGCCGGTACACCGGTGAGCCTGACCTCGGTGCGCACACGTTTGCCCGCCGTCACCGCGCGACGGAACAGCGTGTCTATCACGCCGTCCGTGGTCTGCGCTTCACGCGCAAGCGTCAGCGCGTCGCGCACTTGCGTCAAAATCTGGTCGTCCCCAAAAATCTGGGACTCTAGTCCCGCCGCAACTGCCATGAGATGCTGTACGCACCCAGCGTCCGCGCAGGTGACACTCAATGGGCGGAAGACATCCGCGTCAAAGCCCGCCGCGCGCGCGAGGAGCAGGAGTGGGTCGAGCGATGCACCATCCTCACCGTGCATGTACAGCTCGGTGCGGTTACAGGTTGCGAGCAGCACGCAGCCGGACACCCCCGGCGCGCGCACCAATTCCGGCAACAGCGCCTGCACCTGTCCGCGCACGAACGACACGCACTCGCGCTGCTGAAGCGCCGCATGGGCAAAATCAATGCCTGTCATGATGAGGTTCACAGCTGTTTGTCCTCCCACTCTTGTTCGTCAAATTGTGCGCGGAACTCCTGCGCCGCAAGAGCAATCGTCACGCCGTTCCGTGCGGTCTTGCGGCAAAGCAGCGCTCCGCCCGACGCGGCGCACACCGCCGCGCGCTCGCACACGTTATCCACGTCGACCGTGCGCGTGACAAAGTCCGACGGTGTAAAATCGCCCGGCACGTTTTGCAGCGTCTCCGCTGAATATACGGTCAGCGGTAGGCCGTGAGTTTCGCAAAAGTGCAGTAGCCCCGGCTCGTTTTGCTTGATATCAATGCTGGCCACCCCGCGCACCGCGTCCCAAGACACGCCCGCACCGTCCAGCGCCGCCTGCACGGCGGCTTCTATCGTTTTTTCATCTGTCCCTTTGCGGCAACCGATGCCCAGAAACACAATGCATGGTACTAAATGCAACGTATGCGAAAACGGTGCGGCACTTTGGTCAAAGCTGATTACAAAACCGCTGTCCGGCGCGCCGTCCAGCGTCACCTGAGCGGGCAAACGGCCGTCCACCGGAAAATCCGACTGCAAACCGACCGGCTCGCCGCGCAACAGCGCGCCCGAAACGTGCTTGATATGCTCCGGGTCAACCACCGCGCAGTTATGCGCCGCTGCCCATGTATCGACCGCAAAGACCGCACGGCCATCGGTCGCGGTCGTAATAACCGCCTGTGCGCCGAGGCCATCTGCCAGCCGCTCAGCGAGCGCGTTCGCACGGCCGAGGTGTCCGGACAAAATCGGGATCACGAACCGCCCGGCCTCGTCAATGACCAGCACCGCCGGGTCGAACGCCTTACCCATGAGATACGGCGCGACCGCGCGCACCGCAATGCCCGCCGCACCGACGAATACGATCAGATCGCAGTCCACCATTGCCTGCTGCGCAAAACGCAAAAGCTGCGTGCCCGCAAGCGACGGGTCCACCGTGCGGGCGTACCGCTCGGTGAGAAAGTCCGGCAACAGCGCTGCCGCCTTTTCCGCAGTCTGCGCGCCCACCTTCGTGAACGAAACAAATTTTGCGTGCTTCATCGGCTGGCCTCGCGGAAGCCCGTAGTGAACGTCGGGTCGTAGAGTTTGGAGCGGTCGTAGTCATCGCCTAGAAAACCACCAACCGTAATGAGCGCGGTTTTGGTCACGCCCTCGCGGGCAGCAGCTTCGGCCAGCCCTGCCACCGTCGTGCGGATGACCTTTTCGTCCGGCCATGTGGCCTTATAGACAATTGCAGCCGGCATTTCGGGCGTGTAGCCGCCCGCCATCAGCCGTGCAGACAATTTTTCCAGCTGCCCCGCAGACAGGAAAATCACCATCGTCGCGCCGTGCGCCGCAAGGGCTTCGATCTGCTCTTTTTCCGGCACGGGCGTGCGCCCTTCCATGCGGGTCAGGATGACCGTCTGGCTGACGTTCGGCAGCGTATACTCGGCTTTTAAGGCCGCCGCTGCGCCGCAGAACGAGGAAACGCCGGGGCAGACCTCGTAGTCCAACCCCAGTCGGTCGAGCGCGTCCATCTGCTCGCGGTGCGCGCCGTACACGCACGGGTCGCCCGTGTGCAGGCGCACCACAGTCTTGCCTGCCTGCGCGGCGGGCGCCATGACGGCGATGACCTCCTCAAGCGTCATCTTGGCACTGTCGTACACCTCGCAGCCGTCCTTTTTATACTCCAGTAGAGCAGGATTGACCAGCGAACCTGCGTAGACGATCACATCCGCCTGCGCAAGTAGCTTCGCGCCACGCACGGTGATCAGGTCGGGCGCACCCGAGCCTGCACCGACAAAATAGATCATGCCTGCTCCTCCTTCACCAGAATGATGGAAAAATACCCAGTCGGGTCGTCGAGCTGGGCAAGGTCGGTGACGATACGTTCGCCCTCCATGCCACAGCGCTCGACGAGCGCCGCGTTTGCCAGCTCGCCGCGCGCGGCCAGCTTGTCGCGCACCTCCAAAATCGACTTGCCCGCCTTCATCAGCACACGGCTGCCGGATAAATCGAGTGCCGCGTCCAGACCGCCGTGCGATGCGGGAATGATATGCAGCATTTCGCCGTCCTCGCACAGCGCGCGGCCGAGCGTGGCTGCCGCCGCGCAGAACGACGGCACGCCAGGGATGATCTCGGTTGCGTAGCCGCGCGCCTGCACGCGCCGCAGTACATACCAGCAGGTCGAGTATACGGTCGGGTCACCGAGCGTCAGGAATGCCACGGTTTTGCCCGCGTCCAACTGCGCGCAGATCTCGTTCGCTGCGCGGTCGTGGCACGCGTCGCGCAGCGCCTTGTCGCGCGTCATCGGCATCTCACAGTGCAGCACGGGCTTGTCCCCGATGTACTGTGCCGCGATTTGCAGCGCGGTCTGCTCGCCTGCGCCCGACTGCGGCACGGCAATCAAATCGCTCTCCCCGATTACACGGATGGCCTTGGCTGTCAGCAGTTCCGGGTCGCCCGGGCCGACACCCACGCCATACAAAATTCCTTTGCTCATACGATCTCCTTTAATCGCTCGCACAGCGCCCGTGCCCCGGACGACTGTGCCAGTATACCATATTTTCCTGTAAACATGATAAATTCCGCGCGCGCCTTGCCACGCAGCCGCAACGCAAGGCGCTTTTCGATTGCCGCGCCGATACGCGCAAGCACCGCATCCCGCAAGCCGTCTTTATTCAGCAAGTCGATGCAGGCATCCACCGAAACCGCATCCATCAAGCCTTCGAGCGTAGCGCGCCCCGCGCCGCACAGCGCCGCGTGTGCGGTGAATATCTCCTGTCGTCCGTCCGCGACCGATGAATGTGTGTTCATCACGCCTGCGGCGAGTTTAACCAGCTTGCCCGCGTGTCCGACCAGCAGGATATCCGCAAACCCGCGGAACGCGGCATAATCCAGCGTGTCCCCAATGAAGTTCGAACACTTGACCGCCTGTTCTAAATCCAATCCCAGCGTATCCCGCGAAAAATCCGCACCATAGTTGCCCGGACAGAGGAACGCGATGCGTCGCCCAGCCGCATACCGGCTGTCAAGTTCCAGCCGGATGGTATCCAGCAGCGCCTTTTCGCTCATCGGCTCGACCACGCCGCTCGTGCCGAGAATCGAGATACCTCCCACCACGCCAAGATGCTCGTTATACGTCTGTTTGGCGAGTTCTGCTCCGTTTTCTGCCGAAATGACAACCGAAAAACCGCCCGCATAGCCGGTTTCACGCGCCACACGTTCGACCGCCGCCATGATTTGCGCACGCGGGGCGGGGTTGATGGCGGCTTCGCCCACAGGAACCGAAAGCCCGGGCCGCGTCACACGCCCAACGCCCGCGCCGCCCTCGATCGAAACGCCGCTTTCCACGCGGCGCATAGCAGCAGAAATGCGCACGCCGTTTGTCACATCCGGGTCGTCGCCCGCGTCCTTGCGCACCGTGCAAACCGCCGCGCCATCCTCCCAGCGCGGCTGCTCAACAGGCAAGCGAAAGGTAATCCCTGCCGGGGTTTGCAAGGCGATTTCGGCAGGAGCGACACCCGTCAGCAACAGCATTGCCGCTGCCTGCGCGGCCGCCGCCGCGCACGAACCCGTCGTCCAGCCGCGGCGCAGTGCCTGCCCGCCCTGATAGGTCATCTGCTCCATCGTCATCCGGCTCACCTCCTCGCAAACAGCATGGGGCAGGACGGACCGAAAGCCTGCCCTGCCCACCTTTCTCATTGTTCCTTTTGCATCTCGCGTGCAGTTTCCTGCTTTTTCCGCTCAACAAAGCGACCCAGAAAAAACGCAATCACACCCACGCCTACACCGGTCTGCACACAGAACAACAGGCTTTCCAGTTCGCCCGGCAGCTCGCCGCCGAGCAGCTGCTCAAATATCGGCGTCGCCCACGGCTCATACGCCTCGCCTGTGATTTCCGCGACCTTTTCGCTGCCCGCGTCGTCCGAACCGCCGAACTCCGCACCACGCAAGGCCACAACGGGCGCAACAATCAGCACCACACAAAGTAGCAGAAGCGCAACCATCAACGCTCTATCCCGCTTTGTCATGCGCCCACCTCCTCAAATCCGACTGCGCGCAGCTCAGGCTGCGCATAGGCTTCGAGTGCCATCATAATCATGACGGTCAGCACACCTTCCAGTACTGCCAGTGGTAACTGCGTCGGCGCAAACACGCCGAGAAATTCCAACAGCGAACCCGTAACGCCGCCCGTTGCGGACGGGTAAGCCACGGCCAGCTGCACGCTCGTCACGCAATAGGTGACTAAATCGCCCAGCGCCGCCGCCAAAAAGACCGAAACCTTTTTGTTCACTTTGCACCGAAGGCACAACCTGTAAATCCCAAATGAAACGAACGGCCCCGCGACGGCCATGGAAAAAGTGTTGGCGCCCAGCGTAGTCAGCCCACCGTGCGCAAGCAAAATCGCCTGAAACAGCAACACGATCACACCCAAGATGGACACCGCGCTCGGCCCAAACAGGATCGCGCCCAGTCCTGTGCCGGTCATATGCGAACATGAACCGGTTGCGGACGGAATCTTGAGTGACGAAATGACGAAGATAAACGCGCCTGCCATCGCAATAAGCGTCACTGCACGCCGATCGCGCGCAACGGCTTTTTTGAGCGAGAAATATCCCGCCAACAGAAACGGCAGCGCAATCACGCCCCACAGGATGCACATCAACGGGGGCAAAAAACCCTCCATAATGTGCATGGCACCCGCCGTCGGCACCACGCTGCACAAAAGCGCAGCACAGGCGGTCAGCCGAACCAATTTTCGTTGTTTTTGTGTCATATTTTCTCCTTTCCCGCGAAAAACTACGGATACAAAAACACGCCGTGCCCCGATGCTTCCCACGCATCAGGCCGGCGCAAAGCGCCCACCTCTCCCTTTGCCGGAGAGCCGGGCTAACGCACAACCGGCCATCGCTCGTAGCCGTATGCGCTTCCATCCCAAAAGGCAGGTATTCTGGCTTGGGCGTCCTTGCACGCAGTCGGTCTTCCCGAACCTTCCAGTTCAGTGACGTATTCGATAGCGCGCTCTTCCCTTACAGCGGCGGGACCGCAGAGGATTTGCACCTCTTTCCCTATTCTCCTGCCGGAGAAAATGGCAGGCACCTTTTGGTATCCGGCATAGTATGCCAGAAGAAGCAGTTTCATTATACCATGTAGAGAATGGCTCTGCAAGGCGGATGCTTACTTTTCACCCAGCAGCTGTTCTAACCCCTCCACCGTTGTCGGACAGGTAGCATCGAGTGGCACTAAGCTACGCGTGCGCAGCGCATCCCACACCTCCATCAGCAGCGGGCGGCGCAGATGCGCCTGCCGTAGCACCGCCGCGTCACCGAACACCGCCTGCGGCGTGCCATCGGCAAGGATCTTCCCATCCGCGAACACCACCACGCGCGTCGCCCATCGAAAGGCAAAATCCATATCGTGCGTGGAAATCAGAAGCGTGCACCCCTCATCCGACAAACGGGCGAGCACATGCTCGAGCCGCTCCTCCCCTGCGGGGTCGAGTGACGCGGCAGGCTCATCCAGCAGGATGATCTCGCTTTCCATCGCCAAGATGTCCGCAATCGACACCCGTTTTTTCTCCCCGCCAGACAAATCATGCGGTGGACGCGCGCGGAATGCCTGCAAATCCATGTAATCCAACGCATGGTCGACACGCCGCGCGACCTCATTCCGCGGCAGGCGCAGATTCATCGGCCCGAAAGAGACCTCAGCCGCGACGGTCGAGGCGATAATTTGGTCATCCGCGTTTTGAAATACGATCCCGACCTGCTCGCACAGCATTTTTCGTGCTTTTTTGTCTACTGGCTTACCATGCAGCAGGAGCTGACCGCTCTCCGGCACCAGTACCCCATTCAAGCACAGGAAAAAGGTGGATTTCCCAGCCCCGTTCGGCCCGAGCACCGCGATGCGTTCGCCCGCATGCACATCAAGCGATACGCCATCCAGTGCAGGTACGCCGAAATCATAGCAAAAACGCAGATTCTTCGCCTGCAAAATCGGCTGCATCGGCAATCTCCTCCTTTTAGCATATGGCAAGCACCAAAAGCGCCGTCCAGAACAGCCCCGTCCATATAATCTGCGCCGCACGCACGGGCTTTTCCTCCTCCAGAAAGCGCAAATCCCCGTCATAACCGCGCGCAGCCATCGCGTCGGCATACACGCGCGACCGGCGCAGCGACAGCACGAACAAATTACCCGCTATACCTCCGAACGAGCGACATGAGGTGCGGAAATCCTTCCAACCCAGCCGTGCGCCTGCGGCCTGCCGCATACGCCCATACATGTCCAGCAGCACAAACACAAAGCGATAAATCAAATACATCAACTCGCACAGCAACGACGGCAGATGCGCGCGGCGCAGCACATCCACCAGCTCACAGGCTGTGGTCGTCAGTGCCAGCAGGTACATCGCGCTGACAGCGCCCAGCGCCTTGAGTACTAGTTCCACAGCAAACCGGATGCTCTCCGCGCTGACGCATAGGTAAAACCACGGAAGGCGCAGATTCCAGTCGCATACAGGTGTCAAAGCAATGTCGCACGCAACAGCCACACCGCCCAGCAGTAGAAAGGTCAGCGGCACAAGCATCAATCCAAGATAATCGCGCAGCGGTAATTTCCCTTTGCCCCTTTGCAGCGCCGCCAGCACAAGGATAACCGCCGTTGACACCATCGGACGATCTGCGGCAAGACACAGCACGAGTGTGCCAACCGCCAGCACGGTCTTGAACACCGGATTCCACGTGCGCATTCCGGACTCATAGGCCAGCCGATCAATTGAATGGGCACCATGTATATGTCCGTTTGCCATGCAGCTACCCCCTTCCGTTGCAATATGTGGCACAGTTAAAACGCGCTATCTATCCCGATTGATTCAAGCCAAAATCAGACGTTTTAATTCTTGCATATCCCGTGCTATCTTACTGATACCAGCCGTACGCAATTCCTCCTCACCGCCAAAGCCGAACGTCACGCCAATACAATCAATACCGCACACTCGCGCCCCTTCTGCATCGTGCATACGGTCACCAACCAGCACCGCCTGTGTGCGATCAGATACAGCCAGCATAGTCAACGCCTGCTCAACTACCTGTTCTTTGGTACTGACACGACCATCAAGCGATGCGCCAGAGACCACAGCAAAATACGACGATATTTCAAATAAATCTAAGATTTTATCAACAAATACAACTGGTTTTGACGAGGCAATCGCGAGTGTTTTTCCCTCTGCCTGAAGTGCTGCAAGCAGCTGAGGGATACCATCAAACAGCAAATTTTCTTTCCAACCTACTTCGCTAAACCGTTCCCGATAGGCTGCAACCGCCTGCTTTGCCTGAACGTCATCAAAGCCGTAGCAGCGTTGGAACTCATCATATAGCGGCGGGCCGATGAAATGCTCAAGTGACGTCAGGTTCGACTCGATAATATCCATTTTGGCCAGCGCATACTGCACGGATTTGGTAATGCCTTCCCGCGAGTCGGTCAATGTGCCGTCCAGATCAAATAAAATGTATTGATACATGCCATCCTCCACCCTCCACCCTCCACGCATACAGATAAAGCAAAACGCCGGTTCTTTTGAACCGGCGTTTTAGTGTGCGCGTCGAGTTATCTTCCCGGGCCGTCGCCAGCCAAGTATTGTCACCGTAAACGAGCTTAACTACTGTGTTCGGAATGGGAACAGGTGTACCCTCGTCACCATTGACACGCACTATTTGAGAAACG
>DWZQ01000012.1 GCA_019117485.1 Candidatus Agathobaculum intestinipullorum | reverse complement strand
AATCATTTTGTTTTTCCTTCCTCCCGGCGCGGCCCTCTTGACAGCGCCGGGCTTTTCCGGTATCCTGTAAGTAGTTTAATTTTGCTTGCGCTCAGTCGCGGTTGCCGCCGCACTGGGCGCTTTCCTTTTGCGCCGCACAATCCAATTCGAGATATGTCGTCGTGATCTCCTGCAGTTCTGCCATGATTGCGTCGTGCAGTGGACGTTCTTCGTCTGTGATAATGCCGTCCTCGTTGATCTCCATCAGCTGATCCAGATGGCCGCTCTTGGCAAACTCGCCGAACAGCCGCACAAAACGCAGTGTTGCTTGCTCAAGTGACTTCTGCCGCACGTCCGGCAGCATGCCTCCCAGCTCACCCGATGCAAGATGCTGATAGCACAGATGCGGAAAATCGTAAAGCTGTGCCATGCGTAAAACCGTACTATCTGGCGGCCGTCGGCGATCCTGCTCATACGCGCCGAGACTCTCAACCGAGATGTCTAGTCGCTCAGCTGCGTTTTCCTGCGTCAAACCTTTCAGCTCACGCGCAGTTTGATAGATATTTCTGTATTTTGACAAACTGGTTTTCCTCCCTTTTTCATGCTATAATGCACCCATCACTTGAACAGTGACAGCATTTCCTCTGCGGGCATGCCCAGCACAGTCGAAATCCGGCGCAGTTCGTTAACCGTCAGATCGCCCGGCTGTTCCAATCGCCGGTGCAGTAGCTGCCGCGATACCATGATGCGCTTGGCAAGCGCTGTGTGATCCGGCAGCCCCGACAAAACACGATACTTCTCAATGTTTGCAACGAATTGCAAGTCACCCTGTTTGCTCAACTCAGCTCACCTCCTTTTTCGTTTCATACAGCTCATCGGTTGTGCAGCCGAGGAAGGCCGCAAGCTCAAGCATCACCTGGCCGGGCGGGTACACACCCTCCTGCTCCCATCTGACAACCGTCGGCTGAGATACACCAAAGTGCGCCGCAAGCTCGATCTGCTTGATGCCGCGCTCTTCGCGGTATCGCTTGATGGTTTTCATGTTATTCACCCCTTTCCGGTTCTTGTTCTCAGGAATCTGAATATACGGTCGAATGCTCAATCAGGTAGGAAGCGACTTGCGTCGGAGATGCCGCAATTGAAAAGGCTTTCACATCATTTTGCCGTATACCGTCGATAATGACTTCCTGCAATCGACCCTGCCTAAATCTCAAGATGATTTCATCATGAAATTGCAAGGATTGATCCAAGCGCTCACCTCCTATCGCTTCTCGTTCCATGTACTGCAAAAGACTTACTCTTTTCTTCAGCACGCTGGCAGCAATTACAGGAATAGTTCAAATACTCTCAGACAGAGTGCGATAATTCCGCAAGTCAACGCCGCAATCGCTATCACAAAAGCAGCATCTGCTCGTTTTTCAATTTTAGGAGACACTATTTCTTGCTTCTGTCTGGTTTTCGCTAATGTTTCAACCATGCGCACTACTCCTGCGAGATTCATCTTGCCAAAGTAATAAGACGGTGCTGTCTGGTTGCGTTCCAGCTCATCAATTCTTTTTTTCATGTTCCGCAATTCTTTTAACACTTTCTTGTCCATTCCTCTCACCTCCCTGTCGCTCCTTGCCCCCTCTGCTTCCATGTGTTACCATGGAAGCAGGAAGGAGGTGGAACTATGGTTTCAAAAACCTATCGCTGTAGTTGCCCGCTGAGCAAAAAGCCGGTGTCTCTCCGCGTTGATTTTGAAAAGATAGAAGTATGCGGAGACACTGGAACCCAGTACCTCAGGGGCGGCTACTCTTGTAGCGCTGGTGCGCTTGGAGATTGCCCAGGGGCATCTCAAGAAAATTTTGAATGCCCGGTTTACCAAAAATCTGTTTACTAATCTTTCCATGGCCGCATGAATTGACAGCCAATGCCGCTTTTTTGTTTTAAAATGGCATTGGCTGTCGGCCAATAACCAGCGTTTCCCGTTTTGTAGCACTGGTGGACATACTGGCATGACGCACAGATTTCCCCCAAATGTACGGGCGTTTTCTCGCATGCGCTTTCATACGCGGCTACGCAATGGCGTGAGACACATACCCAAAAGCGCTCGTCAAACTCTTGTTCCATCTCTCTCACCTCCCTATCGCTCCTTGCCCCTTCCCGTTCCATGTGTTACCATGGAAGCAGGAAGGAGGTGATTTCATGAACAGTCTGGAAATTGCATTGCAACTTACTTTGCAGGCCATGGAAAAAGGATTTGTATTGTTTGACGCTTCGGATGACACAGAAATGCGTGCAAAACAAGTCGCTATCGCATATAAAACCATTTTGAGCGGAGTTAATGATGCGATTTCAGATCAATAACATCCATTGCTCTGGGCCGGCATGACCAATGTCGGCTCAGAGACTATTAAGACAATTAACGATTTCCACCATGTTTTTTGAGATTTCGCAATATTCACTCAGTGAACATCTTCTTTTCTGTGCAATTTCCCGCAGGAGCAGTAACTGCTCCTCCAAAATCTCCTTATAATCCATCCCTCTCACCTCCTCATATCTTTTTGCCGAATGCATATCAGCTTCTTCGATATCAGTATATATCGGTATTCCTGATATGTCAACAAAAATCTTTCTTTCCCCGATATTCATTTTCCTGATATAGATATTTATGATATCCTAAGAGCGAGGTGTAGCCATGAACAGGATTAAAAAACTTCGCTCGGAAGCAGGCCTACTACAAGCTGATCTTGCAAAAAAACTCAAAATTCGACAAAATACAGTGTCAAACTGGGAGACCGGACGGCACGAGCCAGATCAAGACGCATTGCGTGAAATGTCCAAGATATTTGGTGTCTCAATTGACTACATTCTCGGCAACACCGATATAAAAAGCCCGCTCACATCCGAAGATATAAGCGGGTTAACGGAAAAGCAGATTAAGATTTTGGAAATGATGGACAAACTTCCTGAGCAGGATCAGGACGAGATAATCCAGCAGGCTGAGTACCGAATTTGGCTAAAACAGCAGAAAGAATCTGGTCAGTGATTTCCGCGTCTGATTGAATCAGCAGTTCTTTCATTCGTTTTTGTCTTTCTGTCATCTTAGCCCCTCCCAAAATCGAACAAGTGTTTGTGTTTCAATAATACACCACATCTTGGGTTTTGGCAAGGGTAAATCAATATATTGCATATCATTGAAAATCTCGGTGTTCAAATCGGACACCAAAAGGAGCTGACCGCGATGGCTTCTAACCGAAACAATTATCATTTCGACTATGTAAAGGCATATGGTAAAGATATCGGCAGTGCTGACGTTGTATTTCCGCTGGACGATGTAGAGAGTATTGAAATCAACGGCCATCGACAACGCGGATACTGCGGTCATGTAGGGGAAACCGGGAAAAGTTCGGATGGGCTATACTACCGAGTGCACCTGTCAGACTATACCTTTTGGGTTGATCCATCCGACTACCATGAGCTGATGGACTTCCTGCATGATCGCCAGAAAGCCGCAATCGAAGTCGTTGAACGACATCGGATTGAACGTGATGAATATAATCAACGACATGCGCAACAGTTATTGGCTGGCGTGAATGCCGACCCAATCACGGATGATATCTACTGGTGCTACATACAAGGCAGCCCGGATGCTGACCTGCAAAAGAAATTCTCCAAACTTACTTCTGCTATCGCAAAGAAGTGTGACGAACACGGTGGCAGGCTTTACAAAACTGCTGCCAAAAGTGCAAAATATGCTATCATGGCAGACTACCGGTACTATACAGATGATGATTTTTCCTACCGACGCGAATCCGGCTATAAAGTTGTCACATTAGAGCAGGCGGCTAATTATATGGGACTTCAAAAGCTGTGGGATGATTCCATCATACAAGCCAGACTAAACGAATATGCAAAAGTACTTGCTCGCCCACGACAGAGCTCAGGGACATCTATCACGCTTACGCTGCCGGACATCTCACAGACCATAGCAGATAAAACCCGAGACACTGTAAGTGTATCGGCAAAAAAGGAACGCGTAAAATACCCTCCCCGTAAGCCAGTAGCATATACACCGCCCACTGAAAAACCTATGGCATCGGATGCTGCGCCAGCAAAAAAAGAGCATGCAAAGTATCCACCTCGTAAGCCAGTAGCCTATACACCACCTGCTAAAAAACCAACTGCTGCCGAATCCAAAACACCGGTTGAGCCAGTTGATGCCATGATGGCAGCTTATGAAAAGAACCCAAAGGGCTATAAACTTTCTATGAAAATTACTCGAGTGTTTGCACCTTTGATTTGCATTATGGCCGCTGTCCTTATGCTGGCATCCCCAATTGTTAGTACTATCGTTTACCTGTGCGGCATATGGTTGAGCACCCTGCCTCGAACGTTCAAAGAACAGCAAAATAATCAACCGGTTACACCATTCTATAAACGCAAAGCCGTTATCGCTGCTTTGGTGTTTCTTGTTATTTGGCTGATCGTCTGCATGTCGGTTTCATAAAAAGCGCCCGCCCCAGTGCGCTACCACCGGAACGGGCAAAGATGGAGTGTCTCACATGTCCTCCAATATCATTATACGAGATTGGCTAATTTTGTCAATCTTTAAGGGGGATTTATCATGGAAGAAAAAGCAAAGATCAAAAAACCGTTTTACAAACGCTGGTGGGTATGGGCAATCGTAATCGTGCTTGTTATCGGCATGTTTGCTCCTTCGGATGATATCGAAACCAAGGGCGATGACCAGCAGACTGCCGAGCAAACGCAGACCACCACAACCGAACCGACCGATACCGAGCCAGAAGATGAACAGCAGACTGAACCGACTGCGGTTCAGGTTGAAGAACCGGAAGAACCCGCCGACACCATGACCATGGGACAAAAAAACGCATTGGGTGCAGCAGAAAATTATCTGTCGTTCATGGCGTTTTCTCGCAGCGGCCTGATCGGGCAGCTGGAATATGAGGGATACTCAACCGAGGATGCGACATTTGCAGCCGATAACTGCGGTGCAGACTGGAATGAGCAGGCTGCAAAATCTGCCCAGACTTATCTCGATACGATGTCGTTCTCCCGTCAAGGCCTGATCGATCAGCTCGTGTATGAGGGCTTTACACAAGAACAAGCGGAACACGGCGTCACGGCCGCAGGATACTAAATAACCCCGCAGACCACAACCGAACACTGTTTTGTTGTGGTCTGCATTTTTTCACCCACTAAACACGAACAAATGTTCCTTTTTGGAGGTTTTCGCAATGGCAACAGCAAAGAAATTACCATCAGGCAACTACCGCGTACTGGTCTACACTGGCAAAGATGCCGCGGGAAAACGGCAATATAAATCCTTTACTGATCCGGACAAACGCACTGCGGAGTTTCTGGCCAGCGAATACCTCACCCGCAAACGCAAAGACAGTACTATCGCGGAGCTGACGCTTGCGCAGGCCATTGAGCAGTACATCGACTCCAAGGAGCATGTGCTCTCCCCCACGACTGTACAGGCCTATCGGTCGATTGCCAAGCACCGGTTTGGAGCGCTGCAAAAGCTGTCGCTCGCTGCGCTGGATTCAGCAGCCGTACAAAGCGCGATCAACCGCGAAGCGGTAGAATGCTCGCCGAAGACCGTCGCCAACGCATACGGCCTGATTTCAGCCGCGTGCGCCATGTTTGCGCCCGACCTTCGGCTGCGCGTCACGCTGCCCGCCAAAAAGCGGCAGCTGCGCACCCTGCCCACCCCCGAGCAGGTGATCCATGCCGTGCAGGGTACGTCGGTCGAGCTGCCCTCCCTGCTGGCACTCTGGCTGTCGCTGCGCATGAGCGAGGTGCGCGGCCTGCGCTACGGCGACATCAGCGGCGACATTCTGACGATCCGGCGCGCGGTGCTGCATGTTGGCGATCATGAGGAAGTGCGTGAGCAGACGAAGACGTACACCAGCACGCGGCGGCTGCGCCTGCCGCCCTATCTGCGGCAGCTGATCGGCAAGGGCAAGCCGGACGAACCAATCGTCAAGGAAAGCGGCGCGGTGATCTATAACCGCTTTGTTGCCGCGATCGCCGCGGCCGGGCTGCCTCACATGCGCTTTCACGATTTGCGACATCTGAACGCCTCGGTCATGTTGCAGCTGGGCGTGCCGGACAAGTACGCCATGGAGCGCGGCGGCTGGTCAACCAATGCCGTGCTGCAAACCGTCTACCAGCACACCTTTTCGGACAAGCGCAAGGCCGTTGATGACCAAATTGACCGCTATTTTGAAGCATTATGCAACACGAAATGCAACACAGATACCGAAAACGCCTGATATTCTGCGCCCTCTGCACAGGTTCGACTCCCATCATCCGCTCCAAACAAAAACCCCCGAAAATTCGGGGGTTTTTTCATTTTCTCCAGATGTAGTGCATTCTCTGCACACATCTCCTCCGTCGAACAGGTAAAAAATATAAAAATAATATTGACCTCTATAGAAACGGCATGGCTCCAGTCATGCCGTTTCCTGTTGCAACCGTTCGTCCAAGGGGATAACCCCACAAATTATAGAGCATGAAATACAGAAAACCCCTTGACAGAGGGGTTTTCCTACTGTCAAGGGGTTCAATATGTTGCTATCGTGAATTAGCCGAAGTAACGAGCGAGCAGGCCCTCGAAAGCCTTGCCGTGACGAGCCTCGTCGCGAGCCATCTCATGTACGGTATCATGGATCGCATCGAGGTTGTGCTGCTTCGCCAGCTTCGCCAGCTCGAACTTGCCAGCAGTTGCGCCGTTCTCAGCGTCCACACGCATCTCGAGGTTCTTCTTGGTGGAGTCGGTCAGCACCTCACCCAGCAGCTCAGCGAACTTGGCAGCATGCTCGGCTTCCTCGTAAGCAGCCTTCTCCCAGTACAGGCCGATCTCCGGGTAGCCCTCGCGGTGCGCAACACGCGCCATCGCCAGATACATACCAACCTCAGAGCACTCGCCCTCAAAGTTCATGCGCAGGCCGTCGATGATCTCCTGCGGCGCACCCTGTGCTACGCCTACAACATGCTCAGCCGCCCAGGTCTTCTCACCGGACTGTTCCTTGAACTTCTCAGCAGGAGCGTGGCAGATCGGGCACTCCGCCGGAGCTGCGTCGCCTTCGTGAACATAACCGCAAACGGTGCAAACAAACTTCTTCATGATTTTTTCCTCCTAATATCCTTTTTTGTTGTTATTTGGGGGACGGAAGGAAACGATCCATCGTAATGGAACACAGCTGTTCCCGCAGAGACCGGTTGATCTCGGAGAACACACGATGGAAATCGCATTCTTTCCGATTGCCTACACGGGTGCATTGAAACTCATTGGCAAGACAGTGGTTAATCGCGATCGGCCCATCAATACATTCAATGATTTCGCCGAGTGTGATTTCGGAAGGCGACCGATTTAGCTCATATCCGCCTGCCACGCCTTTGTAAGACTTGGTGATGCCGCACTGCGTCAGCTTGCGCAGGATTTTCAGTGCAAAACGGAGTGTTACACCCGCCGTTTCTGCTACATCCTTTGCGCATTGCTTACCGCCTGCAAGCGCCAAACAATAGGTCACACGAATTGCATAATCCGCTTCATGTGTGATTCTCAAGCCGTTCCTCCCTTTCTTCTTTCGGAACATCCTCAGTATAATATTTTCTCGACAAAATGTCAATAGGTAAAATTAAAAATAAGTATAAATTTTTATTTGATAACAATTCTCAAATAAGCGTTGGTAAAATTGGTCACTGCATGACTTGACAGTGTTAGTATATCACAACTTCATTGTTATGTCCATGAAATTCGACAGAAAAGCCCACATCCCGTTGTATTAAGCGCATATTTACGTACCAGACGGAAGCAAACCATTCCTGCATCCCCAGCTATCACCTTCACAGGATATATTACCTTTTGCCTGTCATGTGTAGACAAAAAGGCGGCCGTCGTTCCATACGACGGCTGCCTTTTCCATATCGATTGCCTACATTCCTATATATTGGCTCTGTCCACCCCACGATTGCTTGCCGGTTATAAACCTTATTTGGTGTCGTACCAGCTATGGCCTGCCTTGGCCTCGGCCACTAGCGGCGCATCCATTGGGAAAGCCGCCTCCATCTCCTCGCGCAGCAGTCGCATCGCGACTTCCTGCTCCGCCTTGGGCGCTTCGAGGATCAACTCGTCGTGCACCTGCAAAATCAGACGGCTTTCCAGCCCCTCACGCAGCAGACGGTCACGCACACGCACCATGGCGATCTTGATGATATCCGCTGCTGTGCCTTGGATCGGCGTATTCATCGCCACACGTTCGCCAAACGAACGGATATTGAAGTTGCGGCTTTGCAGTTCAGGCAGCGCACGCCGGCGGCCGAACAGAGTAGTCACATATCCCTTTTCCTTAGCGCTGGACTTGATGTCCTCCATATATTTTGCGACGCCCGGATAAGTCTCCAGATAAGTGCGGATAAACTCGCCCGCCTCCTTGCGCGTCACACCAATATCCTGCGCCAGCGAAAAGTCCGAAATGCCATACACGATGCCAAAGTTGACCGCCTTACACGAAGATCGCATCTGCGGCGTGACCTCGTCCAGCGGCACATGGTAGACTTTGGCCGCAGTTGCGGCGTGGATATCCTGCCCCGCGCGGAACGCTTCGATCATGTGCTGATCCTGCGAGATATGCGCGAGCACGCGCAGCTCGATCTGCGAATAGTCCGCGTCGATCAGCACATGATCATCGTCCGGCGCGACAAACATGCGGCGCAGTTCGCGTCCGAGTTCGGTGCGCACCGGAATGTTCTGTAAATTAGGGTCGGTCGAGGACAGACGGCCGGTTGCGGTGACGGTCTGCTGGAAATGCGTGTGGATGCGACCGTCCTTGGGGCTGATGACCTTTAAAAGCCCCTCGACATAGGTGCTTTTCAGCTTGCTCAGCTGGCGGTATTCCAGAATCCGGCTGACGATCGGGTGATCTTCGGCCAGACGCTCCAAAACGTCCGCACTCGTCGAATAGCCGGTCTTGGTCTTTTTCGGCGCGGGCAGGTGCAGCTTATCGAACAGTACCTCGCCCAGCTGCTTGGGGCTATTGATGTTAAACTCCCCATCCGCGTCACGATAGATTTGCGCCACCAGCTCGCGGATACGCGCGTCCAGCTTGTCTCCAAAAGCGCGCAGTGCATCCGGCTCGACCGCACAGCCAAGCACTTCCATCTCCGCCAAGACGCGCGTCAGTGGCAGCTCGATCTCATAATACAACTTTCGCATGCCGAGTTGCTCGATCTGTTCCGCCGCTTCGGTATAAATCGCGCGGATGGCCGCGGCGTGCTGCGCACAAGCCGCGATGGTCGCGTCTTGCCCGCCCAGCGGCGACACCGCCGCCGGATCATCCAAATCAAGCGCAGGCAATTCGGTATTGCAGTAAGCCAGCGCCACGCGCGCAAGGTCGTATCCCGACTGCGTCGGGTCGATTACATAAGCCGCAAGGCAAGTGTCAAAGCGGATGCCGTCCGGTTCGATACCGCGCGCGAGCAGCGCGGCCGTGATCGGCTTCGCGTCGTGCAGCGTAAGCTCGATCGAGCCATCAAACAAGCGGCGCAGGAGATCGTCCCATTCCGCTTCCGCAAAATCATCCGCAAATAGCACGGACGCAGTATCCCCGTCCAGCAGGCAAACCGCGCGCAGCGTTTCCGATATGACCGCGAACACGCGGTCACTGGCGGTCAGCGCGTCGAGCAGCGTGAATGCTTCAGCCACCTGCGCCATGCGCTGCGCCTGCACGGTGGGCAGACGCGGCGCGGCCTGTTCACCGCTAAGTCCCAGACGCTTGATGAAGTTTTTAAACTCCAACCGCGTCAGCAGGTCATATAACCCCTGTTCGTCCGGCTGGGACGCAGGCAAATTTTCCACATCCAACTCCAGCGGCGCATGCCGGTCGATCGTCGCCAGCCAGTAGCTGTCTTTTGCCGACTGCTCACCCGCCTCCAGCTTGGTGCGCGCCCCCTTTTTGATGCGCGGGTCATCCAGATGCTGATACACGCCGTCGAGCGAGCCGAAATCGTGCAACAACTGCATCGCCGTCTTTTCCCCAATTCCGGGCACACCCGGGATATTGTCCGAAGAGTCACCCATCAGTGCCTTGAGGTCGATCAGGTAAATCGGGTCGAAGCCGTACTTTTCACGGAACGCCGCGGTATCGTAACTGTCATAGGTGGTCTGCCCCATCTTGGTCGTCACGAGCCGGACGGTTGTGCCGCCGCCGACCAGCTGCAAGCTGTCGCGGTCGCCCGTGACCACGACGCACTGGTCGCCATGCTCGTCCGCGCGGCGGCTGATCGTTCCGATCAGGTCGTCCGCTTCGTAGCCGGGCAGTTCGCAGCGCACGATCCCCATTGCGTCCAGCACATCCTTAACGATAGGCAGCTGCGCGGCTAACTCGTCCGGCATGCCCTTTCGTGTCGCCTTATAGGAGTCAAATTTCAGGTGCCGGAAGGTCTTTTCCCGTACATCAAAGCAGACAACCGTGCGGTCGGGGCGCTCATCATCCTGCAATTTGAACAGCGTGGCAAGAAAGCCATACACCGCATTGGTCGGCAACCCCTCGTGGTTGGAGAGCTGCCGCACGCCGTAAAACGCGCGGTTTAAAATGCTATTGCCATCGATCACCATGAGTTTCATGCAAATCGTCCTCATTTTTCTGCAAATTTCATTTAACCCTATTATATCCCATTGCGGCGTATTTTGCCACACAAAAAAGCACCGCAGGCATTTGCCTGCGGTGCTCAGCGGGGCGTCGGCCAACAAAAGCCATGACGCCGTGCTATTCTATTAGGGTAATACCGCATAATTCAGCAAGAATGATTTGCGTGCAAATTTTGCGTCCAGACGCGGCACGGTTTCGCGGCAATACTTGATGTATTGCAAGAAGTCGCAACAAAATCTGGGCGCAAAATTCTGCAAAGCATCGAAGAAGCAATTGTGCGGTGTTGCCTTAAATTACTTGGCGATATTCTCTGCAAAGCGCATCAGGATTGTCGCCGCTTCCGCACGCAGCGCGCTATCCATCGGGCTGAGCGTGGTATCCGTGCTGCCGGTGATCAGGCCTTCCGCGTTGACCCACTGCATGGCAGGTACCGCATAGTCGCTAATCTGCGCGGCATCGGTGTACGCGCTCAGGTCATTGGACGCGGATACATCATAACCCTTATACTGCGCATAGCGGTACAGAATAGCAGCCATCTGCTCGCGGGTGATATCCTCATCCGGTGCAAACTCGTCCACTTCCACACCGTTGACAATCTTGTTGCCCGCCGCCCATGCGACTGCGTCCGCATACCATGCGTCCGCCGCCACATCGGTGAAAGCCACAGCCTCGGCTTCCGGCTTGCCCTCCAGATTATACAGCACCTGCACCAGCATGCTACGGGAAACTGCGATCTCCGGCTCAAACGTGCCGTCACCGTTGCCATTCATCATGCTGTTTTCAACCACATACTGTACGGCCTGCGCATACCACGCATCCGCTGCGACATCAGTAAAGCCGGTAGACTGCTCAGGCTGCTCGGGTTCTTCGGGCTGCTCCTCCGTGAGCATATCGAGCGAGTAGGACGGCATCTTGTTCTCAGTCAGCACGCTCGGCGTGAACACATCATCTTCGGACAGCTTGCCCGCTTCATCATCCGCGATGAAAGCGCGCAGCTCGGTGAGAATGCTCTTGGCATAGGCGAACGCTTCTTCCGAAACCGCCTTGGCCAGCGCGGTCGCGGTCTGCTCTGCCTTGGCCGAGCTTTCCGCATAAATCTTCGCCATATCGGCATCGACATCCGCCTGCTGCTCGATCAGTGCCTTCTGGTACTTCTCCCAGAAGGCCTTGACATTGGCACCGTAACGTGCGCGGTCATTATCACACAGGTCGTTGATCGCGGCAAATACCCAGTAAGCCGAGGTATCGGCCGGGAAATACGCGTCATCCAGCGCTTCTTCGATCTCGTCTGCATCGGTGCTGTACTCGGTCTTAAAGATATCCGATGTATCGGTCAACAGGTTGCTGTAATACGGCAGATAAACCGAAAACTCAGCGCGCGACATGGTCTGCCACTGGATGGTCGCCAGCGCATCCGGCATATCGTCGCGGATCTCAAATACATGGCACTCGGCCTGCCGCTCATTACCAATGGCCGTGCCATTCGGATTCATTTCCTCATTGTCGTCGGCGGCATATGCCGTGCCTTCGCCGCGGCAGGCCAGCAGACGCAGCACCTCATAGGTGGTCAGGTCGCGGTCGGCCTCAAACAGCATCGGAAACGGGCCTTCCGGTGCTTCGTCACCCTCACGCGCAACCGAAACCGTCTCGGACAGCGCTTCATTCAGGTAGTTAACCCCCTGCCAGTAACGGAAATACTGGCCGTTGCCAAAATCCTCCGAGCCGTAGGTCTTTTGCACGTCAATCTTGGTGATCTGGCTATCCTCTACCTCGCCCTGCTGGGAGGAAACAAGGAAACCATTCTCCTGCGCCAGCGTAATCAGGTCATCCGACGCGATGACGTTTTCCGTATCGGAAACGTCAATCTCATTCATCACAACCATATTCGGGTTTACGGAAACCTTATCTGCCGGCATGCGCAGCGCCACATATTGGTGCCCGGACAGAATCTCTACGTCCCAAACCTCATCCGCGTCGCTGATGGTCAGCGAGTTGCACTCGCCAGAGCCGTAAGTGTCGATGATCTCGGCCAACGTTTCCACACCGTCACGCGCCGAATCTGCGGACATCAGAATCACCGAGTTGAGCGAAATTTCGCAAATGCCGGTGTCGACCAGCGGGTCAGCGGCTGCCGCCGCATCATTGTTCGAGGTCGATACCGTCGCGCTCATCGCAACGCCCTTTTCGTTCATGCCGACCTCGCCATAAGCCTCGCGCACGAGATTGCCATCCGCATCCAGCACAGACTCGCCCATTTCGGTCGAGTCTCGCATGACGGTATAACGGTAGGTGTGCGACGGGTACGGCATGGAGAAGCCGTAGCTATCCTCATACATCGCGCCCTGCGCATGGTCAGCTGCCGGACGCACCTCAAATACCTTATCGTACAGCTTGCCGATGTCCTCCGAGCGGCCGACATAGGTCGAGCCGTTTGCGGACTGCTCACTGCCGACATACAGGCCGCAGCATGCGCCCGCGCTGATGCTGCCGGTCGCGAGCATTGTCGCCAGCACAGCCGCGCCCAGACGCTGATACATTTTGTGTTTCATGTTCTTCATCCCTTTTTATCATCTGTCGCCCATTTTGCAGGCTGTTTTTCAGTATAGCACCAATGCTGTGGAAATTCAAATATTTTCTGCATAATTTTTCATATATCAGCATAATAACCCACGCGCTGTCAAAAGAAAAACAGGCGGGTCACCGCCCGCCTGTTGGGTTATACATAGAGATAGTCCGCCATCACCGGCTGCAAGCCATGGTCGCAAATTGCTTGAAAAACCTCGTCAACCGAGCGGTCGTCCGAAATTTCGAACTGTTCATCACCCTTTTCCTCACCGCTATGGCCACCGATACCAACGTCTACGCCCGCCGAAATCTTGGTCGCCGCAATGCCGATGATATTATCACGGAAACCCGCACGCTCGCGCGTCGAAATGGTGATCGATGCAAACGGCATAAAAATACGGTAAGCACACACGACCTGCAAAAGCTGCGGCTCATGTACGTCTTTGGGATTGATCTTATCATTGTTAATGATCGGCCGCAGGCGCGGACAAGAAAATGCAATTTCCGCATGCGGATATTTGCGCTGGAGCAGGTAAGCGTGCAGCCCGGTTGCAAAGGCATCCTTTCGGAAGTCGGACAGACCAAGCAGCGCTGCAAAACCAACGCCGCGCATACCGCCCATCAACGCGCGCTCCTGCGCATTGAGACGATATGGGAAAATACGTTTGTGCCCACCGAGGTGCAACGTTTTGTACTTGTCTGCGTCATAGGTTTCCTGAAAGACTGTGACATAGTCCACGCCGCATTCATGCAGATAAGCGTACTCTTCCACGTTGAGCGGATAAATCTCAATGCCGATGACGCGGAAGTACTTGCGCGCCAGTTTGACCGCCTCCCCGATATACTCAACCGGCGACATCGTGCGGCTCTCGCCGGTCAGCAGCAGAATCTCCTGCAAACCGGTCGCGGCGATGGCTTCCAGCTCCCGCTCAATTTCCTCCATATCGAGCCTCGCGCGGCGGATCTTATTATGGCAGTTAAACCCGCAGTATACGCAATAGTTTTCACAATAATTGGCAATGTACAGCGGGGTAAACATCTGCACCGCGTTACCGAAGTGCTTACGCGTCTCCATCTGGGCGCGCTGCGCCATCTGCTCAAGAAAAGGCGCGGCAGCGGGCGACAGGAGCGCAGCAAAATCCTCCGGCTGCAACACGTCGCGATGCAGTGCGCGCTGCACATCGGCCGCGGTATATTGCTCCGCGTCGTAGGCATTCATCCGGGCGATAACCTCGTCCTGAATGTCCGAGCCGATGTTGTCCATGCCGGGCTGGTAGGCCATGTGGTCGGTTTCGGCGGTGATATATTTGGCGGAGATAATCTCCGACTTTGTTTTGTTCATCTTAAATAGACAACCTTTCTGTTAATCTCTCAAAAATCCCGTCAACGGCGAGGATGCAGACGCACTCTCGCGCACGCGGCCAAGGCCGGACAGGTAAGCGGTGCGGCCGGCCTCGATCGCTTTCTTAAATGCTTCTGCCATCGCCGGAATGTCGCCCGCAGTCGCAATCGCGGTATTGGCCATTACAGCGGCCGCGCCCATTTCCATCGCCTCGCACGCCTGCGACGGACGGCCGATGCCCGCGTCAACAATGATTGGCAGGTCAATCTCATTGATCAGGATTTGAATGAACTCGCGCGTTGCCAACCCCTTGTTCGTCCCGATCGGCGCACCCAGCGGCATGACGCAGGCCGCGCCCGCGTCCACCAGATCGCGCGCAACGTTCAAATCGGGGTACATATACGGCATGACAACAAACCCCTCGTTTGCGAGGATTTCGGTCGCACGGATGGTCTCCTGATTGTCGGGCAGCAGATACTTGCTGTCACGCATGATCTCGATCTTAACAAAATCGCCACAGCCGACCTCGCGCGACAGACGCGCAATACGCACTGCCTCATCCGCGTTGCGCGCACCCGAGGTATTGGGTAAAAGTGTAACGCCTTCCGGGATATAATCGAGTATATTGGCCATACCGCCCTCATTGGCGCGGCGCAGCGCAAGCGTAATGATCTGTGCGCCCGCATTTTGTACCGCCGCGTTAATCAGATCGAGCGAGTACTTGCCCGAGCCAAGGATAAAGCGGGAAGTAAATTCGTGTCCGCCTAAAATCAGCTTATCTTCCATGGTCAATGATCTCCTCCTATGTAAATACATATATTATGGTTCTGTTTGCCCGAGTAGCAAGCGAAGCACCATGGTCGCCTGTTGGGCAGCGCACAGCGCCACGCGCGGCGCGAGCAGGCCGACGCCGTCCGCAATATCGCTCGTGCCGTCGCCGCAAACATACAACCGCGCAAAACGGCGCTCGGTGTGGATTTCGTTGGCTGAACCGTACCCTGCCATGCCGCTGCCCGACACCACCACCGTATCCGACAATCCAGACAGCAACGCTTCAATCAGCATAGCCTTTTGGTCGGCCCGGTCAAATGCCTCGCATACCACATCGCAGTCCGCGAACAGCGCAGCAGCATTCTCATGTGTCACGCGAATAGTATACGCTCTGTAATCAAGATAAGGATTGATCGCCATGAGCTGCGTGTGCAGTGCGTCAGCCTTGGCGCGGCCGAGGTCATGCATCGTGTAGTGCTGCCGATGTAAATTCGTCACGTCAACCGTGTCAAAGTCAGCCAGCACCAGCCGCCCGACACCCAGCCGCGCGAGCAGCACCGCGATATGCGAACCAAGCCCGCCCAAGCCAGCCACACCGACGCAGGCGCGGTCAAGTTTTTCCTGTACAGCCGCACCGTGACGTTCGACCAGTGCTGCGTGCAGTTCCCCTTGTGTCAGGCGCATTGCATCAGCCCCCACCCACAAACTGGACAATTTCGATCACGTCGTCCTCGCACAGTATTTCCTCGGAAAAACGCGCGCGCGGCACAATCTGCCCGTTGCGCTCCACCGCGACACGCCGCGGGTCATGCCCGCGTCTCTCCAAAAGCGACTGCACGGTCATTTTCGGTTCATTCGTGCAGATCTCTCCATTCACTTTCACGATATCCCCTCTTTCCTTCAACAAAAATGCCCCGGTTTCACCATGCGGTAAAACCGGGGCATTGAGATTTTGCGATGCGACAGCTTCCCTACGATGGTGCTAACCAACAGGTTCAAAAGGTTAGGCTCTCGCCCTCTCAGCCGCTCATCACGGCACCCTTGCTTGCAAAACCAGTATAGACCCACGCCGGGAGGTTGTCAAGACGCAAAATCTCTGCTACAATATAAGAAAACAAATGTTCGGTAGGGGGAAATGCCGTGGAACGCACGATCCTGCACTGTGACTGCAACTCATTTTACGCTTCCGTGGAAACGCTGCTCGACCCAACGCTGGCCGACGGGCCTGCCGCAGTCTGCGGCGACCCGGAAAGCCGCCACGGGATTATCCTTGCCAAAAACGAACAGGCCAAGGCATTCGGTGTACAAACCGCCGAAACCATTTGGCAAGCCAAGCGCAAATGCCCCGACCTGCGACTGGTCGCGCCGCACCGCGATGAATACGTAAAGTATTCACGCCGCTGCAACGAGCTGTACTTGCAATACACCGATCTGGTCGACCCGTTCGGCATCGACGAGTCCTTTCTCGATGTGACCGGCTCCATGCACCTATTCGGCACGGGTGAACAGATCGCGGATGAACTGCGCCGCCGCATGCGTGAGGAAATCGGGTTGACGATCTCAGTCGGTGTATCCTTCAACCGCGCATTCGCCAAGCTGGGCAGCGACTACAAAAAACCGGACGCGACCACGGTCTTTTCGCGCGAAAATTTCCGCGAGCGCGTCTGGTCACTTCCCGCAAACACGCTGCTGTATGTCGGCAGACGTGCCGCCGCACGACTGGACAGTCTGGGCGTGCATACGATCGGCGATCTGGCTGCATGCGACCCGACCTTTGTACACAGCGTATTCGGCAAACAGGGTGACACGCTGTTGCGCTACGCGCGGGGCGAAGACGATGAACCGGTGCGCTCGTTCTACGCCGAGCGCGAGGTCAAGAGCGTAGGCAATGGCATGACCTTCGCACACAACGTGCTCGGTGAGGATGAATGCCGCATGGGCCTGACCGCACTGTGCGACAATGTAGGCCGCCGCCTGCGGGCGCGCGGACTGGTATGCCAAACCGTGCAGCTGACCATCCGCGACCCGGAGTTCCACAACCGCTCGCGGCAGGTGACACTCAGCCGGCCAACCAATTCGACGCGCATGCTGTTCGAGACTACACTCGCGTTGCTGCACGCACATTGGCAAATGGACAAGCCTGTGCGCCTGCTGACCGTCACCGCAGCCAATCTGCTGCCCGAAAGCCAGTCGTGCGAGCAGTTGTCCCTGTTCGACAACACATCCACCGTCCAGTCCCGGCAAAAGCAGCGCGAGCTTGACCGTGCGGTAGACGCACTGCGGCAGAAGTTTGGGAACCAGTCGGTCATTTTTGCAAATTCTGTTCAGAAAACAAAAGAAAAGAATAAAAAACGCGAAAGAAATCCGTGAATCCGTTCACAGATGGCTTTCGCCTTTCCAATGCGCACGCCTGAAAAAATTACCGAAAACAGCAAACCAAACGCTCACTTACGCCGTCTAATCCTCGAAAGCGCCACCGCGACGGCCGTCCACCCCGCTTTCGGAAAGGAGACCCGCCCATGGACAAAACCGAATTCACTGACGCTGTTCTGGATGCCGAGCCTACGCTATACCGCGTGGCAAAGTGCATGCTGGGAAACGACGCTGACTGCGCAGACGCGACACAACAAGCTATCCTGCATGCGTGGGAACGACTGGACACGCTGCGCCGCCCGCAGTACTTCAAAACATGGCTGGTGCGTATCCTCATCAACGAATGCACCACCCTGCTGCGGCAGCAGACGCGCCAGGCACCGTATGAACCGGCGCTCGCCGAGGCCATTCCCGCCCCCTGCCCCGCCGACCACAGCGAACTGTACGACGCGCTCATGGCACTCGACGAAACGCTGCGCCTGCCCATCGTGCTGCACTACCTTGAGGGCTTTAAAACGCGCGAAGTCGCACAAATTCTGAATATCCCGGAAGGGACGGTCAAAACCCGCCTGCGCGCCGCCCGCGCACAGCTACGCAAAGACTTGGAAGGAGCGTGCTTTGCATGATGTACCCGAATGATTTCCCCCAGATGCCCGACACATTCGACCGCCGCGTGCGCAAAACGCTTGAAACGCTACCCGAACGACCTCAAAAAACGCGGTGCGTACCGCTCCGACGCATCGTATCGATCGGCCTTGCCGCCGCGCTGTGCATCGGCGGCACCGCCTTTGCCGCGAGCGACCTACCTGAGGCCATCGGCCGGACATTCACCCTGCTGCTGCACGGCGAAGACGCGCAGCTTTTGCAGGACTACACCATCACCCCCGCGCCGGGTACTCTCGTGGACGAAAACGACCGCTACCGCCTGTCGGTCGAGTCTGTACTGTTTGACGAGAGCGCAGGTGTCGGCATCATCAGCCTGCACCTGCAAAACAAGACGGGCAACGGCGTGATACCGTTTGAAACCGGCAAGCCAATCGCGGAATACCAGACAGAAGATATTGCATGGGGGCAACTCGCCGAATGTAATCCTGTGCAGGAAGGGCAGTATGCTTTTCAGGTCGTATATGGCAATCTCGGCTTTTGCGGCGGCCGGTTCTATCTGGACACCACCCGCTCGACCGAAAACGACTATTATATCGAAGGGGCGCTTATCCCCGGCATTTCACAGGGCTACACTGGCGGCGCGCTTCGGCTGGAAGCCGCCGAGCTTGGACGCTCAGTCCCGATGCCGGACGGATTATCCTATCGCAGCGCACCCGCGCTCGCAGTCGATCTGCCGGACTTTGAACCGATGCCCTATTACCAGACCGCAGACGGTCGCGTGACGCTCTCGCAAATCGGCCTGCACATTGTCGATTCCGAGCTATACTGCGTGGTCGACGACCTGAAAACCATCACGCTCCGCATGAAGGACGGCACCGAGCAGGTCATCATCGACCGCGAAAACGATATCGACCAGACGCTCTATGCACTTGGCAACAGTCAGGGCGACGTCGGCTATGACACCGCGACCTACGTCCTTGCCCGCTCGTTCGAACTGACAGACGTTCAGGCGATCGTGCTAAACGGCACCGAATATCCGCTACCCGAATGATAAAAAACAGGCCGCAAATGCGGCCTGTTTTCTGTGTGCTATATCGCTTACGCTGTAAATAACTGTGCCCAATACGCTGTGCCGCCTACCACCGTGTAGCCTACACCGATGGTAGTAAAGCTGCCGTTCAGGATGTTCGCGCGGTGGCCGGACGAGTTCATCCATGCCTGCACGACCTGCTGCGGCGTGGACTGGCCATAGGCGATATTTTCACCCGAACGGGTGTAGGATACGCCCGCCTCGGTCAGCGCAGTAGAGAAGGACGAGCCGTTAGGACGCGTGTGCGAGAAGGACTGTACCGTCTCGGCTGCGCGTACCTGCGCCGCCTGCTGCACACGGCTGTCCACTTTCAGCGCGGACAAGCCGTACTTGGCGCGCTCAGCATTGACCAACGCCACGACCTGCGAAGCGTAATCGCCCTGCGAAATGTTATCATCCTCGCCCGGCGTCTGGTCAGGCGTGCTATCCGGGGTGTTGTCCGGGGTCTGATCTGGGGTCTGATCCGGCAGGCCTGCGTCCGGGATTTCCGTATCCGGCACATCGGTGTCCGGAAGCTCCGTATCCGGCACGTCGGTATCCGGAAGCTCCGTATCCGGCACATCAGTGTCCGGAAGCTCCATATCCGGCACGTCGGTGTCCGGGAGCTCCGTATCCGGCACGTCGATATCCGGCAAGCCGCACTCCGGCAGAATCACCGGGCGGTTGCAATTCCATCTGAGCAATCGCATCCAGCCGGTATGATAAACATAGGCGGACGTCTCCATCTGCGGCGCGGTAGACGGCACATCAACAGCGGTCGCCGCCGCGGTAGTTGCAATCACAGCCGCCAGCGCGAGCGGCACAATTTTACGCATCTGCATGGTATGTAGTACCTCCTTGGGGGTTGTGTTGGTTAGAATGGCGCGCTTTGCACCATGTACCAGAGTATAGCGTGGTTTGTAACCGTTTTGCAATGGAAATTGCCGCCAGAGCACACAAAATGCAGAAAATCCCGTCCGAAACTGGAAGTATCTCTCTACCCTGCCGTATATTGCGCCCCCTTGGATACAAAAATATGTATCTGGCATTTTACATGTGATTGCGGTATACTATGGATAACATTTGCAGCAGCCGTCTGCGGAAGGGGTATCTGTTATGCCGTCTTATGTCACTCATCATATTTTTGCCACAACGGTGCAGCGCGTCACGGACGATACCTGCGCCCACATCGCCGAAGCCAATCCTGCGGCTTACCGCTGGGGAGCGCAAGGCCCCGGGCCACTGTCCTTTTACCACACCCCGTTTCCGGGTGCTGTGCGCCGTCTGCCGCAGCGCATCTGCACCGAACCGCCTGCCGCATTCTTTGAAGCGCTGTGCCACGCTGCCACGCAAGAGCGCGGAACGGCGGCGCTCGCCTATACGTTTGGCTTTTGCACCTATTACGCGCTCAGCCGCGTCACGCATGCCTTTCTGGAAGCGCAGGCGGATCGTCTTGCGCTCTATATGCCCGGCTATTCTGCCGAGGCGCGCCGCAAACTGGTGGAAAGTGATATCGATGGCATCCTGATATCCTGCTATATTGCCGCCGAACCAGCCGGATACGAAGCCTACCGTCTTCTTGACCCCAATGCCGCTGAGTGCACGGTACTCGCGCGCGTGCTATCCCGCGCGGTGCGTGAAACCTTAGGTATGCGCCTGTCGCCTGCCGCGGTCTACCGCGCGCTGCACGACATGCGCCGCGTGCTCCATCTGACCCACAGCGGCAGCCATCTGCGCAGCCGTGTGCAACGCTTCGAGCACCTGATGGGAAAATCCGGGCTGGCCTCCTCGCTCATCCGTCCGGCCGAGCCGCTTGCGGCTGATTGTGCCAATCAGGAACACCGTCCATGGCCGTCCCGCGGCGAAGAGCGAACCGATTCTTTCTGCGATCTGTTCGATGCCGCCGTGCCATTGGCTGTATCCCTCCAGCGCGCCGTGCTCAGCCGCTATTATCAGCAAAAACCGCTCGATCCGCTATTTTTCCCCACGGATTTCACCGGCGAGCCGGTTAAAAAATAAAAAAGTGCGATTCTGACGACAGATTTCGTATGACTTCGCCCTCCTATCTGCGTAAGCTATCCATTGTTACCAAACTGTAACCTTTGGATGCTGAAAGGAGGGAATATGGCGGGTGCAAACCGGCCATACTACCGTCATGCGAAATCTGTTTTCTTTTGTTTGTGGGCTGTTTTCCGGCCTGCTATATGTGCTGGTACACATCGTACTGCTGCTCGATCGGCTGATCTGCGGCCTGTACGCACTCCCCCTGTGGCCTGCGCTGGCCAGCTTGGTACGCGGCATCGGGCGACGACGCGTGGTCTGCGCGACGGTCGTATTTGTCCCGATCTTAGCCGTGCCGGGTGCGCTGCTGACACAGAGCGGCACGATGGTCTATGCCAACGGTTGCCCGCTTGGTCTGGTAGAAAACCCGGACACGCTGACCGCAGCGGTGAATGCAATCGAGCAGAGCGCGTCGTCGCTTGCAGGCACGGATTACACACTGCCCATCGAAATCGAAACGCGCACGCTGCGCGCCCCGGCCTCGCAATTCCTGACCGAAACGGAATTGTCTGACGACCTGATTGCAGCCAGCGGCGAGCTGGATACGCTCTCCGTCATCTCGGTAGGCGGCGAGCAGGCAGGCGTGTGCCGCACAGATGACGACGCCCAGGCATTGCTCGACCGCATCAAAGCCCAGTACACCACCGCTGCGGATGAAAACACCGACTTTTTACAGGATGTGCGTGTAGATCATGTGGTCGCACAGACCAGCCTGACCGACGATCTCGGCGCGCTGTATAACGAACTCGCGCCGCGGCTGGATGTAACCTCTACCCGCGCGGTGACCTACACCGAAACTATCCCCTACGAAACCATCACGCAGGAGAACGACCAGCTCGACCAAACCTACCGCGCAACGCTGCAAGCCGGCAGCGCAGGCGAGGCGGTCGTCACCGCCGAAATCCAGACAGTCGACGGACAGGAGCACGGCCGCACGATTCTTGAGCGCACCGTGCTGAGTGAAGCAACCGACGAAATCATTGAGATCGGCACGCGCAATATCGGCATCGGCACAGGCGAATTTGACCTGCCGGTTTACGGTTATACGTTTACTTCGGGCTTCAAATGGCGCTGGGGCAAGCTGCACAGCGGTGTAGACCTCGCTGTGGCCGAGGGCACGCCAATCTATGCTGCGGACAACGGCAAGGTAATCGTAGCCGAGGACTCGGGCAACGGTTACGGCAACTATATCATCCTCGACCATCAGAACGGGTTCAAAACGCTCTACGGTCACAATTCTGAGCTGCTGGTCTCGGTCGGCGATATTGTTGCCAAGGGTGATAAGATCGCGCTTTCCGGCAACACGGGCAATTCGACCGGCCCGCACCTTCATTTTGAAGTACACGTCAACGACGAGAAGGTCGACCCGCAGCAGTATCTGGCATTGGCCTGACCGCATAAAAAAACGAGCCGTTTCCGGCTCGTTTTTTTATTACGCCTGCTACGCACGGATGCGCGCGCCCATTTCCCCGCTTGCGCGGGCGAGTACAGGCAACAGCACAGCACATACAATGACGCCTGCAAGCCCCTGTACCACATTAAACGGAACGCCTGCCAGCACAGCTATGCCTGCCGCCTGTACCGAACTGCCCGCCAACGTTTGCATACCCAGCTCATACCCATAGTAACCCACAACCATAATGACCTCCGCAGGAATACCGCTCAGCGCCACGCGCACCGGCACATGCAGTTTGTCCCGCCCGGCCATATGGTGGTACAGCCAACCGCCTGCCAGCGCAGTCAACGCCTTGATCGCAAACGTCCCCGGCACCCAAGCCATATAGCCACCGAACAGGTCGGCCAGCATCGAGCCGACGCCCGCCGCAATCGCACCCAATCCCGGCCCCAGCAGGATACCGCACAGCAGCACCATGCCATCACCCAGATGGATATAGCCCTGCGTCGGCGTCGGGATTTTGATAATCATTGTCGCCACCGTGGTCAGCGCCGCAAGCAGCGCGGCCGTGATGATGGTCTTTGTTTTGCCATTTGCCATGATAAGAACGCCTTCTTTCTGGGATTCCTTTTGAACGAACCCCATTATACCCCGTTATTGACCTGTGCGAAAGCGCCAGTTTTTGCTTTTAATATAAGGTCAGATTAGCCAACAAAAAGCAGCCGCCCCCTCGGGCGGCTGCTTGTCTGCTATTCCTTGCTTAACGCTTATTGGAACGCTTCCAGATGTTCATCTTCTCTGCATCCGCGATCAGCTGCTCGCGGAAATCCGGGTGGGCAACCGAAATCAGCGCCTCGGCGCGCTCCCACGCAGATTTGCCCTTGAGGTTGACCATGCCGTACTCGGTAACAAGATAGTGCACCGTTGTGCGCGGGTCTGTCGCAATCGAGCCGTTGGACAGCGTCGGGCGAATACGGGATGCCACCGTGCCGTCCTTCTGCTTGAAGGTAGAGGACAGGCAGATAAAGCTCTTGCCGCCCTTGGACAGGTACGCACCCATCACGAAGTCCAGCTGACCGCCCGTACCGGAAATCTGCTTGGTGCCTGCGGACTCAGCGTTGACCTGACCATACAGGTCGACGTCGACCGCGTTGTTGATCGAAATGAAGTTGTCGATACCAGCAATGACATGCACGTCGTTGGTGTAGTCAACCGGCATGGACGCGCACTCCGGGTTGTCGTTCAGGTAGTCGTACAGCTTTTTGGTGCCTGCGGCAAAGGCATACGCCTGACGACCGCGATCAATATTCTTATTGCGGCCAGTGATCTTGCCCGCCTTGGCGATGTCAACAAACGCGTCCACATACATTTCGGTGTGTACGCCCAGATCCTTTAAGTCGGACTCGGCGATCATCGCGCCGATGGTATTCGGCATGCCGCCGATACCAAGCTGTAAGCACGCACCGTTCGGGATTTCGGGCACGATCATCTCAGCAACCTTCTTGTCGACCTCGGTAGCCGGAACAGAACCCATTTCGGGCATCGGGGCGTTATTGCCCTCAACAATGCCGGTAACCTCGGAAACGTGGATGCAGTCCTCCATACCGCCGAGGCAGCGCGGCATGTTCTCGTTGACTTCCACATAAATCTTGTCCGCTACGTCGCAGACTGCGCGCAAGTGCGATGCCTGCGGGCCGAAGCTGAAGAAGCCATGGCTGTCCATCGGGGCAACCTGCAGGAACGCAACGTCCACATGGCCGATGCTCTCACGATAGAAGCGCGGCAGTTCGGAATAGCGCATAGGCGCGTAAAAACCTGCGCCGGTCGCAATAAACTTACGCTCTACGCCCGACATGTGCCACGAGTTCCACGTCATATGCGCAGCCGGGTCTTCGATCTTATAGATTTCCGGTACACGCATCAACACGCCGCCGCGGAAATTCACGTCGGTCAACTCGGGCAGACGCTTTGCCATCGCCTGATCGATCACATCCGGCGTGCCTACGCACCAGCCGTAGTCCACCCAGTAGCCGGATTCCACCGCCTTAACGGCCTCGTCCGCCGTCGTCAGTTTGCTCTGATACAGTGCAGTATAGTCCATTCCTATGACTCCCTCCGCATTTTGTCTATTCTTTAACAATCTTAATGTATTATACTATAATCCAAAATACAGGTCAAGCGGCGCTTTGCATTGCGCCAAAACATTCCCATAACCACCCCAAAAAGTTTTCCTTGATTTTCTGAAATAAAGTGGTACAATGGTAAATGACTTTCACAGCACAGTGATTGAAAGCGAAATTTAGGAGGGTTTTTATGAAAACCAAAAAGCTTCTGGCGCTGCTTCTGGCAGGCGCGATGAGCCTTTCCCTGCTGGCCGGCTGCGGCGGCACGGATGCAACGACCGACGACACCGCGTCCGGAGACACCGGCGAAGCGACCACCGAGACCACGAGCGATCTTGCATATGTACAGGGTAACGGCAAAATGGTCATCGGCTACACCGTTTACGAGCCGATGAACTACACCGATGAAAACGGTGAATTCACTGGTTTCGATACCGAGTTTGCCAGAGCGGTCTGCGAGAAGCTGGGCGTAGAACCCGAGTTTGTCGAGATCAACTGGGACACTAAGGTCATCGAGCTGGACGCCAAGAGCATTGACTGCATCTGGAACGGCATGACGATTACGGACGACCTGAAGGAAAACATCTCGGTTTCCGATCCGTATGTCAAGAACATGCAGGTTGTTGTCATCAAGGACAGCAACAAGGATACATTTACCGATACGGCCTCCCTGTCCGGCGCCAATCTGGTAGCCGAAGCCGGTTCGGCCGGTCAGGCTGCGGTTGAAGCGGACGAAAACCTGTCTCAGGCCAACCTCACTACCGTAGCCAAGCAGACCGACGCGCTGCTTGAGATCGAGTCCGGCGCATCCGACGCGGCGATCCTCGACTGGACGCTCGCCAAGAGCATGATCGGCGAGGGTACCGACTTTGCCGACCTGATGATGATCGACGGCGCGGAACTGAGCGTCGAGGAGTACGGCATCGGCTTCCGCAAGGACAGCGATCTGTGCACCGAGGTCAACAAGATCATGGCCGAGCTGGTTGAAGACGGCACGCTGCCCGCACTGGCTGAGAAATACGGTCTGAGCCTCGCAGAATAAGGTTTGTAACATAAGAATTAAGGGCTGACGGGACAGCATTTTCCATGCTGCCCCGCTTGCCTTTGTTTGGGGAAAGGGTATTTTTTCATGTCTGCCTCTGTTATTTTCGCCAGCCTGACGAAAACCTTTGGTATCAACTGCCAGATTTTTTTCGTCACGCTGTTGTTTGCGCTCCCGCTTGGGCTGATCATTTCATTCGGCTCGATGAGCCGCTTCACACCGCTGCGCGCCATTGTTAAAACCTTTGTCTGGATCATCCGCGGTACGCCGTTGATGCTACAGATCATCATCATTTTCTACGGTCCCGGCCTGCTGTGGGATGGCGACTTGCTGCCCCGCGTGACCGCCGCCTGTGTGGCGTTCGTCATCAACTACGCCTGCTATTTTTCCGAAATTTATCGCGGCGGCATTCAGTCGATCCCGCGCGGCCAGTATGAGGCCGGCCAGGTGCTCGGCATGACCAAGAGCCAGATCTTCTTTAAGGTCACGCTGTTGCAGGTCATCAAGCGTGTCATCCCGCCGATGGGCAATGAATTTATGACTCTCATCAAGGACACCGCGCTGGCCAATGTCATCGCTACCAAGGAAATCATCATGATGAGCAGAGAGTACGCGACCAAGGGCCTGATCTGGCCGCTGTTCTCGACCGCACTGTTCTTCCTGCTGTTCTGCGGCATCTTGACGCTGCTGTTCGGCTGGCTGGAAAAGAAAATGGACTATTTCCGCGTATAAGGAGGTGCCGAATATGCCTATTCTGGAAGTACAACACATCAACAAGAGCTTCGGCGCCACCAAGGTGCTCGACGACATCAGCTTTTCGCTCGAGCGCGGCAAGGCGCTGGCTATCATCGGCTCCAGTGGTTCAGGCAAAACGACGCTGCTGCGCTGCCTAAACTTCCTTGAAACACCGGACGCCGGCCGTATTCTAGTCAATAGCGAGACGCTGTTCGACGCCGCCGACCACGCTTCCAAATCGGACGCGGAAATTCGGCAAAAACGCCTGCATTTCGGCATGGTATTCCAGTCATTCAACCTGTTCCCGCAGTACACTGCGTTGGAAAACGTCATGCTGGCAAGCCTGCTGCTCGCCAAAGGGCGGCCGGACTACAAGCAGAACAAGCGCGCCATCCACGAGGAAATCGAAGGCCATGCGATGGAACTGCTCAGCCAGATGAGCCTCGAAGGCCGTATGAGCCACTACCCGCACCAGCTGTCCGGCGGACAGCAGCAGCGCGTCGCGATCGCGCGCGCGCTCGCCCTCCATCCCGACATCCTGTGCTTCGACGAACCGACCTCGGCGCTCGACCCCGAACTGACCGGCGAAGTGCTCAAGGTCATCCGCTCGCTGGCCGAACAGCACACCACAATGATCATCGTCACGCACGAAATGGCTTTTGCGCGCGACGTTGCCGATCATGTGCTGTTCATGGACGGCGGTGTGATCGTTGAAGAGGGTACGCCTGCCGAACTGTTTGAAAATACCCAGAATGAGCGCACAAAGGCATTTTTGAGCCGTTTTTCACAAAACAACTAAAGAGCGGTAGCAGATACAAAAACTTTTCGTCAATTTCCACCAAGTACCCATTTACAAATCGGTATAAATACGATAAAATAATCCCGTATTCAAGAATGCGGGATTTTTTATTGTCTTTTTGTACAGGAACGCTTGGTTATTTTTTGATGATTTTTTTGTTTGTTTGTGTTGAAGTGGTGGCATAGATTTGCTACAATAAAAGCACAGGGCAAAATTGTCCTGCCAAAGATATAAAAGCCCGCACGGCCTTTTACAAAATTAAAGAATGGAGATGTATCAACTATGGCTATGGATGCTTTCAGTGCCTCCCTGATGCAGGACAAGAGAGAGATCATCATCGCCCCCACCATTTACAAGTTTGCAAACTTTGGCGATTTTGCCGCCGAGTTCAAACTCGGTGAGCGCGACGTCGTCCTGACCAACGAATTCATCTACAAGCCCTTCATGGAGGAGCTTGGCCTGAAGAGCAAGTTCGTTTTCCAGGAGAAGTTTGGTGCAGGCGAGCCCTCCGAGGCTATGATCGAAACCATGTACGAGGCCATTCCGTATGATTCCTATGACCGCGTTATCGCTGTCGGCGGCGGCGCTATCATGGACCTTTGCAAGCTGCTCGGCTGCAAGCGCCCGTCCTCTGTACATGAGCTGTACTTCAAGCGCGAGCCTGTGGTACATGAAAAGGAAGTAATCGCAATCCCGACCACCTGCGGCACCGGTTCTGAAGTGACCAACATTTCGGTTGCCATCGTTAAGGACGAGAAGGACGGCAAGCCGACCGGCGGCGAGACCAAGCTCGGTCTGGTTTCTGACGATATCATCCCGAACAAGGTTTGTCTGGTTCCGGATCTGCTCAAGACCCTGCCCTACAAGCCGTTTGCCGCTTCTGCGATCGACGCGCTGATCCACGCGACCGAGTCCTTCCTGTCCCCGCACCGCAAGACCGTTACCTCCGAAATGTACTCGGTTAAGGCAATGGAAATGATCCTCGAAGGCTTCCGCCGCATCGCACTGGAAGGCCCGGACGCTCGCATCGACTACCTCGGTGAGTTCGTTACCGCTTCCCTGTTCGCCGGCATCGCGTTCCTGAAGGCCGGCTGCGCAACCGTACACGGCATGTCCTTCCCGCTCGGCGGCACCTACCATGTCCCGCACGGCGAATCGAACTATGCCCTGTTCGGCAAGATCCTCGAGCTGTACGACGAGTACGAGCCGAACGGCGAACTTGGCAAGTTCAAGGAAATCGTTGCACGCTGCCTGGGCTGCACCAAGGACGACGCCCTGCGCACCCTGAACGTTACGCTCGAAAAGGTTCTCCCGCTCAAGCCGCTGCATGAGTACGGCTTTAAGGAAGAGGACATCAAGAGCTTCCCGGTTTCGGTAGAGGCAAATCAGCAGCGCCTGATTACCAACTCCTACCGCCCGTGGAGCATTGAGCTGAGCGAGCGCGTATACCGCGAATGCTTCTGATTCCAGAAAGCGTTTCGCCTGAACAGGGCGGGGACCCCCGCGTTCCCCGCCCTGTTTTTTCTGTCTGGTACCCCGCGCACAGCGGGTTCCCGCAAGATTGACTAAGAGAAAGGATACTTGATCGCTATGATGACCAAAGACCAGTACATTGAGTCCCTGCGCAAGCTGAAGCTCAATCTGTATATGTTCGGTGAGAAGGTGGAAAATCCGGTGGACGACCCGGTCATCCGCCCCTCGCTCAACTCCTTTGCCGCCACCTATGAGCTGGCCGAGGATCCCCAGTACGAAGACCTGATGACCGCAACTTCCCACATCACGGGCAAGAAGATCAACCGCTTCACCCACATGCACCAGTCGACCGACGACCTGATCCGCAAGGTCAAGATGCAGCGCCTGCTCGGCCAGAAAACGGCTGCCTGCTTCCAGCGCTGCGTTGGTATGGACGCCATGAACGCGGTGTTCTCCTCCACCTATGAAATCGACGAGGCCTGCGGCACCAAGTATCACGAAAACTTCGTCAAGTTCCTCACCCGCGTACAGGAAGAGGACCTCGCCGTTGACGGCGCAATGACCGACGTTAAGGGCGACCGTTCGCTGGCTCCGTCCAAGCAAGCCGACCCCGACCTGTTCCTGCACGTTGTCGAGCGCACCGCGGACGGCGTTTACGTCACCGGCGCCAAGGCACACCAGACCGGCTTTGTAAACAGCCACGAAGTGCTGGTTATGCCGACGATCTCGATGCGTGAGGGCGACGAGGACTACGCGATCTCCTTCGCGATCCCGACCGACTCCGAAGGCATCACGCTGATCTACGGCCGTCAGTCCTGCGACACCCGCAAGACCGAGCAGTACAACGACATCGACGTAGGCAACAAGGTGTACGGCGGCCACGAAGTGCTGGTCATCTTCGACCATGTATTCGTTCCGAACGACCGCATCTTCCTCAACGGCGAGGTCAAGTTTGCAGGCATGATCGTTGAGCGCTTTGCAGGCTATCACCGCCAGTCCTACGGCGGCTGCAAGGTCGGCGTAGGCGACGTGCTGATCGGCGCGACCGCGCTGGCCGGCGATATGGCAGGCTCGTCCAAGGCTTCCCACGTCAAAGACAAGCTGATCGAAATGACCCACCTGAACGAGACCCTGTACTGCTGCGGCATCGCATGCTCTTCTCAGGGCACCAAGACCAAGGCGGGCAACTACCTGATCGACCTGCTGCTCGCGAACGTCTGCAAGCAGAACGTCACCCGCTTCCCGTATGAGATCGCGCGTCTGGCGCAGGATCTTGCGGGCGGCCTGATGGTGACCCAGCCCTCCGAAGCAGACTACCGCAACCCGGCTCTCAAGCCCTACATCGAAAAATACCTCAAGGGCGTGGCCTCTGTACCCACCGAGGACCGCATGCGTGTCCTGCGCCTGATCGAGAATATGACGATGGGCACTGCCGCTGTCGGCTATCTGCCGGAGTCCATGCACGGCGCAGGTTCGCCCCAGGCTCAGCGCATCATGATTGCCCGTCAGTCCAATCTTGAGATGAAGAAGGAACTGGCAAAGAAGATTGCCCGCATCCAGTAATCTCTGCGCATATCATAGGCACTCATGGGGCACCGTGGGTGCCTATGTTTGCAATATCCCTGCCAAAGGAGGCTCAACGCACCATGCTGCGCTGCACAGTCAAATTCTGCGGCGGCTGCAACCCCCGCTTCGATCGCGGGGAGGCCTACCGCACTGTGTGCACCTCCCTTTCGGACGCCGCCTCATTCTCCTACCCAGAGGACGGCGCCCAATATGACGTCCTGCTGATCATCCGGGGCTGTACAGGCTGCTCCTACCTGTACGAGGATATCAACGCCGCACACCGCGTCATCCTTGACGCCAAGGACGGCATTGAGCAAGCCATCGAAACGATCCGGCAACTGGCGTAGATTGCACAGCCGTGCCCGCGCGGCTGTGATCACTGTGAGGAGGATGATAGAAATGAAGAAAGTAAGCATTATCTCGGCGGAAGAGGCTGCGCTCAAGGTACAGGACGGCGACACCATCGCCACCGGCGGTTTTGTCAGCTGTGCCTGCCCGGAAACCCTGTCCAAAGCGCTGGAAAAACGCTTCCTCGAAACCGGCCATCCTTGTGACCTGACCCTGTTCTTTGCAGCCGGTCAGGGCCACCGCGACGGCACCGGCGGCGACCACTATGGCCATGAGGGCATGGTCAAGCGTGTTATCGGCGGCCACTGGGACCGCGCGCCCCGTCTGGGCGAGCTGGCGCTGAACAATAAGATCGAAGCCTATAACCTGCCGCAGGGCGTTATTTCGCACATGTACCGCGATATCGCCGCGCACAACATCGGCACGATCACCCACGTCGGCCTCAAGACCTTTGCCGACCCGCGCAACGGCGGCGGCAAGCTCAATGACGTAACCAAGGAAGATCTGGTCAAGATCGTCAATATTGAAGGACAGGAGCGCCTGCTGTACAAGGGCTTCCCGATCAACGTCGTGTTCCTGCGCGCATCCTACTGCGACGAATACGGCAACTGCACCGTACATAGAGAAATCGGCCCGCTGGACGTCACCGCGATGGCACAGGCGTGCAAAAACTCGGGCGGCAAGGTCATCGTACAGGTCGAGAAGATCGTACAGGGCGGCTCGCTTGACCCGAAGCTGGTCGCTATCCCGGGTATCTACGTCGACTCAGTCGTCATCGGCTCGGACGAGGAAAACATGCAGTGCCTCGGCATGCCGTACGACGGCGCACTGACCGGCGAGTTCCGCATCCCGGTTGATGCAATCCCGCCCATCCCGATGGATGCCAAGAAGATCATCGCCCGCCGCGCAGCCATGGAACTGCCGCCCGATGCAATCGTCAACCTCGGCACCGGCGCACCGGAGAAGATCGCTAACGTCGCTGCGGAAGAGGGCATCTCGGACAAGATGACACTGACCGTCGAGGCTGGCTCGATCGCGGGCGTGCCCTACGGTGGCACCCAGTTCGGCGCAGCGGCCAACGCGATGTGCATCATCCCGCACAACGTACAGTTTGACTTCTATCAGGGCGGTGGCCTTGACGTTGCATTCCTCGGCCTTGCCGAAACCGCACCTAACGGCGACCTGAACGTTTCCAAGTTCGGCACCCGTCTGGCCGGTGCAGGCGGCTTCATCGACATCACCCAGAACGCCAAAAAGGTCGTATACTGCGGTACTTTTACCGCCAAGGGCCTCAAAACCGCCTGCGAGGACGGTAAACTCGTCATCACGCAGGAAGGCGCCAAGAAGAAGTTTGTCAAGCAGGTCGAGCACATCACCTTCTCGGGCGATTACGCCAACGAAGTACACCAGCCCGTCCTGTACATCACCGAGCGCGCCGTGTTTGAGCTTCGCCCCGAAGGCGTCACCCTCATCGAAATTGCGCCCGGCATCGACCTGCAAACGCAGGTGCTCGATCAGATGGATTTTGAGCCGAAAATCGCTTACCAGCCTGACGGTTCGATCAAGCTGATGGACAGCCGTATCTTCCACGAAGAGCTGATGGGACTGGCAAACGATTAACTGCCGGTTGTTTGCTTGCGTTTCTTGTACAGATTATGGTTAATTTGTTAAGTGTTTAACAAACTTTCATAAAACCCCTTGCATTTTTCCGCAGACTTGATAAAATATTAACGAACTCGAAAGAAGTATCACCACGGCACCGGTGCGTCCGGTGCCCGAGAAGAAAAGGAGTAACAGCCAAATGAACGTTTACATCTGTTCTGCTGCCCGCACCGCCATCGGCACTTACGGCGGTACCCTGCGTGACGTACCCGCTGCCCAGCTGGGCATTGCTGCCGCAAACGCTGCGGTAGAGCGCGCCGGCGTTGACAAGGCCGCGATCGACGAAGTCCTGTTCGGCCAGGTGCTGCAGGGCGGCGTTGGCCAGAACGTAGCCCGTCAGGTTTCGCTCGGCATCGGCATGCCGCTTGAGACCCCCGCAATGACCCTCAACAAGGTTTGCGCGTCCTCGATGCGCGCCATCTCGCTCGGCTCTCAGATCATCCGCTCGGGCGAAGACCAGATGATGCTGGTCGGCGGCTGCGAGTCCATGTCCGGTGCGCCGTACATCTCCCGCAACATGCGCTGGGGCGCCCGTATGAACGACGTAAAGTTCGTCGATATGATGGTTTACGACGGCGTATTCGACGTGTTCAACCAGTACCACATGGGCATCACTGCGGAAAACGTTGCCGAGCAGTACGGCATCACCCGTGAGATGCAGGACCAGATCGGCTATGAATCCCAGATGAAGGCTGCCAAGGCGATCGCTGATGGCAAGTTCAAGGACGAGATCACCCCGATCGAAGTCAAGAAGAAGAAGGAAACCGTCGTATTCGACACCGACGAGCATTGCCGCCCGCAGACCACGCTCGAGGGTCTGGCAAAGCTGCGTCCGGCGTTCAAGAAGGACGGCACCGTTACCGCTGGTAACGCCTCCGGCATCAACGACGCTGGCGCTGCGATGATCATCGCGTCCGAGGACTTCGTCAAGGCTCACGGCCTCAAGCCGCTGGCTAAGATCCGTGCGTTCGGCTCCGTCGGCTGCGACCCGTCCATCATGGGTATCGGCCCGATCGAGTCTACCCGTCAGGCACTGAAGCGTGCCGGCCTGACCGTTGCTGACCTCGACCTGATCGAGTCCAACGAGGCGTTTGCTGCGCAGGCTGCTGCGGTTAACCGTGAACTCGGCTTCGACATGGACAAGGTCAACGTCAACGGCGGCGCAATCGCACTGGGCCACCCGATCGGCGCGGCCGGCTGCCGTATCACCACCACCCTGCTGTACGAAATGATCAAGCGCGACCTGACCATCGGTCTGGCCACGATGTGCATCGGCGGCGGCATGGGCGAGGCGATCATCGTCGAGCGCGACGAGCTGTGCAAGTA
>DWZQ01000011.1 GCA_019117485.1 Candidatus Agathobaculum intestinipullorum | reverse complement strand
TGAGCCAGGATCAAACTCTCTAAAAAATTCTATCATAAAGGCCAAAGCCTCTATAACCGACTTTAGAGTCTGACGTGTCGGTTTGTTTTTACTGGAGTTCCGACTTCCAGCGATTTACCAAGAGTAAATAACTCTCAGAATTTCAGGTTCGCACTACACACATTATAATGTGTTAAGCTTTCTCGTTGTTTAATTTACAAGGTGCAATCCGCTGTTTTCGAGGACTTTTCAGAACTTTTCGAAGCTCTTTACCGTTCTCGGTGACAGCTTATTCAGTATATCAGATCGTTTTCAGTTTGTCAAGAACTTTTTTCAAGTTTTTCAAACTTTTTTCGACCCGCGCCGCTCTCTTTCGAAAGCAGCTTATTTATTTTACCAAACTCACACACATTTGTCAAGAACTTTTTTCATTCGACATTTGGTATTTATTTGGTAAGTCCCTCGTTCGAGTGACTTGTTTAGTATACGCCACCAACCTACATTTGTCAACCCCCTTTTTCAATTTTCTTGGCAATCGCCAAACACTTGTGGTTTAGCGTTTCATCTGTTATAATATAATATTGAAAACTTGCTATTTTATTGTAAAAAGGAGGGGTCGGCTTGCCCATCAAAATAGCCGACAGTCTGCCTGCGCGAGCCGTGCTGGAAAGCGAAAACATTTTCGTCATGACCGAGCACCGTGCCACAACGCAGGATATCCGGCCGCTGCGCATTGCGTTGCTCAACCTGATGCCACTTAAAATCGTCACAGAAACGCAAATCCTGCGTTGCCTGTCCAATACCCCGATTCAAATCGAGGTCGATCTGATCCAAACCAAGAGCTACCACTCTAAAAACACACCGGAAGATCATCTTCTTACCTTCTATAAGACTTTTGACGATATCTGCACGCAAAAATACGACGGCTTCATCATCACCGGCGCCCCGGTGGAAAATATGCCGTTTAAGAGCGTGGAATATTGGGATGAGCTAACCGAAATCATGGATTGGAGCAAAAGCCACGTTCATTCCACCCTACATATCTGTTGGGGCGCACAGGCCGGTCTATATCATCATTACGGTATCCCGAAATACCCTCTGCCGAAAAAAATGTCCGGCATCTTCCGGCACCATGTCCTATATCCCAAAGAACCGCTTTTGCGTGGTTTTGACGACATTTTTTCCGCGCCCCACTCGCGCCACACCGAGGTACGCGCTGAAGATATCCGTCGAGACGATCGTCTGCGCCTGCTGGCCGAGTCCCATGAAGCAGGTGTTTACATCGTCGAAGCCATGAATGGCCGGCAAATTTTCGTTCTGGGGCATGGCGAATACGATTCGGACACGCTCAAGCTGGAATACGAACGCGATATGGCAAAAGGACTCAACCCCGAGATACCCAAGCACTATTTTAAAGGGGACGATCCGGATAACGAGATTTTGGTCACTTGGAAAGCGCACGCCCACCTGTTCTACACCAACTGGGTCAACTATTATGTGTACCAGACCACACCGTACTATCTCGACAAAATGTGAACATAAGAAAAGAAACGGCCGAAAGGCCGTTTCTTTTTTTATTCTTCGATGGTGCTGACCAAATGGCACAACGTCATCAGGCTGTCAGACAAGTGGACGTTTTCCACCGGCACCCCCAGCCCGCCCAGATGCAAGTCCTCGCCCGTGAAATTCCACAGGCCGCGGACGCCCTGACTGACCACCTGCTGCGCAATTTCAGGCGCATTGCCGCGCGGAATGGTCAAAACCGCCACATCAGGCTTGTGTGCGGCGATAAAGGACGGCAAATCGTCGCTGCTGCGCACCGAATATCCGCCAAATTCCTTTCCCTTGAGTTCCGGATTGGAATCAAACGCGCAAAGCAGCTTGAAGCCACTGGCTGCAAAGTCAAAGTTTTTGAGCAACGCACGGCCGAGGTTGCCTGCGCCGATCAAGATCGCAGTGCGCCCTGCGCGCAGGCCGAGGATCGAGCCGAGCTCTTCCATCAGCTTGTCGATGTTATAACCATAGCCCTGCTGCCCAAAACCGCCGAAGCAGTTAAAGTCCTGCCGGATCTGCGAAGCGGTTAACCCCATGCGTTCGGCCAGCGAGCGCGAGGAAATGCGCTGCACGCCCTCGGCTTTCAGCTCGCAGATGTTCCGATAATAACGCGGCAGCCGTTGGATGACCGCCTTGGAAACCTCTTGCTTTCGTTCCACAGGACCTCTCCTTCCCTTTTATCCGGATGCAATCACAGCGTTTGGATCGTATCCAGCACGTAATCCGTAAATTCCTGCGCGGTCGCGCCGGTAGCCCGGCCGTTGACAACCACTTTTTTCTCCTCAAACATGCAGATATCCAGCGCACGGTCGAGTTTATTTGCCAACGCAACCTCGCCGATATGCTCCAGCAGCATGACCGCCGCACGCAACACAGACGACGGGTCGGCATACTGGGCGCGTCCCTCCTGCACCATACGCGGCGCGGAGCCGTGGATTGCCTCAAACATGGCATAACGCTTGCCGATATTGGCCGAACCGGCAGTACCCACACCGCCTTGCAGCTCGGCAGCCTCGTCGGTGATAATATCGCCGTACAGGTTGGGCAGCACCATGACCTTGAAGTCACGGCGGCGCTTATCGTCAAGCAGCTTGGCCGTCATAATGTCAATATACCAGTCGTCAAACTCGACCTCCGGGTATTCCTTGGCAATATTCTGGCAGGTTTCGAGGAACTTGCCGTCGGTCGTCTTGATAATATTCGCCTTCGTTACGCAGGAAACGCGGTTCTTGCCGGTCTTTCTTGCGTAGTCAAAGGCCAGACGCGCAATGCGGTCGCAGCCCTGTGCCGTCGCAACCGTAAAGTCGATAAACAGATCGTCGCCAATCTGCACACCCTGCGAACCGACAGCATAACCACCCTCGGTGTTCTCACGGAAGAATGTCCAGTCGATGCCAAGCTCCGGCACCTTGACCGGGCGCATATTGGCAAACAGGTCGAGCGCCTTGCGCATCGCCACATTGGCGGACTCGACATTCGGCCACGGGTCGCCCTTGCGCGGGGTCGTGGTCGGCCCCTTGAGGATAACATGGCACTGTTTCAGTTCTTCCATCACATCGGGCGGAATTGCGCAGCCAAGTTCGGCGCGGCGCTCGATGGTCAAGCCGTCGATCACGCGGAATTCCACCTTGCCCGCTTTCACCTTGTCCGCGAGCAGCACTTCGAGCGCATGCTGCGCCATGCCCGTAATCATCGGGCCGATGCCGTCGCCGCCGCACACGCCGATAATCAGCTTATCCAGCTTTGCATAATCAATAAAGCCGTCCTGCGCCTTCATATCGGCAATGCGTGCCAGCTGGCTTTCGACGACTGCTTCAAATTTCTCCAGAATTGACTTGTCCAAAGGCATTATTATATCCTCCCACGTCATTGATATTATTTTAACAAAAGTTCTATCGCCTGTCAAGAAAAGCGGGCCAGAGAGGGCGCTTTTGCCCCCTCTGGCTGGCTATCATCACTTTACGCCCTGACGCGCGTAATTGAGCGTGCCGCCCGCAAGCAGCGCGCCACGCTGACGGTCGGACACCTCGCAATCGGCCTTGAAGGTCTTGCCGCCGCAAACAATAGTGACCGGCTGGCCATTTTTCACTTCTTCCAGCACATGCGGCATCGAAATCTCGTCCAACAGGCTGATTTCGTCATAATCTGCAGGGTTTGCAAAGGTCAGCGGCAGGATGCCGGAATTGACCAGATTGGCCTTATGGATGCGCGCGAACGACTTGCACAGCACAGCCTTGACGCCCAGATAGAGCGGTACGAGCGCCGCGTGCTCACGCGACGAACCTTGGCCGTAGTTCGCGCCGCCGACAATGACGCCGCCGCCCTGCTCCTTGCAGCGCGCCGGGAACTCCGGATCGACGTTGATAAAGCAGTAATTCGAATAATACGGCACATTGGAGCGGTACGGCAGCAGTTTTGCGCCCGCAGGCAAAATGTGGTCGGTGGTAATGTTATCCTCGGTCTTGAGGACGACCTTGCCCGTATAGCTCTCCTCCAGCGCCTTCCCCAGCGGGAACGGCTTGATGTTCGGGCCGCGCTGCACCTCGACCTCGTCCGGGTTCTCTGCAGGCAGCACGATCAGATTGTCATTGATCGGGAAATGCGCCGGCATCGCGATCTCAGGCATATCACCCAGCGTGCGCGGGTCGGTCAGCACACCGGCGAGCGCGGATGCGGCCGCGACCTCTGGGGACACCAGATAAATCTGCGCGTCCTGCGTACCCGAGCGCCCCTCAAAGTTGCGGTTGAACGTGCGCAAGGATACGCCTGCGGACTCCGGCGACTGCCCCATGCCGATGCAGGGGCCGCAGGCACATTCTAGGATGCGCGCGCCTGCAGAAATGATGTCGGCCAGTGCGCCATTTTCGGCCAGCATGCCCAGCACCTGCTTGGAGCCGGGGCTGATGGTCAGCGACACGTCCGGGTGCACGGTCTTGCCCTTGAGGATCGCCGCCACCTTCATCATGTCATGGTAGGACGAGTTGGTGCACGAACCGATGCAGCACTGGTTGACCTTGATTTTCCCAATCTCGGTGATTTTCTTGACATTGTCCGGCATATGCGGCATCGCGGCCAGCGGCTCGAGCGCGGACAGGTCGACCGTATATTCCTCATCGTATGTAGCATCGGGGTCGGAAGCCAGCGGCACCCATACGTCGCCGCGGCCCTGCGCCTCGAGGAATGCCTTCGTCTTTTCGTCGGACGGGAAGATCGAGGTCGTCGCGCCCAGCTCCGCGCCCATATTGGTGATGGTCGCGCGCTCGGGGACGGACAGGGTGGCAACGCCCTCGCCCGCGTACTCGACGATCTTGCCCACGCCGCCCTTGACGGTCATCTGGCGCAGCACCTCAAGAATGACATCCTTGGCCGATACCCACGGGGACAGTTTGCCCGTCAGATTGACGCGCACCATCTTGGGGTACGGGATGTAATACGCGCCGCCGCCCATCGCGACTGCAACATCCAGACCGCCCGCGCCGAACGCCAGCATACCGATGCCGCCACCGGTCGGGGTGTGGCTGTCCGAGCCGATCAGGGTCTTGCCCGGTGCGCCGAAGCGCTCAAGGTGCACCTGATGGCAGATACCGTTGCCCGCCTTGGAATAGTAGATGCCGTGCTTTTTCGCGACCGAGCCGATATATTTGTGGTCGTCCGCATTTTCAAAGCCGGATTGCAGGGTATTGTGGTCGATGTAGGCGACCGAGCGCTCGGTCTTGACCTGATCGACGCCCATCGCCTCGAATTGGAGGTACGCCATCGTGCCGGTGGCGTCCTGCGTCAAAGTCTGATCGATCTTTAGGCCGATCTCCTGCCCCGGCGCCATCTCGCCGTCCACCAGATGCGCTTTCAGTATTTTTTGCGCAATTGTCATGCCCATTTGTGTTTCCTTCGCTCCTTTATGTCCCCACGCGGGCCGCGCATTGCGTCCCGCGCCCCGCCCCCATGCAGGGACGGGCGGTTGCGGCTTCCACAGCCTTCTCCACGGCGCAAAAATACGCCGTGCCCAAAAACAAAACAGAAGTGGCCTTTGCAACGCAAAAACCACTTCTATTTTACTACAATAAAGCATGCTTGAAAAGCCCTTTTCGCCTATCGCTTTTGACAAATATTCTCGCCGATCTCGGCCGTGGCGAAAGCATTTTGCAAGGTCGTTCCCGTGTTGCCTGCAAGATACTCAAAATACGCCTGACTGCCGATCATCGCGGCGTTATCACCGCACAGATGGCGGGGCGGCAAATAGAGCTGCGTGTGCGTGCGTTTTGCCATGTCGGCGAGCGCCGCCCGCAGGAAGGAATTGGCGGCCACCCCGCCCGCGCAGACCACACGCCGCGCGTGCGTATTCCGCACAGCCTGCTCGAGCCGCGGCACGAGCGTGCGCACGACCGCCGCGCAGAACGAGGCCGCCAAATCGTTCTTGTTGATCTCCTCGCCCTTCTGCTCCGCGTTGTGCGCGAGGTTGATGACCGCGGTTTTCAGCCCCGAAAACGAAAAGTCGAGCGGCGCGTCCTTGATGTGTGAATCGGGCAGCTTATAGCGCGCCGCGTCGCCCGCCTGCGCCAGCTTGTCGATCTTCGGGCCGCCCGGATAGCCCACGCCCAGCACGCGTGCAACTTTATCGAACGCCTCGCCCGCCGCATCGTCGCGCGTGCCGCCCAAAATGTCAAAATCCGTATAGTCTCGCACCATAACAATCTCGCTGTGCCCGCCCGACGCAATCAGCGTCAAAAACGGCGGCTTGAGGTCTGGGTACGCCAGATAGATCGCCGCGATATGCCCCCGGATATGGTGCACCGGGATAAAGGGCTTGCCCAGCGCAAAGGCCAGCGATTTGCCGAAGTTCGCACCGACCAGCAGCGCGCCGATCAGGCCGGGCGCGCAGGTCGCGGCGATCGCGTCCACGTCGTGCTTATCCACCTTTGCATCCGCGAGCGCCTGCTCGGTCACGCGCACCACCGCTTCCATGTGGCGGCGCGAGGCGATCTCGGGCACAACACCGCCATACAGCGCATGCGTCTCGATCTGCGTGTCGACCACGCTGGAAAGGATCTTGCGTCCGTCCTCGATGACGGCTGCCGCCGTCTCGTCGCAGGAGGACTCAATCGCTAAAATTCTCATGTGTCCAAAAACCACCTGTCAAAAAGAATATGTCACAAAAAGCAGCGCCCGGATCACTGCCGCTGCCGGCAGCAGAAGTGCACCGCACAAGCTGACCTGCATGCGGACGGCCTGCGTTTTCGGGTCGCCGCCGTTTTGCACCGCGCGCAAAGCATCGCATAGCGCATGGCAGAACGAACAGACACACAGCACCGTCCCAACCAGACAAAGCGCCAAAAACACGATCATATTTTGTCCCCCCTCATCTGATTTGTGCATCACATTGTTTTATAAACCAATGCCCTGTCTGCTTTACGCCTGCAAGTACAGCGTCATCAGCACCGCATCCTCGGTAGGCGCAGCATAAAAGTTTTTGCGCACGCCGACACGGACAAACCCCGCCCCCTCATAGAGCGCGATCGCGGGCGCGTTGGACGCGCGCACCTCCAGCGTGACGAATGCCAGCCTTTGCGTGCGCGCCGCAGCGGTCAGCGCCGCAATGAGCGCGCGGCCGACGCCCTGCCTGCGGCAGTCCGGCGACACCGCAACATTGGTGATATAGCCCTCGTCCAGCACGGTCTGGCAGCCGACATAGCCGACGGCCTGCCCGTCCCGCTCGACAACGAGGAAAATGCCTTTGCCCAACTCTTCGCGCAGCATCGCTTCGTTCCACGGGGCATGGAAGCAGGCTTTTTCGATCTGCGCCAGCGCCGCCAGATGGCGCTCCGCCATGGGCACGACCGTCATGCCGACAACCTCTCAATGATGCTGCGCACGCCCGCGTCGATCTGCGCCGCCGCGCGGCGGTATGCCTCGAGGTCGCCGCCAAACGGGTCGTCGATATCCTCCGGCAGCAGTGTGAATATCTTGTCCGCGCAATCCGGATACAGCGCACATAGGCGGTCATAGTGCGCGCCGGTCATGCACACCAGATAGCGTGCGCTGTGCGCCAGTTCGTCCGTCAGCATGCGCGAACGGTGCGCGGTGATGTCCGCGCCAAGCTCCCCCGCCGCTGTAACCGCGTTGGCCGACGCTGGAAACCCGTCCTGCGTGAACAGCCCTGCGGAGACTGCGGTCAGGCCGGTCGCCTGTTCTCCGCCGTGCGCGCGGAACAATCCCTCCGCCATCGGCGAGCGGCAGGTATTCCCGGTACAAAGAAATACAATTTGCTGCATGAAACCAATCTCCTTTATCCATCAAACGGCTGTTATTCGCCGTCTTCCGCCGCTTCTGCCAGCGCACCCAGTACGGACTGGCTTTCGGCTTCGCTCAGTTCGGTCACGCCGCGCAGACGGCGCTGGATGGCGCGCGTGCGCGTGCCGACCAGCTTATCCAGCTCGCGGCTGGCCTGATCGAGCCGGTTCTGCGTCTGCGTCAGGCACGCCTCGAACTTGTCAAACTCGGTTTTGACCGCGCCCAGCACCTGCCACACCTCGCCCGAACGCTTTTGAATGGCGATCGTACGGAAGGACATTTGCAAGCTGTTGAGCAGCGCTGCCATCGTACTCGGCCCGGCAAGGTTGACATGGTAGTCGCGCTGCAACACTTCCACCATGCCGCGGTTGACCGCCTCGGCGTACAGCCCCTCAAACGGCAGGAACAGGATGCCGAACTCGGTCGTGTGCGGCGGCTCGAGATACTTGTCCCGGATGTCCTTTGCCTCTGCCTTGAGCGTGGCAATCAGCTGCTTGACGCAGGCGTCGATCTGCTCGCGCGAGCCGATCTCGTACGCATCGCGCAACGCGCCGTAGGTATCGCCGGGGAACTTGGAGTCGATCGGCAGCCAGACATGCCCGCCGTCCTCAACCGGCAGCTTGACCGCATACTCGACCACATTGCGGCTGCCCGGGCGGGTGGCCACGTTGGTGGCATACTGCTCGGGCGCGAGGATATCCTCCAAAATTGCACCGAGCTGGATCTCGCCCACGATGCCGCGCGTTTTCACATTCGTGAGCACTTTTTTCAGGTCGCCCACGCCCTGCGCGAGCGTCTGCATCTCGCCAAGGCCCTTGTAAACTTGCTCCAAGCGCTCGTTGACCAACTGGAACGACTGGTTCATGCGGTCGGACAAGGTCTTTTGCAGCTTTTCGTCGACAATCTGACGCATGTCGTCCAGCTTTTTGTTGTTGTCCGCCTGCATAGCGCGCAGGTTCTGGTCGACAGTAACGCGGATATTCTCCAGGTTTTGTGTCGTTTCGGCGGTAAATCCGTGCAGCCGCCGCTCGAACTGGCCAAGCTGGTCGGTCACGCCGGCCATACGTCCGGCAAGGCTTTTGTCCATCGCGGACAGCTGGCTGAGCTGCGCCTCGCGGCCTTCGCGGAGGTTCTGGCTGACCAGCGTGCCAAGCGCCGTAATCGAGCTGTTCGTGCTGCCGCCGTCCTGCGGCCGCTGCCGCACCAGCAGCATAACAACCAGCACCAGCAGCACAACAACCAGTATGAGCGTGATAACGGGGATATATTGCATGGGGGCTATGTTCCTTTCTGTTGTGTCTTACAGTACATGCAGTTCCTTAGCAATGCGCTGCATTTCCTCGTCCGTGGCCGCAATCACATCCGCGCAGGCCTTGAGGTCGTCCGAAATATAGGCGGGCACTTCTACATCCGCCTTGTACCTCAGCTGATGCTCCAAACTCGCCCAAAAATCCATCGCGATCGTGCGCAATTGCAGTTCGATGCGCACCGGCTGCGTGCGGTCGGACAAAAAGATCGGCACCTGCAAAATCAGGTGCAGGCTGCGGTATCCATTGGGCTTGGGATTCTCGATGTAGTCCTTGCGCTCAATCAGCGCCAGGTCATCCTGCCGGATCAGCATGTCTGCAACCACATAGATATCCTCGATAAACGGGCAAATCACGCGGATGCCGCCGATATCATTGAGGTTTTCCATCATGGATTGCAGGGTGATGGGAAAACCGCGGCGCTTGAGCTTGTGGATAATGCTGCGTGGGGTTTTGATGCGGCTTTTGATTGAGTCAATCGGGCTTGGCTTGCCGGAGATACGCGACTCATCATTCAAGATATCCAACTTCGTCTTGATCTCGCGGATGCCCGCCTCATACAGCATCATCACCTGCTGCAACTGCATCGCGGATTCCAGCAGCAACTCTTCGTCATGCTGGGAAAGTTTATCAATTGCAAAGAAATCAGCCAGATCCATGATATCGCCTCCGTTTACAAACGGTATTCCGGCCGGTGGGTTCGATCTTTGCCCTTATTATAGCACAGCCGCGCTGCACGCACAATGCACCCGCCGACCATCTATACAAAAACCGCAGGCCAATGGCCTGCGGCTGAGGCTGTCGAAAAATTCGACAGCCTGATAGGGGGTATCCAATACCCCCTATCTACAAAAGCGGTTCCAGTAGAAACCGCTTTTGATACCCCCGGTTTCGCGCCCGATGGCGCGAGTTAAGGGCAAAATTCGAGGTGCACGCCCCCGAATTTTGTTATTTTATGTTGCTATGTTCCCAGCCGCCACACTATACATATCAGTTTTGCAGCGAGCTGACCGCAGGCCAATGGCCTGCGGTTAAGTCTATTACCGTTTGACATCCTTTTGGAGCATTTTCAGCGTATAGTCGTGCAGAGACTCGCGGCGTAATCCGTCCGAACTCAAAAGCTCGGAAAACAGCACATCCACCATCACAAGGATGGGAAACTGCGGCGAGATCACCTTGCTGTTCTCCAAATATTCCTTGACCGAAAACAGCATGATCTCATCGCAATACTTACGGAACTCCGGCTTGACATGCGCAGTCATCAACATGGTGAACGCGCCGCAGCGCTTGGCCGCAGCCAGCGATTGGAGCACCTCTTCGGTTTTGCCGCTAACGCTGATGCCGATGACGGCACAATCCTCGCTCAGCAGCACCGAGTTCATCTGCATGATGTGAGAATCGGTGATCGCCTCGATATTCAGACCGATGCGCATAAACCGGATGCGCATTTCCTTCGCCACCAGCCCCGAGCTGCCCCGGCCGTAAACATAAATATGCTTTTTCTCGGCCAGCGTGCATGCAATGCGCTGCACCTGCTGCTCGTCAATCAGCGAATAGCTTTTACTCAGCAATTCCTGATAGGTGTGCAGCACGGTGTTGACATGCCCGCTGCTGGGCATGCGCTGCGCAGTCATGCCGCCGTTTTTGTAATAGATCAGGAACTCACGGTAGCCGGTGTAGCCGCATTTCTGCGCAAAACGCGACAACGACGCCTCGGACACGTAAAGCTGCTTCGCCACCGCTTTGGCCGACAAATCTCCCTGCGGCGGATGGTGGATAAAGAAATCCGCGATATTCTTTTCCAGCGGCGTCAAATTTTCGTAATTGGCTTCGATACGGGGGATGATGTTACTTTCAAATTTCGTCTCACCCTGCACCGCACGCTCGTGCTGCTTCAATCCATGCTCCCCCTTTGTAAGCCCGGACGCCTGTCACACGCCATTTCCCTTCATTTCCTACTTTAAGTATAACAGCACCCTCGGTTATTTCAACACTTTCAGACAATCTGAAAGTGGTTTTGCCGTTTTTGTCAAATTTGGCATTTTTACACAAAACGCGCCGCGCCTTTTGACAGAGCGATCTGTCCGTTCTGAAAGTACTTTCATAGTTTTTGTGCAATTCTTGCGAGAACTCCCGCCATTTTTTTGGCTGACAAGACAGAAAAGCGCGCCGCAGGACAAGCCTGCGGCGCGTCTGTTTTGTATTTTTGCAGCGTCAAACTTCCACCACGCTGGTTTTGAGCAGCAGGTCATGTGCCAACTCCCCCTTGGGGTTGCGCTGCATGATGAGCAGATAGACAACATAGTAGACCACGGAAAACAGCACGAACAGCGGCGCGCACGAAACCTTGAGGATACACTCGCGCAGAAAGCTCTGCCACCATGTGCGTGGCTTGCCATTTTTGTTGACCACCCGCAGGTGCATGAGCCTCTGCCCGATGGTCTGGCCGTTGTTCTTGGTCGGCACATAGCAGGTCAGCAGCACTACGGTGATGAGCGCGCAGACCAACATCAGTATCGCCTTGTTCTGCGTAGCGGGTTCCAGATAGAACACGCTCGCACAGAAGGCGTAAAGGCTACCCAGCCCGGCCACCAGCACATAATCGATCGCGTAAGACGCCAGTTTTTTCATGAGCAGCTTCATGCTTGTTCCTCCCGCCCGTGTCAATGTTTTCTTTTTAGTCTGCTACACCCAGAATATCGTTGATCTCATTCTTGTACAGGATGGCCTTTGCGCCGTAGATTGCCTGAATACCGCCCTGAACCTCAAGGACTGCCGTTGCGCCAACCTTCTTGAGCAGTTCGCGGTCGACCTTATTGCTATCCTTGACCGCTACGCGCAGGCGGGTGATGCAAGCGTCGACGTCCTCAATGTTCTCGCGGCCGCCCAGCGCCTCCAGAATCACCAGCGCATCCTCATGCATGGAGGACTTGGTATCCAGCTTAACTTCGCCCTCGTTGTCCATGTCGTCGCCGCGGCCCGGGGTCGCGATGTTGAACTTGGTGATGGCGAAGCGGAATACAAAGTAGTACATAACCGCCCAGACCGCGCCGACCGGCAGTTCAAGCAGCCAGTTGGTCTTGGCGTTGCCCTGCAACACGCCAAACAACAGGAAGTCGATGCAGCCGCCGGAGAACGTGTTACCGATCGAAATGTTGAGCAGGTCGGCCACCATGAAGGAAAGGCCGTCGAGCAGCGAGTGCACCACATACAGCGGCGGGCAGACGAACAGGAACATAAATTCGCACGGCTCGGTAATACCGGTGATGAACGAAGTCAGCGCAACGCCGAGGAAAATGCCCTTATACTTTTTCTTGTCCGGGTTGGTTACACAGTGGTACATCGCAAGGCACGCAGCCGGCAGGCCGAACATCATGGTTGCGAAACGACCGGCGAAAAAGCGGGTGCCTTCGGTGAACAGGCCAACATGGTTCGGGTCAGCCAGCTGTGCAAAGAAGATGGTCTGCGCACCGACGACCTGCGCACCGGCAACCATTTCTACGCCGCCCAGCTCGGTGTACCAGAACATCGGGTAGATCATGTGGTGCAGGCCGACCGCGCCGCACAGACGCATCAGGAAGCCATAGAAGAACGTGCCGACCACGCCCGCGGACGCGATCAGGTCGCCCGTCAGCACCAGCAGGTTCTGGATCGGCGGCCAGATGATGTAAAACGCCGCGCCGACAAAAATCGCCGCCAGCGAGGTGACAATCGGGACAAAGCGCGAACCGCCAAAGAAGCCCAGCGTCTGCGGCAGCTGGATGTTCTGATACTTGTTGTGCAAGGTCACGGCAATGATGCCCATAACGAGCGCGCCGATAACACCGGTGTCGATCGCGTTGCCTTCCGGGTTGAAAATACCCAGCATCGCGGAGATCGTGCCGGTCATGACCAGGAAGCCGACTACGCCGGCCAGCGCCGCCGTGCCCTTGTCCTTCTTGGCAAGGCCGACACACAGGCCGATGCAGAGCAGCAGCGGCAGGTTGCCGAAAATAACGTTGCCGGCCGCCGACATGATCTGGAAGATAACCTGCAGGAAGTAAACGTCCAGCATCGGGTATGCCGCAATGGTTGCCGCACTGGAAAACGCGCCGCCGATACCCAGCAGCAGACCGGCTGCCGGCAGGATTGCGATCGGCAGCATAAAGGATTTACCGACTTTTTGCAGATATTTGAACATACTCTTTTACCCCTCTTTCTTCAATGCCCCCACAAAACGCGCTGTGATCTGCTGCGGACGCGTAATCGCACCGCCGACGACCGCGCTGAACACGCCACATTCTTCATACACGCGGCGCAAATCCTCCGGCGTGTTGATCTTGCCCTCGGCAATCACCGGTACGGTGAGTGTGTCCACGCACTTCTTCAGCAGTTCGAAGTTCGGCCCGTCCACCTTTTTGGAGTACGGCGTATAGCCGCACAGTGTGGTCGAAATGATATCGAAGCCGATCTCCTGCGCCTTTGCGCACTCCTCATAGGTCGAGCAGTCCGCCATCGCCAGACGGCCCGCCTCGTGGATGCGTGCCACCAGATCCTCGGTCTTTTCGCCATTCGGACGCGGCCGGTCGGTCGCGTCGAGCGCAATGATCTGGCATTTTGTCGTCAGCAGCTCTTCGATCTCCTTCATGCTCGCGGTGATGTAGACATCACTGTCCGGATAGTTGCGCTTGATAATACCGATCATCGGCAGGTCGCAAACCTCCATGATGGCGTTGATATCCTCAACCGACTGCGCGCGGATACCGGCTGCGCCGCCCTGCTTGGCCGCAACTGCCATGCGGGACATAATGTAGCTTGAATGCAGCGGCTCCTCCGGCAACGCCTGACAGGAAACAACGACTTTACCCTTGATCTGATCCAATACCATGCTGATTCCCCCCTTTCCCTTACGATAACTTAATGGTAGCGACCACGTCGCGCGCCGCATACACACGTTCCTCCGTCGTGAACGTGATCTCCGGCTCGCGCGGCTCGGTTACACACAGGATTGCGGATGTCTCCAGCCCCTTGCTGCGGATAAATTCCAAGTCAGCCTGGATCAGCGCGTCGCCCTCGGACACCTTCTGTCCATCCTGCACAAACGCGGTGAAGCCTTCGCCCTTCAGGCCGACCGTGTCGACGCCGATATGCAGCAGCAGCTCATAGCCGTCGTCGCTCTTGATTCCAAGCGCATGCTTGGTTGGAAACAGCATGGTGATGGTCCCGTTGACCGGGCTGTAAAACTTGCCGTCATCCGACTCAATTGCAATGCCCTGCCCCATCAGCCCGGCCGAGAACATCTGGTCCTTGACATCCTTGAGCGCAATGATGTCGCCCGTTGCAAACGCCTTGATTTCGCCCTCTTTTTTCTTTTTCTTGAAGAATCCCATGAAACGACCCCTTTCCGAGATGGTCCGTCAGTCCCTGCGCCGCACTGGTGACGGCGCCCCTTTTCCCTGCCTGAACAAACCGCGGCACACCAACCGACAGCTTTCGCTTTCAGCTGACCGTTTTGTCAAGCATTTGTCTACATTCTACAATAAACTTCATAAAAAGCAAGCGATTTCCGGCAATCAGAAAGTGGTTTCAAATTCCCTTGTGATTTTCTCGAAAGCCTCCCAAAACTGAAAGTTCTTTCGCAAACCAAACTGCACTTGAAACAAGTTACCACTTTCGTATACTTTCCATCGCCTGCCCTGACCCATGCGCAATAGCCAGCCGTCACCGACACGCCTTCCCATCTTCCAGCCCGTCGCCCCGCCCGCTGCCGTAGTCACGCCCACATCCCCGACGTTGGTTCGACACGTTTCGTCACAGTAGCCCAGTCGAAGCGGCAAACCCTTTGTTGTGTTTTGTCGAATTTTGTCGAATGGTGTCGAACGAAAAAGTGCGGGATTTTAAAGATTTTCCTTGCGCAATATGGAATTATATGGTAAATTAGTGGTAAGAAAGAGATACGACAAAATTCTTACGGAAAGCTGGTTTGACAACATGGAACAGAAAATCCGGATTTTGCTCGCCGATGAAGACAGCGAGTTTTGCGCCCGCATGGCAGCGGCGCTGGAACAGAACGAAGGCATGGAATTGGTTGGTATTGCAGAGGATGGCGGTAAAGCGCTCACGGCGGTGCAGGAGTTGCGCCCTGACCTGCTTGTGATCGACCTGATGCTGCCGGTGATGGACGGCGTCATGGTGCTGAGCCGTTTGCAGGAGATGGAACACCGGCCGGCAACTGTGGTGCTTTCCGCTTTTGCCAGCCCGCAGGTAGGCGCGGAGTGCAGCGCATTGGGCGTGAGCATGTTTTTGCGCAAGCCCATGGAAGCCGAGCGCGTGTGTGAGCGCATCCGCCTGTGGCGCACGGGACAACAGGAGGCCGAAGCCACGGGGGAAGCACTCGCGCTTGAGGTGCGCGTGACCGATGTCATCCACCAGATCGGTGTTCCGGCGCACATCAAGGGCTACCAGTATCTACGCGAAGCGATTATGATGGCGGTGGATAATATGGAGGCAGTCAGCGCGATCACCAAGGTGCTTTACCCGTCGATCGCCAAGAAGTTCAAAACCACGTCCTCGCGCGTCGAGCGGGCAATCCGCCATGCGATCGAGGTCGCATGGGATCGCGGCGACATTGAGACGCTGCAAAGCTATTTCGGATATACGGTTTCCGGTGTCAAGGGCAAGCCGACCAATTCGGAATTCATCTCGATGATTGCCGACCGGCTGCGGCTGCAAATGCGGTTCGGCGCATAAGGGACGCAGACTGAAACGCTTTATCATCCCTCGGCAGGAACGCATTCACATCTCCCTATTTTCATCATACATGCATACCCCCGGGGTATTGGGCTGGAACGGCCGAATCCCCGGGGCTTTTCTATGCCCCGGAGCCATGTCAAACCATGCAAATCAGGCCACTGCAAGCAGTCCGTCTATATTGCTTTCCGGCAGGCACTATGCTATGATAAAGCAAAGGTAGGTGGAACCATATGAAAAGCATCAAACCCGGCCGCGGTCCCTCGATGATGGGCGGCTTTGGCGCGGTTTTCGGCATTGTGTTCGGTATTTTCTGGACCGTGCTTGCGGCCAACATGACCCATGGCTTCGGTCTGGTCGGCGTGATTTTCCCGTTATTCGGCGTGCTGTTTATCCTGATCGGTGTTTTCAATGCGGTTTACCATTTCAAAAATGCCACCGGAAAAAACCGGTATTCTACCTTCGATATCACGGACGACATGGAGGAAACCGATCCGCTGAACGAACGTTTTGGCCGTCCGACCGGTCCGAAAACCAGTCCCCCGCGCTCCGGCAGCAGCTTTTGCCCGTACTGCGGCGCGCCCGTACAAGGTGATTTTGCCTTTTGCCGCAAATGCGGCAAACAGATTCCCAAGGAGTGACCCCGATGAAAAAAGTGTTATTTGTCAACGGCTGCATCCGCGGCGCAAACTCCCGCACGCTGCGCCTTGCGCAGCGGCTGGTCCGGCAGATTCCGGATGCAGAGGTCGAAGTGCTCGCCTTGCCCCCTCTGCACCTGACCCCCTACGACGCCGAAGCCATTGCCGAGCGCGATGCACTCTCTGCGTCCGGCGCATTCGATGTCCCTTTTTTCGCACTGGCTAACCAATTCCGCACGGCGGACGCGGTCGTGCTCGCCTGCCCGTTCTGGGATTTGGGCCTGCCGTCCATGGTGCGCTGCTACTTGGAGCGCCTGTGCGTCACCGGCCTTACTTTCCATTACAGCAGCGAGGGCTACCCCGTCGGCGACTGCAAACTGCAACGGCTGGTGTATGTCACCACACGCGGCGGCTATGTCAATAACGATGACCCCGCGCTGGCCGACCATGCTTCGGCCTACCTGCAATCGCTGTGCAAGCTGCTATCAAACGGACGGTTTGACACGCTTGCCGCCGAAGGGCTGGACATTTTCGGCAACGACGCGGACGCGCTGCTTCATGCAGCCGAGGCGCAGGCAGACAGCATGGCCGCGCAATTCTGGGCGTAAGACAAAACCCCGCCGGAACGATTTCCGTTCCGGCGGGGTTATTTGTTACAGCACTTTATCGTGCCGAAAAGCGCATCGACGGTTGGCGGGTCTTATCCCGAATCTTACGCTATTTCGGCAGCTTGCGTGAGCCTTCGAACGAGTCTGCGTGCACCCAGAACACCTCGGCCACGGAAAGCGCCGCATCCGTATACGACCACCCGTCCCGGCCGGTCTGGTGCTGCATGATAATGTCGAACCCGTGCCGCTTCTGCTCGTTATCCTGCGCAAACTCCACCTTGCCATAGCCCACAACCGATGCAAATGCAAAGCTATACCGGCAGGCCAGATCGCCCTCGCCGGTCAGCCCCATCTCGGTGTCCATCTCGAAGCACACGCGCGGGTCAGCGCGCAGCGCATCGATCTTTTTCCCCTTCAGGCCGCTGTGAAAGTACAGCGTCAGCCCGGTGTCATCCCAAACGTAACCGAAATTCAACGGAATCACATAGGGCATGCCGTCCGCCGTCATGGCCAGACGGCAGGTTTTGCACGCCTGCAACACCGGTTCGATATTTTCCCGTCCGGTAATTTCTCTGTCTTTTCTGCGCATATCCTGTCACCTCAGCATAAAGCATACCATGTTTTCCCTTCGTAAGCAAGGGAAAGGGACGCCAAAGCGCCCCTCAGCTTGTCGAAAAAGTTTTGCACCCTGTCTGTCTCATGCGCGTGCGCACGACCACAACGCGGCGATCTGGCCGGCAAGGCGGTCATATGTCCACGTTTTGTCGCTGCGGCTGACGCTGTTCGGGTCGCGCACAAGGTATTCGCCGTTTTCCGCGCGGCCGGCCAACACGATAAAATGCCCTTCTGTCGTAAAGTCGCCCGGCAGCATCGAGCAGATGACCGGCTGCCCCGCATCCAGCGCCGCGTCAATCTGCGCCTGATCGAGTGCCAGCTGGGTGCAGCGGATGCCGAACGCACCTGCGCCCTCGCTCAGCAGCGACCAGCTCGTCCCCTGCCCGGGAACGTAATAGCCCTGCTCCGCCGCATACCGCGCAACACGGTATGGCGTAACCGTATGATCCCCCGTCAGGTAGGCCGCTGCCATCGCAAGGCTGGCCGGCGCACAGCCGCTGACCGCGACCATGCTGCTGCCATAATCCTGATAGCCCCAGCGCATATCCCATTGCAGCAGCAGCGGCACCGTGTCGAGCGGTTCGGTCAACGCTTCAGCGGGTGCATTCGCGTGGTGCGTGGGATACCCCTCGACGAACTCGATCGTCTCGCCATTGCCCGCGAGCAGGTCGAGCAGCGCGGGCGGATAATCTTCCGGGTGCTGCAAAATCCCAAGCACGCGGCTGTCGGTCAGCGACATGCGCCACAAAGCGGCCACCGTGCCGCTTTGTACCTCCACCCCGGATTCCTGCCAGCGCAGTGCGGCAAGCGTCCCACTGACCGACCGCGGTACAAACCAGAAAAACGCACCCAGCACCAGCAGCACAGCGAGTAGCCGGAAGGGGCGCCGCCGTTTCCTTGCTTTCCGGCGCGCACGGCGTGTATGCGGACGCGGCGCGGTGCGTGCAGCGGCATCCTGTCTTTCTATCACAGCATAACGTGTTGTCATATCGTTCTCCCCTTCCCGGCCGTCCCCTCCGGGCAGCCTTTGTCCTGCTTCCAGCATAACAGGATATTCTTGCGATTTTACCACGGAAATTCTTAAGATTTTCCAAAGACGGTTCGCAGCTCCTATCCATAAGAGTCAAAAAACCCCCGAACCGTTGCGGCCACACCGCAAACTTTCGGGGGAAATTTTTCTCCTCCTGCCAGAAAGACGTTTGACCGCCCGGTTTTCTGACAGTGGCACGTCTGTTTCTGTAAAATACACGGGACAGGAAAGGGAATTGTTCTGTTACAAATTTACACTGTTTTCAAATCATGTATTATGGTCGGAAACGTGGAACTGCTTGAGGTTGCCGATCTTCTCGGCGCGCTTGTCCATCTCCGCGCACACATCCGCAAGCGTCACGCCGCATTCGTTCATCATCACCATCATGTGATAGAACACGTCGTTAATCTCGCCGACAAGCTCCTCCTTGTCGCCGTTCTTGGCGGCGATGATGGTTTCGGCGCACTCCTCGCCCACCTTTTTCAGGATCTTATCCAGACCCTTGTCAAACAGATAGCAGGTGTAGCTCTTTTCCTGCGGTTCAGCGCGCCGCTGCGCGATGACCGCCTCCATCTGTTCAAACGAATTCATGTCGTTCTTGTCTCCTTCTTTGTTTTGTTATCCGGCTCAGTGCCGTGTGACCACCAGCACGACCGCCGCAATCACCACGACCGCCACGGCGGCAGCGCCCAAAATTGTCACCAGTGGAAACGCCATCACGCCTGTTCCTCCTTTTCCCACAACGTCGTGTAAAAGCAGGTGCGGTTGCCCGTATGGCAGACCGGCCCCTTGGGCGTGCCGACGTAAATCAGCGTATCATCGTCACAGTCGGACAGGATACGGCTTACGAAAATGAAATTTCCCGAAGTCTCGCCCTTGTTCCACAGCTTCCCGCGCGAGCGCGAGAAAAACCACGCCGTGCCGGTGTCCATCGTCAGGCGGAGCGCCTCCTCGTTGGCGTAGCCCAGCATGAGCACCTCGCCGTTGCGCTCATCTTGGCAAATGACCGGGATGAGCGGCGCCTTGACAAAAAACTTGCTTAACTCCATCTTTGTTACCTCACCGGAATGTTCTTTTTACGCAGATGTGCTTTGACCTCGCCCACGGTCAGCTCGCCATAGTGGAACAGGCTGGCGGCCAGCGCCGCGTCGCATCCGGTCTGCTCGAATACCTCGGAAAAGTGCTCCAGCGAGCCGCAGCCGCCCGACGCGATGACCGGGATGCCGACCGCATCGACCACCGCGCGCGTCAGTTCCAGATCGAAGCCAGACTTGGTGCCGTCCTTATCCATCGAAGTCAGCAGGATTTCGCCCGCGCCGCGCTCATACACTTCGCGCGCCCACGCGACCGCATCCACACCGGTCGGCGTGCGGCCACCCGCGACGTAAACCTCAAAGCCCGAGGGCGTTTTGCCGGTTTTGCGGCCGTCAATCGCGACGACCACACACTGGCTGCCGTATTTCTCCGCGGCCGCATTTATCAGATCGGGGTTTTTGACCGCCGCCGAGTTGACCGAAATCTTGTCCGCGCCCGCGCGCAGGATCTCGCGAAAATCGTCCACCGTGCGGATGCCGCCGCCCACCGTGACCGGCACGAACACCTCACGGCAGGTGCGGCGCACCACGTCCGCGATCGTGTCGCGGCCGTCGCTCGTCGCCGTGATATCGAGGAACACGACCTCATCCGCGCCCTCCACGGAATAGAATTTCGCCAGTTCGACCGGGTCGCCTGCGTCGCGCAGGCCGACGAAGTTCACGCCTTTGACAACGCGGCCATCCTTGACATCCAGGCAGGGAATGATACGTTTGGCAAGCATTACTCGGCCTCCTTGATGGCTGCCCGCAGGTCGAGCTTGCCCGTATACACTGCCTTGCCCGCAATCGCGGCGTCAATGCCAAGCCGCTTGAGCTGACGGATATCGTCGAGCGTCGACACGCCGCCCGACGCCGCGATGCGGCACGACACCGTCGCGCGCAGCGCCGCGAGCTGGTCGAAGTTCGGCCCGGCGAGCATGCCGTCCTTGTCGATATCGGTAAAGATAATCGTCTTTACGCCGTAGGACTCCATGCGCTCGGCGAACGAAATGTAATTTTCGCCGCTGTCGCCCAGCCAGCCGTCGGTGCGCACGGTTTCCCGCTTCGCGTCAATGCCGACCGCAATCTTGTCGCCGTATTTCTTTACCGCCTCGGCTACAAACTGCGGGTTGCGCACCGCTGCCGAGCCGATAATCACACGCTTCACGCCGAGTGCCAGCACGGCTTCGATGTCCTGCATCGTGCGCACGCCGCCGCCCAGCTCGACTGTCGCGCCGGTTTCGCGGATGACGCGCTCGACCACACCGTAATTGGCGTGCGAGCCGTCCTTGGCCGCGTCAAGGTCGACCATGTGGATCATGGTTGCGCCCGCGGCCATAAATTTGCGCGCGGTCTCCACCGCGTCCTCGGCCACCTTGTGCACGGTATCATAATCGCCCTTTTTCAGACGCACGCACTGTCCATCTTTAAGATCAATCGCCGGGATAACCTTCATTTTCCCACCTCCGTCAGTTTTGCAAAGTTTTGCAGCATCTTCAGCCCCACTTCCCCGCTTTTTTCCGGGTGGAACTGACAGCCGAACAGGTTGCCGCGCGCCACCATAGCAGGCACGCGCGCGCCGTAATCGGTCACGGCGGCAAGGTCGTCCTCCGCCGCCGGACACGCCATAAAGCTGTGCACGAAATACACATAATCGCCGCTCGAAATGCCCTCGGTCATTGCGTTCGGCCGCAGGATTTCGAGTGCGTTCCAGCCGATCTGCGGCAGCTTGAGGTCAGTCCGGATGCGCTCGATGCGGCCGGGCAGCAGCCCCAGCCCCTTGCAGGGGCGCACCTCGTCCGACTCCTCAAACAGCATCTGCATCCCAAGGCAGATACCGAGGAACGGCTTTTCCTTTGCCGCGCGCAGCACCGCGTCGGTCAGCCCCGACGCGTGCAGCGCGTCCATCGCGTCCGGGAACGCGCCGACACCCGGCAAAATCACGCCCGCCGCCCCGTCGATGACCGCAGGGGTGCCCGCGACCTTGTTCTCATAACCCAGGAAATCCAGCGAGTTGTGTACGCTCATCAGATTGCCCGCGCCGTAATCCACAATTGCAATATAGCCCATCACAGCACCCCTTTTGCGCTGAGCACGCCGCCGCCCGTCACCGCGACCGCCTGCCGGAGCGCCCGCGCGAGCGCCTTATACAGCGCCTCGGTGATGTGATGCGCGTTGTCGCCATATTCACATTTCAGGTGCAGCGTGAGTCCCGCATTAACGGCCAGCGCACGCATGAACTCGACCGTCAGGCAGGTGTCATACTGCCCGCACATCGGCTGCGGCATGGGCGCGTCGAACACCAGATAAGGGCGGCCGGAGATATCCAGCGCGCAGAAGCCGAGCGCCTCGTCCATCGGCACGAATGCCTGCCCAAACCGCGCGATGCCCGCCTTGTCGCCCAGACACTGGGCAATCGCCTGCCCGAGCACGATGCCGCAGTCCTCGACCGTGTGGTGGCCGTCGACCTGTAAATCGCCCTTGCAGCGGATGCTCAGGCCAAAGCCGCCGTGTACGGCAAAGGAGCCCAGCATATGGTCGAAAAAGCCGATGCCGGTATCGATCTGGCGGTTGCCGCCGTCCAGATCAAGCGTCAGCGTGATATCGGTTTCCTTGGTCTTGCGTGCGATTTCAGCCTTTCGCATCCTCTTCCACCTCCGCAAAGCGCACCGCGACCGAGTTTGCGTGCGCGTCCAGATGCTCACTCTGCGCCAGCGCAATGATATCCTGCGCATAAGCTTCGAGCGCGTCGCGCGTGTACTCGATCACGCTGGTTTTCTTCAAAAACGTATCGGTCGAGAGCGGCGAGAAAAACCGCGCCGTCCCCGAGGTCGGCAGCACATGGCAGGGGCCTGCCATGTAGTCACCCAGCGGCTCGGGCGCATACTGCCCGAGGAAGATCGCGCCCGCGTTATGCAGGTGCGGCAACCACTCGCGCGGGTCAGCCGTTACGACTTCCAGATGCTCGGGCGCAACCACGTCCGCCATTTTGCAGGCATCCGCGAGGTCATCGAACACGATCGCGCAGCCATAATTCTCCACACTCTCTTTAACGATATCCCAGCGCGGCAGTTCCCTTGCCTGCCGTTCCATTTCGGCGCTGACCGCCTGCGCCTGCGCCATCGAGTCGGTCAGCAGCACGGCAGACGCCAGCTTGTCGTGCTCGGCTTGGCTCAAGAGGTCAGCCGCAACCCATGTCGGGTTTGCCGTGTGGTCGGCAATGACCAGCACCTCGCTTGGCCCTGCGATCATGTCGATATCCACCGTGCCGAACGCCAGCTTTTTGGCCGCCGCGACAAAGGCGTTGCCCGGGCCGACGATTTTATCCACCTGCGGGATAAAGCCCGCGCCGTAGGTCAGCGCGGCGATGGCCTGCACGCCGCCGATGGCAATGACGGTATCCACGCCCGCGATTTTGGCCGCAGCCAGCACTTCATTTGACAGGTTTTCCGTCGGCGGGGTGACCATAACCAGCTCGCCCACGCCCGCAACCTTGGCCGGGATGGCGTTCATCAGCACGCTCGACGGATAAGCCGCCGTGCCGCCCGGCACATACAGGCCGACGCGCGCAAGGCCGCGCACGGTCTGGCCGAGGACTTCACCCGCCGACCGCTTCCACTCCCAGGACTTAGCGAGCATCTGCTCGTGGTAGTCGCGAATATTGGCCGCCGCCTTCTCGAGCGCTGCAATCAGCGCGGGCGAACAGGCCGCGTAGGCCGCGTCGAGCTGCGCAGGCTCGATGATGTACGGCTCGCTTTTATCAAACTTCTTTGCATATTCGCACACCGCGTCCCAACCGCGCGCCTGCACGTCGTCCATGATCGCGCGGACGGTCTGCTCGATATCGCCGCGCGCCCCCGCCGCGCGCGCTTTCATCTCACGGATGACGGCCTGCTCGGCCTGCCCGTCCGCGAGCACGGTTTTCAAAAACATATTATCCCTCCAAACCGCTTTCCAGATCGGCAATCACCTGCTGGATGGCGGCTTTCTTCATCTTGGCGCTCGCAAGGTTGACGATCACGCGCGCCGAAATCGGTGCAACGTCCTCGATGACCTCAAGGCCGTTCTCCTTGAGCGTCGTGCCGGTTTCCACGATATCGACGATCGCGTCCGCCAGTTCCAGCAGCGGCGCCAGCTCGACCGAGCCTTCGATTTTGATCGTTTCGACATCCATGTTCTTTTTATTAAAGAACGCCTTGGTCACCGCCGGGTACTTGGTTGCGATAACCGGCGTCTTGTAGCCGCCGTATACGTCCTTGCCCTTCTTGGTCGCCAGCGCAAAACGACACTTGCCGAAACCGAGGTCGACCATTTCATAGAAACTGCCGCCCTTTTCCATGATCGTATCCTTGCCGACCACGCCCATGTCGCATACGCCGTGTTCCACATAGGTGATGACATCCGCCGCCTTGGCCAGCACGATCTCAACGCCGGTATCCGGCAGCGCGAAAATCAGCTTGCGCGAGCCAGCTTCCAGCTCGGAAATATCATAGCCCGCCGCTTTGAGCAGCGAAAGCGTTTTCTTTTCCAGACGGCCCTTGGTCAGCGCGATGCGAACTGTACCGCTGCGGGTCGCGGCTTCCGGGCGCTGCGCGCCCTGCAAGCTCTCCGCGACGCTCTCCACGTCCATGCCGAAGCCGCCCGCGGGCAAATCGCGGCCAAACTTAGCGCACAGCGCGTTATACCGGCCGCCCGCAAGAATGGCCGCGCCCGCGCCGCCAATGTAGCCGCGGAACATCACGCCCGTGTAATAGTCCATCTCGTGCACCAGCCCGAGGTCGATCATGATGCGGTCGCCATAGCCTGCTTCGTCCAACGCCTGATACAGCCGCCGCAGATAGGCCACCGCGCCGATAACGCGCACATTGCCGGTCAGCGCTTCGACCTGATCGAGCACCTCCATGCCGCCGAACAACCGCGGCATCGCGCCCAGTGCCTTGGCCGCAGGACGCTCGCCGTAGGGCGCGAGCGCGTCGCCCAGCGCCGCAAACGACTTATTTTCGATCAGGCGACGGATGCTTTCCGCCGTCTGGTCGTCCACACCCAGTTCTTCGATGAGCGCCTTGTAGATCTCCGCGTGACCCAGCTCGATGCGGAAATTGTCCGCCCCGGTCGCGGTCAGCGCGCCGAACGCCGCCGACAGGATATCCTTGTCCGCCGCGAGGCCGTCCGCGCCGATCAGTTCCGCGCCGACCTGCAAAAACTCGCCCTTGTGCCCGTGGCCGCCCGCCACCGAGCGGAACACTTTCTGGCTGTAATATAGCCGCACAGGCAGCGCCGCGTCGTCCAGACGGGTAGCGGCGATGCGCGCAATCGGCGTGGTGTTGTCCGGCCGCGCTACGCAGATGCGCCCAGACCGGTCAATGATTTTCAGCATATTCTGCTGGTCAAGCTCGGGGTTGGCCTGCGCGAATACGTCGTAGTATTCCACCGCAGGCGTGATGATCTCACTGTATCCGCAGCCCTCGAGTGCGGCGCGCACCGCGTGCTCGGTCTGCCGCAGTGCGCGGCAGGATGTGAACAGCAGGTCACGCGTCCCCTCGGGGGTGGAAATCCGAAAACGGTTCATGGTGGGATTGCTCCTTTATTACTTTATCGCGTTAAAATAATACCATGCCCTGCCAACGCTGTCAAGCATGGATTTGCCGGATGGTCATATCGCGGTAGGTTGCGCCGTCCCTCACGACTTCCAGCCGCCCGGCCGCGCCCAGCGCGCGAATGCGGAAAAAAACCAGCATATCACTGACGCGGTTGCCGGTTTTGTCGAGCGCAATGATCGACCGGCCCACCGTCAACGCGGCTTGGCTTTCTTCCTCCGGCACGCAGGACAGTATAGTCTCATCGTAGAAATCCGCCGGGACAGACTGCACTTTGCCGTCCACCATCGCGCGCAGCGGCGTGTTTTGCTCCTGCATGCGTCTCCATTCGGTCAGCAGGACGGCCTGCTCGGTTTCGGTCAACTGGCGGCGGCGCTGATAGAAATACGGCAGGATGTTGGGGGCGGCTTCGCCCGCCGTCGAAAAATACGCCATGCCCGCGCGCGGCGACTGTTCGGCCCGGCTTTGCAGGCTGCGCTGCTCGACCCGTACCACGTAGCGGCGCAGGATGGGCTGCGGCACCAAGCGCAGGAACGCGTTTATCACGCGGCTGTCTGTGATCACGCCGGACACAGACGTATCGCGCACCCGGCGGTTCGCCCGCGCAATCTCAGATGTCGGCATCCAGCCGACCTCGCAGGCCCACACCGGGATATGCCGCCGCTGCAACCGGCTGACCACATACCGCAGGCCGCATTGCTCGCACGGGTTGCCGCACGCATACCAGATCACAGCCTCGTCGACCTCGTCCAGTCTTTCAAGCACCGCCCAGTGCCGCGCCTGATACTCTGCCCGCCACTTGTCATTCTTTTTTGGCTCATCCTGCCACGGCACGATGATGTCCGACCGCGCGGCGCGGTCGGTCACATCGCGGATGTCGCCCTGCGCATAGTCGTCCGACAGCGCAAGGATATGTTCCACATCAAGATCAGGGTCCATCGTGCTGCGCGCCATGGCAAGGGAACCCTTTGCGCTGTCCCCGAAGCAAATCCAGTACATGCCATCCTCCCCGGTCAGTCCCGCAGCACCTTTTCCAGCGGCTTACCCTTGGCCAACTCGTCGACCAGCTTATCCAGCAGCCGGATCTCCCGCATCAGCGGTTCCTGCACGTCCTCGACGCGCACCCCGCACACCTTGCCGCGGATCAGGCTGCGCTTTTCATTCGGCTGCGGCGCATGGCGGAAAAAATCCCCATAGGTCACGCCCTGCTCGGCCGCACGCTGCAAATCCGTACGGCCATAGCCGGTCAGCCAGCAGATAACGGTGTCCACCTCGTCCCGTGTGCGACCCTTGCGTGTAGCCTTGTTGCACAGCAGCGTATAGACCTGTGCAAACGGCATTTGATAGACCTTTTCATTTTCCATATCAATCCTCCGGGAGTGTATCGCCTGCCGCGTACCCCTCCGCCAGCTTTTCCACACATTCGAGGAAGCTTTCCTCCCCGATCGTGTTTACTTTCCAGAAAACCGCCTGACTGCCGCCCGACGTGATCGCGGACAGGAACAGATGGCCGCCCTGCCCGACCAGCGTCAGGCTCAGGCTGACGCGGTTGCTGCCCATAAAGCTGTACCGCTCAAACACACGCACGGCCACGCGCACCCCGCCGGCGTTCCACTCGCTGCCGTCCTCATACGAGGCGGACATACTGCCGTTCATGATGCCGTCGAACAGGTAATCCAGAAAGGCGTCAAAGTCGCCCGTCAGATGTTTTTCATACTTTGCCATAAAAGCTCCCTCCTATCCTGCGCCCGCTTACGCGAACAGCGAAATCTGTGTGGTTTTGGGCATCGAACCGAGCGCGCCGATCTGGTCGAGCAGCTCGACGACCGCCTTGGATGCCTTGGGGCAGCGCACAGCCAGCTCCTCCGCCGACAGGAACTTGCCGTTCTTGCGCTCCTCCACAATGTTGAGCGCCGCCTGCTCGCCGATGCCGGGCATGGACGTAAACGGCGGGATCAACCCGGTTTCGGTCACGAGGAAGTCGGTCGCGTCCGAAGCGTAAATATCCATCGGTTCAAAGGTGAAGCCGCGGCGATAAAACTCGTGGCAGACCTCGAGCGTGGTCGACATTTCCTTTTCCGCCGCCGTGATCGTCTTTTCCTTCTCTTTCACCGCCAGCTCGCGCAGCTTATCCTGCACGACCTTGTCGCCTTTGATCATGCAAGAGGCGTCAAACCCCTTGGCGCGCACCGAAAAATACGCCGAATAGAACGCGAGCGGCCGGTGCACCTTGAACCACGCGATGCGGAACGCCATCATTACATAGGCCACCGCATGCGCCTTGGGGAACATATATTTGATTTTCTTGCACGAATCGATGTACCAGTCGGGCACGTTCTGCTCGCGCATGGCCGCTTCCATTTCCTCGGTCAGGCCCTTGCCTTTACGGACGGATTCCATCGTTTTAAACGACAACTTGGGCTGCACGCCCTGCAAAATCAGGTAGTTCATAATATCATCGCGGCAGCAGATACAGCCGGACAGCGGAATACCCTTGCGCACCAGCTCGGCTGCGTTGCCGAGCCATACGTCCGTGCCGTGCGACAGGCCGGAAATCGACACCAGCTCGGCAAAAGTCGACGGTTTTGTCTCGCCCACCATGCCGCGCACGAACTTGGTGCCGAACTCGGGTACCGCCAGACACCCGAGACTGCCCAAAATCGGGTCGGAATCCGGGTTTTCCCCCGTATATTTGAGCGCCTTGCACGAATGGAACAGGCTCATCGTGTCCGGGTCGTCCAGCGGGATGGTCTTTGCATCCACGCCGGTCAGGTTTTCAAGGTGCTTGATCATGGTCGGGTCATCGTGTCCCAGCTCGTCGAGCTTCAAAAGGTTCGCGTCGATCGAGTGATATTCAAAGTGGGTCGTGATGATTTCCGAATCCGGGTCGTCCGCCGGGTGCTGCACCGGACAGACGTCGTAAATCTCGATCTCCTTGGGCACAACGACCACGCCGCCCGGGTGCTGTCCCGAGGTGCGGCGCACGCCCGTACACCCCGCCGCAAGGCGGTTTTCCTCGGCACGCGAGCACTCGATACCGCGCTCGTCCATATATTTTTTGACATAACCGTAAGCCGTTTTTTCCGCAACCGTGCCGATCGTGCCCGCGCGGAACACATGGTCGTGGCCGAAGATCTCGCCCGTGTAATAATGGATGCGCGACTGGTACTCGCCTGCAAAGTTCAGGTCGATATCGGGCACTTTATCGCCCTCAAAGCCGAGGAAGGTCTCAAACGGGATGTTAAAACCCTGTTTGGTGAGCGGCTTGCCGCAGTTCGGACAGATTTTATCCGGCAAGTCCACGCCGCAGGAATATTCCTCGTGCCACTCGACATATTTGTCATCCGGGCACAGGTAATGCGGCGCGAGCGAGTTAACCTCGGTGATATCCGACATAAACGCCGCCAGCGACGAGCCGACCGAACCGCGCGAGCCGACCAGATAGCCGTCCTCGAGCGACTTGGTCACCAGCTTCTGCGCGATGATGTACATAACCGCGTAGCCGTTGCCGATGATTGAGTTCAGCTCGCGGTCGAGCCGCGCCTGCACCACATCGGGCAGCGGGTCGCCGTAAATGCGCTTGGCCTTTTCATAGCACATGTTGCGCAGGTCGTCCTCGCAGCCGTCGATATGCGGCGGGTAGTTTTCGCGCGGCACAGGACGGATCACATCGCACATATCCGCGATCATATTGGTATTCTTGATGACGACCTCATACGCACGGTCCTCGCCGAGATAGGCAAATTCGCGGAGCATCTCGTCGGTCGACTTGAAGTACAGCGGCGCCTGATTATCCGCGTCGCCAAAGCCCTGCCCCGCCATCAGGATGCGGCGGAATGCCTCATCCTCCGGCTCGAGAAAGTGTACGTCGCCGGTCGCACAGCAGGGTTTGCCGAGTTCATCCGCCAGCCGCAGGATATCGCGGTTCCAATCGCGCAGCTGCTCTTCGTCCTTTGCCATCCCCTTGGCGACCATAAACTGGTTGTTGCCGATCGGCTGAATTTCCAGATAATCATAGAACGACGCCAGCCGCTTGAGCTCATCCCACTCCGCGCCGCTGGTCAGCGCGCGGAACACCTCGCCCGCCTCGCACGCCGAGCCGAAAATCAACCCCTCGCGGTGGCGGATGAGTTCAGAACGCGGCATAATCGGGCGTTTGTTATAGTATTCGAGAAAACTCTTGGAAATCAGCTGATAGAGGTTGCGCAGCCCCTTCTGGTTCTGCACCAGAATGATAAAGTGGTACCGCGGCAGGTTTTTCAGCTTGTTTTTGCGGTCCGTGGTGGCCGCAAGCACGGGATTGATATCCGCCGTCGTCACCGCATGCAGTTCATCTTTCAGCCGCGCGAGCAGCTTTACAAAAATGCGCCCCAGCACCGCCGCGTCCTCGCTTGCACGATGGTGCTCGAACGGACCGACAGCCAATTCCTTTGCAAGGATATTCAGCCTGAACTTATGCAAGTGCGGCAGCATCAGGCGGCTCATCTCCAGCGTGTCGATGGCCGTGAAGTCCCGCTCGATGGAAAGCCGCTTGCAGGCCGTGCGCAAAAAGCCCATGTCGAAGCCCGCATTGTGCGCGACCAGCGGATACCTGCCCTCCCCCGCCCACGCAAGGAACTTGGGGATGGCGTCGGCCAGATCGGGCGCATCCGCCACCGTCTCGTCGGAAATGCCGGTCAGGTCGGTGATCTCGGGTGGGATGGGCTTGTGCGGGTTGACGTAGGTTTGGAAAGAATCCTGAATCGCGCCGTCGGTCACGCGCACGGCCGCAATCTCGGTGATCTCCTCGCTTGCGGGGTTAAGGCCGGTGGTCTCGAGGTCAAAGACGATGAACGTGCCGGTCAGCGGTTCGGCCGATTTACCGCGCACGACCGACAGCGCATCCTCATCATTGATGTAATACGCCTCAATGCCGTAGATGATCTTCATATCCCCGATGATGTCCTTCTGCTTGCCCTCCTGCGCGTGCAGCGCTTCGGGGAACGCCTGCGCTACGCCGTGGTCGGTGATCGCCATAGCACGGTGGCCCCACTGCGCCGCGCGGCACAGCAGCGCCGCGGTCGATGACATGCCGTCCATCGCGCTCATGTTGGTGTGCAGATGCAGCTCGACGCGCTTCATCCCTTCGGCCTTGTCCAGCCGCACCGGCTTTTTGGCCTTGACGATGCCGGTCGGCTCGAGCACCATCTCTTTCGCGTAGGAATCGTACACCATTTTGCCCTGCACCGTGCAGTACAGGCCGTTTTTGATCTTGGAAGCCGTGTCGCCCGCCTTGTCCGCAGCAAGGAACTTGGACACCCGCACGGAATTGGTGCGGTCGGTCATATCGAACGCAATCTTGACATAGTCCTTGCCGGTTTTCTTGCTGTGGATATCCTTGTTGTCGGTGAAGAACACCTCGCCCTGCACCGTGACCATATCGTAGGCCGCGATGGCCTCGTTGACCGACACGATCGGGTCCTGCATCAGCTTGCCGAAGATCAGGTCGTCCCCACGCACCTTTTCCGCACGCGGCCGCTGATAACCGGTGTGCTCCAGCCGCGGCGCGGGACGCGGCTTTTGGGGCTTGGGTGCAGGCGCGGGCGCTTCGGCCGCCGCCTGCTCGATCGCCTGATGCAACATCTCCTCGCGTCCCGGCGCGTCGGACACGGGCGCGCAGTCGCACACCTCGCACCGCACCGCGCGCACCGGACAGGGCGCGCCCAGCTCGCGCAGCATGCGCGCCTCAAGCTGACGCAGAGCATTCGAGAAATGCCGCTCGCTGACCTCGTCCATCGGGATTTCGAGCGCGCCGTCCGCATAGCGCCACTTGCCGCAGTCGAGCAGGCCGCGCGCGGACGGCATATGGTATGCCATATTCTCGTACAGGGTGCGGATGTACGCCTCGCTCGGGCCGTCCGGCATGTCATAGCGCGGCTCGATACACACGCGCGTAAGGCCATACTGCCCGGCGATCTGTTTTTCCGCCCTTGCAATCGCCTTGCGGCTGACGACCTGCGCCAGCCCCAATTCGACCACCATCACCGTGTTATTGTCCCCAAATGCGAGAGAACGCACCTCGCCCGAGGCGAGGTGCTGTTCCCCCTCCGCAAATTTGCAGTTTTGGAATAAGTCAATCAGTTTTCCTGCCAACGGAACCCTTCCTCCAGATCAGGTTTCAAAATGCTCGATCATATACATCAGCTCGTCCACCAGCTTGTCCTGCGGCACTTTTTTGAGGATTTCTCCCCGGTGGAAAATCAGGCCGACGCCGTCGCCGCCCGCAATGCCGAGGTCGGCCTCGCGTGCCTCGCCCGGGCCGTTTACCGCGCAGCCCATCACCGCAACCTTGAGCTTTTTGCCGTGGATCTGCATGCAGCGCTGCTCGACCTCCTTGGCAATGCCGATCAGGTCGATGCGGGTGCGGCCGCAGGTCGGGCAGGAGACAACGTTGATGCCATCCTCCGCACGGCCGACCGCCTTCAAAATCGCCCGTGCCGCGTAAATCTCCTTGACCGGATCGTCGGTCAGGGAAACGCGGATGGTATCGCCCACGCCGAGCGCAAGCAGGCCGCCGATACCGGCCGCCGATTTGATCGTGCCCATGTACTCGGTGCCCGCCTCGGTCACGCCGAGGTGGAGCGGATAATGCGTTTTTTCATGCGCCAGCAGATAAGCCTGCATGGTGTCCGGCACGGACGACGACTTGATCGAAATGCAGATGTCGTCAAAGCCGCAGTCATTGAGCAGCCCAACATGGTAGAGCGCGGACTCGACCATCGCCTCGGGTGTCGGGCCGCCGAACTTCTCCAGAATGTGCTTTTCCACCGAGCCGGAGTTGACGCCGATGCGGATCGGGATGTTCCGCGCCTTGGCCGCTTGCACGACCGCGTGCACGCGGTCGGCGCCGCCAATGTTGCCGGGGTTGAGGCGAATCTTATCCACGCCCGCCTCGATGGAGGCGAGCGCGAGCCGGTAGTCAAAATGGATATCCGCCACGACCGGGATGGGCGAGCCGGCACAGATTTCCTTCAGCGCCTCCGCCGCCTGCGCGTCCGGCACGGCGCAGCGCACAATGTCGCAGCCGGCATCGGCCAGCGCACGGATCTGCGCCAGCGTCGCTTTTGAGTCGCGGGTGTCCGTGTTGGTCATGGACTGCACCGAAACCGGCGCGCCACCACCGACCGCCACGTCCCGCACCATGATCTGTTTGGTCTGTTTCACGTTCCTGCACCTCCCATAATGATACGCAAAATATCCTGCCCCGTCACATAAACCATAAGCGCCAGCAGCAGCGCCAGCCCCGCCGCGTGGATATACCCTTCATATTTGGGCGGCACCGGCTTACGCCGCACCGCCTCGACCAGCAAAAACAGCAGCCGTCCGCCGTCCAGCGCGGGCAGCGGCAGCAGGTTCATCACGCCCAGATTGATCGAGATAAACGCCACAAGCTGGAAGAACGAGCGCAGGCTGTACTGCGCGGTGGTCGCCATCACCTCGGTCACGCCAACCGGGCCGGAGAGCTGGTCGACGCCGACCTGCCCGCTGACCAACATACCAAGACTTGCCCAGACCATACGCGCATAGCTGACCGCCGTGCGCACGGACATGCTCAGGTGCAGGCCGATGCTGGCCGGCTGCTCGGCAAAACTCAGGCCGATGAGTTTGCGGCCGTCCTCTCCCTCGATGGACGCTTCCAGCCGTACCGCAGGTAGCGTCACCTTTTCGCCGTTTCGCCGCACGACGATCTCGTACACCGTGTCGTCCCCGCGCGCCAGCGCAGTTTCAAAGTCGCTGCGCAGCAGGATGTGGTAGCCGTCGACCTTCAATATCTCGTCGCCTGCCTGCAAACCGCCGTCCGCCGCAGCGGTGCTCGCCGGGTCAACAGAAGCCAGCGTGGAAATGATATATCCGCCATTCGGGCCGTTGGGCTGCATGACCGCCAGCACGATCAAAAAGCCGACAAGGAAGTTCATCAGCGCGCCCGCGACCACAATCAGCATACGGCGCGGCAGGCTTGCCTTGCCGAAGGCATGCTCGTTTTCGCTTTCGCCGTCCTCGCCCTCCATCACGCATGCGCCGCCGATGGGCAACAGCTTGAGGCAATACAGCGTGCCGTGATGCTGCTTTTTCAGCAGCGTTGGCCCCATACCGATCCAAAATTCGTTGACCTGTACCCCGCCGCGTTTGGCCGTGATGAAATGCCCGAACTCATGCACGATCACCAGCACGCCGAACGCGAAAATAGCCAGAATAACGGACAAAATGGTTTGCACCTATGCAGCTCTCCTTTCCAAACGGTGGGAAACCGAAATCAGGCGCGTGCCGCAGCACGCGCCGCCGCGTCTGCGGCCAGCACATCATCAAGCGTGACCTCGCGCCGGTACGGGATGGTATCCAGCGCACGCGCCACCCGCTCGGCGATCTCGCCAAAGGCAATCTTGCCATCGAGGAACAGCCCGACCGCCGCCTCATTCGCACCGTTGAGCACCGCGCCGCGGTCGCCCTTTTGCGCAGCCGCCTGCCGCGCGAGGTTCAGCGCCGGGAACGCCTCGTAATCCGGTGCATAAAACGTCAGCTTCGCGGCCTCGGCCAGATTCAGCCGCGGCACTTTGCACGGCACGCGTGCCGGATAGGTGAGCGCATACTGAATAGGCAGGCGCATATCCGGCAGGCCAAGCTGCGCAATCATCGCGCCGTCGGCAAATTCCACCGCCGAATGCACGATGCTCTCGCGGTGGATGACGATTTCAATATCCTCCGGCGCCATGTCGTACAGCCACATCGCCTCGATCAGCTCAAGTCCCTTGTTCATCATGGTCGCCGAGTCGATCGTGATTTTGGCGCCCATCGACCAGTTCGGATGCGCCAGCGCCTGCTCACGCGTCACATGCCGCATCTCCGCGGCGGTCTTGCCGAAAAACGGGCCGCCGGACGCGGTCAGGATGATTTTCGCGAGCGGATTGCCATGCGCGGCCTGCGCGCATTGAAAAATGGCAGAGTGCTCGGAATCGACCGGCAAGATCTTGACGCCTTTGTCACGCGCCGCGCGCATGACCAGTCCACCCGCGCACACAAGCGTTTCCTTGTTCGCCAGCGCGATGTCCTTGCCCGCGTCAATCGCGGCCAGCGTCGGCAACAGGCCGACCATACCGACGACCGCGGTCACAACGATATCCGCGCCCGACTCCGCCGCACAGGCGGTCAGGCCGTCCATGCCGGACAGCACCTTGGTATCCGTATCCGCGAGCTTGACCTTCAGATCGCGCGCCGCCTGCTCCTCGCAGGCGCACACCATTTTGGGACGCAGCGCACGCGCCTGCTGCTCAAGTAAGTCTATGCGCCGGTTTGTCGTCAATGCGACGACCTCAGCGTCAATCGAGGGCAAAATATCGACCGTTTGCGTGCCGATCGAACCGGTCGAGCCCAGAATTGCTATTTTTTTCATGTTCATTCTCCTAAAACGCGGCTTTAAAGTCCGCAGCGGCTTTTCATACGGAAGCCACATTCATTTACATCGAAGTCCGGCTTCGCCGGACTTCGATTCCACTGCCCGCGCTGTGGCAGCGCGTCCTCGTCCGCCGTGCGGACGAGAGGGGGTTATCGAAAAAAGTTTCTTCAGGAACTTTTTTCGTATCTAAGGGGGACAGCGTCCCCCTTAGAGTGTTTACCAGACGATCCGGAACAAAATCTCCGCAAACGGCGCAACAAACAGCACGCTGTCAAAGCGGTCGAGCACACCGCCGTGACCCGGGAAGATATGGCCGTAGTCCTTGATGCCGGTCTGGCGCTTGATGACCGAGAACGACAGGTCGCCGATCTCACCCAGCACCGCGCCCACGCCGCCCAGCAGCACGGCCGTCCAAATCGGCATATCCAGCTCGAGGAAAATATTCAACAACAACGACGCCAGCACCACAAACAGCGCGCCGCCAATGACACCGCCAACCGCGCCCTCGACCGTCTTTTTCGGGCTGACGACCGGCGCCAGCTTATGGTTTCCGAACGCCATGCCGGTGAACAGTGCGCAGGTATCCGCGCCCCACGCGGCCAGCAGCGGCAGCAGCACGATGAACTGTCCGATACGCAGATCGGTCTCCCCAATCGGCGGCAGGAAGTCCATCTGGAAGATACGCACCAGACTGAGCAGCAGATACGGCACGAGCAGCGCACCGAAAAAGCCCCACGCAACCTGCGCGGCGTTCATGCGCTCATGGAATTTCAGCTCGATCGCAAACGAACCGGCCAGCAGCACAAAAATCAGCCCCTGCGCCACCGCAGTCACATCAAAGGGCAGTAGCGACAGATGCCCAATGCCCAGCCCGAGTGAAACGAACAGGCAGAACAGCAACTCGATGCGGTTGGCCACCAGTTTGGTCGGGCTGAGCAGCTCCCACGTGGCAAACACGCACAGCACCGCAACCGCAAGCTCCAGCACGATGGGCGGGAACACATACAGCGCAAGCAGTACCGCAATCAAACCGCCCACGCCGAACAGCACTCTTTCTTTCATAGCATTACACCTCGCTCCATCGGTTTATACGCCGCCAAACCGGCGGTTGCGCTTGTTGAACGCGTCGATGGCCGCGTCCATATCCGTAGTCTTGAAATCCGGCCACAGCACATTGGTGAAATAATACTCGGCATACGCCGACTGCCACAGCAGGAAATTGGATGTGCGCACCTCGCCGGACGGCCGGATGATGAGGTCGGGGTCGGGCATATGCGCGGTATACAGGTGCGCGCTGACGGTATCCTCGGTGATGTCGACAGGCTCCAATTCGCCCGCCTTGACCTGCTCCGCGATCGCGCGCACCGCATTTTTGATCTCGTCCCGCCCGCCGTAGTTGATGCACAGGCTGGCGGTCGCAGCGTCCGGCCCGAGCCGGTCGGCGATCTCGTCCACCTCGCGAATCTGCGCGCGGATATCCTCGGGCAGCGGCGTCAGGTCGCCCAGCACACGCACCGCCACGCCACGCTGGAACATGGTCTCGGCCGCCTCCTTCAGATAGGTGCGGAACAGGTTCATCAGCGCGTCCACTTCATCCTGCGGACGTTTCCAGTTTTCAGTTGAAAAGGCGTAGACCGTGAAATACTGCACGCCGATGTCCTTGCAATAGGTCGCAATCGTGCGGAAGGTCTCCGCGCCGACCTTGTGCCCCGCTTTGCGCGGCAGACCGCGTTTTTTTGCCCAGCGGCCGTTGCCGTCCATGATGACCGCAATGTGCCGCGGTACCGGCCGGTTTTCGGTCGGCACTGCCGCCACTTTCTTTTTCCGTTTAAACAGACCCAAATTTCTTCCCCCATGCAAAGGGGCGGCGATCCCGCCGCCCCCTCAAATCTCACATTTCCGTGCGCACCGCGCACACCGGCGCACCCTGCGCGCCATCCAATCCGGAAATTGCCCCGCAATTTCCCATCAAAGTCCAGCTTTGCCGGGCTTTGATTCCCCTGCTTCGGGACACGTGTCCCGAACCGCCCTTGCCGTGCAAGGGCGAGGGGGTTATCGAACCCAGTTTCTTCGGAACTGGGTTCGTATCTAAGGGGGACAGCGTCCCCCTTGGATGTTTTAGATTTCCGCCAGCTCCTTGGACTTCTTAGCGACCATCGCGTCAATCTCCTTGACGTACTTATCGGTCAGCTTCTGCATCTTCTCTTCGCCCTCGTGCAGTTCGTCCTCGGTCATCTCGCTCTTCTTCTGCGCCGCCTTGAACTTGTCGATCGCATCGCGGCGGATGTTGCGCAGCGCAACCTTGGACTCCTCGCCCGTCTTGGAGACGCCCTTGATCAGCTCTTTGCGGCGCTCCTCGGTCAGCGGCGGGAAGTTCAGGCGGATCTGCTTGCCGTCGTTCTGCGGATTGATGCCCAGATCGGACGTCTGGATCGCCTTCTCGATCGCCTTGAGGATCGAACCGTCCCACGGCTGGATAGCCAGCGAGCGCGGGTCGGGCGTGGAAATCGCCGCCACCTGATTGAGCGGGGTCGGCGCGCCGTAATACTCTACCGTGATCTTATCGAGCACCGCCGGGTTGGCGCGGCCTGCGCGCACAGCAGCCAGCTCCTTGGAGAGCACGTCCAGCGTTTTCTTCATTTTTTCTTCGTAAGCGTTAAGCTGAGCCTTCATTATTTGTCCTCCTCTACAAGCGTGCCGATCTGTTCGCCGTTGACCGCACGATAAATATTTTCCGGGTCGGAAAGCGCAAACACCAGAATCGGGATGTGGTTATCCATGGAAAGCGAGGTCGCGGTCGTATCCATTACGCCTAGCCCCTGATTGAGCACGTCCATATAAGTCAGGCGGTCATACTTTTTCGCGTCCGGGTTCTTGACCGGATCGGAATCGTACACGCCGTCGACGTTCTTGGCCAGCAGGATAACCTCCGCGCCGATCTCCGCCGCACGCAGCACCGCCGCGGTGTCGGTCGAGAAAAACGGGTTGCCCGTGCCGCAGCCGAAAATGACCACGCGGCCCTTTTCCAGATGGCGTGTCGCGCGCTGCCGGATGTACGGTTCAGCAATGCGGTTCATTTCGATCGCAGTCTGCACGCGCACCTGCACGCCGCGCTGCTCGAGCGCATCGGCCAGCGCCAGCGCATTGATCGTCGTCGCCAGCATGCCCATATGGTCGGCGCGGGTGCGCTCCATTTTGCCGCCGCCATCCTTAACGCCGCGCCAGAAGTTGCCACCGCCTACCACGATGCCAATCTCGCAGCCCAGTTCATTACACTTTTTGATCACATCACATACCGGGCCGATCACATCAAAGTTCAGACCAAAATGCTTGTCGCCCGCCAGCGCCTCGCCGCTGATCTTGATCAGCACGCGCTTATATTTCTGTGTTTCCATGCTCCACTCTCCTTGCTTGGTTTTCCCTTTCTCTATTCTACCCTATTACCGGCTGTTTTGCAAAGGGTTTCGCGGTGGATTTTACAATTTATGAACACTTTGCCCCCACCTGCCCCAAACTGTACAAAAATGCACTCACAGGCCGTCCTGTGCGTGCATGCAACCTCTCCAGCAAACAAAAACCCGTTCCGAAGAACGGGGTTTCCTATTTGTCGAAAAAATTTCCGCGCCGCAGCGCGCATTGTTCAGCCGCTCTGTGAGCGGCATCAAAAAGGCGAGCTCTGCCCGTCTTTTTGATACGTCTAATTCGATCGAAAGCGTGGTTTCGATCGAAGGGCTGTCGAAAAACCATGTTTTTCGACAGCCTCAAAAAAACCCCGTTCCAAAGAACGGGGTTTTTATCATGCCAGAAAACCTGACTTACTTCTTGAGGACAACCTCGCCGCCCAGACCGGTGTGCGCGGTGATGTACTCACGGCCCATCTTGGCGTACTCAAACGGATTGGCCTTCGCCGGGTCCTGCTCAGCCTCGACCATGATCCAGCCGGTGTAGCCCGCCTTGTCGAGCAGATCAAACACCTTGTCGAACTCTACGCAGCCGTCCGGATCGCCCGGTACGGTGAACGCGCCCGCGCGGACAGCGTCGAGGAAGGACCAGTGCTCGGCACGCGCCTTATCCACCAGCGGCATGCGCATGTTCTTGAGGTGGACATGGCCGACACGGTCGGCAAACTTCTCGAGCATCTTAACCGGGTCCTCGCCCGCGAAGGTGAAGTGGCCGGTATCGAAGCACAGGAATACGTACTTGGGATCGGTGTTCTCCATCAGGCGGGTGGTCTCCTCCACCGTCTGGCACACGGTACCCATATGATGATGGAAACAGGTGCGGATGCCGTACTTCTCCATGGACAGCTTGCCGAGCTTGTTCAGGCCCTCGGTAAAGCGAGCCCACTCCTCGTCGGTCAGCACGCGCTTGTTTTCCATATCCAGAACCGGGGTGTCGAGCTGGCCCTGAATCGAGCCGGACTGCTCGGAAACGTTGATTGCAGTCGCGCCGACATAGGACAGATACTCGAGCTCCTTGATGAACTCTGCCTCGACCTCTTCATACGGCTTATCAACCAGGAAAGAGGAGAACCACTTGGACGCGATCGTCATGTTGCGCACGTCGAGCATGTGCTTGAGGACTTCCTTATCCTCCGGGTACTTATGGCCGACTTCGCAGCCGTCAAAGCCCGCGAGCTTCATCTCGGAAATACACTGCTGGAACGTGTTCTCGTCGCCCAGATCCCACATATCATCATTGGACCAGCCGATCGGGCAGATACCCAGCTTTACTTTCTTCGGATCTAACATGTGTTATTCCCTCCATTTTCGTTCTCTTACCGCATGCCTTGGCATGCACATGTACTACCCTTATTGTACTCAACAATATACCAAAAGTCAAACGCATTTTTGCACAGAAATCAGCTGTGCAAAACACTTTTTCACCAAATTGCACAGTCCGCGCGTACACGCGCACAGCCGGACGGCAGACTGCAATCAGATACGCGCAACGCCGGAGTCGCGCGCGGCCTGCGCGACCGCGTCCGCAACCGCACGGATGACCTGCGGATCAAACGCCATCGGCATGATGCACTCGGCAGAAAGCTGCTCGTCCGGCACGCAATAGGCGATCGCCTTGGCGGCGGCCAGCTTCATCTCCTCGTTGATATCGCTCGCGCGCACATCGAGCGCGCCGCGGAAAATGCCCGGAAACGCGAGCACGTTGTTGATCTGGTTCGGGTAGTCCGACCGACCGGTACCGACAACCGCCGCGCCGCCCTTTTTCGCGTCCTCCGGCCAGATTTCAGGCACCGGGTTTGCCATGGCAAAGACCATCGGGTTTTCGGCCATGGTGGACACCATTTCGCTCGTCAGCACCTGCGGCGCCGACATGCCGAAGAACACATCCGCACCCTTGATGGCGTCGGCCAGCGTGCCGGTCATGTGGCTGCGGTTGGTCACCTTCGCCATCTCGGCCTGCGCGGGGTTCAGGCGCTCGTCGCCCTCGCAGACGATGCCGAAGCGCTCGACCATGGTCACGTCGCGGATGCCGAGGAACATCAGGAACTTGGTCACCGCAATCGCCGCCGCGCCGCAGCCATTGACGACCATCTTGATATCCTCCACCTTGCGGCCGGTCAGGCGGCAGGCGTTGATCAGCGCCGCGCCGCAGCAGACAGCCGTGCCATGCTGGTCGTCGTGGAATACCGGGATATCGCAGACCTCTTTCAAGCGGCGCTCGATCTCAAAGCAGCGCGGCGCAGCAATATCCTCCAGATTGATACCGCCAAACGAGCCGGAAATCAGCTGGATGGTGCGGACAATCTCGTCCACATCCTTGGACGCCACGCACAGCGGGAATGCGTCGACATCCGCAAACGCTTTAAATAAGGCGCACTTGCCCTCCATGACCGGCATGCCTGCAACCGGGCCGATATCGCCCAGCCCGAGGACGGCCGTACCGTCCGTGATGACCGCGACCAGATTGTGCCGGCGGGTATAGGTATAGCTCAGCGAAGGGTCGTCCTTGATCTTCAGGCACGGCTCGGCCACGCCCGGCGTGTAAGCGATCGAAAGGTCGTCCTTGGAATTTACCTCACACCGCGCGATGACTTCGATCTTGCCGCCCCACTGTTCATGCGCCTTGAGGGCGCGTTCTTTCAAATCCATGCTGCTTTCCTCCATCGTTTTTGCGTTCTTTTTCTGCGTACTATTTTACCGCAAATCGCCGTCCCTGCATAGGGGGCGGCACGCATTTTTTCGTGCCGTCCCACAGGTGGCAAACGTGACAAAAGGGCGTGCAACGCACGCCCTTTTGCTTGCTATCCGGCCAAAACAGCCGTTTTATGCATTACTTGCGGGAGATTGCCTTCTTGGCAGCCTCTACGATGTGGGCAGCCGTCAGGCCGTACTCCTCGCGCAGGAAGCTCTCCGCGCCAACCTGACCGAAACGGTCCTCAACGCCGACCATCTCCATCGGAACCGGGCAGTTCTGGATCACGACGTTGGCAATCGCGGAACCGAGGCCGCACTTGACCTGATGGTTCTCAGCGGTAACGATCGCGCCGCACTCCTTGGCGGAGTCGATGATGAGCTGCTCGTCGAGCGGCTTCCAAGTGAACATATCAATGACCTTGGCGGAGATGCCCTCAGCGGCCAGCTGCTCCTCAGCCTTGAGCGCCTCGTCAACCATGATACCGGAAGCGATGATGGCAACGTCCTTGCCTTCCTTGAGCGTGACGCCCTTGCCGATCTCAAACTCCGAACCGTCGCCGTAAACCGTGGTGAAGGTCTTGCGGATCATGCGCATGTAGGAGAACTTACCGGACTCAGCCAGCTTCTTGGTCAGGCAATTGATCTGCGCGTAGTCAACCGGGTCAACTACAACTGCGTCCGGGATGGACATGTACAGCGCGCAGTCCTCAAACGGCATATGGGTGCCGCCGTTGTACGCCGCGCATACACCGGGGTCGGAGCCGACGATGTGAACCGGCAGCTTGGCGTAAGCCGCAGACATAAACGCCTGGTCAAACGCACGGCGGGAAGCGAAGCAGCCGAAAGAGTGTACGAATACGGTCTTGCCCGTCGCGCACAGGCCGGCGGATACGCCAACGGCGTTGGCCTCTGCGATACCGGCGTTGATGGTACGCTCCGGATACGCCTTGGCCAGCTTGCCAGTGTTGATGCAGTTCTCAAGGTCGCAGTCCACATGCATGACAGACGGGTCCTTCTCCATCATCTCAAGCATCGCGGAAACATAACCGTCGCGGTTCGCGCGGGGATCCTTTTCGTGTTTTCCAATCAAAGTAAAGCTCATGTTCGTACCCTCCCTTACTGTGCCTTGATCTCAGCGAGCTGCTTCTCAGCGTGGGCAATGGCTTCGTCCCACTGCTCCTTGGACGGCTGAGAGGAATGTGCGCCCGTGCCGTCGGCAAAGGTCGCGCCCTTGCCCTTGACGGTGTTCAGGACAATGCAGGTCGGTACGTCCTTGGTGGCGTAAGCGGTCTGGATGGCGTCGTAAATCTGCTCAACGTCGTTACCGTCGGCGCACTCGACTACGTTCCAGCCAAACGCCGCGAACTTCGCGCCGATGCCCTTGGCGTGCTTCATAACATTCTCGCAGGCGCCGTCGAGCTGATACTTGTTATCATCAACAAAGCAGATCAGGTTGTCCAGCTTGTAATGTACCGCAAACTGCGCGCCTTCCCAAACCTGACCTTCGTCCGCCTCGCCGTCGCCGACGAATACGAAAACATGGTTATCACGGCCGTCGATCTTGTTGCCGAGCGCCGCGCCGGTCGCGGTGGACATGCCCTGACCGAGGGAACCGGTCGTCAGGTCGACGCCGGGGGTCTTGGTGCGGTCGGTGTGGGACGGGAAATTGGTGTGCGGCTGGTTGAGCGTATAGGCATCCTCCAGCGGATAGAAGCCCTTCAGGCCGAGCGTGGCATACATCGCCGGGCCGGCATGACCCTTGGACAGCACGCACCAGTCACGGTCTTCCCAGCGGGGGTTCTTGGGATCGATCTTCATTACCTCGCCGTACAGAACAGCCAGCGCATCAATAATCGACATCGAGCCGCCCACATGGCCGAAGCCGAGCGAGCCAATCGTTTTCAGGGTTTCCAAACGGATTTCCTGCGCAAATACGCGAAGCTCCTGCATCTTTTCTGCTTTCTGCATTGCATACACCTGCCTAATTCAAAAATATTTTCTCGTAACGGAACAGGTTCCGGCCACAGCAGCCGGTGCCGCTGTAGGTTGATTTCAGTGTATCACCAAACTACCCAAATTTCAACCAAAATTCACACACTTACTCACAAAAATTCGGCCGTCCGTTTTGTATCCATCGGAATATTCCATAAAAAAGCCGTGTTGTTTTTTCGTATTTTGTTTGTTATGTCTTGAATAGATTTTTATTGCTTTATGGGCATATCCGTGCAATCTGCTGCATCCAGCCCATGTGCTTGTAAACATCTGTTTACTTTCATTTGGACAAATCTCTGCATTTTTCGTCAAAAAGCAGCGCACTTTAACAAAATTTCAGCACATTTCTTAGCAAATTGCCGATGCCCAAAGCAGCTCAGCTGTCCCCTGTCCGGTGCCTTCCCCGAAAAGATTGAAAAATACTTGATATTTGGCGCACTCCACGCACACATGTTGCCATCATTTCACCATTTCATACTACTTAGAAATATTTTTCCGAGTGCCAGAAAGGCACATTTGGGTGATATTCCGGCATGCGTTCACGCCCCCGCATCATACAAGGCACGCAATAAATGCACAAAGCACATCACTTTTCGTTTTTGAAACAGTAGACAATTTTCACTGCTTTTGATAAAATAAAGAAAAATGTCCTGAGTAAATTACGGGTAAGATTGGGGATCTGGGGAAGATGAAAGTCAGCCGTCTCAATTCAATTGAACAATATGTAATTTCGCGCGAAACGGTCAGCATTGATGAGCTGTGTGAGGTTTTCGGCGTTTCCAAAAACACCATCCGCCGCGACCTTAACGAACTCGAGGTGCGCGGGCATATCACCAAGGTGTACGGCGGCGTAACGGCAACCGTCCCGTCGGGCGCTGTTCCCACCCCGATCCGTTCCGGCTTGAATCCGATCGACAAATCGCTCATCGGCCGGCTGGCCGCTGAGGAAGTCTCCGATGGCGACACGATCTTTATCGACTCGGGTACGACTACGCTGTGCCTGCTGCGCTTTCTGGTCGCAAAAAAGCGCATCACGATCATCACCCACTCGCTCGGTGCGCTCAGCGAGGCAGCCAAATACGATAATCTCAACATCATCTCGCTCGGCGGCATTTACAGCCCGACGACCGACTCGTTTGTCGGCCTGTCGACCATCGAGTCGCTATCTGCCATGCGCATCAACAAGGCATTCATGGGTGCAACCGGCGTATCGTTGACCGCGGGCATGACGAACACCACCTTCCTCGAGGCGGAAATCAAGCGCGCTGTCGTGCAGCGCGCAGACATGATCTTCGGCATGGTGGACTCGTCCAAGATCGGCAAGGAGGCCATCGTCACATTCTGCCATCTGAAAGACCTGACCGCATTCATCACCGACCGGGAACCGCCCCGCGAATATGTCGAGCTTTGCCGGCAGGAAAATGTCCGGCTGCGCTTTGAATGAACATCTACAAAAATACAAGCGCCGGGGAATCCCCCGGCGCTTTTCCTTTACCTATCAATAAATGTCATTTGGGCTTGGGAGCCTGCTTACCCCTCGGATGCGGTAACGCTGGCCGCCTCCGGCTTTGGTTGGGACAAAAGTACAACCGTCTCAACGGTATTACCCTTTTCCCACAAAAGCCGCCTTATCTCACGACCATTACGGTATATCGGAAAATTAAACTCTATTGACCGCAAAGGCATCTCTGACTCACCATTAGGGTATATCTGAATTTCCTTTATCAGATAAGTAATAATGCTTTTCTTTTCCTCATCACTTATTCTATCATAGAGCTTTCCGAAGTTCAGCATGATTTTGTAAATGTTATCAAGCGTAATTGCTTCCATTTCAATCGAGCTTCTCCGTAATTTCGCATCCTCAATGCGTTCCTCAAGTTCTACAATGGTATCGTACAGACCATCAAGCCTCAATGTCATATCGTGAAGTTTTCTTTCCCGATAGCGGGCATCAACAGGTAAATTGTCAATCTCCCGTTCCAAACGGGCTTTATTCAAATCGACCTCTTTTAATTTGCTTTCATAATTCTCAAGTTCCTTATCAATGGCTGTAGTATCTATTTGTATGCCAATTCGTTTTTCTATTTCTTTAGCAAAATATTGATCACTTACCAACTCCTTAACTGCCTCAATTACAAGAGGCTCAATATCTGTTTTTCTCAAAGATGCTTTATATTCACAGTGATGCCCTCTCTCTTGTTTGTTCCTGCCACATATATAATAGTAGACTTCCTTATATGTGCCATCTTTGTTTGTCCATGCGTGTTTATTTGTATACATAGAACTTCCGCAAAGAGGACATTTTAACACTCCTGTTAAAAGATGCGCTCTGTCCTTGCCAACTTTTGAAGGCTGCTTAATTCCCGTTGCTAGTCGCTTTGCATGAACTTTTTGCCACAATTCTTCACTGACTATTCCCTCATGCTGCCCTTCCTCCAAAATATAATCATCTGCATGAACTTGCTTATATTCATTCTTTGTTCCTTTGACCTTTTCTCTTGTTCTTCTGCCATAAGCAATCTTTCCACAGTAAACTGGATTATCTAATATCTGGCGTATTAGATGACTGCTCCATGTTTCTAATTTCCCATTTTGACGAGGTATCTTTTTTATCCCCTGCAAATTAAGATACTTTGCAACTCCGCCAAGTCCTATATCTGAATTTCCAAATTTATCAAAGATAATTCTGATTGCTTCTGCTTCTTTTTCTTCTATTAAAAGCTGATTATCTTTCAGATAATATCCGTATGGAGCGAAACCACCATTCCAACCACCTTGTCGTGCTTTTTCTCTACGCCCATTCATTGTCTGCTCAATGATATTTTCTCTCTCAATTTCTGCAACTGCCGACAGAACAGATATTAGGAGTTTTCCGCTTGTCTGGGATGAGTCGATACCTTCTTCAATACAGATAAGATTAATCCCATAAGATTGTACAAACTCCAACGAGTTAAGAATATCCGCTGCATTTCTGCCAAAACGAGAAAGTTTATACACCAGAATATAATCAATCTCCAATCCGTTTTTTATATCCGAGAGCATTTTTTTGAAAGCAGGTCGCCCTTCAATAGATTTTCCTGATTTTCCTGCATCCTCATAAATGCCAATAACCTGCATCTCTTCCCGGTCAGCAAACCTCTTTAAACTATTTTTTTTCCTTCCAGACTGTATCCATCCACCTGCATTTCCGTGCTTACTCTCGGATACAGGACACATTTCTTACCTTCTCTATTCATTTTGCACCTCCATATAAATCAGGGAAATATGATATGTAAAGCTGCGTAAACTACGCAGCACAATCCAATTCATTCAAAACACTCTTTCCATATTTCTCAACTATCTGTACCATTGTATTGATAAAAAAATCATAAGCTTCCTTTTCACTCTGACAATGGTCTGAATGTTGCTCTGCGATATTCATGCGTTTTTGATCTTCCATCTAAATCCCTCCGTCAAAAGCGGCTGTATGCCTTAATTATAGAAGTGCATTTCGTTTAGTTCCAATGTGCGATTAGACCGTTTTCTGTCTTTTTACACATTTTTCTTCAGGCAGAATACGCAGTGAAATACTAATAGCAAGAGCCTTATCAACTCTTGCCATTGTACTGTGCGGAAGCATTCCCATATATTTTGTTAACCTTTGCTTATCAAGTGTCCGTATTTGTTCAAGTAAAATAACTGACTCTTTATCAAGCCCCTTAAAATCCATCACATTGGTATGCGTGGGCAATTTAACTTTCGAGCATGCCCGACTTGTAATAGCTGCAACTATTACTGTAGGACTGTATCTATTACCCATATCATTTGAAATGATAAGTACGGGGCGTGTCCCGCCTTGCTCCGAGCCTACAACTGGATTAAGGTCGGCATAATAAATATCGCCCCGCTTTATTTTTCTTTCCATATGTGTATGACCTCCTATCTTATTTAGGCAAACACGATCTGCCTATGTAAACAATCAAACACAAGGGAGTTTTTAAGGTCGAGAGAGTATAAACAATTCTCTGTTTCAATGACCGCCTTGTGTTTGACTATATATGAATAGGAGCATTTTTATTTGTCCTCGACGCCCCAAAATGCTAATGCGCTAAAAACGCAGGGAAGTCGCCAAACGGTCAGTAGCGAACTGACTCCACGGGTGTTTCCCCCTCTGACGGTCTGCCAGAGCCGCCCTCATTGCCTGCGACGGATTGATTACCGTTCGGACTGTGACTGGACGGGAGTACCATAGTTCTCTTTGTGGGTTATGGCGTAATCGGGAGCTGCCCGATATTTTGAGTCGGTAAAAAATCGCTCACCACCTTTCATCGCTTTTCTGCTTGTCGGCAGGTCTTGGCGTACCGCTGCACACGCTTATGCTCATCACAATCACAAAGAGGAAGTATTTGGCGAATGGGTATTCACTTTTCAAGGAACATTCCCATTCTCGCCACACAAGGAAAATGGGATGAGAGATTTTTGTCTCTCATCCCATAGCCCGTGGCAACGCCCGTTTTTGGACACTATTTCAAAATTTTTTTGATTTTTTTCTTAAACCGCTGCATCCGCTTATAAACGGTCTGCTCAGATAAGCCGAGCAAATCAGCTATTTCACTGAACTTATAGCCCTGCAACCGCATTAGGACAATCTGCAGGGTCAGCTTGTCCACCATGATAAGAGCCTGATGGAGCTTCTGATTTTCAATGCTGTTAAGCAGGTCGTCAACGCTTCTTATTTCGGGCAGCTCCGCATCGGCTTCCATTTCCTCAAGATATGTAGCAACATCCTTTAGTCTCTGGTAAAACCGTCTGTCGGAGTTGAATACTTCCCAATCGTGAACACGGAGCTTTTCAATGGTATCTTCATCAACGCCTAAGCTCCGCAATTTATTTTCTTCGGCTTCTTTCCAGAGCTGCCATTTCTTTTCTTCTTTGGCTTTGTTATAAGCCATATCGTTCCCTCCAATCTGAATTTTTTTGAAAAATCCAGATTGGTCGGTGGGGAACGACATCCTACACTGAAAAATTCTTTGTGTCGTGTCCGGACAAAAAACGACAAAAGAAAAACCGCAAAGGCTGACAAGCCTAAGCGGATATAAGAAAAATAATATCTATAATTAGGATATTTAACCTCTATATCTGAGGTGCAAATGTTACAAAAACAAATGAGGATTTTTTTAACAGTTTATCCTCATACCTGAATAGAGCTAGGTAGATATGCACTGCTTAGGACAAGCAGCGCAGTGGTCTGAGTAGACCAACACATAATAAATCCCTCCAAACACCAACGAGTTTAGAGGGGTATCATTGACTTGAGCATGACAAGGCAGCCCACCAAACTCCGTTTTTTTTATTCGGTGGGCTTAACTATTAAAAAAGCCGATGAGCTGTGAGGCGTCTCACAAGTTCATCGGCTCTGCGTCTGTGCGTCTGGCTCTTTGATGAGTGTTATATGTAGTTCTTTTACATTGATTAGAGTTTCCTGCTTACACTTCGGGCAATAGAGAGGATAGTTTTTTAAAATTGTATCCTCTCTAATCCTATTACGAGTTTTATTGCCACAGACAGGACAGATAATCCATTGAGCTTTGTCCATTCTATTCACACCAAATTTCTTTTTAAAGTACAAATCCATTCCTCTATGGCTTGAGCCAGTATATATTGTTGCTGTAAAACTGCCATGCCCGTAATCGGAATATCATCGTCACTTTTTTTCAAAGCAATATTTTCTTCCAAATATGTTTTCAATACTGCCATACTGCTTTCAATATTATCCAGACATTCTTGTTGCCTTTCTCTTGGCATACTGTCCAAATTTACGATGACAGCATTAAAGTCTAAAAATATGTTAATAGACTTACAGGATATTTCAATCATCAGCTTTTCGAATTGCTGCTTTCCTTTTTCAGTCAGAGAATAAACCGACTTCTCCGGCATTTTACCCTCTTTTTCAATATGGCTTGAAATATATCCTTTTTCCTCTAACTGAATAACTTTTTTATAAATGGAAGGTGTACTGATCTTTACCCATTTTGAAATATTGCGGTATTCTACTAATTTTTGAATGTCATATGCACTCATTGACTCCTTTTTTAAAATTCCCAAAACAATCAGGTCAATCGTAGCCATTTCAATTACCTCCTTTACTCTCTTGACAACCACTATAAATTATAGTAGAATACTTTTTGCGCTTCAACCACTATAATTTATAGTAGTATAATTTATTCTACTTGTCAAGAGAAAGGAGAAACACTATGGATAATCAAAACAAAAAAATGGAGTTACTGGGCAGTGCTCCAATTCCAAAAGCTCTTT
>DWZQ01000010.1 GCA_019117485.1 Candidatus Agathobaculum intestinipullorum | reverse complement strand
GGGAAAACCTATGGACACTTGATTTGCATTTCCTACATGAAGAAATACCTTCGATTTCTCACCCCTTTCAATACAGTTTTCCGTGTACTTGATGGAAAGTAAAAAACGCCATAGGATTTCCTATGGCGTTTTGGACAGGAAAAGGGTGCTGATACTTCACATCAGCACCCTTTATCCTGCCAGTATTTGATTTTTTGACTTCACATCGTGTTCCTTGCCTCTGAAAACATTGATTTTACTGGACTTTCCCATGTTTTCTTATTAGGAGGCAAGTCATGCGGTTCGCTGTTTTTTTGTTTAGCTGGCAAACATCAATATGCAATCGTCGCCATGACCTCAGAAACATCAGGTTTGGTCGAAATGAGTCCTTCCTCATACATCCAGTCGATGTTTTCCTGCCAGCAGGACTCGCTCTGGCTGAGGAAGGGTGCATCCGCCGTCTCCATCAGCGGCAGCAACGTCTGGCAGGACTGTTTCTCTACATCCGGGTCAAGCGGGAAGTTGGACTCGTCCTGATTGTCCAGCAGAACCTGCAGCACGGCATCTGTGTCATTTTTGAAATCCTCAAAGCCCTTCTGGCAGCCACGCAGGAAGCCTGCGAGTACCTCCGGCTCGTTTTCAATCATGTCGTCATTGGCAAGGAAAATTCCCTCGTAATACTGCGGCACGCCAAAGTCATCCGGGAAGAAGTAATTCACTTCAAAGCCTTCCTTCTCCATCTGCGGTACCTCGTGGTTGACCAGACAGCCAATCGTCGCATCAACGTTGCCGGTCACCATGGAGCTCATCAGGTCAAAGCCCACGTCGATCAACTCGACGCTGTTCGGGTCCTGCCCACTCTTCTGCATGATGCTGTGCACGAGCGCCTCGGACAACTCGGTGCCCGCATAGCCGACCGTCTTGCCCGCAAGGTCGGCAGGCTCGGTAATGTCCTTCTCCTTCAGCGACAGGATGATATTGAGCGGCGCCTGCACGACGGCCGCGATCGACTTGACCGGCACCCCCTGCTCCACGCGCGCCTGAATCACATCCTGCTGATAGTACAGGCCGATATCCGCCTTGCCGGCAGCGATCATGCTCATGGCATCGTTCACGCCCGCAGGCGGCTGGATATTGACCGTCAAACCTTCCTCAGCGAAATAACCCGCCTGCTCCGCCTGATACAGGAAAGCATGCAGCGCATTCGGATACCAGTCGAGCACGACGGTCAGCTCGCGCAGTTCGTCCTCCCCTGCCCCATCGGCCTTTGTATCGCCTGCGGCGGTCTGACTGCTCGCGCAGCCGCTCAGCAGCAGCGCAAAAGCCGCAAATGCGGCAAAAATTCTCTTTTTCATTTATTTTCCGTTCCTTTCTATTCTATCATGGTCACAGACTGCCACGCCATGTGATGATCTTCTTTTCCAGCCACGACACCACTGCAACCGCCAGCATCGCCACCACACTCAGCAGCACGATCGGCGCGAACACGCCCGCGCCGTCCAGCTGGGTCATCATGCGGCGGCTGAAATAGCCAAGCCCCGCCTGCGCGCCCAGCCATTCACCGATGGCCGCGCCGATGATTGACAGCGGAATCGCCATTTTGATGGCCGAAAAGAAATACGGCAGCGCAGCCGGCAGCTTGAGTTTGAGAAAAACCTCACGTTTTCCTGCGCCGAATGTTTTGAGCATGTCGATCATATCCGTGCTGGCCGAGCGGAAACCGTCAAACACCGTGATCGCGATCGGGAAAAACGTAATCAGCACGGTAACCAGCACCTTGCTCCAGATCGTGTAGCCGAACCAAAGCACAAATAACGGTGCAAGCGCAGTCGTCGGAATGGTCTGCGAAGCAACGATCAGCGGATAGAGCATTTTCTCCGCAACCGGGCTGGCGTCCATCCAAACCGCGAGCAGCAAACCCAGCACGATGGAAATCGCAAGGCCGATGCCGGTGCACAGCAGCGTCGCCGGCAGATGCGCCGTCAGCAACGGGCCGCGCAGCTCCCACATGCGCACCAAAATCTGTGTCGGCGACGGCAGGATGTACGCTGCGTCCATACCCATTGCACCCACTTGCCACAGGACAAGCAATGCAAACAGGAATAGCAGTGCGGGCAGGTTGGCGTTCCTACGTTTTTTCATTCCGCCACCTCCCGACGTAACAGGTCGATCAATTGCTCACGCAGGGCAAGCATCTTCGGGTCGGTCAGGCAGGCGCGCGTGCGCGGATAGGCCGCAGGTACGTCAAACGATACGAGCCGCCGGATCGGCATTTCTTCTACGACGAGCACACGGCTGGACAGGAATATCGCTTCCTCAACGTCGTGTGTGATAAACAGCACTGTTTTATGGTCGCTCTCCCACTGGTCGAGCAGCCATTCCTGCATGTTGATGCGCGTCAGGAAATCCAGCGCGGAAAACGGCTCGTCGAGCAGCAGCAGCTCCGAACCGGTCAGCAGCGTGCGCGCAAACGCTGCGCGTTGCCGCATACCGCCGGAAAGCTCGTCCGGCCGCTTGTCGCCCCAGCCGGACAGGCCGACGTGCGCAAGCGTCTCGTCGGCGCGCCGCACCATATCCGCGCGGCTAACACCGCCGCGAATCTCCATGGGAAGGCACAGGTTATCCCGCACATTGCGCCATGGGAACAGCAGGTCGCGCTGCGGCATGTAACCACAGTAACCGTGCCGCCCGTCGATCTTTTCGCCACCGACGAGAATCTCGCCCGATTTTTTGGGCAACAGCTGATTCGTCAGGCGGAAAATGGTCGACTTGCCGCAGCCGGACGGGCCGATGACCGACACAAACTCGCCTTTTTCGATGTGGAACGACAGGCCGTCGATGATATTGAAATCCTCGGTGTCATATTGGAATACGACGTTTTGAAACTCGAGCATCGCCTTACATCGCCCCGTCCCACGCCATATCCCAGAACATCGCCTCGTAGCGGGAGCAAGCGACAAAAATGTCGGTCAGCCGCTGGAGCTGCGCTTCGGTATAATCCGCACTCAGGCGCTCCATCAGCGCAATCAGGCGCTGGTTTTCCGCGGCGTAATCCTCGCTCGCGTAACCCCGCACCCACTCGCCGTAAAAATCGTGGTTTTCAGCATCCGGATAGTTTTTGACGATCCACTTGGCGATATACTCATAGCTGATTGCACACGACAGCACAGCCGCCATGATTTCTGCCGGGCCTTCCTCCGCCGCAACCGCGCGCATATAAGCGGTGTAAGACAGGTTGGACAGCGACGGCTGCACGGCCTCTGCCTGCGCCTTCGTAATACCCAGCCGCGCCATATAACCACGGTGGATCTCCATCTCGCCGTTTAAGATGCTTGCCACATAGGACGAGAACACGCGCATAACCTCGGGTTCGCGGGATTTGACCACGCCCTGCGCGAAAACCTTGGCGTAGTCAAACAAATACAGGTAATCCTGCAATAGATAGAAACGGAATTTGTTCACAGCAAGGCTGCCGTCCGCAAGGCCCCGGACGAACGGGTGAGCCAGATAGCCCTCCCAAATTCCACGGGACGCGTCGAGCAGTCTTTCGGTAGTTTGGTTGTTGTTCAAGGTGGTACCCCCAATGAATGATGTTGCCTGACGGTGCGATAACCGGCAGCGCTTGTTGTGTTTGTTGCTTAAATGAGTTGAATGGATGCGTTTGCCAGATCGTCCGCTGCCAGCAGGCTGACCGCGTCGATCAGGCGTGTACGAAAGGAAGCGGTGCCCTCCATCTCTTTACGCACACGCATCTCGGCTTGTTCTCCGCAACGGTTCATCACCTCCGCTGCCGCAACCGCGGCTTCAAATAATGTATTTGGACACGCGCCGCAGTACAGTGCGGTCAGCGACGTGAGCATGCAGCCGGCTCCAGTGATCCGGCCCATCAGCTCGCTGCCGCCCCGCAGCACCGCAGTGCGTTTTCCATCGGTAATCAGGTCTATCAAACCGGTCAGCATGACGACCGCACCAGTCCGGCCGCTAAAGGCTTGCAGCCATGCGGCGGACTCGGCAAGATTTTGTTCGGTCACGCGGTCGAGCGCGTCAGCCTCAACTCCAGCGGTATTCCCCTGCCCTGCGGCCAGCGCGCGAATTTCAGACGCGTTGCCGCGCACGACCGACACCAGCCCCTCAGCCAGCAGACGGCTGCACATTTCGCTGCGCAAGCGGCTCGCCCCGGCCGCAACCGGATCAAGCACGACCGGATGACCCAACCGTTTGGCCGCGCGCGCCGCCAGCAGCATGGCCTCCTGCGCGCGCAATGCGCCCATGTTGAGTGCCAGCGCCGCCGCATGCGACGTAATTTCCGTGACCTCGCGCTCATCCTGCGCCATGATGGCTGTGCCACCCGCGGCAAGGATGATGTTTGCGCAATCGTTGATGGTTACAGGGTTGGTGATCGAATGTACCATCGGCCGCATCTGCTGCGCGCGCCGGATGATCTGCTGTATCGCTTCGGTCACCGCAGGGCCTCCTCAAGCTGGCCAAACACCTGTGTGCGTTTGAGCGCGGCTAACACGAAGACCGAAATCGCAGCGCCAACCGCAGTCGAAACCAGAAAGGATGGCACAAAGGTAAAGAGCGCTGCGGCTTTATTGTTCAGCAGCACCACCGCGATCGGATAGGATGCCATGCCGCCCAAGATGCCCGTGCCAAACACCTCGCCGGCATAAGCAACAGACAGCTTGGGGCATACCTTATAAAGCAAGCCGCACAGCAGCGCCCCGATCATCGAGCCGGGAAACGCGAGTAGACTCCCCAGCCCAAGCAGATTGCGCAGCAGGGACGCAGCAAACGCCATGCCGACCGCATACCACGGACCGAGTAGCACCGCACCCAGCACATTGACCATGTGCTGCACGGGCGAGCACTTCGCGCCAAGCACTGGGATGGAAAACAGGCTGCCGACTACGGCGACCGCCACCAGCAGCCCCGCAATCGTCAGCTTACGGATGGATTTTTCTTTCATTTTGCACCCTCCTCCGGGAACAGTCGGCAAAAATGGTTCAGCGGCCCGCAGCCATGGCCAAAGCCAGGCGCATGGCGGATGGCATCGGTGACATATGCTTTGGCACGCTCGACCGCCTCTGGAATGTCATATCCCAGCGCTAAGTTGGACGCAATGGCAGACGACAGCGTGCACCCCGTACCATGTGTGCTGGTGGTGTCAAGCTGCGCGATCTCATAGCGGCGAAAGTCCTTACCATCAAATAGCACATCCACTGCACCGGCCATATTTTTGCCGCCCTTGACGAGCACGCTGCGGCACCCCTTGGCATGGATGCGGCGCGCCGCTTCCTCCATATCCGCCGGGGACGCAATCGGCATATCCGCGATGTACTGCGCCTCCGGGATATTGGGCGTCAGGATATCGGCAAACGGCAACACAGTTTCGATCAGCGTACCGACAGACGTGGGATCCATCAGCGCGTCGCCGTTTTTGGCAAACATCACCGGGTCAATGACGACATGCTGCGGCCTATACTGTGCCAGCTTGCCCGCGACCGCGCGCATGCAGTCCGGCGAGGACAACATACCGATTTTGACCGCGTCCGGCACGATGTCCTCGAACACCGCGTCGATCTGTTCCTCGATCATCTTGGGGCTGACATCCTGAATGTCGATAACGCGCGCGGTATTTTCCGCCACGACCGACACGATCACGCTCATGCCAAAGACGCCATGCGCCGCCATGGTCTTGAGGTCGGCTTGCACGCCCGCGCCGCCCGAGCAGTCTGAGCCTGCAATGGTGAGCACTTTTTTCATTCGTTTTTCCTCCTGTTATCCAACTGTATACAAAAAAGGAACATCCCAACAAGGGATGTTCCTTTGCGTCCGAAAATACCCGCACAGCGGTGCGGCCTTGGTGATTTCCAGCATCCCTACGTTGGCATTATCCAAATCAGGTAAGGTCGAGGTCGAAACCTCCTCTCAGCCTCCCACGGAAGCTCCCTTGCTGTTATATTACGTTATCACTTGTCGAAACGTTTGTCAAGAGGGCGGCATCCCGGATTAGGGGCAAAACGCCACACTGTTACAAGACAAATAAAGTAATTACATTGATATTTATAAAAAAAAATCCGTCCTTTACAGGACGGATTTTTTTGGTGGACATTGACGGGTTCGAACCGCCGACCTTCCGCACGTCAAGCTACCAATAGAAATGCCCAAAAACGTAGACGTGTTGCGGGTTTTCGGACATCGACTATTGTTCGGGTGACCCCTGTTTGACCCCTGCTTATAGAATAACGAAATCCGTTATTTTCTGACAAAATACAGCAAAATTCTAAAATCATAGTTAAAATCTACCATAAAGGAGACAGGCTATGATTAGGATTTTACTCTCCACCCGGCTTGGCGAGCGGAGGTGGACGCAAGCGGATCTCGCTCGGATGACAGGTATTCGCCCATCGACCATCAATGAGCTGTACCATGAACTCGCGGAGCGGGTGAAGCTGGAGCACATAGACCTGATATGTGAGGCGCTTGGCTGCGAAGTCTCCGACCTCATCGTGCGGGAGCGGAACAGCGAGCCGCGGATAAAGAGCCGCACAGGTGCGCCGATACATAGCAAGAAGTAAGCCGCTCCACAGGGGCCCGGACGTCAATCGTCCGGGCCTTTTTTTGTAGGCAGTATAGTCCAGACCTCTGTTGCGTTCAAGATATCGCCTGGCTGGCAGCCGAGCGCATGGCAAATCTTCTGGATGGTATCAAAGGGGACGTCCTGGTGCAGACGCATTGCTTTTACCGTAGAGGTTTCCAAACCGAAGCGCCTGCCCACCTGTGCATCGGTCAGGCCCATCACATCATCTCGCTTTAGAAACGGATCAAACGATATGATAGTTCGTTTTATCCCGCGATCAAGAATATCATCATACATCGCAATTACTCTCCGTTCTCTATTTTTACAACATCTTGAATGGGGCACTCTAATACTTCGCATATTCTGTCCAGCACTTCCAACGAAACATATTGATCGTTGTTCAGCTTGCTCAGCGTAGCCCGGCTCATTCCGACCTTCTCCACCAGCTCCATCTTTTTCATGTCCCTGTCAATCAGCGTATGCCATAGTGGCTTGTAGGACACCACAGGGCTCACCTCCTTCGAGAATACAATAACACGTAAGTTTCGTTTTGTCAAAACTTTTTTCAATAAAAACGAAAATAAGTGTTGACAAGGCGAGATGCATGGTGTATTGTATGCTCACAGGAACACGAAACAATAAACTAAAAACACGATACAAAAAAACGGAGGAAGCGAAATGGTCACTAATTATACCGAATGGAAGGCGGCTGTTACCGCTGAGCACAAGAAGCTGTTCGATGCGAGCCACTACCTCAACGACAACGGCGAAGAGAGAAAGCGGGTGTTCAGCACCCTAACAAGCCTGGCCGACTTCTGCGATACCCCGGAAGAGCTGCTTGCCTGGATCGAGAGCCGGTACGGGTTCGACAAGTACGATATGGCCGCCATAGAGAGCGGCCACGCCACCCTCGCCATCAAGGCCCTGCGGAAGATTGCCAAGAAAGGCGGTGAAGAGAAATGAAGTTCTACCATCTCCGCCAGCGCTGGGCCATGAGCAGGAAGGTGCAATGATGAAACTGACAGACCTGCTTTACAAGGTGTACGAGAACACTACTGTTTGGATTGCAGAGGATCCATCCATCTCCGAGGGAATCTACTTCGGGCCGGCTAAGGAAGTCACACTTCGAACCGCAGCGGCCTATGAGGTCGTAGAGATCTATCCCGAGCACTATCCAGCGATTGGGAATCTCGCTGGTATCACCATCATCGTCAAGAAAGGAGAGCAGGCATGAAGCGAATTAACATCACTTACCGCATGGAAAAGCCGGGTGAGATCGCCGAGAGCTGCATCACCATTCCAATGACGGACGACATCGCAGATGACATCCTGTGGATGGAGGAGGGCAGCACCTATCTGGGCACTGGGCACAACGGAACGGTACGCCGCCTGCTCGAGAACCTGGCAGCGATCCAGGGCTATACCTTCACCGGGGCCTGCTGCCCGAAGGAGGTGCGAACATGAACAGGATTCGGCGCAAGTCGTTAAAGGCTATCCTTGGGCAGATGGACGAGCTCTCAACCGTCCTGGAAACCGTCAAGGAAGCTCTGCAGGATGTTTTGAACGAGGAGCAGGAGGCTTACGACAACCTACCGGAGAGGCTTCAGGAAGCAGACCGGGGGCAGCAGATGCAGGAGTACATCGAGACACTTGAGGGTGTCGTTGACTCTCTCGGGGAGTTGGATATAGAGGACCTGTACGGGGCTGTCGAAGAAATCGCAGAGGGATAATAACCGCCTGACCTATCGGGCCTACGGGGAGAAAGGAAATCACTATGACCAAGAACGAGTACATGACCACCATCAACGAGAAACTGACCGCCGCTGAGGCTCTTTGTGCCGACCTCCGCAAGCTCCGTATCCTGCAGAAGCTCGCCAAGGACATCCCCAACGCCGCCGATCTGGTCTCCTCCGAGACCCTGTCCAAGACCATCACCGCCAAAGAGACCGAGCTGAAGGCGGTGCGTGGGGAGCTCCAGAAGGCCCGCCGCATTGTGAAGAAGATGGAGGAGATCGAGGCCATCGAGAGCGGCGCCGTCCCAGCTCCCGCACACAAGAAGCAGGCCGCGAAGAAGCAGGCCGCGAAGAAGCCCGCAGCCAAGAAGCCAGCCAAGGACAAGACCGAGCAGGCCGCGAAGGACTTCAAAGACGCCGCCACCCCGGCGGCCTGACGGGAGGTGATGTGCATGACTTACCTGAAGATTCTGTCCTACGCCCGGCGCGGCATCCGGGCCGAGATTGACAATTACCGTGCGATGCAGGAAAAGGCCCTGGAGGGTGCCGGAGCGCATCCGGAGGCCAAGAGTCTTGCGGACGGGCTCCAGTCCATGATTGACGCCCTGGAGGTTGACATGGCTACCATCGACGAACTCCAGGAGATCCACGACAGAAAGTGAGGATACCAATGAACGGTCCGAGAGAGTTTATCGAGGAATTCGCAGCAAAGCAATACGGGAAGGACTTCCCGTGTCCAAGGTGCGGTAGGCAGTCCATGGACATCAACCCGTCGAGGAATGCATTGAGCCGGCGCGCAGGGGTACAGGTGTGCGACGAGTGCGGGACGCTCGAGGCCATAGAGGATATGGCTGGCGGGTTTAAGCTCCCATTGTCCTCCTGGGCAATTATGAAAAATCCGGTGAAATGGGAGATGCCCCTGCATCTGACCTTCGTCGGCCGCGACAGCTGGATCCGACCGGTCTACGAATGCGGCGGCCGGCTGTATGTCGATATCAACCCCTGGGCGGATCGTCATCCGGCCATCTGCACGAAGCAGGATAACGACTTCGACGGAGAGCCCTGCGACCCGCTCCCGGCGGGAGCTGAGGTAGAGTTCATTCCGCACCGCGATACCTGGTGACCCAGCCTGATGCTGTCCTGCTGTGAACAGTCCGAAGCGCTCCGCCCGGGGCGTCGCGGGAACTCGTCGCGGAACAGAGAGAAATCGCCGCCCCTTTTAAAAACACGACCTTGAAAGCCGAATAGGAGATATGCGTATGAAGCACTACACGAAAAAAGAGTGGGACGCGATGGTGAAGCAGTGTCCGGGCTATTTTGGAAAATGGGAACCGACCCCGTTTAACCTTGACCGCATGGCAGCTGGAGAACTGCCCGCCGAATACATAGGCCGCAGGAATATGATGACCTATGAGCCCGGCAAGGGAACGGTTTTGCTGACAGAGGGATATCACTTCACCGTTGATGATGAAGAAGGGAGAAAATATCTATGAGCAGAGATTGGACGCCTGAGGAGTTGGCAGCGGCCAGCTCCGCCATGAAAGCCCAGGGCAATATGAGCTATGAGGAATTTTGCAACGAGCTGAACGACCCCAGCCGTGCAATCTACACGGTGAAGGTGACTCTGGCCGACGGAAACACCATCACCACGAGGATCAACGGAACTCCGAACAACATCATGAAATACTACCGCATCGGGAATTTTATGAATATCGGCCGCACGGACGATAATTTGTCGCAGATCCAGACAATCGAATTTCTGAAAGCCGAAACGCCATCACCAAGCCATCTGAGGGATAATCTCCTCGTGACGATTGGGAGCCGAGCTGCTTGCATGGACGCTGCAGGTTACATCACCCTGCCGGCCGGCTCCCGCAGAGAAGATGTGTTGGCCCGGTTCGCAGGGGATCTGGCGGATGCATGGCTTGGGCGCGAGGCGGATATGAGTTTTGATGAGTATATCGAAACCGCCTTAGCTGCTCGATTTCCGAGCGACAATCAGAAGTGACGCGGCAACCATCCCGCCAAACGCTCTCCCTCTCCACTTCACGCGAGTTGCAACAGCACGAAGTAGAGGAAAGCGGTGTCTACCCTCCGAGGTGCGAAAATCGCTCTACGGCGCTCTCAGGCGAAATACACGCAAAGCAAAAATCCCCCCTCACAGGACAAAAAATCCTGCGAGGGGTATTTGTCATATTGCTGGACTGTCAACAGAACCATCTGGTTCTTTCTCCACAATGAAATCTGAAGCTTTGGCAGCAGCGTACTTGATGCCATCACCTTCAGCGCTGGTATTCTCGTCGCGGTTCTTGTCCACGATCCGCGCAATCCACGCTGCCCAGCGTAAGCTGCGCGCGCAGCTCGACCGCGCCGCCGAGCTGGTCGATCAGGAGGTCTACACGCCGGAGTATTTCGTTTCCCGCCGCCAACCGGACAGCCAACTCGCTGAGTTGGATCGCGCACTTACCAAGGCCAACGCCCGTGCGCTGACGATCGACCAAGAGTGCCGCGGCGCGCCTGCCATGCGGCCGCGCCTGGAGCATGTGATCGAAGCCTGTCCAAACGCTGTGACAACACAAGAGTGAAACGACCTAAAAAGCATGGTCAGCCGCATCACATACGAAAAAACGCCGCCGAGCGCAGTGCTGGCGACGCAACTATCTACATCCAAATCGAACGACGGTTTGAATAGCAAACCTTAGCCGGTCAATTATATGTATCATAAAATAAACTATTTTTTACAAAGGCATAATGCCGAGTGAAAAGATTTTAGATCTTCCAGTGGATTGTAACTTCCTCACTGGTAGCGTCAATTTGTGATATGAGAATATCAACCACCTTGCGCTTATCGTCAAAGC
>DWZQ01000009.1 GCA_019117485.1 Candidatus Agathobaculum intestinipullorum | reverse complement strand
TTATGCGCCTGCTGCTATCCGTGTATGACGGTTTGGAAAAAACGATGATTGGTGCGGGAGATGCCCTGCTGGCTTATATTTCTGACTCTATGGCAAATGGTGAATTTCTGAAATGCGCCAGAGAAGGAGATACGAAAACATGAAAACCATCAGCATTGTGAATTTGAAGGGTGGCGTCGGTAAGACCTCGACGGCGATTTCGGTTGCGGCAGCGCTGGCAGAGCGTGGCAAGCGGGTGTTGCTGCTCGATGCCGACCACCAATGCAACCTGTCTCTGCATCTGCGCGCGAACATGGACGGCGCGGATATCTGCGCGATTCTGGATGGCGATGAACCATATTATGAGAACCTGCTGCAGCACACCTATCTGCGCGGCGTGGACATCGTGCCCGGCTCGCTCAACCTGATGGCTTATGATCTGGGCGTGCTCAATGGCAATCCGCAACGGCGTGCTGCTATTCGAGACTTTGCCGCGGCGCTGGCCGAGGACGATGTGTATGATTACATGCTGGTCGACTGCCCACCTGCGTTTTCGGCAAGCTGCGCGGCGACGCTGTACGCGGCAGATGAGGTCATCATCCCGACCAGTATCGGTCAGTACGAGGAATGGGGCGTGGAAAATCTGACCCGCCAGATCGACGGCATGCTGTCCGTCAACCCTAACCTGCACCTCGGCGGCCTGTTGATCACCATGTGGCACAATGCGCCGCTGGTCGTGCAGGGCGAGGCGCGCATGCGTGAGGCGTTTCCCGGCCGCGTGTTCCGCACCGTGATCCGGCGCACCGACAAGGTAGGGGAGAGCGCCTACTACCGCGAGAGTGTGCTCGACTATTCGCCCACCAGCGCAGCGGCGCGGGATTACCGGAAATTCGTGGACGAGTATTTCGGAGGCGAGGCAAATGGCGAAAAGTAAATTTAATCTGGCGGAAAAGCTGGGTGGCGTGTCCAATTTGAACACGCCCGATATGCAGATCGTCCAGATTCCGCTCTCACAGTTAATTGTAAACGAACATAACTTTTTCACGGTCGAGGATGTGCAGGAGTTGGCAGACCATATTGCGCTGCATGGGCTGTTCAATCCACTGACCGTGTGTGCGGCAGGGGAGGGCAAGTATCGCATCGTCGCCGGACACCGTCGCCGCAAGGCGCTCGAGCTGCTCGGGCGCACGGACGCGCCCTGCATCGTCAAGAATTACGACGGCGAGGACAGCGAAATGGTCGCGCTGATCCAGTCCAACCTGACCAGTCGCGAGCTGACCTACTACGAGAAAATGCAGGCGGTAGTGCTGCTGGAGAAGGCGCTGCGCAGCATGAAGGAGCGGGGCGTAGAATTACCCGGCCGTCTGCGTGATCACCTCGCGGAGCAGACAAACGAGAGCGCGTCTGCTGTTCACCGCATGCAGTACATCCACAAAAACCTGTCGCCCGGGTTGCTGGACGCGCTGCGGCGCGAGCAGATCGGCGAGTCGGTCGCGGATGAGCTGGCACACAGCCCCGAGAAGGTGCAAGCGGAGTTCGAGCAGCGGCTGGCACGCGGCGAGACCGTCCGCGCGCAGGATGTCAAGGCCGCGCGGGATAAGCCGACCGCGTCGGATGGCGTGGTAGATGCGTTCTTGCTGCGGCATATTGCCAAAGGACACGAAACCGCACTGCATCGGGTACTGCATGACAGACAGCGTATGGCGGCGGGTCAGTTGATAGAAGAAGTCCGGGATGCGCTGGTTTTTCGCGGATACATGGGCGGCGATTCGGAAGGCGTACAGTATGTTCTCACAATCAGCGGGCTGGAGGTGAAAAAGCCGTTTCAGGGCAAGCTGTCGTGGTCGCAGATCGTGCAACGGCTGCGCGGTATGGTGGAGAGCGGTAAAATCGCGCCGCCCGTGGAAGAACCCACACCGGAAGAACAGACGCTGCGCCAGCTGGACGAGCAGATGCAGCAGGCGGTCGTAGAGACGCAGCCCGCAGCACCATCCATTCCGGAAGCACCCGATACCATCATCACCGCAGGCAAGGGAACGTGCCTGCCATGCGCGGCGTGGTTTTCGCCCAATGTGCTGCCGCCGGATGGTGCGCGCATCATTGCGCAGGACAAAGACGGGTTTACCGATGAGGGAAAATTTCTCGGCGGTGAAATCGATGATTCGGTTGTGTCATGGGATGAGGTTGTCCGCTGGACGATTCACCCGGACGACGAGGCGTATACCGAGCCGGTGCAACAGGCAGCCGCCCCGCAGCCCGCGCCGGTCTGGCACCCGTATCCGGACGAGCGCCCGGAGGAGGGGCAGACGGTGCTGACGCTGAGCCATAACAATTACAACCGGGGCAATTATGCCGCCTATGTCTACCGTGCGAATGGCTGGTATCTGCCCGAGTTCCCGGATGATGGCCTGATGACGGTGGATGTACGCTGGTGGTCGGCCGAGTTGCCGCCGGAGGAGGGCAAATGATGTATGAGATGAAAGATCGATTTTCTTGCAGCAAACCCATTGTTTGCACGGAAGCCTGCTCTGCCTGTGTGTCTAATGGTGCATGCACTTTTTGCGCCTCATATGGTGAGCCAGATGTTTGCGTGTTGTGTGATCGGCATTACAGCGCCGAGCTGCTGCCGCTCATGCGCACCATGTGCGATGCACACAATCGCGTCATCGAACTGTTAGGTCCCTATGATTTCATGGATTATAACAACATCCCGGCGGATGTGCAGGCGCAGGCTGATGCCGCAAGTGCCGAGTTCTCCGAAGCGCTCGCGGCGTATGGAAAACTGAGGGGAGTGGAGATTGAATGAGCATTGCAACCAAAAATTTAGTCGCCGCGCTGCGGTCGCTGAAACTACAGACCGGCAGCATCGACTGCTCCGGCTGCGGTCGTGAACATAACTGCAGCACGAGCGGCTGCGCGCTGATCCGCGAGGCGGCGGATCAGCTGGAACGGCTGAACGACTTTTCAAACAGTCAGATTGCCGACCTGCTCAAGAAAAACGGCGCGCTGCAGACCGCCATGGAGGCGATCAGCAATGCAGCTATCGGATATCTTGAGGGCGGCCCTTATGATGATGCGGGCGAAACGGCAGCGCTGTTTGCAAACGCAGTGAATGATTTGTCTGCTGTGTTTGTGTATGGTGACGATGCGAAAGCGTGGCAGCAGCCGCTCACCCGCGAGCAGCTGCGAAACATGGTTGGTAGCTGGGTCTGGGTCGTGGTCAATTACGAGAACGACGCGGCGTCCTTCCAGTGCGACGGCTGGGCGCTGGTGCCCACGCCGGGCATTGTCGCCTATCTCGATCAGGAATTTTCGACGTCGGAAGTTGGCACGCGGTTTCGGGCATATGCGCATCCGGTCAGCAATTTCGGTACGCGTATCGTGTCGAGAAAGGATAGTGAGGAACATGCAAAACCCGAATAAATTCCCGCATCGCTGCTGCACGCATTACAGCAAGCAGGGCTATGATGAGGGCTATCTCATGCTGCCGATCTTCCGCGTCAGGGTCTGCCGCAATTGCGGCGAATGTCAGGCGGCGTGGGGCTGGGCCACGAATATCCTGTTTATGCTGGTGTTCCGTTGGTTCTGGGATGGAAAAGTTCACCTTGACAGCAAAAAACCTTGACAAATCCGAAATCTGCGGATATTCTGAAAAATCATCTAAACGGGCATGGGAGGATTCGTCCTCCCTGCATCCGTTTCGATCGGTGTCCAATTTGAACACGGAGGGACAATGAAACGACGAAAAACTATTCGCGCGGGGCGTTTGGTGTGGGATGTGATCTACACCGTACCGCGACCGAACGCAACGCAGCAAGAGCGAAAGCGCATCCGCGAGGTGACCGCCGAACAGGTCGCGCAGACCAATTGCAATACAGCGCAGCGCAAGCTGGAGCTGTTAATGGCCGCGAACTTCGAGCCGGACGATTTGGTGTTCTCGCTAACCTATCGGGACGAAGATCTTCCAGCCAGTCCGGAAGTCACCCGGCGGCGGCTCGGCAAGGTGTTCGCCCAGCTGCGTGCCTACCGAAAAGCGCGCGGCTTGCCGGAACTCAAGTACATCTATGTCCTCGAAGGGCGGCACGGCGACCACCGGCCGCATGTGCACCTGATTCTCAACGCCATTGGCGGTGATCTTGAACTGATCAAGTCCTTGTGGGTCTGGGGTGATGACATCCAGCTTAACTATATTGAGGAGCGCGGGTATGACGTTTGGGCCGGTTACTTTACCAAGGAGCGGCGGAAGGCCAGTCTCAACGGCAAAAAGCAGTTTGTCGGCAGCCGCAACCTTGCGCGTCCAACCGTCACCTATCAATGGGTAGACGATGCGGCAATGATTGACCCGCCGCCCGGCGTACAGGTGATTGATGACAGCGGCATCAAACGAAATGATTATGCATCCTGTCGCTATCTCAAGTACATGATGCCGAAAAAGAAACCAAAGAGGGAAAACAATGAAAATCTACGCGCACGCACGCGCGTAGTTGCTGACTTGGAATGGTCTGTAACAAATAACAGGGGCATGGAGAAAAAGCGCCGACGGCGTAGACAGGAGGCAAAAACGAGTGTACAATAAAAATCAAGAGTATTGGTTAACGTGCCCGCGATGCGGCAACAAGCTCCAGCTGATGCTGCACTCCACCAAGGTCGAAAACCTACCGTTGCATTGCCGAAAATGCAAACTGGACATCATCGTGAATATCGGCGACGAAATCCTCCGAGCTGAACAGCCAGCAGGAACGCCGCTACGAGAGCGAAAGCCCGAGCTGAACAGCCTGCGCCAGAGCTGATTACCACCGAAAGTGTGTGGTGATCCGTTCTGGCGCTTTTTCTTTTGCCCGGAAGGAGGGCGTGCCATGAAAACCATTTCCGAGATCGCAGACGAGTACGCCGCGAACGTCGAGAGCATGAAGCGCCAGCGCGACGCGCTATATGAGCGCATGCAGGCTGAGCCGCAGGCGGAGGTGCGCTTCCGGCTGTACCGGTCGATCAACTCGATCAGCAAGGCGATCGGCGACAGCCAGTACGCAATCGCGGTCATGCGGGGTGATATCCGTGGCTAAGCCGTGGGCGAAAGTGTTCTACAACTCAGCGGCGTGGCAGCAGACACGGCTTGCCTACATGACGTACCGACACGGCTTGTGCGAACGCTGCGGCGCGCCCGGCTTGATCGTGCATCACCGCAAGGCGCTGCGGCCGCAGGACATGGACAACCCGAAACGCACGCTCGGCTGGGACAACCTCGAGCTGCTGTGTCACCGCTGTCACGACCTAGAGCACATGGCAAAGCATCCGGCGGCGCGCTGCCGCTTCGATGCGGACGGAAACATACTCCCCCCATTCCCGAAAAATCGCTGACCGCCCTCAGACCGCATCCCCAGAGAAGAATTTCGCTGAGTGGGGCATGCGGGAGGGGTGTAGCAGAAAGGAGGCGGCGAAATGCCCAAAATCACGATCGACACAAGAATCAAACGCGAGCGCGAGCAGCTCGAAAAAATCTTTGCGGGACTGGACGAAAACCGCCGGAATACCGCCGCTTCCCTGATCGAAAACGCGGCTTTCATGGCTGTGACGCTGGCCGATCTGCGCAAAACCATCACGGAAGAGGGCGTCGTTTCCAAGTACCAGAATGGCGAAAATCAGTGGGGCACGAAGAAGTCGCCCGAGGTCGAGGTGTACAACACGATGATCAAAAACCAGACCGCGATCATCAAGACGCTGTGCGACATGCTGCCCGCAGGCGACGCCGAGGGCGACGCGCTGCGTGCATGGCAGAAAGTGAACGGGAGGGCGTTGCGATGAACGTATGCAGAGCCTGCCCGATGCTGAACAGTCAGGGCGTGTGTGACACGGCGCTGCGCCGCCCGGAGCATATCCGGCGCTGCCCGCATGACAAGCTGCGGCACGCGATTGCGAAATCCGAGCGCGAAAAGGGGAGACCGCCGGATGGCTGATCCTCGTCTGGCGCGAGAGCGCCTGCTGCACCGCATGGAGCGCGAAGCGAAGAAAAACCCCGCCCCACCGGGCGAACACTGGCTCGAGCAATACGCCTGCGCGGTGCTGACCGGCGATATTCTCGCCTGCCGCAAGGTGCGTCTGCTGTGCGCGCTGCTGCTGGACAAAATTCGGCGGCCGGAAAAGTACAAGCCGTGGGTGTTCGATTTGGACACCGCCAATGTCCACATCGCATTTGTCGAGCGGTTCTGCAAGCAACCGCAGGGGCAGCTGGGCGCGCCGCTCAAGCTGGAGCTGTTCCAGAAAGCGCGCTGGCAGGCCATTTTTGGCTTTGTCCACCGGGACACCGGCCTGCGGCAGTATCAGGAGGTCATGATCGTCGAGGGGCGCAAGAACGGCAAAACGACCGAATGCGCCGCGCTTGAGCTTGACCTGCTGGTCAACGACAACGAGGGCGCGCCCGAGATTTATTCCATTGCGACCAAGCGGGAGCAGGCGGCAAAGTCGTACAACGCCTGCGTCAACATGCGCAAGCAGTCGCCCGAGCTGTTCCGCGCGATTCGCAAGCGGCAGGGCGACCTGTATTACCCGGCAAACCTCGGCACGATCTCGGCGCTGGCATCCGCGGCGAACAGTCTGGACGGCCTGAACGCTCACGGCGTGCTGGTGGACGAGCTGGCGGCGATCAAAAACCGCGCGATCTACGACGACATGAAGCAGTCTATGTCCGCCCGCGAGCAGCCGCTGCTGTTCTCGATCTCGACCAATGGCTTTGTGCGCGAGTGCATCTTCGACGCGCAGTATGCCTACGCTGCGGGCGTGCTCGAGGGCACGATTACGGACGACACGTTCCTTGCATGGATCTACGAGCTGGACGAGCGGGACGAGTACCACGACGAAAGATGCTGGATCAAGGCAAATCCCGGTCTCGGAACGATCAAGAAGGTCGAATACCTGCGGCAGATGGTGAAAAAGGCCGACAACGACCCGTCCTTCCTGCCGACCGTGCTGGTCAAGGACTTCAACCTCAAGGAAAACGCCGCGACCGCGTGGCTGACGTGGGCGGAGTGCTCCAACCCGGAGACCTTCGATATCGCGTTCGACTACTGCATCGGCGGCATGGACGCGGCCGACAGCATCGACCTGTGCGCCGCGACGGCGATCTGCCAGCGGCCGGGCGACCCGAAGATTTACCGGCGCAGCATGTACTGGCTGCCGCAAAGCGTCCTCGATGCGGACGCGGCTGCCGGCAACCGCCGCGAGCGGGACAGCGCGCCGTATTCGCTTTGGGTCAAGCGCGGCCTGATGCGCACCGTACCGGGCAACAAGGTCGACAAGCAGGTGATGCTGGACTGGTTCACCGAGCTGCGCGACGAGGACGACCTGTATGTGCGCTACATCGGCTATGACCCGTGGCACATCGACGACAGCCTGCTCGACCGCTTCAAGGCCGAGTTCGGCGCGGAGTGCATGATCCCCGTGCGGCAGGGCACGCTTTCGCTTTCCCAGCCGATGAAAGACCTCAAGGCCGACCTTGCCGCGGGTCTTTTGGTGGATAACAACAATCCGGTCGATAAGTGGTGTCTGGTCAACACCGAGGTGCGCGCCGACATCAACGGCAACATCCAGCCGGTCAAGGTGACCGACGGGCGCCGCCGCATCGACGGCACGGTTGCGCTGATCTGCGCTTACAAAGTCTTGCAGGACAAGCGCGACGACTATGTGAACATGAACGAGGAGGCATGACATGGGGCTTTTTGAAAAGCTGTTCCCGCGGCGGCCGCCGGGCGGCGGGGATGCGCGGGCGTTCTTCAAGACGCTCACCGCCTACCAGCCGGTCTACACGACCTATCGCGGCGGGCTGTATGAGATGGAGCTGACGCGCGCGGCGATCGCGACCTTTGCCAGACATTGCAGCAAGCTGCATCTGGAACTGGTGGGCGATATCCGGCCGGAGCTGGCGCGTGTGCTCGGGCAGCAGCCCAACCCGTGGATGGACGCGAGCAAGTTTCTCGCGCGGCTCGCCACCATCTACATGGTGCAGAACAACGCCTTTATCGTGCCGATGGAGGACGCGGCGGGCAGGCTCGTCGGGTATTTCCCCGTGCTGCCGCAGCAGTCCAGCATCCGCGAGGTCGGCGGCGAGCCGTATCTGCTCTACCACTTTTGGGGTGGGCAGAGCGCGGCGATCGAGCTGAGCCGCGCGGGGCTTTTGACCCAGCACCAGTACGAGGACGACTTTTTCGGCGCGGATAACCGCCCGCTGAATCCGACTTTGCAGGTCATGCATGCGCAGGATGAGGGCATTATCAACGGAATCAAAAACGCGACTACGATACGCTTTCTCGCGCGGATTACGGGCAATGTCAAGCCCAAAGACATTGACGCGGAGCGCAAACGCTTTGCTGCGGATAACCTTGCGGGCAACGACACGGGCGTGATGATGTTTGATAACAAGTTTGCGGATGTCAAGCAGATCGAGAGCACGGCGCTGGTGGTCAACCCGCGCCAGCAGGAGCTGATCCGCCAGAGTGTGTTCAGCTACTTCGGCACGAACGAAAAAATTCTGACCAACACCTATACCGAGGACGAGTGGAACGCCTACTACGAGGGCAGCATTGAGCCGTTTGCCATCCAGCTGTCGCTTGTGCTGACCGCGATGACCTTTACGCCCGCCGAAATCGCGCAGGGCGCGGGCATCATCGCAACGGCGAACCGCCTGCAATACGCGAGCAATAACACAAAGCTCAATATCGTGACGCAGCTCTTTGACCGCGGCTTTCTCACCCACAACATGGGCCTTGAGATTTTCAACATGCCGCCGGTCGAGAACGGCGACCGGTATTTCATCCGCAAGGAATATGCAGAGGTGTCCAAATTGAACACCGAACCAAAGGAGGGCGAGGACAATGGCGATCACGCCGGAGACCCGTGACTACCGCACGTTTGAGGTGCGGGCGCTGCCGCAGGAGGGCGGCGACGGGCAAACCCAGTGCCGCGTTGAGGGGTACGCCGCGGTTTTCGACGAGGAGACCGTGCTGTACGAGTACGACGGCATCCAGTACAAGGAAGTCATCGACCGGAACGCATTTTCGGGAGCGGAGATGCGCGACGTCGTGATGAATTTCAACCACGGGGGCAAACCCGTGGCGCGGACGAAGAACGGAACGCTGACCCTGACGGTCGACACCAAGGGTCTGCACATTTCAGCCGATCTCAGCGGCACCGAGGAAGGGCGGAGGCTCTACGAGGAAATCCGCGGCGGCTACATCGACCGGATGTCGTTCGCGTTCACCGTGAATAAGCAGGAATACGACCGCGCCAAGCATCTGCGCCGCATTACCGGTTTCCGGCGCATCTTCGATGTCGCGGCAGTCGACATTCCGGCTTATGACGGCACCAGCATTGCGGCGCGCTCGTGGGCTGCGGCGGAGGCCGCGCACGAGCACGCGGAGGCGGACAAACGCCGCAGGCTGGCACTCAAGCTCAAAATCAGCGGAATCATAAAGGAGGAAACGTGATATGCCTATCAATACCAACGCAAATACCGACCGCTTGCCCCAGATCGAGCAGCGTCTCGCCGCCATCCAGACCGCGCTTGATGCGCCGGACGCAGACCTTGACGCGCTCACCGCCGAGGCCGATGGCCTGCTCGCGGAGCGAAATGGCCTTCTGGCTAAGGCCGAACAGCGCCGCCAGCTGCTTGGCCGCATTGCCACCGGCACGGCAGGCACCGAGGTGCGCCGCTTCCCGACGGCACAGCCGCCCGAGGAACGCACCTACACCTTTGACAGCCCGGAATACCGCACCGCATGGCTGCACACGCTCATGCGCTGCGACCTGACCGAAACCGAACAGCGCGCATGGACGACCGCGACCGGTTCGGCAGGCCCGGTCGTACCGACCCAGACGGCAAACCAGATCATCGAGAAGGTACACCAGTATGCGCCGCTGCTGGAGAAAATCACGCTGCTGCGCGTACCGGGCAACGTGACGTTTGCGGTCGAGGGTGAAGAGCCGGATGCCGCCTACCACAATCAGAACGACGACATTACCCCCAGCGAAACCGGCCTGACCGAGATCACGCTGTCGGCCTACGAGGTGTGCAAGCTCGTGCAGATTTCCAAGTCGGTGCAGAAAATGGCGATCGACGCATTCGAGAGCTGGCTGACCGACATGATTGCAAAGAAGCTCGCCAAGAAGATCACCGAGACCATCCTGACCGGCACCGGTTCGAGTCAGGGCAAGGGCATCGAAAAGGCCAACACATGGGCAGAGGGCAACTCTGTGACCGTTGCAAGCGGCGGCACGCTGACCACGGCGGACGTTTTGAAGCTCATTTCGCTGCTGCCCGGCGGCTATGACGCGAATGCGAACTTTGTGATGAGCAAAAAGACGCTGTTCACCGACTTCATGCCGCTGCAGGACAAGAGCAAAAACGACCTCGTGCGCATCGAGGGCGGCAGCTATTACATTTACGGCTATCCGGTGCTGATCGACGAGCGCGTTGCCGACCATGAGGCGTATCTCGTCGATCTGTCCACGGTCATCGGCAACATGCCGGAGGACGTGACGATCACCTCGGACTTTGACCTGAACAAGAACGCGTTCCTGTTCCTCGGCAGCGCGATGTTCGACTGCCAGCCCGCGCAGGCGGACGCGGTGCGCAAGCTGGTCAAGGCGACGGGCTGAGCCGATGGAGCTGGAGCGGTTCAAAACCTACGCCCGCATTGACCATGCGGACGAGGACGCGCTGATTGAGGCCATGCTGACGGCGGCGGACAACGCGGTGCGCGATATGACGGGCAAAGACCCGCCCAAAGCGGGCGACGAGCTGTTCGACATGGCGGTGCTGCAGCTGGCCGCGCACTGGTACGAAAACCGCACGCCGGTGACCGATACGGCGGTAAATGAGGTACCGTTCACGCTGCAAGTGCTGCTGAACCACATCGCCTTGTCCAGCCGCTACCCGGAAAAGGAGGACACCAATGAGCCTGACGAATGACCTCAAGCACCGTCTGACGGTGTTCAACAAGAAGCCGTTCACGAACGATATCGGGGAATCCGATTACGAGTACGCCCCGGACGGCACAATCTGGGGCGCACTGACGGTCGTGTCCGGCCGCACCGAGACCCTGCCGGGCGAGACCGAGCGGGCGGCAGTGACGCACAAGCTGACCATCCGGCCGCGCTCCTGCCGCCTGACCACCGCGACCTACTTCGAGTATCAGGGGCAGCGGTACGACGTGCAGTATTGGCAGCCGCACTATAAGCGGCGCGACCGGCTCGAGGTGTTTTTGAAGTTGGTGATCGAAGATGGCGCGTGATGGTATTGATTTGTCCGAGCTGGATAACTACGCGGACTGGGTCGCACAGATGTCTCGAAAGTGGCCGAAGAAGATCAAAAAGACTATGCAGAGATCGGGCACGGAACTGAAACGCCGCACGCTGCGGCAAATCCGGCTGGTCAATCTTCGCACGATCACCGGCAATTACAAAGCAGGCATTCAGCGCGGCAAGTTTTATCAGAAAAAAGGCGAATATTACATCCGTGTCTATTCTAATGCGCCGCATGCGCATCTGATTGAGGACGGTCACGATGTGATTGCGGGGGGCCGCAAGGCAGGCTTTGCAGAGGGTCGAGAAGTATTCGCCAAGGCTGAGGATGCGTATGAAGAACAGTTCCATCGCAACTGCGAGGAGATGTTGGATGAGGTAATCGACGAACTATGCAAATAAGAGATATTCGCGGGGCGCTGGCCGCATTGCTTTTGCCCCTTGTGCAAGGCGCAGAGGTGATGCGGCCGGATGACAAAAAGCCGCTCAAGCGCCCATCCTTCAAAATCGATGTGCTGCCGGTTAATGGCGGTGCGGCCTGCGACGGCGCGCGCGAGTATGAGGCCGACGTGGACATCTGGTATTATCCGAAATCCAGCGACCGCCCGCGTGACGAGTGCGACGAGGTAGCCGAGCAGCTACTGGACGCGCTGGGCGAGGGCTTCGCGGTTGGCGGCGTGTGGCTGCCGATTGACGACACGATTGAGGTGGACACCTCGCAAGGCGTGCTGGTCGCGCAGTTTGGCATCTCGTGGGTCGAGACTGCCGAAGAGACCGGCGAATATATGGAAACCCTCAACTACAATGGAGAGGAGCTGACAACTTAAATGGCAATTACCATGCCGAAAATCGAAATCACGTTCCGGCAGCGGGCGGCGAGCCTGATCACACGCAGCGAGCGCGGCATCGCCATTCTGCTCATCCGGGACGACACCAATAAAGAATTTACCCATAAACAGTACACCGACCTTGCCGCTTTGCAGGCGGACAAGGCGCTGTACACGACCGAGAACTACAACGCGATCAGCGACATGCTGTCGTTTGCGCCCTATCAGTCGCATGTGTTCAGATTGGACACCGAGGGCACGCTGGGCGACACACTCAGCGAGATCGCTCGCACGGTCAAAACTGGCTGGCTGACCATCGCGGGGCAGTCCGCAGAGGACGGCGCGGCGCTGGCAAGCTGGGTCAAGGCTCAAGCGGCCAAGGCCAAGAGCTACAAGTGCATCGTGCACAATATCACGCCGCTGCCGGACGACATGCACGTTGTTCATTTCGTGAACGAAAAGGTGACGTTCACAGACGAGCGCGGCGAGCAGGAGGGCGTCGCCTACCTGCCGAGCCTGCTGGCTATTTTGGCGGTGTGCAACGTCGAGCGCGGCTGCACGAACTATTTGTGCTCGAACCTCGCGTCCGTGCAGGAGGTCGAGGACAACGACGCCGCGGTCGGTGCGGGCAAGTTCATTCTGTTTCACGATGAGGAGGGCGCGGTGCGCATCGGTCAGGGCATCAACTCGCTGACATCGACCGACGGCAACACCAAAACCGAGGATATGCAGTTCATTGAGACGGTCGAGGCGATGGACCTGATGCGCGACGACATTACATCGACGTTCCGCAGCACCTACCTTGGCAACTACCGCAACACGCGCGACAACCAGATGCTGTTTATCGCGGCGCTCAACTCGTCCTACTTCCGGCAGCTGGCACAGGAGCTGATCCTCGACCCGGACTATGCAAACGCCGCGAGCATCGACGTGGAAGCGCAGCGCGCGGCGTGGGTGGCGAGCGGCAAGGCCGAAGCCGCAGACTGGGACGATGACAAGGTCAAGGCGACACCGTTCAAGCGTACCGTGTACCTTGCGGGCAATGTGAAGATCCTCGGCAGCATGACCAACCTGATCTTCCCGATCAATCTCTTCTAACGTATAGGGGGTATCCATACCCCCTATATACGGCGGGTGATACCCGCCGATACCCCCGGACGCCGCCCAAGGCGGCTGGGTCAGGGTATCGCAAAGCCCGGCAAAGCTGGCCTTTGTGATGCGGCTCACAGAGCCGCGGATTTCATGCGGCTGACGCCGCGAAACTGAGAAAGGAGAACGTAATATGCCGGAATTTAACCCCAATCATATCATGCACGGCAGCGGCGGCGCGGCGTGGTGGAACGGCAAGAAGCTGACCACCTTGCAGAGCGTCGAAGCCAAGGTCACGGGCGACTTTGAGGACATCAATGTCTGCGGCGACACGGCGACCTACAAGATTTATAACGGCTACGCGGGTGAGGGCACGCTGACCGTGCTCAAGATCGACAGCGACATCCTCATCCAGATGGCTGAGGCGTTTCGCACGGGTGTGATGCCCGAAATCACGGTCATCACCGCGCAGACGCAGAAGGGCACGAACAAGGTCGAGCGCGTTGCGTACAGCGATGTGACTATCGACGAGTTCATGCTCGCCAAGTTTGAGAAAATGGCCAAAACCGAGCTGGAGGTGCCGTTCAAGTTCGGCAACTTCCAAGTGCTCGAAACGCTATAAGGAGGATTACTTATGGATGCAAAATTGTTGGATGCGCTCGCGGCGCGGGCGGAGCAGCGCGCACAGGCGCGCACCGAGGTCAAGCCCTTTGAGATCGGCGGGCAGATGATCGAGTGCAAAAAGCTAACGCCCACGCAGCAGCTGGAGTATTACGGTTCGCTGGCTGAAGCGGGCGGTGCGGCCGATATGATCGGCGTTTGTACGTCGCTTATCTATGATTCGTGTCCCACGCTGCAAGACCCGGAGCTGCACAAGACGCTCGGCGTGATCGACCCGTATGACGCGGTGCGCCAGCTGATGAGTGTGCGCGAGATTGACCGGCTCGGCGGCGAGCTGTTCCAGTGGAATGGTTTGATGCCGGGCAAACCGGATGGTGGCCAGACAGCGGAGGACATGGCAAAAAACTCGTAGCGCGCGACCCGTTTCTCGACCTCGCAGCGTTTTACGCGGTGCAGGGCATCACCCCGGACGAACTGCGGCGCATGAGCGTCCTCGACCGGGCGGTGCTGCGGGTCGGGCGGGCACGCTACTATGAGGAAATGCGTCTGCTGACGGCGGCGGGCGTGGCCACGGCATTCTCGCCGGAAAAGGAGGGCGCGGACGATGGCGAAAAGTAAGGTCATTAACACAGTCCTCAACCTGCGCGACAACATGTCCGGCGGACTGCTCAAGGCTGCGCGCAACGCCAAAAAGGCAGGGGCAAAGATTGACGATAGCATGATACAGTCCACGCGCCGGGTCATTGCGTTCAAAAACACGAGCATAAAAGCGATGCAGGACTTTGCCAAAAAGTCTGTCGTGGCGGCGGGCGCGGCAGTGACCGGCCTTACCACGGCCTTTATCGCACTCGACGGCGCAACGGAGGAGTACCGCGTCGCGCAGGGCAAGTTAAATACTGCGTTTAGCGCGGCGGGTTTCTCGGCAGAAGTCGCGCGCAAAAGCTACCGCAATTTCTATGCGATTCTTGGCGACACAGACACTGCCACCGAAGCCAGTCAGCTACTGGCACAGCTCGCGGAAAACGAGCAGGATGTATCCACATGGACGCGAATCGCGGCGGGCGCGCATGGCACCTTTGGTGACAGCTTACCGATTGAGGGCCTGATAGAATCAGCCAACGAGACCGCTAAGGTGGGTGAGGTCACCGGTGTGTTGGCCGATGCGCTCAACTGGGTCGGCATTATGGAGGACGACTTTAACGATAAGTTGTCCGCCTGCGGCACGGAAGCGGGGCGCAACAAGCTCATCATGGACACGCTGTCCGGTGCGTATGAGGACGCGGCGACGGCGTTCTATGAGAACAACAAGCAGGTCATCAACGCCCGGCGCAATCAGGCGACGCTTAATGAGGTGACGGCCAAGCTGGGCGACACCAGCGCGCTGGTCAAGAACCGGCTGTGGGAAATGTTCGGCGCGGCGGAGGATGGCAGTTATCGCGGCGGCTCGGCACTCGAATGGCTGAACCAGAAAGCAGATGCATTTTCGTCGTGGGTGTCGGGTTTGGACATGGAGACCTTGACCACGCAGTTCGACCAAAAGTTTGCGGGCGCGGTCAACAAGGCCAAAGATGCGCTGCAATGGTGCAAGGACAACGCAGATAAGCTAAAGGGCGCACTCAAGTCGCTGGCCACGGCGTTTGTCACCGTCAAAGTCGTTAAGTTTACCGGCGACCTGATCTCCTCAATCCCCACGGTTTGGGAATTTATCAAAACCGTGCGCGAGTTGATTGCCGTCAAGTCGTTGGAAAGCTATTGCTGGGTACGCAGCACGGCGGTGGTAACGGCCAACAAAGCCGCGCTGCTGGCCAATAAGGCGGCCGGCGCGGTGCGCTGGCTGACCGATCAGACGGTTACTTTGATGGCCAACGCTGTGCAATGGACGGTCGATACAGCGGCAATCGCGGCAAATAAGGCGGCATTGCTGGGACATAAAATTGTCGGCGGTGCAACATGGCTGCTGGCACAAGCGGCGGCTCTTGGTGCAGCTTCGGCGGCATGGATGCATAACACGGCGATGATGGCGGTAAACAAGGCCGGGCAGCTTGCCAGCGCAGCCGCGACCGGTATTGCAACGGGCGCTACGACTGCTTTGACGGCAGCGCAGTGGGCGCTGAACGCAGCTTTTGTAGCGACGCCGATTGGCTGGATTGTCTTAGGATTAGGCGCAGTTGTCGCCGCTGGTGTGGCGCTGTACAAGAATTGGGACACGATCAAACAATACGCCGGGCAGCTCTGGGGAAAGGTCAAGGAGACGTTCGGCGGCATCAAGGATAGCATCGTCGGTGCGTTCAACAGTGCAAAGAAAACGGTCTCGGGCTTTTTCTCATGGCTGGATGACAAGATCGAAAGCATCCCGCTGCTGGGCAGCTTGTATTCCGGCGGCAAGTCGCTGATCGGCGGTGCGGTCGACCTGCTCGCCGGCAACGCCCTCGGCACGAGCTACTGGCGCGGCGGCCTGACGCGCGTCAACGAGCGCGGCGGCGAGATCATGAACCTGCCGAATGGCACGCAGATCATCCCGCACGATATTTCCGCGCGCATGGCGGGCGGGCCGCGGGTGACGGTCAACGTCACGGTCGCGGGCAACGTCATCGGCAACGAGCAGTACGCGGACGAGCTGGGCGAGCGGATCACGGACAAGCTTCTCCGCGCAATTGAAAACATGTAACAGAAAAGCCGCCCCGAAGGGCGGCAGATAGACAAAGTACGACAGCGTATGCTATAATCAGGGCGGACGCTGTTACATATAGCGGTCAGACCCACCTTTCCCCAGCGCATTTTACCGCGAGGGGAGGTGGTGCGTATGTGGAAAAAGGCTTTTCAGCTTTTGATGTGTGCGGCCATGGTGCTGTACATTTTCACCATAAAAGCGCGTTGACCGCTCGGCTAGGCCCCGAACGGTCAACATGTTGTTGATGGTATAACGGGTCTGACTGCTGTAACAGCGTCCCTTTGTATGTTTATTATAGCGTGCGCGCCCCGTCTTTGTCAAGTTGGCAGAGGCGGGGCGCTTTTTATATGCAGGGAGGTGGCAGCAATCGCCTATACGGTTATCTTTAGCGTCAACAACAACGAGGAAGTGTTCACGCTGCCGCATGTGCCGGTGGACTTCCCGCTGCCGCAGCCCGAGCAGCACAATGAAACCTATGAGGGTTTGAGCTACGACTACCGCCGCATCGGCACGCTCGGCTTGCGGTCGCTCAGCTGGTCGAGCTTTTTCCTCGTCGGCAAGCGATACAGCTGGATGCCCGCCGAGGCGCTCGAGGACGGCTGGGCGTATGTTAGCTTTTTCGAGCGCTGGCGCGATCGCAAGGTGCCGTTCCGGCTGATCGTGCTGGACAGTGGCGGCGTGTGCCGTCTCAACATGCCGTGCACGGTGGACACCTTTGAGCCGTCCGTGCGGCGAAACGGCGATATTGCGTACACGATCGCGGTCACAGAATATCGCTTTGTGGATTAAGGAGGTGCGCGGGTGGCTTACGGATATGTGGATGAGCATCGGCTGTACCTTGAGCGCAGCGGCGAGGCCCGCGACATCACGGCCTTTGTGGGCGACCTGACCGCGACGGACGATATCACCGCGCTGTCGGTCGAACTGACCGGCACGCAGCTCGTCAGCCAATGGGACAAGTACGTCCCCAAAATCGCGCTCGCGCCGGGCGACAAGCTGCGGCTGCGTAATGAGGCGGCGCAGCAGGATGTGTTTGTCGGGCAGCTGGTGACGGTTGGGCTGGACGGTGCGATTACGGCCTACGACCGCGGCTGGTACCTCGGCCGCAGCGGCATCATTTTGCAGTGCATCGGCATGGCGGCGGATGAGGCCATCCGCGCGGCGTGCGGCAAGGCGGGCGTGGGCGTGAAAAGCATTTGCAGCCTGCCGACTAAAATCAGTGAGGTCTGGCTGGGCGATGCGGTGAGCGACATCATCGCGGACATTTTGGAGCGGTGCAGCGCCGAGACCGGCAAAGAATATCAGGCGCGCATGTCGCCGGAGGGCTTAGTCGTGCGTGAGCTGCCGACCGCCGCCATCAAGGCGTTTCACCGTCCCGCGTGGAACCTTGCGCCCTTTGATATCACATGGGCGCTGGGGCAGGTGTCGGGCGAGGACAGCATCGCGGAGCTGTATAACGCGGTCGTGCTCGCCGCCGAGGACAGCGGCAAGGTGTACATCGGCGCGCAGGCGTCAAATGCCGCGTCGGTCGAGAAATACGGCTTTTTGCAGTACGTCGAGCGCGTCAGTGAAAACCCCGGCACGGCGCAGCTTGGCCAGATGGTGCGCACGCTCTTGGCCCAGAAAGACCGCGTCGGCCGTACGCGCACCATCAGCGAGATTTGGGGCTGCGATGAGGTGGTGAGCGGCACGGTGCTGGACTTCAACAGCCCGGCGTTCGGTATCGAGGGGCGCAACCGCGTCACGCGCGTTGTCCATCACTACGGCGGCGCGGGGCACACGATGGAGCTGGAGATCACCGCCCTCGACGAGCCGCGCGCGGCGGGCGGCTCGGATGCCGTGTCCGTCTGGGGCTTGCCTGACACCATCGGCGCAGGGTCATCCGGTACGGGCGGGAGCGGCAGCGCGTCCAGCTTTGTCGCGGTGGCGCGCAGTCAGATCGGCTACAAGGAAAGCCCCGGCAACATCAACAAATACGGCGCGTGGGCGGGCAACAACGGCGCGGCGTGGTGCGTGTACTTCGTCTGCTGGTGCGCCGACCAGTCCGGCGCGCCCATCCCGACCGGGTACGGTTATGTCGGCGATATGACGGATTATTTCCAAGCGCGCGGGCAGTACAAGACGGTGGCGAGTGGCTACATCCCAAAGGAGGGCGACCTGATGATACAGGGCACGCGGCACATCGGCATCGTGACCGGCGCGACGCGGGCGAGCGTGCAGACCATCGAGGGCAACTGCTCGGACAGCGTGCGCGCCATGACGCGCTACTATTCGGAAATCACAGGGTTTTGCACACCTTGGGTATAAGGAGGACGCATGTCATACGATGTAAAACTCGCGGAAGCAATTATGAAGCATGGCGGCAGGCGTGCCAAAAAGTCGCCCTATGCGGCGGCGTGGTATGAGGCGGTATGCGAGCAGGAACGCCCGCAGCCGCTGGTGTTTTCGGCGGTGGACGGCAATATCCGCGCCGAGGAGGGTGTAAACCTCACCCTGACCGCGACCGCCGCTGCGCGGGACTGGCAAACGGGCGAGCGCGCCGCGGCCATTCTGTCCGGCGGCGGGCTGCTCATCCTCGACAAAATTTAGGGAGGTGTCCATGATGGCAGACGCTTTATTTCCCTTTTCCCCGACCGAGCTGCAAGGCATCTCGGCGGCAGAGGTCGGTCGCGTGCCCGCGTTCGATTTTGACGAGCGGGGGCGCGGCGCGTTCCGGCTGGTGGACGGCGCGCTGGTCGAGCGGTCGGGCGTGGAGGCGGTCAAACAGTGGTTCGCGCTCATGCTGCGCCAGCCGCCGGACGCAATCCCGGTTTACCGCACGGATGCCTCCACCACGCTGGGCGTAGACCGCACGCTGCTGGGCAAGCGCGCGCCGCTGGGCTTCATCACCGCCGAGATCGAGCGGCAGGTGCGCGAGACGGCAGCGTTCAACCCCGCCGTCCGCGCGGTGGACAGTTTCAGCTTCACCCGCCTGCGGCGCGGCCTGCAGGTGGAATTTACCGCGCATCTGCGCACGGGAGAGGATACGGAGGTGACGGCTTATGTCAACAGCGAATGAGATTTTGACTGACCTGCTGGCGGCGATGCCGGACAGCTATCAAAAGACGGTCGGCTACCCGACCCACGACCTGCTGGCAGCGGCTGCGCTGCGCATGGAGGGCACGGACGCGGAAGTCGCGGCGATGCGCGCGGCGCTCGACCCGGAGAACCTGACGGGCGGCGACCTCGACCGCTATGTGTTCCCGCGCGCAGGTCTCGAGCGGCGGCAGGCGACCTTTGCCACCGGCACACTGACCGTGACCGGCACGGGAACGGTAAATCAGGGCGCGTTGTTCGAGAGTGGGGGCGGCATCCAGTTTGCGGCAAGCGAAACGGTGCAGATCACCGGCGAGGGGCAGGTGCCCGTCACCTGCCGGGTGGACGGCGCGGCGGGCAACCTGCCCGCGCACAGCATCACGCAGATGCCGGTCACCTTGCAGGGCATTTCTGCCTGTGACAACCCCGAGCCGACCACGGGCGGCTACGACGAGGAGGACGACGCGGCCTACTACGCGCGCTATCTGCTCAAAATCCGCACGCCCGCGACCTCGGGCAATGTCTACCATTACCAGAGCTGGGCACTGGAAGTCGCAGGCGTCGGCGCGGTGCAGGTGTTCCCGCTGGCGCGCGGGCCGGGCACGGTGGACATCGTGCTGATCGACAGCACCGGACAGCCTGCGCCGCCCGATCTAGTGCAGGCGGTGCAGGACTACATCGACCCCGGCGGCACGGGCGAGGGCTACGGGCAAGCGCCGATCGGCGCACAGTGCCAGGTCGAGGCCGCGACCGGGACGGAAATTACGCTCACCGGAAAGGTGTTCAA
>DWZQ01000008.1 GCA_019117485.1 Candidatus Agathobaculum intestinipullorum | reverse complement strand
ATCAAAAGAACCGAAGTTCATTCAATCGACTTTAGAGTCTGACGTGTCACTTTATTTTAAGTGGAGTTGTGACTTCCACCGATTTACCAAGAGTAAAACTCTTAGAATTTCAGGTTCGCACTACACTCGATTCATAAAACCAAGTCAAGCTTTCTCGTTGTTTAATTTACAAGGTACAATCCGCTGTTTTCGAGGACTTTTCAGAACTTTTTGAAGCTCTTTGTCGTTCTCGTTGACAGCTTATTCATTATATCAGATCGTTTTCAGTCTGTCAAGAACTTTTTTCAAGTTTTTCCAACTTTTTTCGACCCGCGCCACTCTCTTTCGAAAGCAGCTTCTATATTTTAGCAAACCGAGAAGCGTTTGTCAAGAACTTTTTCGTCTCTTTCCAAAATCTTGTCGATTTGGCTGCCCCTCACCGAAGCAGCTTGATTAGTATACTACCCCGCCACCTTTTTGTCAACACTTTTTTGAGGAAAATTTTCCGATTTTTTTACACCGCTGGTTTATCCGTTTTCTCCATCCAATTCCCCCAGCGCAATCCTTTATTCATACCTATGGTCTTCCCCTTGTCACCCCGCGCACCTTTGCGGTATAATATCCACAAACTGGCGCATACCCCATCCGTATGCCCGATTTAGAAAGGGGCGCCACCTTTGCAAACCTTAGAAGAACGCCTGCAGGGCTATGCGCCCTTGTGGGGGTATTGGACACCGCAGGAGCGACTTTACCGCAGCAGCAGTTGCTGTGTATATGCCCTGTCAAACAGGAAGGACACACAAGACTTCGCCTGTGTGGTGAAGGTGATCACTATTTTAGGGCAAGGCGAGCAGGCCGAACGCCGTCTGGCGGATGCGCGGCAGGAAATTTCCGCGCTCGTGCGGCTGCGCGACTGCGCGCAGGTGGTAACCGTCTACGACGATGCGTGCTTTCCCATCCAAGAGGACGACGAAACCGTCGGCTGGGACGTGCTGCTGCGCATGGAGCGGCTGGACTGCGTGGCTGAACTGTTGCGCGAGGGCGAACCGTTGCCCCCATCCGAGGTGGAAACGCTGGCAGCCGATATCACCACGGCGCTTGCAGCCGCGCACCGTTCCGGGCTGATCCACCGGGATGTCAAGCCCGCCAACCTGTACCGCACCACGGACGGGCATTTCCAACTGGGCGATTTCGGCGTTGCCCGCCGCTGCCACACCGGCATGCTGCAAACCATGACCGGCACCGCCGCCTACATGGCGCCCGAGGTCGCCCGCGGCGAGGTATACGACGACCGCGCCGACCTGTACTCGCTCGGCGTAGTGCTCTACCAACTGCTCAACCGCGGCCAGCTGCCCCTCATGGAGGAGGACACGCCCTTTGCCGCGCGCGAGGACGCGGTGCGCCGACGCTGGCAGGGCGCCAAGTTGCCGCCGCCCCCGTGCGGCAGCCGCCGACTTAAACGAATCGTACTGCGCTGCTGCCGTCCCCAGCCGGAACAACGCTACGCTTCGGCGGATGCGCTGCTGCACGCGCTTGAACACCGTCCAGCACGCTGCTGGAAGCCCCTTGCCGCCGCAGGCTGGGGCTGCGCGGCACTCGCCGCTATGCTGCTGGCGCTTCTCCGCCTGTCGACACCGTCCACCTCCGCTACCGAGCTGGCGTCGGTCACGCCCGAACAGGGGCCGCGTTACGCGGTTGTACAGGCCACGATGACATGGGATGAGGCACGCGTTTACTGCGAGGCGCGCGGCGGCCATCTGGCGACGGTCACCAGCCAGCAGCAGATGGACACCATCACCGCGCTGCTCGAGCAGAACGATCTGGAAACCGTCTGGTTGGGCGCGAGCAACTACACCAGCAGCGGCGGCTTCCAGTGGGTCACCGGCGAGCCGTTTGAGTTTGCCGCATGGGGCATCGGCGAGCCCAATAACGACGGCGGGCAGGAGCACTACCTGATGATGTATTATAAGGACGGGCAAGGCTGGGTGTGGAACGACTCGGTTTCCAACGGCGTCACAGTATTCAACGCGGCGCATTGCGGCTTTGTCTGCCAATGGGATGACAGCGATGGATAAGGCACGCGAAGTCGCACGGTGCGAGACGGTTGACGACGTGCTTGCGCTGCTCGACGACCGCGACGGCTGGGCCGAGCCGTGGCAGACCTTTTTCGCCGATATTCTGGACGCGTCCGGGCTGAGCTACGCCCGGTTTGCCGCCCGCTGCGGACTGAGCAAAAACACAGTCAAACGCTGGCGGCTCGAGGGTGGTGCACCCAAAAGCCGCGACACCTATATCAAGGTCGGGTTTGGCGCGGCCATGCCGCCGCAGGCGGTCAGCGATATGTTGTCGCGCTACGGCGGCTACTGCGGGCTAAACCCGCGCGACGCGTTCGACGCCTGCTGTGTGTTCTGCTTGCAACGCCGGGCACAAGGGCAAATGCAGTACGACTACGCCGCGGCCGATGCACTCTACCGGCGGCTGCTGGCTGACCCGCCGCCGAGCGGACCGTCCAGCCTGACCACCACGCACCTGATGGCGCGTCTGTCGGCGGTCGACACTGAACAGGAGCTGTCCGCCTTTTTGCAGACCTTCGGCGCGGAGCTGACCGGGCGCAAGCAAAAGCTGGAACGCTATCTGGAGGAGTACCTCACCGTACACCAGCTGGAAGCCGCGCGCGACGGCGGCGGCAGCGTACACAGTCTCGGCCTGCCGCCGTGGGCGGAAAAACACCTGTCCATGCTGCGCTGCCACGGTGTAGTGCCGCGCCGCCGCAGCCTGACCGCGCTCGGATTGCATCTGAACATGACGCTTGCAGAGCTGGACGTACTGCTGCAATATGCTGGCATGGAACCGCTGCGCGCACGCGACCGGCTGGAATGTGTGCTGATCTACGCCTTGCAACAACTGACACTGACACACCCCGAGCTGGCGTTGGGCAACGCGACCGCGTTGCTCGCGGTCACGCGGGACGCCAGAACGCGCCAGCGTTGCACCGATCTGGCGCGCGAATACTGGCAAGCCGGCTACCGCAGCGAAGCCGGGGACGTGGAAAGCGTGGCCGATTATGTCCGCCGCGTGCTCGAACAAATGGAGCTGGACGAAGCAGGCGAGCTGCTCAGCCTGCTCTAACATCAAACAGCCACCCTTATATGGGGTGGCTGTTTTTATTGCTCCGCTGGGTCAATTGGTGGAAAAATACGAAAAAACGCATGGTATACTCCCCCTACGATGGAAAACAGACGGCCAGTGCCTCAAGCCGCCTGTCCGAAAGAGGGGATCACCATGCCAATACAGAAAACACTCATCGAACACCTATTATATCCGGCAATGGAGCGCATCAAAGGCAACCGCACGCGCGCCTATCTGGATGAGATGCTGCAAACCCAGCGCCTGCCGCCCGAAAAGCTACGCGCGCTGCAAGGGGCTCGGCTGCAAACGCTGCTGCGCACCTGTATCACCAGCGTGCCCGCCTACCGGGAACTTGGCATCACCGAAGCCGACATCGAACGCGACCCATGGGCCGCGCTGCGTGCCGTGCCCATCCTGACCAAAGCCGCCTTCCAGCGCGCATCCGCACAGTACTGCAACACGCAGTATGACCCCGCGCAGCGCATACCGAATGTCACCGGCGGCTCGACCGGCGAGCCGGTGCGCTTTTACATGGATCGGTACACCGTCGAACACTACGAGGCCGCGCGCTGGCGCGGGCTGTCGTGGTACGGCATTACGCCCGGCAGCCGGAGCGTGATGCTGTGGGGCAATCCGGTCGAGCTGCACAAAAACCAGCAGTTTACCTCGCGCTGCAAGGACCGTTTTCTCAAAAACCGCGCTATTCTGTCCGCCTACGAGCTGTCTGCGGACAAAACGGCATATTACGTCCGTTTTCTCAACCGCTACCGGCCGGAATACCTGTACGGCTACGCGACCGCGCTGGACGCATTCGCGCAGCTGCTGGAACCCGTGCGCGACCAATTGCGCGTGCAGCTCAAAGCGGTCGTATCCACTTCGGAAACACTGGACGATGCGCAGCGCGCACGGCTGAAAGCCGTGTTCGGCTGCACGGTCGTGGTCGAATACGGTGCGCGCGACGCAGGCATCCTCGCCTATGAATGTCCGCACGGGCACCTGCACCTTTCTGCTGAAAACGTGCTGATGGAAATCGTCGACCCGATCACATGGCAGCCGGTGGCGCCCGGGCAGAGCGGCCTTGTCGTCACGACCGACCTGCACAACCTTGCCATGCCGCGCCTGCGCTACTTACTGGGCGATACGGCCACGCTATCGCTCGAAACCTCTTGCCCCTGCGGCGTAACGCTGCCCATGCTGCACAGTTTGGATGGCCGCGAGGACGCACTTTTCCTGCTGCCGAACGGCAAACTGGTGCATGGACACGTTGCCAACCAGCTGGTGCGTAAATATCCCGCCATCCGACAGTTCCAGCTGGTGCAAACCGATGTGTGTCACGCCGAGCTTCAGCTCGTGCCGGGCGACGGCTTTGATGCCGCACAGGCCGAGGCATTCCGGCAGGATATTGCCACGTTCCTGCCGGGTGTTGCGATATGCGCGGTAACTGTGCCCCGCATAGAACCTGGGCGGTCGGGCAAGGTGCGCTGCTCCATCCGCGCATTCGACCTGCCGGACGTGCAAACCAGACGGTCCTAAGCCGCCACGACATACAAAAAGCCCCATATTCTCGTGGATATGGGGCTTTCGATGTTTTGCTGAATTTTACGACTCGTTAGACGGAGCCTCGAGCAGCTGGCCTTCGAACTCCTCGCCAGAGGGATCAATGTATTCGTGGCCGTACTTACCGGTGGTCTCCTTAATCTGGTATGCCCGGTTAGCATACTCGATAAATTTCGCATCGTACTGCTTTTCGTCCGGGATGTACGCCTTGCCCTTTTCGCGGGCACGCAGGTTGAAGTGCTTCATCTTGTTGCGCAGGAAGGCTGCCTGATGGCGCATTTCCTGACTGGAAGCGTCCGACTCTTCGCTGATGGCCGCGTTGCTGGTGGCCGCTTCGGTGATCTGCGCCACCGATTCCGCAACCTGCTGCACGCTTTGCATCTGGTTGGTGGACAGGCCGGATACGTTTTCCACGATCTCGACGATCTGCGCGATTTTCTTGTTGATCTCGTCGAAAATCTCCGCGGACTCCGCTGCAATCGCCGTACCGTGCTCGGTCTGCTTGATGCTGTTTTCGATCAGCGTACGGCTTTCCTGCGCCGCCTCGGCGCTCTTCATCGCCAGTGCACGAACTTCGTCCGCAACAACGGCAAAGCCCTTGCCCGCAGAACCCGCGCGCGCTGCCTCAATTGCCGCATTGAGCGCCAGAATATTGGTCTCGAAGGTGATATCATCAATGGTTTTGATAACGGTTGCGATCCGCTTGGATGCATCGCGCATATGGTTGACCGAATCAACCAGCACCTTCATATGCTCGTTGTTGGTTTGCAGGTCGCGCTCGATCGCTCTGGTGATTTCGTGCGCTTCCTTGGCCTTTTCATCGTTGAACTGGATCAGCTCGGTAACGTGCTTCATCTCGTCGGACAGGCTTGTCGCCGCAGCCGCCTGCGTCGTGCTGCTTTCCGCCAGCAAGTGGCTGGCATTGGCGATCTCATCTGCACCGGCCGCAACCGAGTGCGCCGAATCGACGATCTCGTTGAACATGATATCGTTTGACTGCACCAGGCGGTACAGGCTCTTGCCCAAGCTGTCGCGACGCGAGCGGATCTTGACGAAAGCCGTCATATCGCCGTCCGCGATGCGCTGCACGACCGACACATTTTCACGGATATTATCCGCCATCGTGCTGAAAGCGGTAATCATCAGGCCAACTTCATTATCTTTATTTTCTTTTTCCAACTCGGCCAGCTTATCCGGGCTGAAAGAAAGGTCGACCGCACCGAGCGACAGGTGGTTTGCCCAGTCCGCTACCATCATAACAGGCTCCGCGATCTGCTTGGCCAAGCGGCGGCCATAGAAGAACGAGAAAACGCTGATGGCCAGCATGACAACCACGATGACAACAATAATCACAACCAGCAGCGTTTGGAAGCTGCGCGAGATCTTCTGCGTCTCTGCTGCATAAAGGTCGTCAATATCGCCCAGTCCGTCAATAACCTCATCGGCCTTGGGGTTGACCTCGTCGAAGAACAGAGTAATCGCCTGCTCCGGATCGGTCCGGCGCATGTTAACCAATTCCTGCGCCATGTTATGGATTTCCGAATGCATCTGCGTGATTTCGTTTGCCTTCGCGCTGACATTCTGCGCGAGCTTATCGCCCGATGTGCCCCCGGCCATATGGTCAGTCAGCCACTGGCCAAACGAGCACGCGTTCGGATCGAGTTCCCCGGTAAACTCAGTGCCGCTCTCCAGACTGCTGATCAGATCGGAGCTCCATCTGTAATGCGCGTCGATCGTGGTGGACAGTTGCTCACGCTCCGCATTGAGGCTGTTCATGTTGCCGTAAAACAGGTACAACGCGCACAGCGATATGATCGTCACAATGCCCAGCAGTGAGGACAGCAATATAATCCGCAAATACCCATCGACGATCTGCTTGCGTATGCTTCTTTTTACTTTCGCATCCGCCTTTGTTTTGCCCATGATTCTTTTCTCTCCCTTTCAGAAAAAATGATAGTAAGAATACAATATTTTTCACCCAGTTCAAGCCGTACAAAAAAGTAGCCGCTCACCCAGACGCACCGGCCTGAGATCCAGCTGCCCACGGCTGCCAGCCGCAGCATGCGCAGCCCCACCTTCGGCCGTTCTCAACGAACGGATGAAACGACATACTAACGTTCATATTCTATCACACTTATTCGACAGGTTCAAGGCAGCAAGTGAATATTTCAGTAAAATCTGGATGACACTGTATTGTCGTTTTGCACAGTTAGCTGTCGCTGCCTTTTTGGCGGTACTGCCCCGTCCCCTTTATTTCTATGCGCCAGACCGCAAACCATACCATAAAATACCGTTATTTTACATCATACAGACACATATTTCACGCGCATAACCGCGATTTGCGGCCATTCGTATCAGCGGTCGCAAACCGCGGTTGTTCCCAAAGAAAAAATATCCACGCAAACTGGTCTTGCCTTATGGCGCGGTAACCCCTAAAGTTTGCACAACAATTTTACCGCGTCCTTACCAGTATTTTCGTATAATATTGCACTTTTCTGCATATTCCGTCTGTCACCTCTGCCGGAAGACTTCACGGTCAAGCGCGCCGTCCTGATGCGCCACAATCGTCGTGCAGACTGCGTCGCCCGTGATGTTGACCGCCGTGCGCGCCATATCGAGGATGCGGTCGATGCCCATAATCAGGCCGATACCGGCCACCGGCAGGCCGACCGAGTCGAACACCATCGCCAGCGTAATCAAGCCGACACTGGGCACACCCGCCGTACCGATGGAGGCAAGCGTCGCGGTTGCAATGACCGTCAGATAGTCGGCAGGGGTCAGCGCTATGCCGAACGCCTGCGCCACAAACACCACCGCCACGCCCTGCATAATCGAGGTACCGTCCATGTTGATGGTCGCGCCCAGCGGGATGGTAAACGAGGAAATGCGGCGCGATACGCCGACCTTTTCCTCCAGCGTCTCAATCGACAGCGGGATGGTCGCATTTGACGTTGCGGTTGAAAACGCAAAGCCCATCACGGGCGCAAACTTGCGGATAAAGCGCAAGGGGTTTAATCCCGTCAGCAGCTTGAGCAACACCTGATACACGCCGAAACACTGCACCGCCAGCGCCAGCAGCACCGCGCCCATATATTTGAACATAGGCACCATCGCGGAAAAGCCCAGTTCAGAAAAAGTCTTGGCGATCAGGCAGAACACGCCGATGGGCGCAAGGCGCATGATCATCATGGTCATTTCCATCATGATGTCGTTGCCCTGCTGGAAGAAGTTCGTCACCATCTGCACCTTATCCTGCAATTTCGCCAAAATCAGGCCGACGATCAGCGCAAACAGGATGATTTGCAGCATATTACCGGTGGCGAGTGCCTCGATCGGATTTTTCGGAATGATACCGAGCAGGGTGTCGACCACGCTGGTCGGATTTTCGCTGATCGTGGTCTCTGCAACCTGCACCTGTGACATATCCAGCCCAAGGCCGGGGTTGACCACCGACGCCACCCCCAGCGCCACAGCCACAGCCAGCATGGTCGTAACCAGATAAAAGCCGATGGTCTTGACGCCGACCTTGCCCAGCGTTTTTGTGTCGCCGATGGCGGCCGCACCGCACACCAGCGAGCAGAACACCAGCGGCACGACCAGCATCTGCATCAGACGGATAAAGCCCTGCCCAACCACATAGAACACACCGCCGATCAGGATATTCTGCACAGCAGGCACGTCAGCGGCAAAGGCATGAAGCAGCGCGCCGGTGGCGGCGCCCAGCAGCAGCGCGATAAAAATCATGGTCGTCAGGCCGGGTTTGTTCCGGTTTTCCGTTCCGCTCATACCTGCCCTCCCGTCTGCCGTCCAGCAAGATAGGCCGCCAGCGCATCTTTCCAGTCCGGCATGCGGTAGATGCCGGTGATACGCATCATCATGTTATCGAGCAGCGTAAACCGCGGGCGCAGCGTGTCTCCTGCCGCCCCCTCCTCTACGACGGCGCCGGAATACCCCGCCAGACGCACAATCTCCCGCGCCCAGTCCGCGCGCGAGCACCAACCTTCGCACGAAGCATGGTACAAACCGTACTCGCGCGCCGTGATGAGGTACTCAATCAGCCCTGCCAGCGCGTCCGCCGAGGTAGGCGACGAAATTTCATCGCCGGGCAGGCGGATCGGCCCGCCGATGGCCGCCGCGTCCAGCACGCGGTCGACAAAATCATACGTCCCCGCGCCGTACAGCCACGACGAGCGCACGATCACGTGCTTGTCGGTCAGCTCACGCACCAGTTTTTCGCCCGCATACTTGCTCTTGCCGTACATGGTGACCGGGTGCGGGTCGTCAAACTCGCACAGCGCGGCGTTGCCCGTGCCATCAAACACATCGTCGGTCGAAATCTGGATCAGCTTCGCGTCGATACGGCGCGCCGCCACCGCCAGATTGCGCGCGCCGAGCGCGTTGACCTTATACGCTTCCTCCGGGCAGTTCTCGCAGAGACGCACGTCGGTCAGCCCGGCGCAGTTGATGATTACATCCGGATGGTTCAAGTCGGCAAAGCGACCGACCTGTTTACTGTCCTCGACCGGCACATCCCGGTCGCTTGTCAGCAGCTTAAATGCCATGTTGCTGGCAAAACGGCGCCCCAACGCCGAGCCCAATCGCCCGCCCGCGCCGACGATCCATACGCGGGTCATAACACCCATTTGCACCCATCCCTTCCTCTCTGCTTTGTGATACGTCAGACCGCGTGCGGCGCACCCGTCTTGACCAGCGCGCGCTCAATGGCCGCCCGGTCGGGCAGCCACGGCGAGGAGCGCGCCGCACAGCCTGCGGCCACCGCCCAGCGCAGCGTTTCGGGCAAGGACAGCCCGCGCGCCCGCGCATACAGCCAGCCTGCGGTCATCGCGCTGCCCATGCCGACTGGCTGCACGGTCTCGCCCGGCGCATAGGTCAAAAACAGCCCCGCTCCGGCCTGCGGCGTGTACACAACGCCCCTGTCGCAGGCGATCAGTACGTCGCGCGCGCCCGTCTGCTGCAACTCGCGCGCGCAGGCCGTAATGCCCGCCGCGCTGTGCGGCGCGCCGCCGATCAGTTCATCCAGTTCGCGCAGGCCGAGCGCAACCAGATCCGGCGCGCACGGCAACGCATTTTTGAGCGCGTCACCCGCAGCATCCACGACGGTTTTCACCCCGCGGCCGCGCACATGGCCGAGCAGCTTGGCATAGCTGTCCGCCGGTACGTCCGCGGGCAGCGAACCGCTCAACACCAGCCAGTCGCCTTCGCCCAGCGTATCGAGCGTTTCTGCCAATTTTTCCAGCGCCTCCGGCGGGATAACCGGGCCGGTGCCGTTCATTTCGGTCTGCTCCCGCGCGGCGACCTTGACGTTAATGCGCGTCATGCCCCCGTCCAGATGGCAGAAATCATATTCCACACCGGTTTCGGCCAAAAGCGAGGCGAACAGTGCGCCCGTGCGCCCCGCGATAAAGCCGAGTGCGCGCGTCGGCAGTCCGAGCGCTGCACACACCAGCGACACGTTAACGCCCTTACCACCCGGATGCAGCGCTTCGCTGTCCGTGCGGCACAGCCGCCCGGGGCGCAGCGCGTCGGTATGCACCAGATAGTCCAGCGATGGATTGAGGGTTACGGTGTAAATCATCTCGGTATCCTCCCTTGGCGCAAAGCTACAATGATGCTTCTATTATATACCATCCAACCAGCTTTTCAACCCGCGTGACGGTTTTCGCGCTGTTTTGCGACAAAAAAGCGGTGCGTTCGATCGGACGCACCGCTGAGGCCATTGGCCATTTTTCCCCTTACGGATCGTCCGATGACCCCATCTCCGGTTCGAACTCCGGCGCAGGCTGCGCACGGTCGTTATCGCTGTAATGCCACCATTCCTTATCATAGCCGGTAAAGCCGCAGTCCTCCATCACACGCTCCAGCAGACGTGCGTTTTCCGCCGCCTGCGCGGACACATCGGCATAATCCCGGTCGGCCAGCGCGGAAAAATCGTCAAAGCCGGACGGCATCTCGACCGCCCCGCCCTCAAGCGTGACCAGCGTCACATCCACCGTATCGCCGCGGGTGTGGCCCGAATACCCGTTCGCCGGGTTGGCAACATAGTTGCCGTCCGGGCAGACCTCCCACAGCTTTTGCTGGCTGGCCGCAGAACGGAACGCATCCCAGATGCACAGCCGGTAGCCCTCTGCCTTGAGCTGCTCCTGCACGTCGATCAGTTTTTCCACCGTATCATACCGCAGCCATGCATCGTCATACGAATAGATCACCGTACCGGTGAAGTTATCCGCCGTGGCGTACCGCAGGTCAACCACGATATCCGGGATATAGTCGCGCACGCGCACAAACTCCTGTTCGTCCTTAGGCCGCACGGGCGTGGGCTGGGCAGGTGGTTCCGGCGGCTGCACGTCATCGCCCTCCGGCGGTTTTGGCGCCGGAGCCACCGGCTGCGCAGACGTGTCCACCGTTTCGTCCGTCGGCGGTGACGGTGGCGCAACAGTTGGCGCACAGGCTGACAAGAGCAACAGCAGCAACACTGCTACGATACCGTTTTTCCGAGCCATCTCCATCCCCCCATTGCATCCGACAGCGTCCTATCCTCCATATCTATCCTATCGCCCGCTGGCATTGATTTTTAAGAGCAGCGCCGCAAGTGACCGCAAACGAAAAACCCCCGCAGTCTTACGACTGCGGGGGTTGCGTGGCGGAGACGGAGAGATTTGAACTCTCGCGCCGGTTTCCCGACCTACTCCCTTAGCAGGGGAGCCCCTTCACCAGCTTGGGTACGTCTCCATGTCAAGTGTGTAGTTGGTCCGCCTTTGATGGTTGGCGGAGCGGGTGGGATTCGAACCCACGCGCCCTTTCGGGCAAACGGTTTTCAAGACCGCCTCGTTATGACCGCTTCGATACCGCTCCATATCATGCCCGATAAGCAAGGAATATTATACTATACCGGGCGGGGTTTGTCAATCCTTTTTTAGTTTATCTTCCCATTCAGTTTGCTTAAATCCGGGCAAAGCAAAATCATCCCCGATCAGCAGCGGACGTTTGACCAGCATACCATCGGTCGCGAGCAGGGCAAACTGTTCCGCCTCGCTCATCTGCGGCAATTTGTCTTTCAGCCCGAGCGCTTTATACTGTAAGCCGCTGGTGTTGAAAAAACGCTTGAGCGGCAGGCCGCTCATCTTGTGCCATGTACGCAGCTCCTGTTCGGTGGGGTTATCCTGCTTGATGTCGCGCACTGTGACAGGGATGCCCTGTGCATCCAGCCATTTTGCGGCCTTCTGACATGTTGTGCATTTGGGGTAGCAAACA